>DAIDME010000077.1 GCA_027449125.1 Solirubrobacterales bacterium | reverse complement strand
TGCCGGCAAGCTCGACCCCGACGGTATCGGCCTGACGGTGAACACGGTCGCCCCCGGGTTCATCGCGACCGAGATGATGGAGACGATCCCGGAGAAGGTGATGGATGGGATCAAGGCGAAGATCCCGCTCGGCCGGCTCGGACGGCCGGATGAGGTGGCCCGCGTGGTGCACTTCCTCGCCGCCGACCAGTCCTCCTACATCACCGGGGCGGTCTGGCACGTCAACGGCGGCATGGACATGTGACGGCAAGTGGGAGAGCAGGCGCCAGCGCGCACCGCGGCGGCCGCCCTCGACCGCCCGCTTGCGCGCTTGCTCGCAGGCTGCTAACCTGCAAGAAGCTTCACCTCTCTCACTCTCCCACTCTCCCAACCACCACGCGAGGTTCAACATGGCCGCAACCCAGACCCCCACCACCCCGACGCAGACCTTCGAAGCCGGCTACGAGCAGTACAAGCAGTTCAGCGAGCAGGTCATGGATGCCGCGCGCAAGGCCGGCGTGCAGTCGGTCGACGCCTACCAGAAGGGCGTCGAGCGGGCGCTCGAGATGGAGCGCAAGCTCGCCGTCGCCACCAAGCAGGAGTGGCTGAAGGGCATGATCGACAGCCACGCCGACATGACGCACGAGCTGACCAGCGCCTACACCAGCGCGGTACGCAGCCTGCTCTCATAGAGGCTGCGCGGGCCAGCGCCCGAGTCTGCTAAACCGAGGGGCGCCGCCCGCTGGCGGCGCCCCACCCCTTTTCCCCAGGAGGCGCACCCGCCCGATGAGCTCCCTACAGGTACCTGTCTGCGCCCCTGAAGAGTCAGCCACGAGCCTGGCGGAGAGCTGGCTCGAGCTGTGGCTCGAAGCCGGCGCCGCCACGCTCGGCGAGCTCGCACGCGCCTTCACCCGCGGCCCGCGCACACCGTTCGAGCTCACCCGCTGGCTCGAGCTGATGTCGCTGCGTGAGCGACCCCGGTGGTCCAGCCCCCATCGGCTCGTCTGGGAGGAGCCGCTCGCGCGGCTGCGCGACTTCAGCCCGCCGCAGGCGGCCGACGTTGTTCCGACGCTGGTGCTGCCACCTCAGGCCGGGCACGACTCCTGCATCGTCGACTACGCGCCGGGACAGAGCCAGATGCGCACGATCGTCGCAGCCGGCCTCGAGCGAGCGTTCACGCTCGACTGGGTCGGCGCGAGTGCGGGCACGGCCGACGCCACGATCGAGGATTACATCGCCGTGGTGGACCACGCCGTCGCGCACGCCGGCGGGCGCGTGAACCTGGTGGGGGACTGCCAGGGCGGCTGGCTCGCGACCGTCTATGCGGCGCTCCACCCCGAGCGCGTCAACACGCTGACGCTCGCGGGCGCGCCGATCGACTTCCACGCCGGGCGTCCCGTGATCGGAGAGGTGGTCGCCCGCCTCGCGCCGGGCGGCGATCTCTCCTTCTACCGAGCGCTGGTGGCTGCCGGCGGCGGCGTGCTGAAGGGCGAGCACATGCTCGCGGGCTTCATCATGATCAACCCGCTGGATGAGTACAGCCGACAGATCGAGCTGCTGCGCCACCTCGACGACAGCCGCTACGTCGCGCGCTACCGCGAGTTCGAGGACTGGTTCAAGCACACCCAGGACATCCCGGGCGCCTTCTATCTCTGGATCGTCGAGCGGCTCTTCCGCGACAACGCCCTGATGGCCGGCACGCTCGAGGTCGGTGGCCGCGCGGTGAAGCTCGCCGCGCTCGACATGCCGCTGCAGCTGCTCGCCGGGAGCGCGGACCACATCACTCCGGCGGCCCAGGTCTACGCGGTGGCGGACGCCGCCTCAACAGCGCCCGAACATGTCCAGCGCCAGCTGGCGGCCGGTGGCCACCTGGGTCTGTTCATGGGTCACGAGGCGCTTGCCGAGCAGTGGCCCTCGCTGCTTTCCGCGGTGGCGGCGCACTCTCGCCCGTGAAGGACTCGTAGATCTCCCGGAGCGCGGCGCGCTGGCGCGTGGTCAGGCGCGGGTCGGCGGCGATCGCCTCGAGCACGGCGCTGGGCTCGGACTCCTCCCCGGGCGGCGCCACGCCGGCCTGCTGGTAGAGCGTGTCGGCCGAGACCTGAAGCGTCTTTGCGATCGCCTCCAGCACCTGCTCGGAGGGCGCTCGCAGGCCGCGTTCGATCTGGCTCAGATAGGGGTTTGAGATCCCCGCCAGGTCGGCGAAGCGCCGCATCGAGAGCTCCGCCAGCTCCCGCTGCCGGCGGATGATCTCGCCCAATGCGGCTGCCGAGCGGTCGGTCATGGTCAGCGCCGAGCATACCGTGCCGCCGCACGCCGGCGATGGACGCGAGCCCGCCGCGCCGGCTGAGGATGCGGACCTGCCCAGTGCGGGTGCTCGGCAGCTGATGGCCACCAGCGACGCCCGTCATGGGTGCTGTAGCGCCCCCGCGAACGCACGACCTGGGTGTCCTGATCGGCCGGCTCTCAAGCTCGACCACCCTCAGCGGGCAGTCCAGCCCTGGTCCATCGTCACCGGCACGCCGGTGAACGACGCCCCGCCCGGACCCGCCAGGAACGCGACCACCTCCGCGACCTCCGCGGGCTCGATCAGGCGCTTGACCGCCTGGGGAGCCAGCAACACCTGCTCGGTGACCTCATCCTCACTGAGCCCGTGCACCCGCGCCTGGTCTGCGATCTGGTGCTCCACAAGCGGCGTGCGCACGTACGCCGGGCAGACGGCGGTGGTCATGATCCCGTGCGGCGCGCCCTCCAGCGCGAGCGTCTTGACCAGGCCGAGCACGCCGTGCTTGGCCGACACGTAGGCGGCCTTGTAGGGCGAGGCGGCCAGCGCATGGGCCGAGGCGATCACGATGAAGCGCCCCGACGGGCTCTCCCGCAGCGCCGGCCAGCCGTGCCTGGCCAACAGGAACGGGCTCGTCAGCATCAGCGCGAGGATCGTCTGCCAGCGCTCGAGCGGGAACTCCTCGATCGGCGCGACGTGCTGCACGCCCGCGTTGGCAACCACGATGTCCAGCCGGCCGAAGCGCTCGACCGCGGCCGCCACCGCCGCCGCGTTTGCGCCAGGGTCTGTCAGATCGGCCTCAAACGCCACCCCCGGTCCCTGCGGGTCGGGCTTCAGGTCGACCGCGAGCACGCCGACACCGGCGGCCTGCAGCCGTTCGGCCACCGCCCGGCCGATGCCGCTGGCCGCGCCGGTCACGAGCGCCGCCCGGCCAGCGAGCGCATCTGCCACCTGCCCGACTAGCGGCTCTGCCACCTGACCGGTCATCCTGACTCCGCGTCAAACCGGTCCCCAAAGGGATTCACGACCCTCACGCCGCCGATCAGCTGGCCGTCACCCAGATCCTCGCTGAGCACGGAGCCACAACGCAGGCGCGCGGCCGCAGCGACAATCAGCGCATCCCAGTACGAGATCGATGCTTCCATGTGCAGATCGATCGCATCACGAACGAGCTCGGCGTCAACCGCCGTGCGACACAGGGGCACGAACCGCCGCACCCCCTCTCGCGCATCCGCCGAGGCGATTCCGAGCCGCCTGGTAGCGACACTGAAGAACTCGCTCAGCACCTGGGCGCTGACGGCGTAACCGCCAGCTGGCGGCGATGCCAGCAGCTCCCGGGCGCGTGCCCGCTTGTCCGGCTCCGCGGCGTCTACGGCGTAGACCAGGACGTTTGTGTCAAGGAAGGTGATCTGGCCCGCCATCGCGACCCGCGCGCTCCGCGTAGATATCGTCCCGCGTCCAGCTACGGCCCGTGACGCCGCTGCTCCCGGGCGTTTGCTCAGCCCAGGCGATGAAATCGCGCAGCGCCCTGTCAGCAACATCGGCGCCCACATAGTCCTCGATGTAGGCGCGG
Source organism: Solirubrobacterales bacterium (assembly GCA_027449125.1). GTDB lineage: Bacteria > Actinomycetota > Thermoleophilia > Solirubrobacterales > Solirubrobacteraceae > Palsa-465. Next base: position 91 of record DAIDME010000077.1, on the reverse strand, counting down.
ACGAGCGCGTTTACAGAGGTGCCCCGCTCAAGTGCGCGAATCCGCGCCCGCTGCAGGAGTTGGCCATCGATGACGAGCGTCAGATTAGCCA
>DAIDME010000076.1 GCA_027449125.1 Solirubrobacterales bacterium | reverse complement strand
GTTCTGGGCCGGCGCCGCTTGCGCCGGCCCAGTCTCATGCGGGCGGAGGGACTCGAACCCCCAAGAGCAAAGCCCACCGGCACCTAAAGCCGGCGCGTCTACCAATTTCGCCACGCCCGCGAGACGCTCCGGCGCGCCGTGCGACTCCGCGCATTCTAGGCCCCGTGTGCGGGCTCGTGGCATCGGAGCGGACGAGCCCTCAGGGATGCGTGCGCGGGCCCGCCTCACCGGCCTGCTCGGTGGGTGGTGAGGCAGGCAGTTCGAAGCCGGGAGCAGCACCAGCCCTGCCGCGGAGCCCCCCAAGCGCCTTCACACGCGACGCTATGTGCGTTCGGCGAGCGGTCACGTCGTAGGTGACACCGATCACGATCACCACACCGATTATTAATGGCTGCCATGAGTAGGAGATCGCCACGACGTTCAGGCCGTCCTGGATGGTCCCGATCAGCAGCGCCCCCAGGAAGGCACCGAGCGCGGTGCCCACACCGCCAAACAGGCTCACGCCGCCTACTACCGCGCCGGCGATCGCATCGAACAGTGTGTCTCCGGTCCCGCTCGAGGGATAACCTGCCATCAGCTGGGAGGTCGTTATGCAGCCGCCGAACCCTGCGAGCAGACCGCTGAACGCAAATGCGCCGATCTGCACCCGACCGACCCTGATGCCGGCAAGCTCAGCGCCGCGCTGATTGCCGCCGATTGCATACAGGTCAAAGCCGAAGACCGTTCTTCTCAACAGCATCTCGGCGACCAGCACGATCCCGAGCACGATCACGAAGGCGACCGGCACGCCACCGACGCTGCTGACGCCCAGGTAGGCGAATGAGACATTGTTAACCTGAACGCTTGTCGCGTTTGACAGCAGCAGAGCCAGCGATTCGCCTACGCCGAGCATCCCGAAAGTGGCGAGGAAGGAGGGTATCCGTGCGTAATAGGTGATGACCCCGTTGATCACCCCTGCAACCCCGGTCGTGAGGCACGCGAGCAACACCGCGAGCTCCCAGGGCACACCGGCGTTGGCGATGATTGCCACAAGCACGCCACCGAACGCCGCAAGGGAGCCGCAGGAGAGGTCGATGTTTCCTGTGAGCAGCACGAAAGCCTGACCGATCGCCAGCGCCATGACCACCGTCGCGTCGAGCGTCAGAGTGGCCAGGTTTCCGCTCGTGAAGAAATGGCTGTTCAGGAGGGCGAACCCGAGCCCCACCAGGACGATCAGTACGACGGTGCCCGCCTCCGGCTTGCTGATCGCGTCCGCGAGCAGCGAGCGGACGCGCCTGGGTTCCGGCGTGGACCCGCCTTCCGCACTGACCTGCCCGGCACGCTTCTCGGTCTCATCAACCTCCGCCATCTTGCCTCCCTGATCCTCTGGTTGTCGCTAGTGGGCTGGTTGCGACGGCCGAAGCTCGGAGCCGCTCCTTGCCGAGGTCCGGTGTGACTTGGAGTCGGTCGACCAAGCGTCCCCCGGCCATGACAAAGATCTGGTCGCAGGCGTCCAGCACCTCATCCTCGTCGGTGCTCGCAAGACACACGACAGAGTCGTTGTCAGCGGCGAGCCCTCTGATCATTCCCACTATCTGTGTACGCGCTGCCACGTCTACCCCAAGCGTGGGACCCTCGAGCAACGCTACGGCTGGAGACCTCTGCAGGGCCCTCCCGATCACGAGCTTCTGCTGATTGCCACCGCTCAGACCGGTGACGAGGCCGCGCCAGTTGCCCTTGACATCCAGCTGGCCCACAAGAGCAGCCGCGGCCTGCTGGCGCTGCTTGCGCGTCGGAGCCAGGCTCCACAGGGGCCTGGATGCAAGTTGTCCGAGCAGGAGGTTATCGCTGCCGCTCATCGTCCGCACCAACATCTGCGCACGGTCGCCGGATAGGTAGACGATGCCCGCGCGGACGGCGTCGGCAGGCGTCCTGAGCTTCACGGGCTTGCCGTCGATCTCGACGGAGCCGGTCGACGGGACGGACGCTCCGGCCAGCAGGCTCAACAGCTCCGACTGCCCGCCTCCCTCGAGGCCGTAGAAGCCATAGACGCTACCTCCGTGCAGTTCCAGGCTGACCTGCGCCAAAGTCGAGCTTCCGAGCTCGGCGCACCGCAGGCGGCAATCGGCGACAGCACTGCCACGGCCGGCCCGAGGATGGTGGTCGTGCCCAACGGCCGCACCGAGACTCGGCCCCACCGTGCCGGTGTAGCCGGTCATCATTTCCGTCATTCGCGCAGCCGTGAGCGCTGTCCCCGCCACCTCTCCGACGAGCTCGCCGTCCCGAACCACCACTGCGCGGTGGGCCAACTCCACCACCTCGTCCAGATGGTGGTCGACGAGCAGCACCCCCACCCCGTGCCCCGCAGCCGACCGGATCAGGGCGAACAGCTCGTCGCGGCCGCGACCACGCTGACCGGCCGTCGGCTCGTCGAGCAGAAGGTAGCGAGCGTCAATCGCCATCGCCCTGGCGATCTCCACGCGTTGCCTGTCCACGAATGGCAGGCTGCCGACCTTAGCCTTCGGATCGATGTTGTGGAGATCACAGCGATCCACCACAGCGGCGATCCGCCGCCGGGCCAGGCCGGGCGAAGCCACCAGCCGAGCCCGGTCTGGCATCCCTAGCAGCAGGTTGTCCACCACCGACATCGTCGGGATGACGGAGAGCTCCTGCCAGACGCAGCTGACACCGGCAGCCATGATCTGTCTCAGCGAGCGGCCGTCAACCCTCACTCCGTCCAGCGAAATCGCACCACGCTCGGGATGCACCGCGCCCGTCAGAGCCTTCACGAGCGTTGACTTACCGGCCCCGTTGTGACCGACCAAGGCCACCACTTCACCCGGCGCAACGCTCAGCGAGACTCCCCTGAGCACCGGCGGCAGCCCCGGGCCGTAGCGCACCCAAACGTCCGTGCACTCCAGCCCAGGGGCTCCGGCGCGAGCCGGATCTGCCACCGCTGCGGTCACGGCAGTGAGACCTGCTTGAGCTTGCCGTGGGCCTCGAACTGGTAGAACTTGCCGTGCAGCAGGATCTGTACGGGCTCCTTGCCGCTGCCGGCGAACACCGCGGTGTTGTAGGCCGTTACCACCTTGGAGTTCGCGTGCGTCACGGGGTTGCACGGGGTGAACTCCAAGTACGTCTGGCTGTGCTTGCCGCTCAGATACTGGCCGACGTCGTAGCCGATGGTTGCGCCCTCGACCGACGGGAATTGGGTCGCCCCGGCGATCATTATCTTGCCACTCTCAATCGCCTGGTCGGCCGGCACCACCGTAGCGTTACCAAAGAGGTGCACCTTCCCCACAAGGTGCTTACCGATGATCGCGCGATAGGCTCCGGTTGCCGCCGGGCCATCCGTCGTCCAGATGACATTGATGTTCGGATGCCCGGACAGCATCTGCTGGGTGACGGTGAGCGCAACCGCATATTGTGCCTCACCGTTGACGGTCGCGACGACCTTGTCCTTCGGATGGCTCTTCATGATCGACGTGAACGAGGCGTTGCGGTCGACGGTAGACTGGGCCAACGGCAGGATCACCTTGCCGATCACCGCGGACTTCCCGTGCAGCCAGGCGAGCATCTGCTCAGTCGAGACACGGCCGCACTCCGGGTTGTTGCTCTCCACCGTCTGTACGATGTGCGCGCCCTCCGCCTTCATCGCTGAAGCGTAAGGCTGGGTGTCGATCGTGAACACAGGGATCCCGTGCCGGTTGGCGTCCTTGATGGCCGGCACGATCGTCTGGTCGTTGATCGAGTCGATTGCTATGGCCTTGACACCCTCTGATACGAACGACTCCACCTGCTGAACCTGCGTCGCCACCGAGCCGTTCGCGTTGGCGGTCAGAACCTTGAGACCCTGAGCCTCGGCGGCCTTCTTGAAGTAGTTCGTGATCGCGATGAAGTACGGATCCACTTCCTGCGGCACCGACACAGCCACGGTCATGCCCTTGATCGAGCGGCTCTTCAGGGACGCAACGGAACGTGTCGTGCTCCCCAACGACGTAGCCGCCGCGACTCCGCCGGCGGCTAACACCGCGATCACCCCGACCATCGCCGCTGGCGATCTCAAAACTCGGATGCTCATCTGCACTGCACCTTTCCCTCGTGTTGGCAATATGGCCGCCGAGAGGCCGGACCCATGGTCAGGCCGCCGACGGCGCGCGCTGCTGTGCTTGCGACATGAACTGCTGGGATCTCGGTCGTCCAAGCACGCGACCGCAGGCACACCGGCGTCGCTCCGGACGCAAACGTTCCATGCCCACGCCCTTCGCGACCGACGGAACGGCGCGGCCCGAACGGGCCCCTGCTACCTCCGCCAATGCCGAGCGACCGGAGACCTGACAGAGAACAGCGAAGGGCAGCACGGAAACGCTCACAGTCGAGCCGCCGAGCGTCACATTTGTGCAGATAGTCCAGATCGCACTCCTGCCGTGTACCACGTCTCCACCCTTGTGTCTTGAGTCCCTGAACCTCCAAAATGCAAGGCTGTAGCGACTCCGCGTTCCCTCTCGCGTAAAAACAAACACCCTTGACAGCGCAAAGTCAAGGCACATATGTGAGAGTTGAAGAAAGTGCCGTGGTACTGCGACTGATGACACGGCCGCCAGGGTCAGAGCGCCGTTCGCCTAGTTCGCGCTGCTCCACGCCCACCAGCCGGCTCGGCGCGTGTCGCTGGGTCATCGGCCTAAGAAGTTGGCGACGCGCCGTCGCCCTGACGGTGAGCCAGCAGCTCGTGCCCCAGCGCTTGGTCGCAGATCAGCGTGTTGACCAGGCGGCCGCGCAGCGCCCCCAGGACCGCCACCGCCTTCGCCTTGCCGGTCGCGACACCGATGGTGACGGGGATCTGCCGGAGCGCAGGTATGTCGATGGCAAGCACACGGTCGCTGATGCCAACAATCTCGAGAGGCCGGCCCATGACGTCGTAGTAGCGCCCACAGACATCTCCCACCGGGTCGGCGCTCCAGAACCTCGCAAGCTCATCGCTACCGCTCACAAGTTGCCGCAACAGTGCGTGCGACGAGCCATGTGCCGGGTTCCCGACGCCGACCAGAGCGACGTCTGCTTGCCTGGCCAGCTCGAGCGTCGAGCTGATCGACTGCTCTGCGCAGAGTGATGTGAGGGCGCTAGCCGAGTCAAATACACCCGGGGCGTTGAGATACAGGTACGAAGCGCCGAGACGCCTGCCCAGCTCCCGCACGAGGTCGTGCGCGCTCACATGTGCGTCGAACGACGTCAGCCCGCCGACCAGCTGCACCACCCGCAGATCCGGCATCGTAGTCTCCGCAAGGGCCTCCACCACAGCGCGAACGGTCGTGCCCCACGAGACCGCGACCACACGCGCACCCGCCAGCGCCTCCTCCACGAGCCTCGCCGCGCCCTGAGCCACCGCCGGCAGCGAGACTCGGTCAGGTGGCGTACTGATCACGCAGGCCCGCCGCAGGCCGAACGCTGCCACCAAGGCATCCTCGCAGACGTAATCGCGGTCGGTCTCGTCGTTGACACGGAACTCGATGACGCCTTCGTCACGAGCCGCCTTCAGAACCCGCGACAGGTTGGAACGGGTCATGCCGAGCCGGTCCGCGGCTTCCGCCTGGCTCAGCCCATCGACGTAGTACAACCTGGCGGCAGCAGCCAGAATCGCGCGTGACCTCGCCGTCGACATACGACCACACTATCACAATTGTGACTTGACGTGCAAGCCATTTCGGCGCAAACTAACTATTCATGAGGGCCTGGAGAGAGCATGCTCACAGATGTGATTCTGCTGGTCGGCCTACGCGGTGTCGCACCAGCGAACTGTGTAGCCGCTCAGGCGGACCTCGAACGGATGTCGCTCCGGGGCCGTCCGAGTTCATCAAGCGGGAGGAAGCATGAGTCTTTTCGACCTGTCTGGCCGTAGCGCGCTCGTCACCGGAGCTGGTAGCGGCATCGGCCAGCGCCTCGCACTCGGCTTGGCCGAACACGGCGCGAACCTCAGCATCCTGGATCTGCCTGTGCAGAGAAACGGCAGCGATAGGACAGCCGAGATGGTCCGAGAAGCAGGGCGCGACGCGGTTGTGATCGAGGTGGATGTCACGGATCGCCAGTCAGTCGCCTCCGCAGTCCAGAGCCACGTGGAGCACTTCGGCCGGTTGGACGTGGCGGTCAACTGCGCGGGCGTCAATCACTCATCACCAGCCGAAGAGCTCGATCCGAGCGACTGGAAGCGCGTCATCGACGTGAACCTGACGGGCGTCTTCTACTGCTGTCAGAGCGAGGCCCGCGCAATGTTCGAGGCTGGCGGGGGCTCGATCGTGAACATCGCATCGATGTCGGCGTCGATCGTGAATCGTGGGCTGCTCCAAGCCCATTACAACGCGTCCAAGGCCGGCGTCAAGCACCTCACCTCAACGCTGGCCATGGAGTGGGTCGCGCGTAACGTGCGCGTCAACTCTCTCAGCCCTGGCTACATCATGACGCCGATGATCAGCGGCCCAGAGTGGGCAGAGAAGATCCGCGGCTTCGAGGACCAGACGCCCATGGGGCGTCTCGGCACTCCCGACGATCTGGTGGGCCCTGTCGTATTCCTCGCCGCAGACGCCTCGGCGTACATGACGGGTGGCGACCTCTTGATAGAGGGCGGCTTCACCAGCTGGTAGGTGGCTGGACGCGACGATGAAGACGGCGAACCCGATTCTATTGGGGCTCGACTTCGGCACCGGTGGAGCCAAGATCTGTGCGCTCTCCGCTGCCGGCTCGGTCCTATTTCAGGACTACGAGGAGTACGCGCAGTTTCACGACCATCCGGGATACTCGGAACACGATCCCAGGGACTACTGGACATCGTGCCAGCGCCTGATACGGGCCGCGGTGGCAGCGGTTGGTGGCGAGGTCTCGGCTGTGGCGGTCTCTTCCGCGTTACCGAGCCTCGTGCTGGTGGATCGACGCGGCCAGCCGGTCGGCCGTGCCTTCAACCTGATGGACAGGCGCGCATCGCCCCAGGTGCAGGAAGCGCTCGAGAAGATCGGTGCCGATCGGCTTCAGGCGCTAACCGGAAACCGGGTCGAGGATTACCCCTCACTCGTCAACCTCATGTGGGTTGCTTGCAACGAACCCGAGAGATTCAACGCAACCGCCAAGGCCCTCACGATCGACGGCTTCATCGCCATGCAGCTGACAGGTCGCGCGACGCTCAATCGAAGCTGCGCGGCGTTCTTCGGCGTCGCGTACGACATTCATGCCTGCACGTTTGACGTTGGTGTCCTCGACGCGCTCGGAATCTCATCCAGTGTCCTGCCGGACCTGGTCGACTGTGACGAGCTGATCGGCACTATCGGGGCAGAGATCAGCGCCACACTCGGGCTACACCAAGGATGCGCCGTTGCGGGAGGTCAGGTCGACTGCAACGCCGCGTGGATCGGCGGGGGCGCCGTGGCCCCGGGAGCGTTTCAACTGAACCTGGGAACCGCGGGCGTGATCGGGGTGGTTCATGACCAGCCATCGTTTATTCACAGCGTCGCAGGGCGCGAGGTGGTCAACATCCCCTACACCACCGACGTTCGCACAACCTACTCGGCCGTGGCCGTGACGATGACCGGTGGCCAGGCCCTACGCTACCTGCGCGATCTGGCGGGACACGACACGCTGAGCAACGCCGCGAGCCGGCGTGGCATGTCAGCCTACGACCTGCTCACTCTCGGCGCGCAGGACGTGCCTCCGGGGAGCGAGGGTCTGCTCGCGCTTCCGTACTTCATGGGCGAGCGGGTGCCGCTCTGGGACAGCCAAGCCCGAGCTGCGTACGTTGGTCTGTCGTTACACCACAGACGCGAACATCTCGTCCGAGCGATGCTCGAAGGGGTCGCTTACGCGCTGCGGTGGGCGCTGGACGTACTGCGAGACGGTCAGTTGACGATTACTGAACCTTTGATCCTCAACGAGGGTGGCGCGCGAAGCGGACTCTGGCGGCGAATTCTGACGGACGTCCTGGAAGTCCGAACGGCAGTTCTGGCGCGAGGCGGCGGCGCCGCACTCGGCGATGCGATCCTGGCTGGCGTCAGCTGCGGTCTGCTGCCGGGGTTCGATGTTGCACTCACGCTCGCTGCCCCAGGGGAACAGCTCGAGCCCGAGCCGGACTCAGTCAGCGTGTACCGCGAGGGGTTCGTGACCTTCAAAGAGACATACGAGGCGCTGCGCTCGCCGACGGCGAAGCTCACCGGGCCGATGCACAGGCCGGCCGGTCCGCTCGTAAGCAGCCGGAGCTGAGACGACATGGACGACCCCGAGAACTTCCTGGACCGCCAGCTGGACCTCGTCGTAATCGGCGCTGGCATCAACGGCGCGGCCGCGGCGCGCGAGGCTGCGCTCCGGGGGCTGAGGACGCTGCTGATCGACAAGGTCGACATCGCGAGCGGGACGAGCTCGGCGTCGAGCAGACTTATCCACGGCGGTCCGAGGTACCTGGAGCATGGTGAGATCCGGCTAGTCAGAGAGTCGCTGCGCGAGCGTGAGCTGCTGCTGCACACCGCCCCGCACCTGGTGAGGCCGTACGCGCTTCTGATCCCCTTCTACGCGCACAACCGCCGGCCGGCTATCGCCCTCAGGGCAGGGATGCTCGCCTACGACGTGCTCTCACCTGGTAAGAGCACACCTAGGCATCGGACGCTTTCGCGCGAGGAGCTCGTCACCGCATATCCGAGCATCGAGCGTCGCGGGCTGCAGGGAGGGATCCTCTACTTCGATGCATATGCGTGCTTTGCCGAGCGTCTCGCGGTGGAGCAAGCGCTCGACGTGTGTGCTGCTGGCAGCAGCGTGCGTACGCACCTCGCGGCCGACGGCATCACGGCGGGCTCGACAGCGCTCGAGCTCGAGCTCACAGACGGGTTGACCGGCTCCGCGATGACGATTCAGTCACGGGCCGTGGTCAACGCAAGCGGGCCATGGGTCGACGACGTGCTCGCCGGTGTCTGTGGCGTCGACGACAGTGATCGCCCGCTCATCGGGGCCGTGAAGGGGAGCCATCTGGTCTTGGCCGGATTTCCCGAAAGTCCGGCAACCGGTATTCACTACGAGGCCCAAGCTGACGCACGTCCGATCCTGGTACTGCCCCAAGCCGACGGCACGGTGCTCGTGGGCAGCACAGAGGTGGTTGAGGCTGGAGATCCCGGCACGCTCCGCTGCAGCGACGAAGAGATCGACTATCTCCTGACGGAGACCAATCGTCTGCTTCCGGCGGCAAGTGTGAACCGTGGCCACGTATTGCAGTCCTATGCCGGTGCACGCCCCCTCCCATACCAACCCGCGACGGTGCGGCCGCAGGACGTAAGCCGTGATCACAGCGTCGTCCCACACCCGCGCGTCCCGGGACTGTTCAGCCTCACTGGCGGCAAACTGACGACGCATCGCGCGCTCGGGGAGCTGGCCGTTGACAGGATCGTGGACCATCTCGACACGCAACGCAGCCGACGTCGCGGGCTCACCGCTCGGGAACGAGCGGGGCTCCGCCGGCGTGCCGCGTGCAGCCCCACCAGAGCAACGCCGCTGCCAGGCGGCAGGACTGCTGACTGGGCGGCGTTCGCGACTCGGTTTGCACAGCGAGACCCGCTGAACGCCGGCAAGGGCGGTCGGCTCCTGAGCCTCTACGGCGTTCGCGCGCTCAGGGTCGACGCGAGGATCAGCGCTGACCCCAAGCTCGCGGCGGTGGTTGTCGGGACCGATGACGTCGCCGCCGCGGAGGTGGAGATCGCCGTCACAGAGGAGTTCGCGCGCACGCTGACCGACGTCATGGCACGCAGGCTGATGCTCTCACGCACCGCTGATGCCGGCCTGTCCGTCGCACCCGCCGTAGCCGACTTATGCGCAGCAATCCTGGGCTGGGATCGGCAGCGGATCGCGACCGAGCTGAGTGCGTACCGTTCATGGTCGGAGGCGCTTCGACCGCAGTCCCTGGCCACCTCCGACGCTGAGCGCGCCGCCCGGGGCAGCGGCGCAGAGAGCCGCCGGTCATGACCGTCGCATCGCTCCCCGAGCTGCTCGCAGACGCACGCCTGCACCGTTACGCCGTCGGCTACTTCGAAGCCTGGGATGTCTACACCTTGGAGGCTGTGATCGCGGCGGCTGAAGCCGAGCGCTCACCCGTGATCATCGGCATCGGCGGACTCACGGCCAGCCACGCCTGGCTGCGTGACCACGGCATCGCCGTCTATGGAGCCGCGGCGGCCATGCTGGCGGCCAGCGCACGCGTGCCGGCGGCGGTCATGTACAACGAGGCCGACAGCGCAGACGAGGCACGGTTGGCACTCGGCTGCGGGTTCAACACGGTGATGATGGTTGGCCAGGGTCTCAGTAGTGAGCGCCTGATCGAGGTGACTGCCGCGCTCGCGACCGAGGCCCACCGCGTCGGTGTCGCGGTGGAAGGTGAGTTTGATGAGCTGGGAGAGATGCGCGACGGGCTTGTGCACGATCAGGAAGCCCGCCTGACCGATGTCGATACCGCCGTGGACTTCGTAGCGCGCACCAACGTCGACTGCCTGGCAGTGTCGGTGGGCAGTGTTCACTTCGTAACGGGCGGCTACACGCCACGGTTGCAGATGTCGCGGATCGCGGAGCTCGCGGAGGCACTGACGGTGCCTCTCGTTTTGCACGGTGGCTCGGGTGTGCCAGCAGACCAACTTCGCGCCGCGATCGAGGCTGGCATCAGCAAGGTGAACATCGGAACTCGACTCAAGCAGGTGTTTGGCGACGGCCTAACGCAGGGTCTGGCACACGCTGTCTCAGACCCCAACATCACTTACGGGTCACGGCTCGCGGGCGATGCCATGACGGCCGCTGCGCAAGCGCTCACCTACGAGGTTAGGCGATACATGCAGATCTTCGGGTCTTCGGGAAAGGCGGCAAGAAAGTGACCGACACGTCGAGCGGCGACCGATCTGGCGTCATTGACCACGACGGTGCAACCAGAGCCACGGGTCGGGTTTCGAGCACGGAGGGAGCGTCGCTGCTCGAGCAGCTCGTGCTCATCCGGGAGTTTGAGCAGACCGCATACCTCCGCTACCTGCAGGGTGAAATACCCGGCACGCTGCATCAGTACCAGGGCCAAGAGGCGGTCGCCGTCGGAGTCTGCTCAACCCTCCGCGCCGACGACTGGATAACCTCCACGCACCGCCCGCACGGGCACGCGCTGGCGAAGGGCATGGATCCGAAGCAGGCGCTGGCAGAGATCTATGGCAGGGCAAGCGGCTGCCTCGGGGCACGCGGCGGGTCGATGCACCTCGGCGATGCGTCCATCGGGATGCTCCCCTCGGTTGCGATCGTCGGCGGTGGCATCACTCTGGCCCCCGGGCTTGCGCTCGGCCTCGTCAGGCGTGGCACGGATTCCGTCGTTGCCTGTTTCTTCGGCGACGGTGCCGTCAACGAAGGGGCGTTTCACGAGGGGGTGAACATCGCCGCCGCAATGAACCTACCCGTCGTGTTCGTCTGCGAGAACAACCTCTACAGCGCGTCCACGCCGTTCTCAGAGACAACCCGCAACCCCGACGTCGCGTCTCGCGGCGCCGCCTACGGCATTCCCTCCGAGCGCGTGGACGGGATGGATGTGCTGGCGGTCCGAAGCGCCGCACATGAGGCGGTTGAGCGCGCCCGCCGAGGCGATGGCCCAACGCTCATAGAGTGCCTGACCTACCGCTTCGTCGGCCACAGCAGGTCCGATGCCCGGGGCTACCGACAAAAGGAAGAGGAGGCGCAATGGCGAGCACGCGACCCCGTCAAGTGCTTCCCCGAGTGGCTCGTGGCCAACGGCGTGGCATCCGAGGCCGAGGTCCAGAGCGCGGTGCAGCGCGCCAAGGCGACGGTGGCCGAGGCCCTGGCGTTCGCTCAGCAGTCGCCACTGCCGGATGGCGCCTCCGCCGGAGACCTCCGCGTCGTGTACGGCGCCCCGCCGGCGCCGATCGACATCGCGGGCCCACTGGTCGAGGGTCCGGAAGATCGCATGCTCTCGATCGCTGAGGCGCTGCGTGAGGGGATCGGCGAGGAGATGGCCGCCAACGACCGGCTGCTGCTCTTGGGCGAGGACATCGGCGTGCCCGGTGGCTGGGGCGGCGCATTCGGCGTATACGGCGGCTTAGCCGAGCGTTTCGGCCGCGACCGCGTGATCGACACACCGATCAGTGAGAAGGCTCTGCTCGGAACCGCGATCGGCGCGGCAGTCACTGGCTGTCCGGCGCTACCGGACCTGCAATACGCAGACTTCGTGTTTGAGGCGATGGACGAAGTTGCCAACGAGGCGGCCAAGCTTCGTGCGATGTCCAATGGCGCCCTCACCGTACCGATCGTCCTGCGCTGTCCGGTCGGCGCAAGCCAACGTGGCGCCCAGCACTCACAGAACCCCGAGAGTCTCTTCATGCACATACCGGGCCTGAAGGTCCTGTGCATCTCCGATCCGTTCACCGCCAAGGGGGCGATCCGGGCAGCTCTGCAGGACCCGGATCCAGTCCTGGTCTTCGAGCACAAGCTCCTGTACGGCGCGAAGCGACGTAAGGAGTCAGGTTCGATCGACACTCGTGCCTTCGTACCCGAGGGCGAGTACGTGCTGCCGATCGGGCAGGCTCGCATACGCCGCCGTGGGGAGCACGTGACCATACTCGCGACATTCACGCAGTTGTATGCATCGCTTGACGTGGCCGAAGAGCTGTCGAGCGATGGCATCGAGTGTGAAGTCATCGACCCGGTCTGGCTGGCCCCGTTCGACTGGGCCGGAGTCATGAACAGCGTCGCGCGCACGCGCCGACTGATCATCGTTCACGAGGCACACCTCACGGGTGGCTGGGGAGCGGAAGTGGCAGCTCGTGTCTCCGCCCAGCTTCACGGCCGCTTGCTCGCTCCCGTTGTACGACTCGGTAGCAAGGACGTACCGGTTCCGTTTGCCCCCGCCCTGGAGGCTGCAGTCCTTCCCGCCCGCGACGATATCCGCGCCGCCGTCCGTGGCGTGGTCGACCGCTGACCGTCAACAACCTAGGAGGCTGCAGACACATGGCCGAGAAGATCGTCATGCCCGCGCTGGGCGAGACCTCAGATGAGCTTCACATCATCGAATGGCTGATCGATGAAGGCAGTACGGTGGAGCTGGGACAGCCGTTGCTGGTAGTGGAGACCGACAAGGCGGAGATGGAGGTTGAGAGCGTAGCCGAGGGCACGTTGCTGCGTATCGTCGCTCCTGCCGGTGAGACGGTGAGCGCGCTCAGCGTCATCGCGTACGTCGGCGCACCCGGCGATGAGCTGCCCGATGCCAACGGCGATGACAGCTCCGCCTGACAAGCTCAAGCCACTGGAACTCGAGCCGTGGCCGCGGGTTGACTTTGAGCGGTTCGGGCCGGTCGAGCGGATGCCACTATCTCGGATCCGCCAGCAGATCATACGCCGGCTCACTCGCAACGCTGTCGTCATCCCGCACGTCACGCACCACGACCTAGCCGATATCACCGCCTTGGACAGTCGGCGGCGATCGCTGAACGAGAGCGGCGACAGTACCCAGCCGAAGCTCACGATCCTGCCGTTTCTCCTTCTGGCACTGGCAGTAGCACTGCGCGAGTTTCCTCAGTTCAATGCATCGCTCGACGCCGGCGAGCTGGTGATGCGCAACTACTACAACATCGGCGTCGCGACGGCGACGCGGTCCGGACTCCTCGTGCCGGTCGTACGCGACGTCCAAGCGAAGGACCTGATGGAACTGGCGGCCGCCATAGCCCTGCTGACCGAAACAGCACGCAACGGCAAGCTGACTCCGGCTCAGATGGCGGGCGGCACCTTCACCGTCTCGAGTCTCGGCGGCATTGGCGGGACGGCATTCACACCGATCATAAACGCGCCTGAAGTGGCGATCCTCGGTGTTACCCGTTCGACGGTTGCCCCGGTGTGGAACGGCACAGAGTTCGTCCCACGGCTCATGCTTCCACTATCGCTCTCATACGACCACCGAGTGATCGACGGAGCCGATGCGGCGCGGTTCACGGTGCGTCTCGCGGAGTTGTTGAATGACGCTCGCTCCGAGCCGCTGGAGCGAGCGGACTGATTTTCGACCATCCCGCGCAGGCCCGTCTCGGTAGCTCGGGCGTGATTAGACCCCAGGTGCAGCCGGCGGCCGGGCACCGGCCGGGATACCACGCTCGTCAGCCAACTCGTCAAGCGCAACCGTGACCGTTGGGCTACACGCCCTTGGAGGCATACGGTCACGGCTTCGCGGTCGGCCGCGGGAGTCACGGCCGCGTAATCCGCGCCGCTCATCGCGCGTCAGTTAGCCTTGCGTAGATGCTCAGCTTCAGCGACCGGATCGCAGACGGGCGGGTGCTGCTCGCCGACGGCGCCACCGGCACCAACTACCAGGACATGGGGATGCAACCGGGCGTCGCCCCGGAGGAGTGGGTCTTGGACGCCCCCGAGCGCGTGATCGATCTGCACCGACGCTTCGTCCAGGCTGGCGCCGAGCTCGTGCTCACCTGCACGTTCGGAGGCTCACCCATACGACTCACCGACGGGCCGCTCGCGGGACGCGCGAGCGAGCTGAACCGGCGCGGCGCGGAACTCGCGCGCGAGGCGGTCGGCGGGGATGTGCTGGTCGCCGGCTCGATCGGTCCGACGGGGCAGCTGGCAGAGCCGCTCGGGCCGCTCGGGCACGACGACGCGCTGGTCGCCTTCAGCGAGCAGGCGCGTGCCCTGGCCGAAGGTGGCGTCGACCTGCTGGTGCTGGAGACGTTCTTTGCGCTGGATGAGGCGCTTTGGGCGGTGGAGGCGGTGAGGTCCGCGACGGATCTCCCGCTCGTCGCCTCTTTCAGCTTCGACCAGGGAACCCGCACGATGATGGGGCTCAGCCCGACGCAGGTGATCGCGGCGACCGAGCCACTCGGCCTCGCCGCCGTCGGCGCCAACTGCGGGCGCTCGCTCGAGGACATGTCCGCCGTGCTCGCCGAGTACAGCGCTACCGGTTCGCGCACCCCGCTCTGGATCAAGCCGAACGCGGGCGTCCCACAGGTCACGGCAGCGGGAGTCGTCTACCCCGAGAGCCCCGAGTCCTTCGGTGCGACCGTGGCGGGCTTCGCCGGCGCCGGCGCCGGCATCCTGGGTGGCTGCTGCGGTTCGACGCCGGCGCACATCGCCGCGCTGCGCGCGGCGCTCACCGTCCGCTAGACGACCAGCGAAGCGCCCCGGCAACCGCTCAGGGCGACAGCCGCTCGCGCCGCCAGTCAGGCTCCGATCCACGCACGTAACGAATGCGATCGTGGAGCCTGTCGTCGCGCTGCTGCCAGAACTCATAGCTGCCGGGCTGCACGCGCAACCCGCCCCAGGCTTCGGGTAACGGCAGCTCACCGGTCCCGTAACGCTCGGCCAGCTCCGCGACACGCCGCTCGAGCCACTCGCGGCTCTCTATCACCTGGCTCTGCGGCGACGCAAGCGCACCGAGCTGCTTGCCGCGCGGGCGGCTGCGAACGTACGCGTCCGTCTCCTGGACCGAGACACGCTCCACAGGTCCTTCAATCCGCACTTGGCGCCCCAGCGGCTCCCAGTAGAACAGCAGTGCGGCGCGTGGGTTCTCGCCGAGCTCTCGCCCCTTGCGGCTCTCGTAGTTCGTGAAGAACACGAAGCCTCGCTCATCGAAGCCTTTGACGAGCACGAATCTCGCCGAGGGGGCGCCATCCGCGGTCGCAGTCGCGACGACCGCCGCCTCCGGCTGGGCAAGCCCTGTCTGGGCGGCGAGTTCGAACCATGCGGCGAACTGCCGCAGGGGATCGGGGTCAAGGTCCTGCTCTCGTAGCGGCATCATCGAATTGGTCATGGCAGGAGGCTACGTCCAATCGGCATCAGACAGACGAGTACTAGACCGCAGCGGCGTGCGCGGTTTGACCGGATGTGTTGCGTGCCCGAGCACCTGCAGGCGTTTCGCCCGGCTCGGCGCCGGCGCCGAGGATGCTCTCAGCCGTTGGCGCGCCAGCGGCGGTAGATCTCGGTGAACTCCCGCTGCATCTCCGGTGAGAGGTCGCTGGGGACCAAGCGACCCGTGAGCCTGATGGTTTCGCGTGTCTGAGCCAGGTACGTCCTGCAATGCGAGCACCCGTCCAGATGGTGTTCGAGCCGGCGCCGCTCCCGCGCGGACAGCGCGCCCTCCAGATAGTCGCTGATCATCTCGACCACGTGACGGCAGGGCATCTCGGCGGGCTGTCGCTGGCCCATCACCGCGACACCCCGATCTCATCCTCGAGCGCCTGGCGCAGGCGGCTGCGGCCACGGTGGAGCAGCACGCGCTCGTTCGCGGCGCTGAGATCCAGCACCGTGCACACCTCGTCCGCCCGCAGGCCGTCCACATCACGGAGCATAAGCACCGCCCGCTGGCGCGCGGGCATCGCGACCAGCGCCGCCAGGATCGGGCCACGCAGCGCCGCCGCCCCCAGCGGTCCTCCAGGTCCTCGACCCACTGCTCGGGCGGTGAGCGCCACGCACCACTCGCGTCGAAGCGTGACGCGTCGACGGCAGCGAGAAAGCCGGCCGAGTCCGAGGCCGCAACGCTGCGTGACTCCCGTGCACCGGCGGTCCGGGCTCGGTTTGCGAGGATCGCAAGCAGCCAGGTGCGTAGCGTCGAGCGGCCCTCGAAACGGTCGATCCCGCGCAGCACTCCGAGCCAGGTGTCCTGCACGACTTCCTCGGCGACCGCCTCGTTGCGGACGAACGTGCGGGCCAGCCGCAGCATCGCGTCCTGGTGGTGGCCGACGAGCGTGATGAAGGCGTCCTCATCGCCTGCGCGCAGACGCTCGAGCAGCTGCTGGTCCTCTGGCGTCGGCCGCGTGCGGCGATGAGACCAGGGGATGCGCGGGACGTGGAAAGACATGAACCGGGTACGGCGGTGGCGCGGCCCAGCGGGGCCGCGCCACCGATTATCCCCTGCTTTCAGGAAGTCGCGATCCCCTCACCGCCGGCGGCGTTCGGGACGGTTACGCTGCCGAGCTCGGCGAGCGTGCCGCCCGTTCCGACCTGGAACTCGTCGACGATGCCGCCCCGGCCGGTCTGGACGTATAGGTAGCGGCCGTCTGGCGAGGCCGCCGCGTCGACCGTTCCGGGGTCGGTCGCAGTCGTCGTGCCCAGCGTGAGCTGGCCGGAGGGCGCGCTGAGGAGCGATGTCTCCGTCGCGCTGCCGGCGTTGCCGGCGAACAGCACGGACCCGTCGGCGACCAGCCAGCAGGTACCGGCGGCGCCGGTTTGAACCGAGGCGATCGGTGTGAGCGTTCCGCCTGCGCTCAGGGAGAAGCTCGCGACGGCGTCGGGCCCAGGCTCGGCGACATCGACCTGGCCGCTCGCGCTGAAGGCGAACGCAAACGGGACCGCCCCTGGCTCGGCGTTGACGACCGGGGTCGCCGACGGCAGGCCCTGGCTGTCGACAGCGAACACGTCGATGGCGTTCGTGCTGCCCTTGGTGGTCACCAGCAGCTGCTGGCCACCGGGCGTGAAGGCGATGTCACCTGGGGTCGTGGTGAACACCGATGCCGGATCCGGGGTCAGGCTGAGCGTCCGTGAAGAGCCGGCGATGGCTGCCAGCCTGCCGCCGATCAGGCGGTAACCCTGGATCGTGCCGCCACCCAGGGCGTTCAGCACGTACACGACCTCGCCGTCGACGGCGATGCTGACCGGAAAGGACCCGCCCGAACCGATCACCTGCCGCAGGCGCAGCCGGGCGCCGGCGTGCACGCCGAACACGGAAACCGTGTCGCTGCCGGCGTTGACGGCGAACAGCTCGCGCGCACCGGCGTCGTAGACGAGCGAGTTCTGCGAAGCGAGATGGTCGACGACCGACCCGCCGAGGACGCCACCGAGACCGCCGGTCGGATAGGTGCCGGCTGGGGAGAGCGTGCCGCCCGTGGCGCGATAGTAGACCGAGATCGCGTTGCCGGCCGGATTGTCGGTCTGCACGAACACGGCACCGGCTGGATGCCGGCCAGCGGCGGCGTGTGGCAACGCTGCGGCTCCTGCCGAAGCGGCACTCGCGAGCAGCGTCGCCGCGACCGTCGCCGCCGTGGCCGCGCTCAGTTTCCTTCTTGCAGACATCTTGTTGGACCTCCAGAGTCGTTTGACTGATCTGGAGGATTGGTCCGCGTGAGCCGTGAACCGTTACACGACCGGAGGCGAGGCCTGGTCCCCGACACCTGTATCAGCGCCGGCGATGCCTCGCCCGACGTCAACTCGCGCGCCGCGGACCCGCCGCGGACCCGGGCTGTGCGGCGTGGGATACCGCGGGAGAGATTCGAACTCTCACGCCCTTGCGGGCAGCGGATTTTGAGAACTACCGATCCCGGCTAGCTCAAGTGTTTACGGGCGATTCGACGCTCTCAGTTGCGCTCAGTTCCGCCCCGTTTTCGGCAGTTCGGTACACGGTTGGGTACACGGTTTCGGCAGGGCCGCTACTCGTCGCGAACGCCTCGGTGAGCTTCGCCGCCGACTCTTGCTTCGGCTGATAGTGGAGATAGATCTCCGTCGTAGCTACGTTCGCGTGCCCCATCCACTCCTTCACCTCGACCACTGATGCCCGACCGACCGCGAGCGTGCCGAACGTGTGGCGTAGGTCATGGAAGACCATCGGCCTGCTGCCTTCCCGCTTGTGCCCGAGACCGGCGGCTGCGAGCGCGTCATAGAACCGGTCCCTGAGCTGATCGTCGTGGACAGGGGCGCCGACCTCCGAGCAGAAAACGCGGTCGCCCGGCGCTACGAACATGGGGCGACGACTCAGACCATCGAGCGCACGGGCGGCCTGATCGGCGAGCGGGACGGAGCGAACCTTCCCGGACTTCGGAGGTCCCTCGTGGCCGTTCGTCAGGCTGCGTCGCACGAAGACGATGCGGTTAGCGAAGTCAAGGTCGTCCCACCTGAGCGCCCGCAGCTCCCCGAGGCGCAGCCCGGTGTACGCGGCGACTACGAAGATCACCGCATCCTGCTCGGAGACCGCGACACGCGCCAGCGCCATTACCTCGTCGGGCGACAAGACGTTGAAGTCATCGTCTCGCCTCACGGTCACCCGCTCCACGTCCGAGGCGGGGTTACTCGCGATCCACTTCCTGCGCTTCGCGCGCTCCAGGATCCCGTGCAGAATGACTAGGTACTTCTGGATCGTCCGGCGGCTCAGCTTCCCCTCATCGAGTAGCCGCTCCCGCCACTCCTCGATCCGCTCCGTCGTGATCCGCTCAAGCGGCGTGTCCTTCCCGAACTCGGGCAGCAGAACCCCGTTCACCGTGTTCCGGTAGTCGCGAACAGTCGACGGCCGGCGCTGCTTCTCCGCTTCGACGTAGCGCAGCCACTCTGCGCAGGCGTCCTCGAAGGTCCGACCCGACCGCGGCTGAGAGCCCGCCAGGGTACCGCGCTCCGCATCCACCACGACGGCCCGCAGCGCAGCTTCCGCCATCTTCCGGGTGAAGTAGCCATCCGCAGGGCGCCCCTTCTCCGTCCATGCAGGGCCGAGTTTTCTCTGAACTTGGCGCTTGTCCGCAAGGCGGTAGTGCAGGTACCACACCGGACCCTGACGACGCTCGCGCAGAAGTAGGTGTCCTGTCACGCGGTTTGTAGCCATCAGTTCCTCCCCTCGTCGTCGGTTGAGATAAAGCCCTTGTCCTTCGCTGTGGCAATGTGGTTGCCCGCCGCCGAGCGGCTAAGCCCAAGCGCCTCCGCAATAGCTGTCTGCTTCGGCCTGCCGTCACGCTGCGCCTCGTAGTAGATCCGGGCGACCTCCTCGAAATGTGCGTCGTCGTAGCTACGGCGCTTGCCTGTGCTCCTAACCTGCTCAAGCCGCTGGCGGGCTACGTCGCGCGCCTCCTGCCAATACGCCCGGCGAGCCGCCAGGAACTCGTCATCTACCGGCGCCTCGGACTGCTCGTCCGTAGCTGCGTCGTACTGCACCAGCGGGCCGCGGACCTCCTCCGCGAGCGCCATATCGGCAAGCTCGACCTGATGCGCTAGGTAGCGCTCGATCGCCTCGTCGATCAACTCCCGAACGGGCAGATCGCGCAGAGTTGTCGAGCTAATCGCCCGCGCGCCGGGCACCCGGGAAACATCGAAGGCGGAGCACTCGAACCGCCCGTCGCCATCTCGCCAGAGCCAAACGCTGACGCGGTACTGCGGCCGCTCCTTCGGCCAGACCACGTCCTGGATCTGCGGTAGCCCGCGCATGTTGGGCTGAGTCGGCTGTCCGGCCTGCATCTGCTCGCGGCGCCGGTCAGTGGCGGAGATCGCCCTCAGCCTCGCCACTTCCAAGTCGTCGTAATCGCTCATAAGGGCATCGTATCAGCTACGCGTTCCTGATGGAAGGCTATAGCAAATAAATTTCGGCGTCTGAGGGTAGAAATACTGGATAATTTCCCGCGAGCTGATACGCTATCCCCTATGACCCTCACAACAGACCTCGCGTCGCTCGCGTTTGCGCGGAAGCTCATCGCGTCCGAGGGACGACACCTACGCGAGCAAGCCGGGCTCAGCCTCTCGGAGGTGGCCGCGACGATGCCTGGCCGTCCGCGCGCCGTCGATGTCCGGGCGTGGGAGGACGGCCGGGTGAGGCCCCACCAGAAGAACGCGCTCGCGTATGGAGCGCTGCTCGTAGAACTGAAAGAACTCGCGCTGGGGGGAGCCGAGTAGCATGGCCGCTTCCCAGACCGAGCCGCTAATGGATGCCGCCCGCGCACTGTGGGCGGCGGTCGAGGCCCTAGAGGCATTGACAGAGCGGGATCTGCGCGCCCCCGGCGTCGAGTCGATTGCGGAGGCCGCCTGGGCGCTGGCCGATGAGCTAGAAGGCCGCATCGAGAGGGCGGCGGCGTGAGCGTCGTCGCGATCGACCCCTGCACCCGCTGCGGCGGCGTTGAGGGGAAGCTTCCCCACGCGGCCCTCTGTGATTCCTGCGCCGCCGAATGGTTGGCCGAGCGGCAGGCCGGTGGCCGCGGCGAAGCGCCCGAAGCGGACGCGGCAGCGATCCGGTTCCTATCGGCGGCGGAGATCAGGGCAAGCACCCCAGTAGAGCCCGCCTGGATCCTGGATGGCTACTTGGCTCCGTACTGCGTGACGCTAGAGGTCGGCAGACCGAAGGTCGGCAAATCGCGAAAAGCAGCGGGCATCGCCCGGGCATGCAGCCGCGGCGCTTCATCGTTCGCGGGGCGAGCGCTCCGGGGCGGCCCTGTCGTATGGATCTCAGAGGAAAGCGCGCCGACCCTTGCGCACAAGCTGCCCGATACCGACCGCCTGCGGATCCTGACCCGGGAGAACGCCTGGCCACGACCGGAATGGCCGGCGCTGGTCGCCGCAGGGACCGCCGAGTGCAAGCGGATCGGCGCCGAGCTGCTGATCGTCGACACCGTGCCGTACTGGGCCGCCCTGCCGCCCGAGCGTGAAAAGGACAGCGGCGCCGCGATCCTCGTGATGCAGGCCCTGCTCGCGGCCGCAAGCGAAGGGATCGCCGTATACGCCCTAGCGCACACACGCAAGGGCGGCGGGGAGGATGGGGAAGCGGTCCGTGGCTCGTCCGCATTCGCGGGAGCGGTAGACATCATCGTTGAGCTGGAGCGCGTACCCGACCAGCCACACCAGCGGGCGCTGCTAGCACTCTCCAGGTTCCCGAGCACCCCAGGCACGCTCGTAATCGAGCTTGACCCCGAAACCGACGAGTGGCGGCCCGTGAGCGAAGACGCCGACCGGGCCAGCGCCAGCACGATCGCTGCACGCAACCGGGCGGACGCCGACCGGCAGGCGATCCTCGACGCCCTAGCCAGCGGCGAGCCGCTCACCCGAGCCGAGCTAGAGGACGCAGTAGGCGCCCCGTCCAGGCAGTGGCACCCCATCCTCGACGCGCTCCTCAAAGCCGACGCGGTCACCCGATCCGGGGCCGGCCGCAAAGGCAACCCGTACCGCTTCCAGATACTGCGCACAGATACTGCGCAAGACGACGCGCAGAACTGCGCAGAAAACCGCTCAGGGGCCGTTGCGGATTCTGCGCATTCCTATTCCCCCCTTAAGGGGGGTAGGAATGCAGAAACCGCAACCACCCCAGCAGAAAGTGCGGAAGCTGCGCGCTGCGCAGAAACCGACGCCGACCTCCAGGCACGCGCCGAACGCCTATGGGCGAGACACCACGCGGTGGCAGCATGAGCATGCACGCCCCGCTGATCGACGCTGACGCTCGCGTTCCTGCGTTTCCGCCGATCGCCGCGCGCGAGGCCCGGCTTTGGACGGCGCAGGAGCTGGCGGACAGGTGGAGGGTCAGCAAAGCGCAGGTTTACCGGCTTGCCCGTGAAGGCCGGGTGCCGACCGTTTGGATTGGTCGCTACTGCCGCTTTTCCCCGTCCGCTATCGAGGCGTTCGAGGCCAGCCAGGGAGGTAGAGCGGATGGCTAATCCGCTGTCAGGTTGCCTTATCCCTAGTCGCTGCGGGCCTTTTGAGGCATCAAGCGGCTCGGTGTACCGATCCGTGTACCCGTCCGGCTGTGAAAGGGTCCGAGAGTGGGCGGAGGCGAGGCGATGACCGGCGAGCGATTCTCTGGCTCTGAGCCGTCAGAAACGGGCGATACGGGCGAACACACGTTCGTAGGTGCCGCAGGCCCGCAGAACGCCGCACACGACGCCACAGGCCCCGTTGCGGGGCGGACGCAGGACACCGAGCCGTCGCGGCCGTTGACGGTCGTCCGCAAAGACGGGAGCGTGTCAAAGACCCGTCCGCCGTTCGAGGCGGGTAACACAGCGTCGCTGAGGCACGGCGCGCGGTCCGAGCCGACCATCACCGCAAAGGTGCTGGAGCTGCGCGCCGCGTTGTTCGAGGTCGCTCCCGACCTCGACCAGCCGCGATTCCACGAAACGATCGAACGCTACCTCCGGGCCGTCGCCCGCGAGAAGTTGCTGCATGACTACCTGATGGCGAAAGGGCCGGAGCATGTTGGTCAGCGGCTCTGGGAGGCCGCGTCAGCGTCGGCGAACGCGGCCCAGAAGATGAGCCACGAGTTGGGTCTCACACCAGCCGGGTTCCATCGGCTAAAGCTCCTGTGGGGCCTGGGTGTCCGCGCCGAGCACGATGTCGCCGCGCTGGAGGGCCTCGCGGCGAGGGGCGCCGAGATTCGCGCCAGCCATTTCGATGCGATCGACGGCGACGCCGACGAGGAGCCGGAGCCGTGAACGCCATTGA
The DNA here is from genome assembly GCA_027449125.1 of Solirubrobacterales bacterium. GTDB lineage: Bacteria > Actinomycetota > Thermoleophilia > Solirubrobacterales > Solirubrobacteraceae > Palsa-465. Next base: position 3,945 of record DAIDME010000076.1, on the reverse strand, counting down.
TCTCGTGCATGCTTGCGTCCTCGAATCCGGGCGGCGCTGGGGTGAGGTTGCGGTCGCGCAGCAGCGCCGGGATGCGGAGGCGTTCTTCGATCCGGCCGGGCCAAGATGGCATTTCATCACTCGCCCACGCGGCGGCTCAAAAACGGTTGATCTGGCGCTGTTCAGTCTGGCGTGGCTGGTGTGCGAGGCGCCTGCGGGCGCGACCGCGGATGTGGTCGCGAACTCGCAGGACCAAGCCGCGCTCTTGGTCGAGGCGATCGCGAGCGTTGTCCATGCGACCCCTGAGTTGCGGTCGGCCGTCGCGGTGCAGGCTTACCGTGTTTCGGGGAGGAACGGGGCGAGTATCGAGGTTCTCGCAGCCGATAGCGGGTCGGCGTGGGGTCGCCGGCCGTCTCTGCTGATCATCGACGAGTACGCGCAGGCGGCGGTGACCCGGAAGTCGCGGCAGCTGTGGCTCGCGATGCTGACCTCGGTTCAGAAGATCCCGGGGTCGCGGCTCGCGATCCTGACGAGCGCTGGCGAGCCTGGGCATCCGTCGTATCGGGTGCTTCAGGAGGCGCTCCGCTCCGATCTGTGGCGGGTGTCTGAGATGCCGGGCCCGGTCCCGTGGCAGAGCCCGGCTGATCTGGAGGCGATTCGCGCGCAGTTGCGCCCCGATGAGTACGACCGACTGATTCTCAACCGTTGGACCGACACGCCCGATGTGCTTGTGTCGGCGGAGGATCTGGACGCGGCTTGTGTGCTGCCCTCCGAGCTGCCGCCGGTGCCGGGTGTGCGTTACGTCGTGACTTTGGATTACGGCCCGAAGCGGGATCGTACGGCGGTGGCGGTTTGTCATGCGGAGCGGCTGGGCGACGCTCCTGGGGCGTCTCAGCGGGTGGTGTGCGACGCGATGCGGGTGTGGCAGGGCTCCCGCCTTAGGAGCGTGCCGCTGAGCGAGGTTGAGGAGTTCATGGTCGAGGTGTCGCGTCGCTTCAACCGGGCGGTCGCTCACTGTGACCCTTACCAGAGTATTGGGCTGATTCAGCGTTTGAACGCTCGGGGTGTGAGGGCGCTTGAGTTCCCGTTCACTTCGCAGTCTGTGAACCGGGTGGCGAGCGCGCTGGTGGTGGCGTTCCAGAATCGGTTGGTCCTTCTGCCGGATGATCGCGAGCTTCGCGACGAGTTGAGCAGGGTGAGGCTGAAGTCGGCGGGGCCGGGGTCGGTGAAGCTCGATAACCCGGCCGGGACGCATGATGATCGCGCGACGGTGTTGGGGATGGCGTGCGCGATCCTTCAGGGTTCGTCGGCGGGGCAGGGTGCCGTGTACCTTGAGTATCTTCGTCAGCAGGTTGCGGCGCAGGCGGCGGCCGCGCCCGTAGTTCCGCGGCCGCTTCGGGGTTTGCCGCGGTTCGAGGACATGGCCGCCGTCGAGGTGTGTCGCTGTCGCCCGGGTGTCCGCAGGTTTTATCTGGGGCGTTGCACTGTCTGTCAGGGCGTTCGAGGGGCGGGGTCGTGATCGAGAACGATCGTCCGCCGAACCTGATCTCGTTGCCGTTCGACCCGGACAACTATCGGCGGGCCGCGGCGCTGGTTACGGCCTATACGCATAACGACCTCGATAGCTGCGAGGCGCTGCTTGATCACGACCCGCGGGGCCTGGCTAGCGCACTGCTGATCTTCACCTACAGCGCCCTGGCCCGGTTCGCGGAGCACAGTGACGGTTCGTTCATCGAGGAGCTTCGGGAGCTGGCGATGGCGGCAGCCAAATGCGCTGCGGAGGAGGAGTCCTAATGGCCCGTACGCCGCGCGAGCGGGCTCGCTGCCAGCAAAGCCAGAAGGTGCGTTACAGCACTAGAAGCCAGGCGGAGCGCAGCGCTGCGGGTACGTGGCGGGACGGCGCGATGGAGGCCTATCGCTGCCCGTACTGCGGCGCTTGGCATGCACGTACACCACTGGCGGAGAAGCAGGCCCGGTTTGACCTTGCGATGGCGGAACTAGAGCGGAAGCGGAAAGTCACATTATGAGCAAGAGGAACAAGAACGACGCGATGGCGCTGCGGGTCGTCAAGTCCCAGGACGAGGCCCGGTTCACACTCGGCCTTGTCTACCGAGCTGATGTCGCTCCAGGGATGGGCGCGGACGGCTTCAACGACCTGGTGAAGGCCAAGACCCTTGAGGGTGCGTGCTGGAAATTCATGTCAGAGCATCAGGACGTCGGCTTGCTTCACGCGGACGGCACATCAGGGTCGGGAACGGTGGTTGAGTGCAGCATCAGTCGGGCGCCGCAATACACGATGAAGGCGAGCGACGGGAGCGACGCGGTGGTCTCACCCGGCGATTGGCTCCTTGGAGTCATATGGCAGCCGGCGGCATGGCGGCTCATCAAGTCCGGTGCTGTCACGGGTTACTCGTTTCAGGGCAGCGCCGCGCGGCGGCGAGTGCGCTGAGAAAGGACGGAGTGAATGTCAAAAGCAAGAGCCCAAAAAGGCGACGACGCAATTCACGAGATCATCGAGATTGATCCGACGAGGATTGATGCGGTCTCGCGGCCAGCGAACAGGGCCGGTGCATTTCTGCTGGTCAAGAGTGTGGCCCCGATGTCTCCGAAGGCGAGAGCGGCGTTCGCGGAGAACGCCGAGGCTGTACGGCGGGGCGAGCGGCCACGGAAGGCGAAGCGGTCAGGCCGGCTGGTTCGTGACAGGGATGGTGTGGTGACCGTGCCCGGGCCGGATCGGCTTGCGCGCGAGCGGGCGAAAGCGGTGGCGCGGGCGTCTCGCGCCCGAAGGGCCGCCGGGGCGTCGTCGAAGCGGGCTGCGAAGGCTGCCCGGAGGATGGCGGGTTCACCGGAGATCCCGGTAACGAACGTCCGTGATGAGGCGGCCTCGATCATGTCAGCCGTCACGGGCGAACACACAAACAAGCTGTGTAACGCGCGAACGGTAAACGGCACGCCGTGCCGCAGGCCAGCGGTCCGCAACAACGGCCGCTGCCATTTCCACATGTGAACAGTGAAAGGAAAAGAGTTATGAGCAACGCGAAAAAGGGTACAAGCCAGGATGCTTTGGGCGGCCTGCGTTCCCCGGAGGTCGCGGGCGTTTTCGCGGCGACGGGGCGGCAGAGTGTCAGTCCGGCGACGGTGGTGGAGCGGTTCCTGCCGACGCTTGGGCCGACGAACTCACTACCCGGCGTCAGTGCGACACTCGAAGGCGGAGAGTCACCCTACGCGATCCCGGCGGAAGCGGGGCTGGACTTCACCAAGAAGGCCCGTAAGGCTCGCCGGAAGAGGTTGAAGAGGACGCTCCGCCGCGCGTTGAAGAACGCGAACAACAAGGGTGAAATCAGCGCCGCCGACATGGCGGAGATCGTCGGTGCCGCCCGCAGTGCGAGTGACATCACCCTAGGCGGATCGCCGTTGCCGAAGTATGTGGCCAAGGCGATCAGAAAAGTTGAACGCGACCCCGTGGCGGCGCTGAGCAGGCTCGAAGTGCTCGCGAGCGGCTTGAAAGCGACTAACCCAGCGCGGATGCGGGCGGCCGCCCTCGTTTTGCGGTCTAAGTTGCTAGCGCACGACACGGCGGCGAGCACTGGCAGCGTCCGCAAGGCGGTGGGGTCGCTAGATCCGATTGAGCTCTGGCAGGCCTCCGTTGAGGTCGAGCGGGCGTTGGGGATGGGCGGCAGCTCGGCGGCGCCGTTCTCTCAAGGCGCGCTTGACGCGGATACGCAGCTGCGCCGCATCTTGCACGGCGGCACTCCCCAGTCGCTGCGAGGGACGCAGGCCCCAGGGTCCGTGACCGGCGGGCCAGCGGCAACGCTCGGCCTCGCACTCAAGGGTGGCTTGGGCGAGGACATTGTCAGCGCTGAAAAAGCGGTGAAGGAAGCGGCCAAGAGCGGCGACGCGGGCCAGCTCGCCGCCGCTGAGCAGAATCTGACCTTCCAGCGCCTCAAGGCCGCGCATCGAGCGGGT
>DAIDME010000075.1 GCA_027449125.1 Solirubrobacterales bacterium | reverse complement strand
GAAGGTACGGCCCAAACCCGGCAGAACTGACGGCAATCGGCCACAGGTGCGGCGCGCAACGGGCAGCAGCTCCGCTGCCCGCTCGCGGCGGCGGAGCTCACCCGAATGGCTGCGGGGGCACGAGTCGCGCTCAGACGCGCTGGATCTGCAGCAGGCTGGTTGTGCCCGGGCGGCCGCTGGGCAGCCCGGCGGTGATCGCCACGCGCTGCCCGGGCTTGACCCAACCGAGTTCAACCACGCGGCGGGCCGAGTCGGCGATCAGCGCTTCGGTCACCTCGTGACGGCGGATCGAGGCGGCCCTCACACCCCACATCAGCCCGCAGCGCCGCACCGTCTCGCGTCCCGGCGAGAGCGCGTAGATCGGCACGCTCGGCCGATGCGACGCGACCAAGCGCGCGGAGCGTCCTGACAGGGTCGGCGTCACGATGGCCGCGAGGTGCAGATCCCGCGCCGCGGCGCAGGCGCTGTAGGCGACCGTGTAGGCCGGGTCGCGCGCGTCACGGCGGACGCGCAGCTCGTTCCATTCGCGATACGGCAGAGCCTGCTCGGCGTGCGTGGCGATGGACGCCATCATCGCAACGGTCTCCACCGGGTACTGGCCCACAGCCGTCTCTTGCGAGAGCATCACCGCGTCGGTGCCGTCGAAGATCGCGTTGGCCACGTCGGTCGCCTCGGCCCGCGTCGGCCGCGGCGAGGAGACCATCGAGTCGAGCATCTGCGTGGCGGTGATCGCCGGACGCGCGAACTGACCGGCGATTTTTAGCAGCCGCTTCTGCGCCAGTGGCACCTCCTCGATCGGGAGCTCGATCCCCAGATCGCCACGCGCGACCATGACGCAGTCCGCCGCGCGGATGATCTCCTCCGCCGCCTCCACCGCCTGTGGCTTCTCGATCTTGGCGATCAGCGGCTGGCGCGTGTGCTGGCGGACGTTGGTGATGTCCTGCGCGGTGCGAACGAATGACAGCGCGACCAGGTCCACACCGATCTGCTCGCCATAGCGCAGCATCTCCAGATCCTCTGCCGGCACGGCGTCGAGCCCCCGGGTCGAGCCCGGAATGTTGAGCCCCTGCCGCGAGGCGACGGCTCCACCCACCTCGACCGTGGTCTCGACCTCCTGGTCGCCGGCACGCACGGCGCTGACGCGCAGCCGGATCTTGCCGTCGGCCAGGTAGATCACGTCACCCAAGTCGACCGCATCGGCCAGTCCGGCCCAGCTGACCGAGAGCTGGTGCTCGTCACCGACGGCGGTCGAGCCGCACTGCAGGACCAGCGTCTCTCCCGGCTTGAGGTCTGCGAGCCCGTGCTCAATCGCGCCCACGCGCAGCTTCGGGCCCGGCAGGTCCTGCAGGATCGCGACCTGTCGGCCGGCGGCGCTGGCGGCGTCTCGGACCCGCTGTGCGTTCTCCGCGTGCAGTTCCAGGTTGCCGTGGGAGAAGTTGAGCCTGGCCACGTCCAGGCCGGCCTCGACCATGCGTGAGAGCACGTCGTGGTCCTGCGAGGCGGGCCCGATGGTGGCGACGATCTTGGTGCGACGCATACGCGTGGGGCCGTCAGATCAGACGGCTTCGCGGCTTTTGTTCGTTGGCACGCAAAACACCGTACAGAAAACTCGCCGCCCGGCACATGCCGTCGGCCTCTAGCCCACGAACCGTCCATCTTCGATCAGCGCCTGCCCGTCGATGCTGACGGTGCCACCGTTTCGAAGGTCGCAGATCAGATCCCAGTGCAGCGCGGATTCGTTGACACCGCCGGTCTCGGGGTAGGAGCGGCCGAGCGCGAGGTGTATGGTGCCCGCGATCTTCTCGTCGAGCAGCGTCGATCCGGTTGCGCGGTCTATCCCGGTGTTGGTGCCGATGCCGAGTTCGCCGAGCCGCCGCGCGCCCGCGTCGATCGCCAGCGCCGCCTGCAGGTGCTGATCGCCAAGATGTGCGTGGGCGGCCACGACCTCTCCGTCGCTGAACGTGATCTCGACGCCCGAGACCTCGGCTCCGCGACCGCTCGACGGCACGTCGAAGCGGATCGTGCCGTTGGCCGATCCCTCGTGCGGCCCGGTGAAGACCTCGCCGCTCGGCATGTTGCGCCGTCCGTCGGAGTTGATCCACGTGCGGCCCGCGACGTTGAGCCGCAGGTCGGTGCCCGCGGACTGGATGCGCACCTCGCGCGCGGGTGTCAAACGGTCGATGATCTCCGCCTGCCTGTCGCGCAGCGCCGCCCAGGCCGCCACCGGGTCGGGGCGGTCGAGCATCAGTGCCCGGTTCAGGAAGTCCGCGTACTCCCCTTCCGGCATGCCCGCCTGCTGCGCCTGGGCTGGTGTCGGCCAGATGCTCAGCGTCCAACGCCGTTGGACGAGCACCTCCCGCAGCGGCGCCAAGCCACGCGCCCTGCGGCTGACGAGCGGCGGGTCGACCGCCGCGAGCGGGTTGGCCACGGCGTTGGCGATGATGTTCACGCTGGCGTCCACGGCGCGTGCCTCGGCGAGCTCTGCGCCCGGCACCTCATCAAGGTGCTGTTCGGAAGCGTGCCGGAAGAAGTCGGCCGCGAGCCCCGGCGGCTCCAGTCGCAGCAGCGGCCAGCCGCCCCGGTCGAGCACCGCCCTGTAGAGCGCCGCCGCCGGCTCCTGGGCAAGCGTGGTGGAGTGAATCAGGATCTGCTGGCGCGGCTGGACCTCGAGGCACCAGTCGGCCAGCAGCACGGCAAAGGCGTCGGGATCGATCATGGTGCCTCCATCTCGGGAAAGTTCTCGGCCAGGTGCAAGCGCAGACTCTCACGCACGAAGCGTCGCTCGTCCGCGCCGGCGATCCGGTAGCGCGCGAGCAGTTCCCGTTGGCCGGAGGTGCGCACGCCGGCGATCGTCCAGGAGACGGCCAGGCGCTCGAACAGCAGCTCAGCGGCGCGCTGCCATGCGTCCTCGCGATTCATGCCGCCGCTCAATGTCGCCGCGTACTGCGCGCGCGAGGCCGCCGAGAGCACGCCGCGCAGCTCCAGCGCGCCGGACTGCTGGTCGGTGTAGACGCTCGTCGGGAGCGTCGGCGCTTCGGCGCTCGCACGCCTGCGTGTGCGCTTACCCATCGGGGCTTTCAGCCTAGCGCCGAGCGTCTGCCAAGCGGTCAAGCGCTGCGCGCACGCCGGCACCGGACAGCGGTCGCCCGTGGCCCGGCCACACCACGCTGGGCGCGAGCGCCGCGAGCCTGCCGACCGACTCCCGCGCGAGGTCAATGTCGAGATTGAACGCGGCATGCGGCAGCCGCGGCGCCGACGGCAGCCCGAAGCGCGGGTCGATCGTGCAGAGCAGGTCGGACACCAGCGCCAGCCCGTCGCTGCGGCGATACAGCCCGATCAAGCCCGGAGCATGCCCGGCCAGGTGCAGCACCTCGAAGCCGGCGACCGCATCCCCTTCGTCCAAGGTCCCGCCTACCACGAGCGGCCCGCCGTCCCACTGAGCCAACAGCCGCTCGTAGAGCGGCCGCCGCCACGCAGACAGAAGGCCAAGGTTCCAGTAGTCGCGAAACGCCGAGGGCGACTGGGCAGCCGAGCGCTCCCGAGGATGGCAGTAGACCTCAGCACTCAAACCCACGGCGCCGCCACGGTGGTCGCAGTCAGCATGGCTGAGAACTACACGCCGGATCCCTCCAAAACGGGCGGCCGCAGCCCGGATCGCGGGGCTCATCGGCCGTGGACCGCTGTCAAAGACGGTGACGGCTCCCTCGTCCTCGATCAGAAAGACATTCATCTCGCGCGCGAGTCCCCCGCGTATCACCCAGACACCAGCCGCGACCGCCTCGGGCTCAGCGGCGTGCAGCGCCCGGTCAAGCGCGGTACGCGTGTTGGCCAACCCGGCCAGCCACCGGGACCCGCCCGTACCGAAGCCGGGAAGCAGTTGCAGCTGGCGCGCGATGCCGGCGCCGTCGAGGTAAGTGGTGCCGGCAACGATTTGATCGTCGAGCACCTCCAGCAGTTCGCAGCCCTCGATCGCGATCACGGCGCCGTTCGGTGCCAGTCCGTGAAAGCGCCCTGGGCCTGCGAAGGTCCCGCTCGCGTGCCAGCGCACCGAGCAGCGCTCGCGCTGCGTAGTCGTGTCGATCAGCTCGAAGCTCAGGTCCGGAAATGCCTCAAACAGCTCTGCGAAGTAGCCACGTAGCTCACCGGGCGCGGCCAGCGCACCACGGCCGGCGACCCGGTCGGTCGCGCCCTCCCGCCAGCAGGCCACCGCCGCGTCGAGGTCTCGTGCCTCCAGCGCGCTGAAGTAGCGTTTGGCAATCACCGCTGCGGACGCCATGGTGCGCGCAGTCTAATGACGGCCGCCGCCGTTACGTGAGCAGCTTCACTTCCAGCTCGCGCAGCCCGCATCCGGCCCGCAGCCATTCGCAGGCCAGATCAGCCGCCTCGCGCTCGCAACCACGGCCGCGCAACCGCGGATCGACCCACGCCCACACACGCGCGCCGGCGTTCTCCCAGTCGATCCGGTCGACGTCCACGCGGCCGCGGCAGTCTCGACCTTCGGGCTCGACGATGCTGAACGACAGGCGCTCGCCGCTCAGGCGTCGCGCCTGCGCCTGCTCCACCTCGCGACCCAGCTGCGCCCCGGTCGGCGGCCGGTCCATCCCCAGGCGCCGGTGCAGCTCGGGGTCGTCCTGGTGGGCGATCAGGACCTCGGGGATGTCCCACTCCGAAATCGCGCGCAGCTCGACGAGCGCGCCGACGACGCGCTCCGGTGGCTCGGGTATTGCCGGCATGTCAACCCAGGACCGTACCCTCTCTGGACATGCCCGTGCTGCAGGACTCGGCTTCTTTGATCGCCTACGACGTGCGTCGCTCCGACCGGGCCCGCAGGGTGCGTGTACGCGTCCACCGAGACGCGCGGGTCGAGGTGGTGCTACCGCAGGGCACGCCGGCGACCGCCGCCGAGCGGGCGGTACGCGAGCTTCGCCCCTGGATCGAGCGGCAACTGGCGCAGGCGGCACGCCAGCAAGCCGTGGTGGCAGCCCGCGGCGACACGCTGCCATACCTGGGGCTGACCCTACGGCTGCGTGCCGAGCCTGGGCGCACGCGCGTCAGCCGCCGGGGCGACGAGCTTCTCGTTCCGGCCGGCGCCGGCGCGGCGGCGGCTCTGGAGCACTGGTACCGGCGGATGGCGCGTGAGGAGATCGGCACGAGGCTCGCGCGTGCGTGCGCGCTCGGCGGCCTCTCCTACAGTCGGCTCACGATCCGCGACCAGCGCACGCGCTGGGGCAGCTGCTCCCGCTCCGGCGCGCTCAGCTTCAACTGGCGGCTGCTTTTGGCGCCGGAGCCGGTGCTCGACTACGTGATCTGGCACGAGCTCTGCCACCTGGCCGTACCAGACCACTCGCCTCGCTTCTGGGCGCTGGTGGCGAGCCGCTGCCCCGCCCACCGTGAGCGTGCGGCGTGGCTTCGGGCAAACGCCGCCACGCTGGTGCTGTGACCCCTGGCGCCGAGGCGATCTGCGCCGCGATCCCTGAGTGGCGCCTGCACGCGAGCGGGCAGCTGGTGGTCGCGGTAGACGGGTACGGGGGCTCTGGCAAGACGACGATCGCCGGTCAGGCGGCGCTCGCGCTCGGCGCCCGGGTGGTCGCGACCGACAGCGCACTGCGCCACCCGCCGGTGGCGACGGGGGACCCGCGGCCGTTGGCGCCCTACTACGACTGGGCGCAGCTCCGGCTGGTCGCACTCGAGCCCACGATCGCCTCCCAGGTGCCGCTGGTCATCGTCGAGGGCGTCTCCGCGGCCGCGCCGGCGCTCGCCGACCTGGTGACGCACACGGTCTACGTCGATACGCCGGAGCAGGTCAGGCTCGCGCGGTTGCGCGCCAGGATCAGCCCCGAGGAATGGGACGAGGCGTGGCTCGAAGCCGAGCGTGAGTACTTCGCCGCCCGTCCGCTGGCGGCCTTCGACCTGGTCGTGGCGGGCTACTGACCCGGAGGCGCCGGGCGCTGCTCTCCGGCAGATGCTTCAGAGGGCTCGACCCGAAGCAGATCACCCGCCCCCGACACGACTAGCGTGCCCTCCGGCAAGAGAGCCCGCAGCTCGACGGTCGCGCCGAGCGCCGCCAGAAAGCTCACGAGCGCCGTCAGCTGCCTCTGCTCCGCGGTGTCCCCGTCCGTCAGATCAGGGTCGGCGGCCAGCAGGGCAGCGGCGATCTGCTGCTCATCGACCCCCAGGCTCGCGGCGCCATCGGCGAGCCGCTGCTGCGTGTCCATCAGCCGTCTGTAGCGCTCGACCTCTGACTCGCTCAGCGCCCGCTGCCCACGTACCTCTCGCCAGCGCCTCGTGCCCTCTGCCAATGCCGTCCACCTCCTTCGATGCTGCGTAGATGCTTGTCGTACAGCCGATCGGCCACCGGCAGGTTGCGGCCGTACCAGCCACGCCAATCGTTGGTCTTGTCGCCGCCGACAAGCATGACCGCGTGGCGGCGAGCGTCGAACGCGAACAGCACGCGGACGTTACCCCCTACCGAGCGCAGCTCCTTCATATTGTGGTGTCGTGATCCCTTGACGGAGTCGACGAACGGGCGCCCGAGGCCGGGACCGACCCGCTCGAGCTGGTCGATCGCGGCCGTCACGCGGTGCGCGCTGCGTTCGTCCAGCGAGTGGTACCAGGCCGTCATCGGCTCGGTCATCTCGATCTCCCATCCCATCGTCACCAGGTTCTCACCGCCGCGCGGGCGGCGTGCGACCTGGGCCTCAAAAGACACGATGTCGCAACATTCGCGCCGGCGTCCGGTCCGCGCCAGCGTCCGGTAGCGGGCCGTAAACCTGCGACACGCTCCCATGACAACAGCAGCGACCAGCGGAGCCAGCGCACAGCTCGCCTCCGTGATGTCGTCGGCCGCCAGCAGGGAGAGCCGGCTCGCCCTTGCCGAGGCGCAGATCAACGCGTCCGCCGTTGCCGGCGGAAGCGCACCACCGGTAAGCCCGGGCGCGCAGGCGCCGGGCAGACTGCAGGTGTTTGCCTGACCGCGGTCTCGGTGGTGGTCTGTCGCGAGAGCGCTCGCGACAGACCACCAGCGCCGCGACGCGGGCGCGTCCACTAGACTGCCAGCGCAGAACGCGGGAGCCCATGCTGGGCTGAGAGGGCGCCGGAGCGCGCCGACCGTCAAACCTGATCCGGGTAATGCCGGCGGAGGGAGCGAGCGATGACAGTCAGGATGCGCAGGTTGACGGCCGTGGTGGCGTGCGCCACGCTGGTCGCGGGATGCGGCGCGGCGCGCGGCGCGCATACCGGGGGCGCCACCCAGGCGAGGACCGCCACCCGGGCGAGGACCGCCACCCAGGCGGGGACCGCCACCCAGGCGAGGACCGCCACCCAGGCGGGCAGCGCCGCGCGGGCGGGCGACAACCTGACAGCCGGCGCCAGCGCCTACTGGGCAGAGCAGCCGCTGCAGCCACCCAACTACATCTTCCCGCTGATCTCGGGCGCCTACTACTCCAACGAGAACGTCTACGACTTCCAGACGCTGATGTACCGGCCCCTGTACTGGTTCGGAAGCAACGACCAGCCGGGCGTCGACTACGCCCTCTCGCTCGGCAACCAACCCGTCTACAGCGACCACGACCGCGTGGTGACGATCACGCTGAAGCGCGCCCGCTGGTCCAACGGAACCCGGGTGAGCGCCCGCGACGTCATCTTCTGGATCAACCTGCTGAAGGCCAACCGAGCCGACTGGGCCTCCTACGTGCCGGGCGGCTTCCCGGACAACGTCATCTCCTACCGCGCCACCGGCCGGCGCACCGTCCAGCTGCGCCTGAACCGCAGCTACAACCCGATCTGGTTCACGGACAACGAGCTCTCCCAGATCACGCCGTTGCCGCTGGCCTGGGACCGCACGAGCGCCGGCGGCTGCACCGAGGCGCACGGCTGCCCGACCCCGACAGCCCTGCCAGACGCAAAGCCCGCCGGCGCGCGGGCGGTCTACAGCTTCCTGAACGCCCAGGCCAAGGACCTCTCGACCTACGCCACCAACCCGCTCTGGCGGATCGTCGACGGCCCCTGGAAGCTCGCCCAGCTGACCGCCGCAGGCCGCGCCACCTTCGTCCCCAACCAGCGCTACGACGGCCCCGACCGCCCCCACCTCGCGCGCTTCGTGGAGCTGCCGTTCACCAGCGAAACGGCGGAGCTCACACTGCTCGACGCAGGCCCCACGCGCGGTGGCTCGGCCGGCGGCGGCGGTTCCGCACCCCAGATCTCCGCCGGTTACGTGCCCGACACCGCCGTCCCGCAGGCACCCGTGCTGCGCGCCCGCGGCTACCGGCTGGCCGCCTTCTACCCGTACGGCTTCGACTATTTCGAGCCCAACTTCAACAATCCCACCGCCGGGCCGATCTTCAGGCAGCTGTACTTCCGCCAGGCCTTCCAGCACCTGGTCGACCAGCCGGGCTGGATCCACGCCTACTACCAGGGCCTGGGCCTCCCGACCTACAGCCCCGTCCCGGCCCAGCCGGCGAACCCCTACGCCGACGCGCAGGCCGGCACCAACCCCTACCCGTTCAGCGTCGCCGCCGCCAGGCGCATCCTGAGAGCACACGGCTGGCGCGTAAACCCGCCCGCCGTCACCACCTGCATCCACCCCGGCCACGCCCTCACCGACTGCGGCCCGGGCATCCGCCGAGGCCAACAGCTGCGCTTCACGCTGATGTACCCGGACGGCATGTCCTACACCGACAACGCGATGGTCGATCTGCAGTCGGTCGCGCGCGAGGCCGGCATCGCCCTCACGCTCGAGCAGCGCACGACCGCCACGATCGACGCCGAGATCGAGCCCTGCAAGCCGGGCACCGCCGCCTGCAGCTGGCAGCTCGGCCAGTACGGCGCCGCCTGGGTGTTCGCACCCGACCACTACCCGAGCGGCGAGGAGATCTTCCAGACCGGCGCCCTGGGCAACGTCGGCAGCTACTCGAGCCGCCGCATCGACCGCCTCATCGAAGCGACCACGACCGCGCCGGCTAACGACGCCCAGCGCGCCCTGAACGCCTACGCCAACGCCGTGCGCACGCAGCTGCCCGACTTCTGGCAGCCCTCCCCCGGCACGCTCGAGAGCTTCCAGTCGAACCTGCGCGGCACCACCCCGAACGCCTACGGCTACCTGACCCCGGAGGACTGGTACTTCACGCGGTGAGCCGCTTCCTGCTCAGGCGCGTGCTGCAGGCGCTGGGCGTGCTGCTCGGCGTGACGGTCGTGGTCTTCGTGCTGGAGCACCTCACCCCGGGCAGCCTCGCACACGCGATCCTCGGCCCGCGCGCGAGCCGCCAGGCGATCCGGGCCTTCAACGCCGCCAACGGCCTCGACCACCCGCTCGCGCTCCAGTACCTGACCTTCCTCTGGCACCTGGCGCACGGCAACCTCGGCTACTCCTACCGGCTGAACCGCAGCGTCGGCTCGCTGATCGTCTCGCAGGCGCCGGACGATCTGATCCTCGTCGGTCTCGGGCTGGCCCTCTCCCTGGCGATCGCGCTGCCGCTCGGGATCCTGCAGGCCAAAAGGCGCGGCGGCGCCCTGGACCAGGTCACCGGGGCGGCGACGCTCACGCTCTATGCGATGCCCTCCTACTGGCTGGCGCTGCTGCTGATCGCCGCGCTCAGCATCGGCGCGCACCTGCTGCCGCCCGAGGCCGGCCAGGCGCCGGGCGCCGCGGGCCTCGTCTCAGACCCGCTCGGGCTGGTGCTGCCGGTGCTGACCCTGACGCTCATCAACGTCGCCTGGTTTGGCCGCTACGCACGCGCCGCCGCGATCGAGTCCCTCGCGCAGGACTACGTGCGCCTCGCGCGCGCCAAGGGCCTGCCCGAGCGCCTGGTGCTGACCCGCCACGTGCTGCGCAACTCGCTGCTCAGCGTCGTGACGCTGGTCGGCATGGCCGTGCCGATGCTGCTCACCTCGGGCCTGGTTGTCGAATACGTCTTCAACATCCCCGGCGTCGGCCTGAGCTACTACACCGCCGCCGCCAACGCGGACTACCCGGTGGAGCTCGGCGTGACCGTCGTGGTCGCGCTCATGACCGTGCTCGGGAGCCTCGCGGCGGACATCGCCTACGCGCTGCTCGACCCGCGCATCGGATCGCCTTCGGCCGGAGGCCCGCGACCGTGAGCAGAGCCTTCACACGGAGCCGCACCGGCGTCACCGGGCTCGCCGCAATCACGCTGATCGCAGGCTTCTGCTTCCTCGGCCCGCTGCTCCACCACACAGACCAGACCCAGGCCAACATCGCGCTCACGAACCTCGCGCCCAGCGCCGCGCATCCGCTCGGAACCGACGCGAACGGCTACGACGTGCTCGGCAGGCTGATGGCAGGTGGCCAGATCTCGCTCGAGGTCGGCCTCGCCGTGGGCGTCCTCGCGACCGGCCTGGGTGCGGCCTGGGGCGCGCTGGCGGGCCTGACGGGCGGCGCGCTGGACGCGCTGATGATGCGCGTGGTGGACACCCTGCTCGCGCTGCCCGCGATCTTCGTGCTGATCTATCTGGCCACCGTCGTGCAGCCGACCGTGCCGCTGCTGGTCGCCGTGATCAGCCTGCTCTCGTGGCTGGCGCCGGCGCGCCTGGTCCGCAGCCAGACGCTCACCCTGCGCACGCGTGAGTTCGTCACCGCCGCCCGCGCCGCCGGCGCCGGCCAGCCAAGGACGATCACCCGCCACATACTCCCCAACGCGGCCGGGACGCTGATCGTCGCGGCGACCTTCCAGGTCGCCGACGCGATCCTGATCCTGGCCACGCTCAGCTTCCTGGGCTTCGGCCCGGCGCCGCCGACGGCCACCTGGGGCGGGATGCTCTACCAGGGCACCTCATACCTGCTGGACGGCTACTGGTGGGAGGTCTACCCGGCCGGGGTCATGATCGTCGTCGCGGTGCTCGCCCTGAACCTGGTCGGCGACGCGCTGCGCGACACGCTCGACGTGCAGGCGCGATAGCCGCGGGTGCCGGCCCGCTGGCCGGCACCCGCACCGGAGGCTCACCCCGGCGCGGTTTCAGCGCAGCTCGGACTCGGGCAGATCCGCAGGCGCAGGCATCGTCTGCGGCGAGCCCGCCTCCAGGTCCTCCCAGGCGGCGAAGACTTCACCGTCACGCGGCTCGTGGTTGTGGTCGGTGTGGCCGCCGAGCGCGAGCAGCGACAGCGGCGCGCGGTGACGGTTGACGAGCTGGCGACGCGTGCTCGGCGCGACCCGCACGACCTCACCGACCGTGAACTCGCGGGCCTCGCCTTCGACCATCAGCGTGAGCGTGCCCGAGAGCACCAGGTAGACCTCCTCCTGGTGCTTGTGGCGGTGGATGCGGCCACGCTGCCCGGGCGCGAGCACCATCTGGTTGATGCCGAAGGAGACCACGCCGAGCGGGTCGCGCAGGCGGTTGAAGCGCTCCGCCGGCGCCTCCTGCAGCCGGGCGCTGGTGACGCCATCGTGCTGGTCGCTCATCACGCGCGCTCCGCCATCGGCACGTAGTCAACCCCGCGAGCGCCCGTGTATATCTGTCGCGGGCGCGCGATCTTCTGCTCGTCGTCGTCGATCATCTCGAGCCACTGCGCGATCCAGCCGCTCGTGCGGCCGATCGCGAACAGCACCGGGAACATCTCGACGGGCATCCCGAGCGCCTCGTAGATCAGACCCGAGTAGAAGTCGACGTTGGGGTAGAGCTTGCGCGAGATGAAGTACTCGTCCTCCAGCGCGATCTTCTCCAGCTCGGTGGCGATGTGCAAAAGCGGGTTCTTGCCGGTCACCTCGAAGACGTCCTCCACCGCCCGCTTGATGATCTTCGCGCGCGGATCGAAGTTCTTGTAGACGCGGTGGCCGAAGCCCATCAGGCGCTGCTCACCCGCCTTCACGCCGGCGATGAAGTCGGGGATGTTCTCCTGCTTGCCGATGCGGCGCAGCATCCGCAGCACCGCCTCGTTGGCGCCGCCGTGCAGCGGCCCGTAGAGCGCCGCGATCCCCGCCGCGGTGGCGGAGTAGGGGTCCACCTGCGAGGAGCCGACGCTGCGCACAGCGCTGGTGGAGCAGTTCTGCTCGTGGTCGGCGTGCAGGATGAAGAGCACGTCAAGCGCCCGCTCGAGCCGCGGGTCCGGCTCATACTTGAGCTCCGCGATCTTGTAGAGCATCGAGAGGAAGTTGCCCGAGTAGCTGAGATCGTTGTCCGGGTACACGTACGGCATGCCGCGGTTGTGCCGGTAGGCGAAGGCGGCCAGCGTCGGCATCTTGGCGACCAGGCGCACGACCTGCATCATCCGCAGCTCCGGATCCTTGATCTGGTTGGCCTCCGGGTAGAAGGTCGAGAGCGCGCCGACCGACGCCAGCAGCATCCCCATCGGGTGAGCGTCGTAGCGGAAGCCCTGCATGAAGTCCTTGATGTTCTCGTGGACGAAGGTGTGGGTCGTGATCAGATGCGTCCACTCGTCCAGCTCGTGCTGCAGCGGCAGGCGCCCGTAGATCAACAGGTAGGCGACCTCCAGGTAGGAGGACTTCTCGGCCAGCTGCTCGATCGGGTAGCCGCGGTATTCGAGGATCCCCTTGTCGCCGTCGATGTAGGTGATCGACGAACGGCAGGAGGCCGTGTTCATGTAGGCCGGGTCGTAGGTCATGACGCCGAAGTCGTCGTCGTCGACCTTGATCTTGCGCAGCTCGGTGGCGCGGACCGTGCCGTCCTCGATCGGCACCTCGTAGGTGCGGCCCGTGCGGTTGTCGACGATCGTCAGCGTGTCGGTGGCGGTGGCGACAGACCCATCGGCGGACTGTGAAGTTTCAGTGGTCATGGCGATCCTCTCGAGCTCAGTCTCTGATGTATTCCCAGCCCACCCTCAACCTGCAGGTTAGTACCAGGCTCACTCCGGGGTCGTGCCCGCACCGCGAGCGGTGGCCGGCCCACCCTCGTAGCGGCTCTCGGTCGCCGCCTGCTGCCCCTGGTAGTGGCTGCCCAGCCCGGGGCTGCCGTAGGGCCGCAGGGCCGGACGGTCGAGCGTCATGAACGACAGCTGCGCGATCGGCAGACCCGGGTAGAGCCGGATCGGCACGCGCGTGAGGTTGCCCAGCTCGAGCGTGAGCGTGCCCTCAAAGCCGGGGTCGCAGAAGCCGGCGGTCGCGTGCACGATCAGGCCGAGCCGCCCGAGGCTCGACTTGCCCTCGATGCGGGCGACGATGTCGTCGGGGATCGCGACCCACTCGAGCGTGCGGCCCAGGCAGAAGTCCCCGGGATGGATAACGAACGCCTCCCCCACCGGCACCACCACCTCCTCGGTCAGATTCGACGGCGGCTCGCGCAGGTCGATCGCGGAGACGCGGTAGTTGTGGAAGACGCGGAACGAGTCGCCCAGGCGCAGGTCGACGCTGGCCGGCTGCACCATGGCCGGATCCCACGGCTCGATCCGGATGCGCCCCGCCTGCACCTGGTCGATGATCGTCCCGTCGGAGAGAACCGAGGCCACCGCGCCGCTCATCGGCCGCAGTTTGTCAGCGGCGAGGCGACAACGCCTCGTGGCCCGTGACTGGAAGATAACCACCGGCTCCTATACCTTTTACGCTGCCCGGGCCACCGCGGCGCAAGGCAGATCCGAACAGGAGGGGAAAGGGGCCGATGGAGCTCGAAGCGTTGCGAGCAGGCGTGCATGCGGGTGAGATCGAGACCGTGGTGCTGGCGCTCTGCGACATGCAGGGCCGGCTTCAGGGCAAGCGCCTGGACGCGCGCCACTTCCTGGACGAGGTCGCCGCGCACGGCGCCGAGGGCTGCAACTACCTGCTGGCGGTGGATGTGGAGATGGCGACCGTCGGCGGCTACGCGATGTCCTCCTGGGAGCGCGGCTACGGCGACTTCGTGATGCGCCCGGACCTCTCGACGCTGCGGCCGCTGCCCTGGGAGCAGGCAAGCGTGCTGTGCCTCGCCGACCTGGCCTGGGCCGACGGCTCGGACGTGGCCGCCTCGCCGCGCCAGGTGCTGGCCGCGCAGCTGGCGCGCCTGGCGCGGCGAGGCTGGCGTGCCAACGCCGCCACCGAGCTTGAGTTCCTGGTGTTCCGCGACAGCTATGAGCAGGCGTGGCACAAGCGCTACCACGGCCTGGAGCCCGCCAACCTGTACAACGTCGACTACTCGCTGCTCGGCACCTCCCGGGTCGAGCCTCTGATCCGCCGGATCCGCAACGCGATGCGCGAGGCCGAGCTGGTCGTGGAGACCTCAAAGGGCGAGTGCAACCTCGGCCAGCACGAGATCAACTTCCGCTACGCCGACGCGCTGCGCTGCGCCGATGACCACGTGATCTACAAGAACGGCGCCAAGGAGATCGCCGCCCAGGAGGGCGTGTCCGTCAGCTTCATGGCGAAGTTCAACGAGCGCGAGGGCAACTCGTGCCACATCCATCTGTCGCTGGCCGACGCGGACGGGCCGCTGTTCGCGCGCGACCGTGGGACCTTCGAGAGCTTCCTCGCCGGGCAGCTCGCCCACACCCGCGAGCTGGCCCTGCTCCTCGCGCCGAACATCAACTCCTACAAGCGCTTCGCGTCGGGCTCGTTTGCGCCCACCACGATCGCCTGGGGCAACGACAATCGCACCTGCGCGCTGCGGGTGATCGGCGGCGGTCCGGCGCTGCGCCTGGAGCACCGCGCCGGCGGCGCCGACCTCAACCCCTACATGGCGCTCGCGGGGCTGATCGCCGCCGGCCTGGCCGGCGTGGAGCAGGGGCTCGCGCTCGAGCCGCCGCTTGAGGGCAACGCCTACGCCGAGCACGAGCGGCCGCGGCTGCCGGGCACGCTGCGCGAGGCGCGCGCGCTGTTCGCGCAGAGCAGCCTCGCCCGGGAGGCGTTCGGGGAGGAGGTCGTGGCGCACTACCTGAACGCCGCCGACGTCGAGCTCGCCGCCTATGATGCGGCGGTCACCGACTGGGAGCGGATCCGCGGCTTCGAGCGCCTCTAGTCGTCGCACGACACGCCATGGCCACCACCAGCGACCCACCGAAGGCCCTCGACGCGGCGGCATCCGTCGACTCGGTCTTCGCGCCCGTGAGATCGCAGACCGCCTTCGAGGAGGCGGTCGACCGCATCGGCACGGCGATCCGCCTGGGACTGTTGCCGCCGGGCACGCGCCTGCCGGCCGAGCGCGAGCTCTGCGCGCGGCTCGGTATCGCCCGCTCGACGCTGCGCCAGGCGCTGGTCGCGCTCGGCCAGAGCGGCCACCTGCACGCCACCCGCGGCCGTAGCGGCGGCACCTTCGTCGCGGAACGGCTGCCACCGGTGCCACCGCCCCCGGCCGACCTGGTGGCGCGCTGGCGCGAGATCTGGGACCACCGCGTGGCCGTGGAGGTAGGCGTGGCGGTGCTCGCCTGCCGGCGCGCGCAGCACCCGGCACTGGAGCCGCTGGGGAGCCTGGTGGCCGAGCTTGAGCAGACCACGCACAACTTCGAGACCTACCGGCAGCTGGACGTCCGCTTCCACATCGGCCTGGCGGAGGCGACCGGGAACCGCCGGCTGGTCACGCTGGCGACCGAGGTGCAGGGAGCGGCGACGCGCGTGATCGCGCTGATCGCGCACCCGGCCGAGGTCCTGCACTCATCGAACGTCCAGCACCGCCGGATCCTGGCCGCGGTTTCGAGCGGCGACGAGGGCGCCAGCGCGCGCGAGGTCGCCGAGCACCTGCGCGGCACGGAGCACGTCCTGGCCGGCCTGCTGCCAGGCGGGTGATCGGGCGGGGCTGGCGGCCAGGTGGGTGATCGGGCGGAGCTGCCGGCCGGGTGTGCGATCGGGCGGGGCTGCTGGCCAGCGGGCCAGCAGCCACAGGGGCCAGCTCGTGGTTTTCGGCAATAATCCAGCTCGCGGATAAAGGACCAAAGGGCAATCCTTTCCGTGCGCGACAATCGAGAGGCCAGATGAGCGAACTACTGACTGTGCTCGAGCCCGCCACCGAGGCGGTGCTGGAGGAGCTGCCCGCCGCCGGGGCCGACGAGGTGGATGTCGCGGTGGAGCGGGCGCGGGCGGCGCTGCCGGCCTGGCGCGCGCTCGAGCCCGGCAAGCGCGCGGCGGCGCTGCGCGCGCTGGCGGACCGCGTCGAGGACGCGCTGGAGGAGCTGGCGCTGATCGAGGCGCGCAACGCCGGCAAGCCGATCGCCTCGGCGCGCGGCGAGATGGGGATGGTGGTCGACACCTTCCGCTACTACGCGGGCATGCCCGAGCGGCTGATGGGCGAGACGATCCCGGTCGCCGGCGGGCAGGCGTTCACGGTGCGCGAGCCGCTCGGCGTGGTGGGCCTGATCGTGCCCTGGAACTTCCCGCTTGCGATCGCCGCCTGGAAGCTCGGGCCGGCGCTCGCGGCCGGGAACACGGTGGTGCTCAAGCCCGCCGAGCTCACACCGCTGTCAGCGCTGCGCTTCGAGCAGCTGGCGCTCGAGGCGGGGCTCGCGCCCGGCGTGGTCAACGTCGTGGCCGGCTACGGGCCGGTGGCGGGTGCGCGCCTGGTCGAGCACCCCGACGTGGCGAAGATCGCCTTCACCGGCTCAACCGCGGTCGGGCGCCAGATCGCCTCTGTCGCCGCCCAGACGATCAAGCGCGTGACGCTGGAGCTCGGCGGCAAGTCGGCCAACATCGTCTTCGCCGACGCCGACCTGGAGCGGGCGGCGGCGGCGGCGCCCTGGGCGGTCTTTGACAACGCCGGCCAGGACTGCTGCGCGCGCTCGCGGCTGCTGGTGCAGGCCTCCGTGGTAGATGAGTTCCTGAGCCTGCTGCGGCCTCACGTGGAGAGCTTCAAGGTCGGCGACCCGCTCGATCCCGAGGCGATGATGGGGCCGCTCATCTCCGCCCGCCAGCGCGAGCGGGTGGCGTCGCTGACCGCCTCCGCGGGCGCGTCTGTCGCGTTCCGCGGCAGCGCCCCGGAGGGACCCGGGTTCTGGTTCCCGCCGACCGTGCTCGCGCCCGTGGAACCCGACTCGGCGGCGGTGCGCGAGGAGATCTTCGGGCCGGTCGTGGCGGTGATCCCGTTCAGCGACGAGGAGGAGGCGGTGCGGATCGCCAACGACACCATCTACGGGCTGTCGGGCTCGATCTGGACGCGCGACGGCGCGCGCGCGCTGCGCGTCGCGCGCGCGCTCGAGACCGGCGTGCTGTCGATCAACTCAAACTCGTCGGTGCGTGTGAGCACGCCGTTTGGCGGCTTCAAGCAGTCGGGCTACGGGCGCGAGCTCGGGCCGCACGCCACCGACGCCTACACAGAGACCAAGACCATCTACTACGCAACCACATGAATCGACTACAAGACAAAGTCGCAGTGATCACCGGCGCCGCCAGCGGGATCGGGCTGGCCACCGCCGAGCTGTTTGCCGCCGAGGGCGCGCACGTCGTCGGCGTGGACCTGCTGGATCATGCCGTCGGCGAGCTGGCGCTGCAGGCCGACCTGACCGACGAGCAGGCCGTGATCGAGCTCTACCGCCGGACGCGCGAGCAGTTCGGCCGGATCGACGTGCTGTTCAACAACGCCGGCATCTCACCGACCGACGATGACTCCGTGCTGGTGACCGGGCTCGACGCCTGGCAGCGGGTGCAGGACGCGAACCTGAAGAGCGTCTTCCTGTGCTGCAAGTACGGGATCCCGCACCTGCTCGAGTCGGGCGGCGGCTCGGTCATCAACACGGCGTCGTTCGTGGCCGTGATGGGTGCCGCCACCTCGCAGATCTCCTACACGGCGTCCAAGGGCGGCGTGCTGGCGATGTCGCGTGAGATGGGGGTCGAGTTCGCCAAGCGGGGCGTGCGCGTCAACGCGCTCTGCCCCGGGCCGGTGGCGACGCCGCTCTTGATGGAGCTCTTCGCCAAGGACCCCGAGCGCGCGAACCGCAGGCTCGTGCACGTGCCGATGGGTCGCTTCGGTGAGGCGGTCGAGATCGCCAAGGCGGCGCTGTTCCTGGCCAGCGACGACTCCTCGTTCATGACCGCGTCGTCGCTGCTGATTGACGGAGGGATCAACGGCGCCTACACGACACCGCTCTGAGCGCCGGCACCGCTCCGAAGCGGCGTTCGGGGTGTTGCTGGTGCAGATCGGCATCGCGGCGCCGGCGCCAACGACCAACCCTTAAAATCGCATAAGCATGACGGCAGTAACCGAACCTCGGACCCGGCCGAGCAAGAGCCCGCTGCTGGCCAGCGGGCGCCTGACGCTGTGGCTGTTCGGGTTCTGCCTGGTGGCGGGCGCGATCACGCTCAACTGGCCGTCGACGCCCAGCTACGACCCCTGGTCCTGGCTGATCTGGGGCCGGGAGATCCTGCACGGCCAGCTGTGGATCGCCGGCGGCTCGAGCTGGAAGCCGCTGCCGGTGCTGTTCACCACGGTCTTTGCGCTGTTCGGGGCGGCGCAGCCCTACCTGTGGCTGGTCGTCGCCCGCGCGGGCGCGCTGATGGCCTCGCTGATGGCCGCCAAGCTGACCGCGCGCATCGCCACGCGGCTGGTGACCCAGGGACGGGAGACGGGGTGGCTCGCGGAGCTCTCAGCGCCGATGCGCGTGGCGGCGCTCGTCCCGGTCGCCTGCGCCGCCGCGCTGGCGCTCTTCGGCAC
Source organism: Solirubrobacterales bacterium (assembly GCA_027449125.1). GTDB lineage: Bacteria > Actinomycetota > Thermoleophilia > Solirubrobacterales > Solirubrobacteraceae > Palsa-465. The sequence continues at coordinate 10,917 of DAIDME010000075.1, read as the reverse complement.
CGGCTTCACGCCCACCTACCCGGTGCCGATGATGCTCGGCTACTCGGAGGGCTTCACCTTCGGGCTGGCGCTGATCGCCGTGGAACGCGCCTGGGACGGCCACCACCGCCAGGCGTTCGCGATCGGCCTGCTGCCGTGCCTGGACCGACCCGAGCTCTGGTTTCTCTGGGTGCCCTATGGCCTCTGGCTGATCTGGCGCGAGCGGCGCCTGGCCCTGATGGTGCCCCCGCTGATCGCGCTGATGCTGGCGCTCTGGCTGGTGCCGCAGGTGCTCGGCGGCAAGAAGCTCTTCGGTCTGGTCACGCATGCCCGGCACAACCACTCGGTCCACTCGGCGGTGAACAGCGCCTTCCCGTTCTGGACCGAGCTCTCACACGTGATCTGGCCGCTGGTCGTGGAGCGCGTGGAGGTGGCGGCGCTGCTGCTGATCGCGCTCACCGCCGTGCTCTTGGTGCGCGACCGCCGCAGGCTTGGAGACTGGCGCAGCGCGGTGTTGCGCAACGGCCCGCAGGCAACGGCGGCACTGGCCGGCGTGGTCGGCTTCGGCTGGTGGCTCGGCATCTCCCTGGAGACCCAGATCGGCTTCGCGGGCAACACCCGCTACACGATCTTCGGGGTCCTGCTGGTCTACATCGCCGGTGCCAGCGCCTACGCCTGGGCGGCGGTCGGCCTGGCACGCGCGGCCGGCAAGCTGCTCACACGCCCGCTGGCGGCAGCGCGGCGGCTCGGCGCCGCGGGCCTGGTGATGACGCTCGTCTTCCTGTTCCTGCCGGGCTGGTTCGCTCACCGCCTGCCGAGCGTCAGTTCGATCCGGGTGGCGCTGCGCTACCAGGCACAGCTGCGCGAGGGCTACGCCGGACTGATCAAGCGCGCCGGCGGGCCCGCGACGCTGCTGGCCTGCGGCAGCGTGATGACCGACAACTACGAGGTGACGATGCTCGCCTGGTATCTGGATGTGGCGATCCCGCGCATCCAGGCGCTGCCCCACACGCTCGACACCGGCGAGGGGCCCAACGTCGTCGTGCAGGCCGGCGGCACCTCCGACACGCCCGACGACCTCGGCCCCTCACCCGTGCAGATGGGCTTCTGGGAGGAGGGCTGGCTGGCAGCCAACGGATCCCACTACACGATCCGGCAGAAGTATCCTGTAACCCTCTTCACAGACTGCTCCAGGCACAGCTCGACCTGAGGCGGGCCCCGGGCCGCGGCCACGGGCGGGCCGCGCTCAACCTACAGGCAGGACGCATGTATCTACCGAAGCACTTCCAGGCAGACCCGCAGCAGACGCGCGAGCTGCTCACCGGGATCCGCGCCGCCGACCTGGTCAGCGCGACCCCGGACGGCCTGTTTGCGACCTTCCTGCCGCTGCTCTACCAGGAGGCGGCGGATGGCCCCGGCTCCCTGCTCGGGCACGTTGCCCGCAAGAACGAGCACTGGCGCCTGCAGACCACCGGCGAGTCGCTGGTGATCGCCCACGGGCCGGACGCCTACATCAGCCCCGGCTGGTATGCCTCAAAGCGCGAGCACGGGCGCGTCGTGCCGACCTGGAACTACCTCACCGCCCACATCCACGGCCGGCTCGTGATCCATGACGACCCGGCCTGGCTGGAGGGCATCGTGCGGCGGCTGACGGAGCGCCACGAGCGCGACCGGGCGGCGGCCTGGAGCGTTGACGACGCACCGCGTGACTATGTGGACGGCCAGCTCGCCGCGATCGTCGGGGTGGAGCTCTGCATCACCCGCGTCGAGGCCAAGGCCAAGCTCGGCCAGAACCGGCAGAGCGCGGATGTGGACGGCGTGATCGCCGGGCTCGAGCGCGACGGCGCAGGGTCGCTCGCGGCGGCCACCGAGCGTGGACGCCGCGAGCGACCCCTCTGATCTACTACCCTGGCTGCCATATGTCTCCCGCGAAGGTCGCGGTGGCCTGCGTTTTGACGGCGCTTCTCGTGAGCGCCTGCGGCATCGCGCCGAAACCCGAGGCAGGCTCACCGAATCTGCTCAAAAACCCCGCCTTCCACGGGGTCGTGGACAACCCCCGGATCCGGCACGTCGCCTGTTTGCGGGCTGACAAGGTCCCCTTCCACGAGTTCTACACCGCCAAGCAGCACCTGCCGGCGATCCAGGTCGGCTCGCTGCCGAGCGGGCCGACGATCATCTTCTACCCCACACCGGGCATCGCCCAGGGGCTGCAGATCATGGGCCAGGAGCAGGGCGCCGAGGTGATCGGCTCGGCGCTGGTCTACCCCAACCAGGCATCCACCACTGTGATCAACGACGTCGAGCAGTGCATGGCCATCGGCGTGAGCGGTTGAGCGAGGAGCGTTTGAGATGACCACGACCACCGAGGCGAGCACGGCCACCGTACCCAACCCCGAGCGCGCACCCAACGCGGGCGTCATCCGCGAGTACCAGGTGTGGCTGCCGCGCTGGGTCAAGGCGCTGCCCGAGTGGCTGCGGGTGGGCACCGCGCTGCTGGTCCTGATCGCCGCCTCAACCGCGATCCACGCCGCCTACGTGGGCGGACAGTTCTGGATGGACGAGGCGATCACGGTCGGCATCTCGTCGCACGCGCTCACCGCGATCCCGAGCATCCTGCGGTTCGACGGCTCGCCGCCGCTCTTCTACCTGCTGCTGCACATCTGGATGTCGTGGGTGGGCGACGGGCAGGCCGCCACGCACTGGCTGTCCATGATCTTCGCGGCGGCCACGATCCCGGCTGGCTACTGGGCCGGCAGGTTCCTGGGCGGCAAGCGCGCGGGCCTGATCAGCGCGACCTTCTTCGCCTTCAACGCCTTCCTGGACTACTACAGCCTCGAGACGCGGATGTACTCGCTGACGACGCTGATCGGCATCTTCGCGACACTGGCCCTGATCCGCGGCTGGGTCTACCGCGAGCGCCGCTACGTGATCGTCTTCGCGATCACCGAGGCGCTGATGCTCTACACCCACAACTGGGCGCTGTTCTTCGGTGCCGCCGCCTTCCTGACGATGGTGATCGTCTACTTCATCGGCGGCGAGCAGGTCCGCGAGAACTACATCAAGGACACGATCCTGACGTTCGTGGGCGCCGCCGTGCTATTCGCACCGTGGGTGCCCAACTTCCTCTTCCAGGTCACCCACACGGCGGCGCCGTGGGACCTCGAACCAGGCTTCGGAGCGCCGATCCAGATCGCCAAGAGCGTCTTTGGCGGCGCCTCCATCTCGGTGATCATGGTGCTGGCGACCTGCATCGGCTACGCCCGACTGTTCGCCAAGCCACGGCGGATGACGCGCGATGCGCAGATCGCGATCGCGCTCGTCGCGCTGCCCGTGCTGACGCTGCTGATCGCCTGGCTGGGGTCGCACGTGATCACGCCCGCCTGGGACGTGCGCTACTTCGCCCCGATCGTCGGCTCGATGATCCTGGTGCTGGCGATCGGCACCGCGCGGGCCGGCATCATCGGCGCGGTCGCGGTGCTGTTCGTGATCGGCTTCATGGCGCGCCCCAGCGCCTTTGAGCCCGCCTACAAGAGCGACATGCAGGACATCGGCGGTGAGATGGGCCCGCTGCTGCGCCCAGGGGATCTGGTGATCGTGGGGCAGCCGGAGCAGACGCCACTGGCCTATTACTACCTGCCGGGCGGCCTGAGGTTCGCAAACACCATGGGACCGGTCTCGGACCCGAGCTACATGAACTGGGTCAACGCCATGGCCCGCTACCGCGCTGAGAACGTCAACCGCACCGCCACCGCGCTGATCAACTCGGTCAAGCCGGGCCAGCAGCTGCTCTACATCCGGCCGCTGACCGAGGGCGAGCAGAATTGGCGGGCACCGTGGACCAAGGAGATCCGCCTGCGCTCGGCGCAGTACGGGGCGATCATCGCCCAGTACGTGCGGGAGGGTAAGCTCGTGCAGGAGGCGTGGGCGCCGCACAACTACCGTGGCTCCTGCTGCATCGCCGACTCAGCCGTTCTCTACAAGAAGGTCTAGGAAAGTGCCAGACACCCCGGTCAACGAGACCCGCTCCGGCGGGTCGGCGCATGGAGCCGACATCACCGCGCAGCGGCCCGTGGTGGTGCTCGGCGGCGGTCCCGCGGGCCTCACCGCCGCCTACCTGCTGGCGAAGCTTGGCAAGCCGGTGGTGGTGCTCGAGTCCAGTGACATGCTCGGTGGCATCGCCCGCACCGAGGTGCGTGACGGCTACCGCTTCGACCTCGGCGGGCACCGCTTCTTCACCAAGGTCAAGGAGGTGGACGACCTCTGGCACGAGATCATGAAGGAGGAGTTCCTGAAGCGCCCGCGGCAGAGCCGGATCTACTGGAACGACAAGTTCCTGGAGTATCCGCTCGAGGGCATGGACGTGATCAAGAAGCTCGGGCTGATCGAGCTGTCGCGCTGCATGGCCTCCTACCTGTGGGCGCAGGTGAAGCCCAAGGGCCGTGAGGACACTTTTGAGGAGTGGGTCTCAAACCGCTTCGGCAAGCGCCTCTACAACCACTTCTTCAAGACCTACACAGAGAAGCTGTGGGGTGTTCCCACCAACGAGATCCGCGCCGAGTGGGCGGCCCAGCGGATCAAGGGGCTCTCCTTCTTCAGCGCCGCGCGCGCGGCCTTCTTCGGCAACAAGGGCAACAAGATCAAGTCGCTGATCTCCGAGTTCAACTACCCGCGCTACGGCCCCGGCCAGATGTGGGAGCAGATGGCAAAGGACATCGTGGATCACGGCGGCGAGATCCGCATGAACGCCGCGGTCACCCGCCTGGTGACCGACGGCTCGGGCCGCGTGACCGAGGTCGTGGCCGGCGAGCAGACGCTCACACCGTCCTACGTGATCTCATCGCTGCCACTGCGCACGACCGTCGGCATCGCCTCGCCCGAGGCGCCCGCCGAGGTCCGCGACGCCGCCCGCGGCCTGCGCTACCGCGAGTTCCTCACCGTGCTGCTGGTGATCGAGGACGAGGACCTCTTCCCCGACAACTGGATCTACATCCACCAGCCCGGCGTGCGCGTGCTGCGCATCCAGAACTTCAGGTCCTGGAGCCCCTACATGGTGCCGGAGGGCTCCAGAGACGCGGCGATCGGCATGGAGTACTTCTGCTTCGAGGGCGACGAGCTGTGGAACATGGCCGATGATCGCCTGGTCAAGATGGCCTCGGCCGAGATCGAGAAGCTGAACCTCGCGCAGGCCGCGAAGGTCAAGTTCGGCTTCGTCGCGCGCGTGCACAAGGCCTACCCGATCTACGACGAGAAGTACGCGGAGCGCGTCGCCACCATCCGCCGCTGGCTGGAGTCCGACATGACCAACCTGACCCAGGTCGGCCGCAACGGGCTGCACCGCTACAACAACTCCGACCACTCGATGCTGACGGCCATGCGCGCCGTGGACAACATCCTCCTTGGCACGAGCCACGACATCTGGGCGGTGAACGTGGAGAGCGTCTACCACGAGGAGATCCACGACAATGAGAATCCGTACGCGAAGGACCCTGAGCCTCCCGCGATGAGCGGGCCGCTCGCCGACGCGCACTGACGAGGCGCACCGATGCGACACCGGGCGGCCCTCTGGCTTTCGATCTGCCTCATGGCCTGTGCGGGCGCCGCCGGGCTGACGGCTCCGGCGGCGCTCGCGAGCGGATCCGCCGCCGTGCCCACCACCACCCAGCCTGGAATCAGCCTGCTGAATCCCGGCAGCAGCGGGGCGGCCACCACAACCACGCCCGTCACCACGGTCGCCACCGGCAGCAGCTCGTCGTCGGGCGGGCTATCGACGCTTGACGAGCTGATCATCGGCGTGGTGGCGGCGCTGGTCTTCGTCGCGATCGGGTACTTCGTGCGCCGTGACGCGCACGCGCACCTCGCGCGCTCCCGCCATGCCGACCGTGACCCGGCACTGTTCAGCCAGCGCGCCCACCCAGGCTCCAAGGCCCCACGCAAGCCGCGCAAGCCGACGCCCGCCGAGCGGCGGCGGCGCAAGCGCGGGCGTGCGCGCTGATCCCGACACCGGCCGGGTTGGCGCCCGCCGCCGTCCGAGGTCGGCGCCAGCTGCAGGCAAGCCCTGCACGCCGGCCATCCTTGCTAGGGTTGCGCCGCAACCGAGCAGAAGGAGCAGACGGTGGCCAGTACGGACGAGGTGCTTGAGCGGGTGAGCCTGTTCGCGGGCGTCAAGCCGAGGGACCTGAAGAAGCTGTCCAAGGACGCACACGAGGTGTCGTTTGCGGCTGGCACGACCCTGACCCAGGATGACGGGTTTGGCAGCACCTTCTTCGTCGTGGTCGAGGGGAAGGTCGAGATCGAGGTTCACGGCCGGCCGGTTCGCACCGTCGGGCCGGGCGAGTTCTTCGGCGAGATGGCGCTGATCGACCGTGACACGCGGTCGGCAACAGCCACAGCGGTGACGCCGACGCGCTGTCTGGTCTTCTCGCGACCGGTCTTCCGGCCCTTCGCCCACAATCACCCCGAGGTGGCCTGGGCACTGCTCGAGCTGATGGTCGCGCGGGTGCGTGAAGTTGAGTCCCGCAGCGACGCGGAGTGATCCGGGCGCGGTCGAGTAGGCCGCTGGAATGAGCGTGGCCGGGCCGCCGTCAGCCTCAGGTCGGACACGCGCGGGCAGGCGCTCAGCCTTTGGTCGATACGGCCGGCTGCATTAGCTCGCGTTCAGCTCCACTTCCATACACTCCGGCCGCGTATGAGCACCCGCCCGACGCCGCTGCGCATGTCGCGCCCTCACCGCACCGACTGGCGCCGCGCCGAGTTCGTCCTCACCGCGCTCGCCTTCCTGGGCTTCATCACGGTCGGGATCAAGATCCGCACGATCTACGCCGGCCTGCCCGCGCACCCGCTGTTCATCCACGTGCCGGTGGTGCTGATCCCGCTGAGCGTGCTCGGCGGGCTCGCGTGCGTCGTGCGCCCGGACTGGTTCGACCGCTACGGGATCCTGCTGTGCCTGACTTCGATCGTCGCGATGTCCTCGATCTTCCTGGCGATGCAGGCCGGGGTTGCCCTGCTCTACGCATTGCACCTGACCGGCTTCCGGCTGGTGCTGGTCCGCGAGCACGAGGCGGCCGCGCACGTCCTGGCGGTGGCCTTCACCCTGTTCACCGCCTGCCTGATCCTGACCTTCTCCTCCTACCGGATCTCCGGCGGCTGGCCGACCGGCCTTGCGATCGCCGACGACATCCTGGGCTCTCGCGCGATCTACCTGCTGTTGCGCGTCGGCCTGATCGTGCTCGCGCTCTTCTCGGCCTACATGGTCTACAAGGTCGGGGACCTGGGCGCCAGGGCCGTCTGGGAGGGCCGGCTGCACCCAGCGGGCTGAGCTCGACCCGGTCCGCAACCGGCGCCGACCCGCTGGCGCAACCGGCGCCGACACGTCCGCGCAACCGCCCGCAACCCCCAAAGCTGGCCACAGCGAGGTGGCTTGGGGGCGCGGGGCGGTGGAACTGGGCTCGCAGCCGGGCCCCGGCTAGAGCTGGCCCAGGTCGTCGGGCTGCGACCAGGCGTCGCTCGCCGTGGCCGCGCGCTCAACCGCCTTGAACTTGGCCGCCATCGTCGGGTTGCCCCGGGTCAGCTTCTTGATCGTCACGTCCTGGGCCTTGTCGTTGGCGAGGCGCAGCTGGCGTTCCGAGCCCACGAGCGCCTCGCGGGTCTTCTGCAGGTGATCGATCGACTTGTCGATCTCATCCACAGCCCGCTGGAAGTGGCGTGAGGCGAGGTCGTAGTTCTTCCCGAAGGCGACCTTGAACGCCTCGAGGTTGGTCTCGAAGCTGGTGATGTCGACGCTCTGGGCGCGGGCAAGCTCGAGCTCGGCCTTGTACTGGAGTGCGCCCAGCGCGGCGTTGCGCAGCAGCGTGATCATCGGGATGAAGAACTGCGGCCGGATCACATACATCTTCGGGTAACGGTGCGAGACGTCCACGATGCCGCTGTTGTAGAGCTCGCTGTCGGGCTCCAGCAGCGACACGAGCACCGCGTACTCGCAGCCCTTCTCCGTCCGATCCTTGTCCAGCTCCCTGAAGAAGTCCTCGTTGCGCTTCTTGGTCGCGGCCACGTCGCTCTCGTTCTTCATCTCGAACATGATCGATACGACCTCGATCCCCGTCTCATCGCTGTCGCGGAAGATGTAGTCGCCCTTGCTGCCCGTGCGCGCATCGTTGTCCTTCTCGAAGTACGCCCGCGGGAACGCGGTGGCGCGCAGCTGGTTGAAGGTCGTCTCGCAGTGCTGCTCGAGCGTCTCGCCGACCATCTTGGTGGAGAGCCTGGCCTTCATGTCGCGCAGCCGCTCGATCGCCTCGTCCCGGTCCCTCAGCTGGGTCTCGTACTTGTCCCGGAGCGCCTTCTCGCCGAGCTGCTTCTCGAGCTCCGACCGCTCCAGCGCGGCCCGCAGCTCCGCCCGCTCCTGCGCGATCGTGCTCACCGCCTCGGTGACGGCGAGCTTCCTGGCGGTCTCGCCGGCCTCGAGCTGGGACCGCAGCTGCTGGATCTCAGCGTCCTTGGCGGCCGCCGCCTGCTGCAGCTGGGCGGCGGCCCTGGCACGCAGCAGCTCCAGCTCGCCGCTCTTCTCCTTGGCGGCCAGCTCGAGCCGCTCGTGCAGCTCCTGCTCGAAGGTGCCGTCGCGCACCTGTTTGAGGATCGCGGCGTAACCCGCCTCGTCGATCTTGAACGCCTTGCCGCAGTGCGGGCAGTGGATCTCGTGCATCGCTCGCTGTCTCCCTTCCGGAGGCCGAGCTTAGGCGATGTCTCAGACGACCTGGGCTTGCCGCCCCGCCGCGCGATCGGCGAGCACCCAGCTGGCGGCGCCGCTCGCGCCCGCCACGGCGAACACCGCCGGCCAGGCGCCGATGCGCTTGGCCAGCGGGTGCGAGGCGCCGAAGCCGGCGAGGTAGGTCAGGAGCAGGGCGGCGGCCGTGCCGCTTCCCGCCTGCGCACGCCAGCGTCGCGTGAGATAGGCGCCAGCGCCGGCCAGAACGACGCCGCCGAGCGGCCGCACGCCGGTCATGCGGGCCGTCAGGTAGCCCGCGATCAGCGAGCCGCCTGCGATCGGAGCGGTTGGCACGGACACAACCCGATCGTAGCGCCGAGCCGCGTGGGGCTCGATGTGCGTATGGGGCGCAATACGTACACCGAACGCACAAAGTTCAGTCCCGCGCGGCCACATGCGGACCCGCGTGGCCGCGGGAGTGCCCCCGGCAGGAATCGAACCTGCATCCCGCGCTTAGGAGGCGCGTGCTCTATCCATTGAGCTACGAGGGCGTGTGCGCCCGCACCGCCCAGGACACCTCAGGCGTCGGCCCCGCTGGCCTCGTCGCCGTCGCCCTCTTCGTCCTGGTCCTCGTCCTCGGCGTAGAGCGACTCGGCCGCCAGCTGCTGGCCGAGCTTACTCCACAGCTTGAGCTCGAGGTAGTCGCCGCGGTAGTTGTCGGGCGCGATCAGCGTGAAGCGCTGGTCGCGCAGCTCACACTGGTCAACCGCGTGGTCGGCCAGCTCCGCGGTCACCACCGCCCCGCCAGCCACCAGCGGCGAGCCCCAGATGAGCGTCATCTCGGCCCGTTCGCCGTCCTCGCCGCGCCAGTCGCCCAGCACCATCTCATTGAGGTCCAGCTGCCAGTCGGGGTTTGCCTCCGCCACATCGCCGGTGAAGTCGGCGCGCGCCTCGAGCTCATCCGCCTCGCCCTGCTCGTCGAGCGTGAACGAGGCGTAGCCGAACAGCTCGTAGCCGAGGTCGGTGCGCGCCACGGCCGGCACATAGGTGCGTCCGTAGAGGCTGCGGTCGGGAAACCAGCGGACCTCCCCGGCGCTGCCGATCTCCTCCCCCTCGGAATCGATGTCGGCGCAGGCGGCGAGGAACTGCTCGCCGAGCAGCGCCAGCAGGCGCTCGTCCAGCACCTCCGGCTGCGGCGGCTCGGCGGCGAAGCTGATCACGAAGCGGTCGGTCGGCGGCATCTAAAAGCTCCAGGCGGGCATCGGTGCCTCAGCCGGCCCGGCCGATCAGCCGCTCGCGGCCGGCGCCGGCGAGCGTCCGCTCGAGCCCCTCGCGCAGCGCCACCGCCGGCTCCCAGCCGAGCAGCTCGCGCGCCCGCGAGATGTCCGGCTGGCGGACCTGCGGGTCATCGACCGGCAGCTCGGCAAACACGATCTCCGAACCGGAGCCGGTCAGCTCGACTATCACCTGCGCCAGCTCGAGCAGCGTGAACTCGTCCGGGTTGCCGATGTTGACCGGCTCGTGGTGGCCGGACTCGGCCAGCAGGATGATCCCGCGGACCAGGTCGTCCACGTAGCAGAACGAGCGCGTCTGCGAGCCGTCACCGAAGACCGTCAGCGGCTGCCCCTGCAGCGCCTGGCGCAGGAACGTCGGGATCGCCCGCCCGTCGCGCGGGCGCATGCGCGGCCCGTAGGTGTTGAAGATCCGCACGATCGCCGTGTCCACACCCTGCTGGCGGTGGTAGGCCATGGTCAGCGCCTCCGAGAAGCGCTTGGCCTCGTCGTAGACGCCGCGCGGGCCGATCGGGTTCACGTGGCCCCAGTAGCTCTCGGGCTGGGGGTGCACCTGCGGGTCGCCGTAGACCTCGCTGGTCGAGGCGGTCAGGAAGCGGGCGCGGTGGCGCTTGGCCAGCCCCAGCGTGTGGTGCGTGCCGTAGGAGCCGACCTTGAGCGTGTGCAGCGGGATCCGCAGATAATCGATCGGCGAGGCCGGCGAGGCGAAGTGGTAGACGAAGTCCACCGGCTCCTCCACGTGATAGGGCTCGATGATGTCGAGGTTCAGGTGCAGGAAGCGCTCGCCGCGCAGGTGGGCGATGTTCTCGAGCGTCCCGGTCTCCAGGTTGTCGACGCAGATCACGCGGTGGCCCTTGTCGAGCAGCACGTCGCAGAGGTGCGAGCCGAGAAAGCCGGCCCCGCCGGTCACGAGTGAGGTCGTCATCTCAAGTGCGCAATCTAGCCGAC
>DAIDME010000074.1 GCA_027449125.1 Solirubrobacterales bacterium | reverse complement strand
CGGCGAGCCAGCGGGCCGCCGGCGGCAGCGCCAACGCCCGCGTCCAGGTATCGCCGGTCGCGCGACGCCTGGCGGACGTGCTCGGCGTCGACCTGCGGGCGCTGGCCGGCAGCGGGCCGGGCGGGCGGATCGTCAAGCGTGACGTCGAGCGGCTCGGGGCGGCGCCGGCGGCGGCGGCGGCGGGCGAGCGCCGGCCGCTGACCGCGACCCAGGCGACGATCGCGCGGCGGATGCTCGAGGCCAAAGCGGCGCCCGAGTTCACCGTGACGGTCGCGGTCGACATGGAGGCGGCATTCGCACTGCGCGCAGAGCTGCGCTCGAGCGGCATCGACCCACTGCCATCGATCGGTGACTTCGTGACCCGCGCCTGCGCGCTGGCGCTGCGCGAGCACCCGCGCGTCAACGCGAGCTTCGCCGGGGATGCGATCGAGCTGCACGGGCGCGTGAACGTCGGCGTGGCGGTCGCCGGAGCGGGCGCCGGCCAGTCGCTGCTCGTGCCGGCTGTGTACGACGCCGACGCCAAGTCGCTTGCCCAGATCGCGCGCGAGACCCGCGAGCTGGCCGAGCTCGCGCGGGCCGGGCGGCTGGCGCCCGAGCAGATGGCGGGCGCGACCTTCACCGTCTCGAACCTCGGGATGTACGGGGTGCACGAGTTCACCGCCGTGCTCAACCCGCCGCAGGCGGCGATCCTCGCGCTCGGCGCCGCCGAGCCGCGGGTGGTCGTGCGCGACGGCGCGTTCGAGGCCCGCCGGGTGATGCGCATGACGCTCACCGCCGACCACCGCGTGATCTACGGGGCGGACGCGGCGGCGTTTCTGGCGAGCGTGCGCGAGGCGCTCGAGAACCCACTGAAACTGTTGATCTGAGACTCAAGGAGAGCCCTACGATGCCCACGCTCGAGTTCCGCGCGGCGATCCGCCAGGCGCTTGACGAGTCCCTGGCCGCCGACGAGCGCGTGATCCTCTTCGGTGAGGATGTGGCGATCGCCGGCGGCGTGTTCGTGACGACGCCCGGCCTGTACGAGAAGTACGGGCCCGAGCGGGTCTTCGACACGCCCATCTCGGAGCTCGCGATCACGAGCGCCGCCTACGGCAGCGCCGTGTGCGGCCTGCGGCCGGTGATCGAGATCATGTTCGGCGACTTCCTGCCGCTGGCGATGGACAGCATCGTCAACCAGGCGGCGAAGTTCTTCTACCTCTCCGGCGAGCAGGGCAGCGTGCCGCTGGTAGTGCGCGCCGCCGTGGGCGCGGGCGGGCGCTTCGGCGCGATCCACTCGCAGAACCCCGGGACCTGGTTTCAGAACGTGCCGGGGCTCAAGGTCGTGGCGCCTTCCACGCCGGCGGACGCGCTGGCGCTGCTGAAGGCGTCGATCGCCGACGACAACCCGGTGCTCTTCCTCGAGCACAAGCGGCTCTACGCGGTCAAGCAGGAGCTCGACGGCGCGCTGGACGAGCCGGCGGCGCTGGGGCGCGCGCGGGTGCTGCGCGAGGGCTCAGACGTGACGCTCGTCTCGATCATGAAGGGCGTCGGCGACTGCCTGGACGCTGCCGCGCGGCTGAGCTCGGTGGGAGTCGAGGCCGAGGTCGTGGATCTGCGCACGCTGCGGCCCTTCGACCACGAGACGCTGCTCGCCTCACTTGCCAAGACCAACCGCCTGGTCGCGGTGGAGGAGGGACCGCTGACCGGCGGCTGGGCCGGAGAGGTGCTGGCGGTGCTCGCCGAGCACGGGCTGCACGACATCGACGACGTCTGGCGGCTGGCGACGCCCGATCACCCGATCCCCTTCAGCCCGCCGCTCGAGGACGCGTTCCTGCCGGGCGTGGAGGCGATCGTCGCGTCCGTGTGCGAGCGGCTCGGCGTGCAGGCGCCCCGGTAGAGTCCCGGTGAGTGACGGCTGAGAGCGAAGCGGTGAGCACCGGGGCGCAGTCACCCGCTGCCAACGGCAGTGGCGGAGAGAACCCTGCCGGGAGCGTCTCGGCCAGCAGCGGCGCGCTCGACATCGTCGGCAGCCGCGTGCGCGAGGAGCGCCTGCGCCAGCGGATCGGCGTGCGCGAGCTGGCGCGGCGGGTCGGAGTGTCGGCCAGCCTGATCTCGCAGGTGGAGCTCGGCAAGGCATCCCCGTCCGTCGGGACGCTCTACGCGATCGTCAACGAGCTCGGCCTGTCGCTCGACGAGCTGTTCTTCAGGCAGTCGCACGCCGCCGGGCCTGGCGCGGCCCCCGGGCCGAGGGCCGGCGATGAGCCGGAGGCGGCGGCGCCGGCGGCTCCCGCCGCAACCCGGCCAACAGCCGACCCGGGCGTCACCGGCGCGGCGCCCGAGCCCGCCCGCGGCTGGAGCGTCGACCCGGTCGTGCGCCGCGGCGCCGGGCAGGTGATCCAGCTCGCCACCGGCGTGCAGTGGGAGCGGCTGGCGCCGCCCACGCCACAGGACGTCGACTTCCTGGAGGTGGCCTACCACCCCGGCAGCGAGTCCTGCCCACCGGACTCGCTGATGCGCCACTCCGGCCACGAGTACGGGCACATCATCGCCGGCCGCATGGGTGTGACGATCGGCTTTGACACCTATGAGCTGGGCCCCGGTGACTCGATCGCCTTTGACTCGACGATGCCCCACAGGCTGTTCGCGATCGGCCAGGAGACCGTCGCGGCGATCTGGGTGGTCGTCGGGCGCCGCGGCGCCGCGCCCTGAGCGGGCACCGCAGTAGCCTGCGGGCATGACGGTCGGTAGCTTTGCGGCGGTGCGATCCTCACGCGCGCTCGCTCTAGGAACCGGGGTGCGGATCGTCGCCTGCCCGCCGATCCTCGCGCTGCTGCTCGGACACGACTGGAGCGCCGCCGCCGCTGTGTTCGCGATCGCCGCCGCGACCGACTTCCTCGACGGGCGGCTGGCCCGCCACTGGCAGATCACGACCAAGCTGGGCGCGTTCCTGGACACGACCGCGGACAAGCTGCTGGTGTCCACGGCGCTGGTCGGCCTGCTCGCGGTGCACCGCGCCTCCGCCTGGGTGGTGTTCGTGATCGTCGCGCGCGAGTTCACGATCCTGGGCCTGCGCGCGGCCGTTGCCGCCGGCGGGGCGGAGCTGCAGACATCGCTGTTCGGCAAGTGGAAGGCGACCCTCCAGTTCGTGGCGATCGCGGTCGCGATCCTGCGCCCGCAGCTGCTGATCGCGGGCGCCTACCTCGACCAGTGGCTGATGGTCGTGGCGGCGGCTGTGACCGTCTGGTCAGGCATCGAATACCTGCGCGGGTCGGTCGACGCGCTGCGGAGCTGAAGGTGGCGCGCGTGTTCATCACGGGCGCGAGCGGCCTGCTCGGCGGTGCCCTGCTCGAGGCGCTGATCGCCCGGGGCGACGATGTGGTGGCGCTGGCACGCTCGCCCGCCAGCGCGCAGGCGCTGCGCGCACGCGGCGCCGAGGTGCGCGGCGGCGAGCTGGGCGACGTCGAAGCGCTCGCCGCGGCGATGGCCGGCTGCGAGCTGGCGTTCAACGTCGCCGGGGTCAACGCCTTCTGCCTGCGCGACCCCACCGCGATGATGAAGGCCAACGTCGACGGCGCGGAGGCGGCGGTGCGCGCCGCCCACCGCGCGGGAGTGAGGCGCCTGGTCCACACCTCCTCAGCCGTGACGCTCGGCGAGGCACGCGGCGTGGTCGCCGACGAGTGGGTCGCGCACCGCGGCTCGTATCTCTCGCGGTACGAGCAGAGCAAGACGCTCGGGGAGCGCGCGGCGCTCGCGGCCGCCGCCGAGCTGGGCCAGGAGCTGGTCTGCGTGAACCCCTCCTCGGTGCAGGGCCCCGGTCGCGCCGGCGGCACCGGCCGCTTCGTGATCGCGTTCCTTGACGGTCGGCTGAAGGTCTTCGTGGACACCTGGGTCAGCCTCGTGGACATCCAGGATTGTGTCGCCGGGCACCTGCTTGCGGCCGAGCACGGCGCACCGGGCGAGCGCTACATCCTGAACGGCATCCGCATGCACATCACCGAGCTGCTGGCGCTCGCGGCCGATGTGGCCGGGATCACCGCCGCGCCGCGGCTGCTGCCGCGGCGGCTCGCGAGTGCGGCAGCGGGCGCCGTCGAAGTTGCGTTCCGTGCACGCGGCGCCCACCCGCCGGTCTGCAGAGAGATGGTCCGCACGCTGCTTCACGGCCACCGCTACGACGGCTCGCGCGCGCAGCGCGAGCTGGGCCTGGCCTACACGGAGCCGGCCGAGACGCTGCGGCGCACCGTGGAATGGGCGCGCGCGGAGGGGCTGTTGCGCACCAGCTAGCCGGCGCGGGCGCGGCGGCGTCGGAGATGCCGCGCAACGTAGAGCACCAGCAGCACGGCCACCACGATCCCGAAATACAGGTCGTAGCGGATGGCCGTGCTGTAGATGGAGGCGATGTGGCTGCCCGAGAGGTAACCGACGCTGACCCAGGCCGCCACCCACAGCAGCGCGCCCAGGGCGTTGAAGGCCAGAAACCGGGCCCAGTGCATCGCGGTCGTGCCGGCGATGATGCCGTTGGCCTGGCGCAGACCCTCCACGAAGCGCGCGACCACGATCACGGTCGCGCCGCGCCGCTCGAAGAAGGCGGTCGCGCGGTCGAGCCGCTCCGCCGTCAGGAGCACGTAGCGGCCGTACCGATCGACCAGCAAACGGCCCCCGAAGCGGCCGATCGCAAAGCCGATGTTGTCGCCGATCAGGGCGCCCCAAAAGGCGAGCAGGCCGACCAGCCAGACGTTCAGGCGCCCGCTGCCGGCGTAGACAGCGGCCAGGATAAGCACGGTCTCCCCGGGAACCGGAACGCCGAAATCCTCGAGCAGGACGAGCCCGAACACGGCCAGGTAGCCGTAGTTCTGCAGCAGCGGCTCGAGCGTATGCAGGACGCCCGGCAGTTGTGGCACTGCGGCGTGCATCGTCAGCCGCGCTTACGCAGCTTCCTCGCTGGAGGCGGCCTCGCGCAGGGTGCTGGCGCGGCGCAGGTCGGCGAAGCTGACGCCCTCCACCAGCAGTGAGGGCAGCCCGAGCGCCGTCGCACACAGGATCTCAATCGCCTGCAGCACCAGGCCGTAGGCCAGACCCGTGCTGGCACGGATCCCGAGCGGCGCCAGCACGCCGATGCAGGCGGCCTGGAAGACGCCGACGTTGGACGGTGTCAGTGGCAGCACCGCCGTGACGTTGACGGCGAAGAGCACCGCCGCCGCGGTCGCGATGCCGGCGCGGTGCTGCAATCCGAACGCCAGCAGCACCGCGTAGCAGAGGCCGGTCTGCATGGTCCAGCCGAACAGCTGGCTGCCGACCGAATGGGCGGTGGTGCGCAGGCGGCGGAAGACCGACATGCCGCTGGCCACCTCGCCCAGCCGCAGAGCCAGCCAGGCGAGCAGGCGGCCGAGCGGTCCACGCTCGACGCTCGTGAAGCTCGCGGCGAGCTTCGGGCCGAGCATCAACGCCGCGAGGATGGCTGCGGGGATGCTGGCGATGGCGGCTATGGCGACCGTGTTGGCGCCTGGGATCGCGCCGCCGCCGAGGGCCACGGCAGCCAGGATCAGGAGCGCCAAGAGGTTCAGGAATGCCTGTGAGATCAGCGTGCCCAGGACGATCGCCAGCGTCTGCCTGGCGCCGCCGGCGCGCCGCGCGATCAGCCAGGCGCGGACCGCCTCACCGAGACGTCCCGGAGCGACGGTCGAGCCGAACATGCCGATCAGCAGCACGCGGGTCACGAACGGTCTGCTGAGGCTGCCAGGCCCGAGCGCGGCGCTGAGCGCCGTGAACCACGACTCCGCGCGCGCCAGGTAGGTGACGCACATCAGCGCGAAGCCCACAGCCAGCCAGCCGGCCCGCACGTGGCCCAGCTCGCTGCCCACCTGACCGAGATCGATCTTCGAGACGCCCAGCACGACGAGCGCCGCCAGCACGACGAGCCCCAGCGTCCAGGCGGCGAGCCGCCGCACTGACGTCACGCAACCTCGCGCTGCTCGTCGTAGCGATCCGCCGCACCGGGCAGCGCCGCAAAGCCCACCCGCCGCCGTTCGCTGACGGCCGCGTACCAGCCACGGAGTGTCTCGGTGGCGCTCTGCCAGCTGGCCTTGGCGACCACCTGGCGCGCCTCACTCGCCATCCGCGCACGCAACTCGGGTGCTTGGCAGAGCTGGTTGACGGCGGCGCGCAGCGCGCCGGGGGCCGTGGCGTCGTAGACCAAGCCGTCAACGCCATCCCGGATCAGCTCGCGCGCGACGGGGCCGTCAGCTGCGATCACCGGTAGCCCCGAGGCGTGCGCCTCCAGCGTCACCAGCCCGAGCGTCTCGGTCTCCGAGGGCAGCACGAACGCGTCGGCCGAGGCGTAGGCGCTGGCCAGCTCATCGCCACGCAGGATCCCGAGGAAGGTGGTGTTCGTGCCCGCGAACTGACGCTCCAGCCGCGGGCGCATGGGCCCGTCGCCCACGATCGCGAGCGCCACCCGGTCCTGGCCACGCACCGCGTCGAGCAGCCGTTCGACGGTCTTCTCCTTCGCCAGGCGGCCGACGAAGATCAGCACGAAGCGATCGGGGTCGCCACCGGAGAGCCGCCAGCGCCAGTCCGGGTCCGCCCGGTCAGGGTTGAAGCGGTCGGCCTCGATGCCATACGGCCACAGCTCCAGACGCTCGATGCCGTGGCGCCTGAGCGTGTCCAGCGTCGCCTGCGAGGTGCACAGGTTGAGGTCGGCGCGGTTGTGCAGCGCGCGGATGTACCGCCAGCCGGCGGACTCCAGCCAGCCCACCCGATAGAGCCGAGCATAGGTGGGCAGGTGCGCATGGTAGGAGGCGACGACGGGCCAGTCGCGGCGACGCGAGATCGCCACCGCGCCGGCACCGAGCAGAACCGGGTTGATCACGTGAACCACGTCGGGCGCGTGCTGCTCCAGCGCGCGCATCAGCGACGGCCCCGGCAGCGCGACGCGCTTGGGCGGGTAGCCGTCACCGTCCGGGTACAGCGGCATGCGCATCTCCCGGACGCCGACGACGGGCACTCCGGCGTAGCTTTCGGGGCCGCCGGCGGGCGCCACCATCAGGACGTCGTCACCCGCCCGCGCTAGCTCTTCGAGCGTACGCTGCAGCCGCGTGACGACGCCGTCGACGGCGGGCAAGAAGACTTCGCTGACTATCGCTATGCGCATTGCCCAATCCGCCTTATAGCGGATGCTAGTCGGCGCGGCCGAATATGAGCGTCTGTCAGGTCCCGGGCGGCTCTCATCTGCAACTACACAGACTTTACGCGGCGGCGGCCACAAGCCTGGCGTCCGGCACTCCGACTAGCTTTGCGGGCAGATGTCAGGCGACCTCGCACGCAGCGTCAAGCAGATGGAGCGGGATCTGCGCGAGCTGATCGCGACGGTGCAGACCCCCCACCTCGCGGCGCTGCTCGAGCGCACCCTGGGCAGCAGCTCACCGACCTGGCGGCGCTACCGCGATGCGCCGGCGGCCAAGCGCTACCACCACGCCTACCGGCACGGTCTGCTGGAGCACAGCCTCTCCGTGGCCCAGGCGGTCAGCGCGCTGGCCGAGATCTTCCCCGCGGTCGACCGCGACGTCGCGCTCACCGGCGCAGTCCTGCACGATCTCGGCAAGCTCGACGCCTACCGGCAGGTGGGCGATGAGATCGAGATGACCGACGCCGGACGGCTCCACGGTGAGATCGCGCTCGGCTATGCGCGCGTGCGCGACGCGATAGCGGCCGTGGACGGGTTCCCGGCGGAGCTGGCGCAGGCGCTGCTGCACATCATCCTGAGCCACCACGGCTCGCTCGCGCACGGCTCACCGGTGGTGCCGTGCACACGCGAGGCGACGCTCGTGCACATGGCTGACAACCTCGGCTCCAAGCTCGGCAGCTTCGACCGCGTCCAAGACGCGCTCGAGGTGGGCTCGAGGTGGTCGGGCTATGACAACGGCCTCGGGGCCGTCGCCTTCTTCGGCGCCGCCGCAACCGGTCAAGACCCGGTCGGCGCGCGGCTCGCCGCCTGACGCACAGCCTGAAACACGCAAATTGCGGGCGGCGGCCGGGTCCCTCGCACGCCGCTCGACGGGCGCGTTTAAAGTGGACCTGCATGGCCAAGGACACCGAGAAGCTGATCCGCCAACTGTCACTGATCTCATACCTGATGGCGGAGCGGCGACCGGTGACCGCGCCTGAGATCCGCCGCGACGTGGAGGGCTACAGCGCGATGAACGAGGACGCCTTCGCCCGTCGCTTCTACGCGGACCGCTCCGAGCTCGAGGCGCTCGGCATCGTGCTATCGGTCGAAAAGCCCCAGGACGGGCTGGTCGAGCAGGAGCAATACTCACTGGCGCCGGAGAACTTCCACCTGCCGCCGATCGAGTTCGACGACGCCGAGCTGGCCGCGCTGAGGACCGCGCTGCACCTGCTGGACGGCAAGTTCGCCTACGCCGAGCCGCTGCGGCTGGCGCTGCAGCAGATCTCCTGGGGTCGACCGAGCCCGCTCGACTCACCCGCCCAGCACACGATCGCGCTGGGGATCACAGGCGCAGCCGACGGGCACGAGCTCTCGCAGCGGCTGGCCAAGATCGAGACGGCGATCTTCCGGCGCAAGACGATCCTGTTCGAGTACTACACGATGGCCCGAGACGCGCTCGAGCGCCGCCGCGTCGACCCCTACCAACTGCTCTATCAGGGCGGGCAGTTCTACCTCGTCGGCCACGCGCACGAACGCGATGCGGTGCGCGTCTTCCGGCTCTCACGGATCCGGGGCAAGGTCGGCTACGCCACCAAGGCCGAGCACGACTTCGGGCGGCCGGCGGACTTCGATCCGCGCGCCTACGCCGATCGCGTCCCGTGGCAGTTCGGCGAGCCGGCGGCCAGCGCCGAGGTCCGGATCTCGAGCCGGATCGCCTGGCAGGTGCAGCGGCACTTCGGCCGCTACGGCGACCTGCAGCCGGCCGCCGACGGGGACGACTTCATCTTCACCACCGCCTACGCCGACTCGCGGCAGCTGCTCGCCTGGGTGCTCGGGCTCGGGGAGAACGCCCGCCTGACCTCGCCGCCGCAGCTCGTCGCGGAGCTGCGCGAGCGGGTGCGGGCGCTGGTCTCACGCCACAGTGGCGAGCCCGACGTGCCGCCCCTGACCCGGGATCGTGTGGCGCTGGACGCTCCCGGAGAGTCCTCCGCGCCAGCGGGCGCGGAGGACGACCAACCCGAAGAGCAGGCCGAGGCGAGCGGCGCCGAGACCGTCATCCGGCCCGAGCGCTTCGCACGACTGGTGACGCTCGCGAGCATCCTGATCGACGCCGGGCGCCGCGGCCGGCGACTCGATGCGGGCGAGCTGCGCGCGCGGCTCAAGCTCTCCGAGCAGGAGCTCGCGGAGGACATCGGAGTGCTCAACGTGGTCAACTTCGGTGCCGGCACCTACGTGCTCTACGCCGAGATCGGGCCCGACGGCAGCGTCGAGGTCGACCCCGAGCCCTACGGGGACGCGTTCGCGCGGCCGGCGCGGCTGCTGCCGGTGGAGGCCAAGGCGCTGATCGCCGCGATCGACCTGATCGGCGAGCACATCCCGGAGGGGTCGCTCGAGTCGGTGCGGCGCAAGGTCGTGGCGGCGCTCGGCGAGGACCCGGCGCACGAGGGCCTGCACGTCGCCTCCTCCGTGGGCGACGACCAGGAGGTGGCCGGCGTGGTGCGCGCGGCGATCGCCGGCGGACGGCTGCTGGCGATCGAGTACTACAAGGAGAACGAGGGGCAGCTGGTGGCCCGTGTGGTCGAGCCCTACCAGCTGGTGAACGGGCGCGAGGGTTGGTACGTGGCGAGCTACGACCCGGAGCGCGACGGCGTGCGCCACTTCCGGCTGGACCGGATCAAGTCCGCCGAGGTGACGGCCACGCCGTTTGAGCCGCGCGGCGAGATCGACTTCTCGGCCGGCGTCGACGGCTGGCTGCGAACCGGCGAGGTGCCGGCCTCCAGCCGCGCCCACGTGTGGATCTCGCCCGAGCGCGCGCGCTGGGCACGGGAGGAGCGCACGGTCATCACCGAGGGCAGGGACGGGTCGATCGTGGTCGAGCTCGGCTACGCGGGGCTCGACTGGCTGGTCCGCAACGTGCTCAAAGAGGCCGGCGACGCGGTCGTGCTCGAGCCGGCGTCCGCCCGCGAAGCGGTGCGCGTGGCCGCTGCCGGGATAGAGTCTGCGGTTCCGGCATGACGGGCATAGGAGGCGAGCTTTGAGGGGGGTAGTGCTGGCCGGCGGAAAGGCGACGCGCCTGCGCCCGCTGACGAAGGTGACCAACAAGCACCTGCTGCCGATCTACGACCGGCCGCTGATCTACTACCCGCTGCAGGCGATGGCTCGAGCCGGAGTGCAGGACGTGCTCCTCATCACCAACCCGGAGCACGCCGGCCACTTCATCCAGCTGCTCGGCTCCGGACGCGAGTTCGGGCTCAAGCTGGCGTACGAGCTGCAGGAGGAGGCTGGCGGGCTGGCGCAGGCCGTCTCGCTCGCGGAGTCGTTCGTCGGCAGCGAGCGGATGCTCGTGCTGCTGGGCGACAACATCTTCACCCACGACCTGCGACCGGCCGTCGAGCGCTTCTCGTCGCAGGCGAGCGGAGCGGTGATCTTCGGCGTGGAGATGGAGCATCCCGAGCAGTACGGCGTGATCGAGATGGACGGCGAGCGGGTCGTGGGCATCGAGGAGAAGCCCACGGCGCCGAAGTCGAAGCTGATCCAGACCGGCATCTACATGTACGACACGGCGGTGTGGTCGCAGCTGCGGGGCATCTCACCCTCCGCGCGCGGAGAGCTCGAGATCACCGACCTCAACAACATCTACGTTGACGCCGGCACGATGCGCTGCGAGACGCTCGAGGGCTACTGGATCGACGCGGGCACGTCCCACGACGAGCTGCTGGCGGCCAACGTCGCCGTCGCGGAGCTGCGGCGCGCGGGCCGGATCTGAGCGACCGGTGGCGGCCGCTCAGCTCAGGCGCTTCTCACCGAAGTAGGTCGCGACCGGGTTTGCGTTGTAGTTGGCGATCGGCGCGTACCCGGCCGACTCGTACAGGTGCTTTGCCGCGGCCTGCCGCTCGCCCGTGTCCAGACGCGCGACGGTGTAGCCGAGCTCGCGCGCACGGCGCTCCAGCTCGCCGAGCAGGGCACGGGCGACACCCTGGCCACGCGCCGGCGGCACCACGTACATGCGCTTGAACTCGCATACCTCCGCCTCGAGGCGCTTGATGCCGCCGCAGCAGACCGCCGCGCCCTCCCTGTAGCCGACGATGAAGCGACCGTTGGGTGGGTTCAGCTCGTCCGGGCCGGCCTGGGGCATGCCGGGCGCCTGGAGATCCAATCCCGTGTACATGCCCTGTACCTCGAGGCGCATCTCCGACTCGAGGCGGGCGCCGTCACCGCTGTCGACAAGCCCTTCGCGAAACTCGATCACGCCGTGACATGCTAAAGATCCCCGGTGGCGATGGATGAGGTGACGTTGGACGAACGGGTGCAGGTGTGGGGCAGCCGCCTCGCGGCCGGCCTTCCCAGCGGCGGCCTGCGCCGGCCGCGGGCCGGCGCCGAGCAGCTGATGATGCGGTGGCTGATCGGCGATCCTCGCCTGCGCGCGGCGCTGTTCCGCTTCGTGGACGTGCGTCCCGCCTGCCACAGCCGCTCAGAGCTCGTGCGGCACCTGAGCGAGCTCCTGGAGGAGGCCGGGGGGCGCGAGCGCTTCGGGGCCGGCGAGGGCCCGGTGGACGGTGAGCACTCCGGGGTCGCCCGGCGGCTGGCGCGGCTGACCGGGCGGCGCGCGCTGGAGCTCCCGACGGCGGCTGCCGCGGCGCTCGGCGTGGCCTCGATGGCCCACCGCTTCATAGCCGGCGAGGACGCGGAGGCGGCAGCGGGCGAGCTGCGCTCGCTCTGGGAGCACGGGCGCTGCGTGACGCTCGACCTGCTCGGCGAGGCGACGCTCACCGAGGGCGAGGGCGAGCTCTACGCCGAGCGCTGCACACAGACGCTGCGCACGCTCGCGCAGCTCGGGGCCGCCTGGCAGCCCGCGCCGATGCTCGACCACGACGGGCTCGGGCCGCTGCCGCGCGCGAACCTGAGCGTGAAGGTCTCCGCGCTCACGCCACACCTGCGGGCAAACGCGCCGCGGCGCGCGCTGGAAGCAGCACGCGAGCGTCTGCTCGCGCTGCTGCGACTGGCGCGCGAGCTCGACGCCCACCTACACGTGGACATGGAGTCGCTGGACACGCGTGAGAGCATCACCGAGCTGTTCCTGGAACTGCTCGCGCGCGACGAGTTCGTGGCAGGACCGTCCGCCGGGATCGTCCTGCAGGCGTACCTGACCGACTCCGAGGAGCAGCTCGAACGGCTGCTCGCCTGGGTGGAGGGCAACCCCCGCGGCGCGCCGTTCACCGTGCGTCTGGTGAAGGGCGCCTACTGGGATCACGAGGTGGTGCTTGCCGCACAGCACGGCTGGCGCACGCCGGTCTTCACGGACCGCCGCGCCTGTGACCGCCACTACGAGCACCTGACCAGGCGGCTGCTCGATGCCCGTGCCGGCGGCCTGGCGTTGCGCCCCGCCATCGCCTCGCACAACCTGCGCTCGCTGGCGCACGCGCTCGCCTACGCCGACGCTCTGCGCCTGGAGCCGGAGGCGGTCGAGCTCCAGGTTCTGCGTGGCCTCGGTGACGACACCGCCGCCGCGATCAACGCCTGCGGCCGCCGGGTCCGCGTCTACTGCCCCGTCGGCGACCTCGTGGCCGGCATGGCCTACCTGGTCCGCCGTCTGCTCGAGAACACCTCGAACGATTCCTTCCTCGCCGCGCTCGGCTCGGGCGCGGACCTACGCCTGCTACTGGAGAGACCGTGACCGCGCACGCAACATTTCGCAATGAACCCGCGCTCGAGCTCCGCCGCGAGCCGGTGCGGGCACAGGCCCTGCGCGCCCTGGCCGAACTGCGGACGAAGCTGCCACTGCGGATCGGCTCGGCGAGCGGGGCCGCGTGGGGCGCGGACGGCGCGGGTGGCGGCGGCGGCGGCGAGCTGCGCTCGCACAACCCAGCCGACCCGGCAGAGCTGATCGCCGTCGCGCCGGCCGGGACCGCCGCTGACGCGCGCGCCGCGGTCACGCGCGCCGACGCCGCGCTCACGGCGTGGGCCTCGCTGGAGGCGAGCGTCAGGGTGCGGACGCTCCAGCGCGCGGCGGGGCTGCTGCGCGAGCGCCGCCTGGAGCTGGCGGCGCTGGAGGTGCTGGAGGCCGGCAAGCCCTGGCCGGAGGCTGACGCCGATGTCTGTGAGGCGATCGACTTCCTCGAGTATTACGCCCTGGGGGCAGCGGCGCTCGCTCAGGGAGTGGCGCTGCTGCAGGTGCCGGGCGAGCGCAACACGCTGCGCTACCACCCGCGCGGCGTGCACGCCGTGATCGCACCCTGGAACTTCCCGCTGGCGATCCCCGCCGGGATGGTCTCGGCGGCGCTCGTGACCGGCAACACGGTCGTCTTCAAGCCGGCCGAGCAGACGCCCGCGTGCGGGCACGCGCTGGTGCAGGCGCTCCATGCCGCGGGTGTCCCCGAGGATGCCGTGGTGCTCTTGACCGGCTCCGACGAGCCTGCGCGTGAGCTGGTCGCACACCCGCTGGTACATGGGATCGCGTTCACCGGGTCGTGTGCCGCCGGCCAGCACATCATCCGCGCGGCCGCCGAGCCGCACCCGGGCCAGCGTCACGTCAAGCGCGTGATCGCCGAGATGGGCGGCAAGAACTGCATCATCGTCGACGCGGACGCCGACCTGGACGACGCCGTGCCGGCGATCGTCAAGAGCGCCTTTGGCTTCGCCGGGCAGAAGTGCTCGGCGGCCGCGCGCGTGCTCGTCTGCGAAGAGATCGCCGAGCCCTTGAGCGAGCGCCTGGCGGGCGCGATCGCGGCGCTGCGGGTGGGGCCGGCGGAGGACTTCGCCTCCGACCTGTCGGCGGTGATCGACGCTGAGGCGGTCACGCGCATCGGCGCGTTCCTGGAGGGCGCCGAGCACGCCCCGCGCGTGCAGGCTCAGGTCCCGGCCGGGACCGACGGTCATTACGTGCCGCCGACGATGTTCGTGGACCTGCCGTCCAGCTCGCGGATCGTGCGCGAGGAGGTGTTCGGCCCGGTCCTCTCCTGCGAGCGCGTGACCAGCGTCGAGGCGGCCGTCAGGATCGTGCAGGAGGGCGACTTCGGCCTGACGGGCGGCCTCTTCACCCGCAGCCCGCGCACGATCGAGTACGTCAGCCGCCTGGGGATCGTCGGCAACCTCTACGTCAACCGCGAGATCACCGGCGCGATGGTGGGGCGTCAGCCGTTCGGCGGCGGGCGCCTGTCGGGCACCGGCCCCAAGGCGGGCGGGCCCGACTACCTGCTTTCGTTCGTCGAGGCGCGCAGCGTCAGCGAGAACACGGTGCGCCACGGCTTGGTGATCTGATGGGGCGCGCGGCCCGCTGGCCGCGCGCTACGCAGACCTGGTGCGCAGGTACTCGTCTATGTCCGCCTCGGTGAACGGGGAGCCTGGGAAGCGCGCCAGCCGGGTGAGCGGCACCGTCTCGAGCATCTTGCCCAGGTGCGTGCCGATCACACGCTCGCCGAGCGGTGAGCGGCGCAGCTGCGCGAGCAGCCACTCCGACGCCGCAGCGTCCGCGAGGAACTCCCCGAGGGTCGATCTGGATGTGAGCGGCGCGGCCACCTCGCCACCCACCAGCGCGACCGTCGTCGAAAGGCGGATGTCGCGAGTCGAGGCGCCTACGCGCAGCTCGAAGTCACCGCCCTCCACGACCCACTCGCCGCGCGCCACGTGCCAGTAGGCGAATGCGCGAGCGTCCAGCGGGATGCTCACCTCCCGGCTCTCGCCGGGCTCGAGCATCACCTTGGCGAAGCCGCGCAGCTCCTGCGCCGGGCGGTACACGCTCGCAACCGGGTCGGCGACGTACACCTGGACCACCTCGGCGCCCGGCCGCGCGCCCGTGTTGGACACCGTCACGGTCACCTCGACTCGCGGCCACCGGCCATCGTCGCTGACCACGGCCCGCAGGTCGGCGTAGCCGAAGCTGGTGTAGGCGAGGCCATGGCCGAACGGGTAGGCGACCGGCAGCTCGTGGGCGTCATACCAGCGGTAGCCGATCAGCAGCCCCTCGCCGTAGCGGACCTCGTGGTTCTCGCCCGGGAAGTTCCCGATCGTGGGGTTGTCCGAGAACTTGAGCGGGATCGTCTCAGCCAGCCGCCCGGACGGGGAGACCCGGCCGAGCAGCAGGTCGGCCAGCGCCGCGCCCCCTGCCTGCCCGAGCAGCCAGCCCTCGATGATCGCGCGGGCGTGCGGTTCGAGCGGCGCCGTCAGCACGGCGGCGCCGTTCGAGAGCACCACAGCCACGTTGGGGTTCACGGCCGCGACCGCGGCGAGCAGCTCGAGCTGCAGCGCCGGCAGGTCCATGTGCTCGCGGTCCCAGCCCTCCGACTCGTGCGACGGTGGCAGTCCCAGGAACACGAGTGCCGTCTCGGCCCCGGCGGCCGCCCGCACAGCCTCGTCGACCAGCTGCGGATCGGCCTGATCTGCCTCGAGCTCGAAGCCGGGCGCGAAGATCACCTCGCGCCGGCCGTTCAGCTGCGCCCGCAGCGAATCGAGCGCGTTGTCCAGCCGTGTCGGGTTCACCTGCGAAGAGCCTGCTCCCTGGTACCGCGGGGTCCGCGCGAACTCCCCGATCACCGCCACCGGCCCGCCATGATCCGGGTCAAGCGGCAGGAGGCCGGCCTCGTTCTTGAGCAGCACGGCGCTGGCGGCCGCCGCCTCGCGCGCCAGCGCGTGGTGAGAATCGACATCGAACCCGTCGAGCGGCTCACGCTCACCCGCGCGCGCCACCAGCTCGAGCACGCGTCGCACCGCCACATCCACCTGCTCCTCGCTCAGCCGGCCGGCGGCGACTGCATCCAGGATCACGTGCGTGCCGACGCCGCTGGATGAGGGCATCTCCAGGTCGCAGCCGGCAGCCAGCGCCGCCGCGCGATTGTCCACGGCCGCCCAGTCAGAGACGACCAGCCCCTGAAAGCCCCACTCCTCTCGCAGGACGTCGGTCAGCAGCCAGCGGTTCTCACACGCGTAGACGCCGTTGATGCGGTTGTATGAGCTCATCACCGTCCACGGCTGGCGCTCGGTCACGACCCGCTCGAACGCGGCCAGGTAGATCTCGCGCAGCGTGCGCTCGTCGACCTCAGCCGAGACCCGCAGGCGGTCGGCCTCCTGATTGTTGGCGGCGAAGTGCTTGAGCGAGGCGCCAACCCCGTGGCTCTGCACGCCCCCGACCCAGGCGGCTGCGAGCACGCCGGCAAGCAGCGGATCCTCGGAGAAGTACTCGAAGTTACGGCCGCACAGCGGCGAGCGCTTCATGTTCACGCCCGGGCCGAGCAGCACCGAGACCCCGGCTACCCGGCATTCACGACCGAGCGCGTCACCGACGCGTCCGACGAGCTCCTGGTCCCACGAGGACGCCAGCCCCGCCGCGGGCGGGAAGCAGGTGGCCCGATCCGAGTGTTCGATCGACGCGTCGTCGGGGGCCACCACCTTGCGCAGGCCGTGAGGCCCGTCGGAGACGAGCACGCGAGGGATTCCCAGACGCTCGATCGCCTCGGTGTGCCAGAAGTCCGAGCCGTCCAGCAGCGCCGCCTTCTCTTCCAGGGTCAGCGCCGCCAGCACGGCCGAGGTATCAGTGTCCAACTGCGTGTCCATCCCACTCCGTTCGCCGCTCTACGAGACCGAGGCTTCCCCGGGAGCGGCCACGTTACTCCAGTAACGCGTTTCAGCAAATGACGCGCCGTTGCAGGCGCGCTACCAGCCGTAGTGCGCGGGCTTGTAGTAGCTGAGGTCGGCCGCCAGCTGCGATACGCCGCCCTCGATCTCAAAGCGCGGAAGCAGGTACGGCTCGGTACGGAACGCGTAGGCGTGGCCCTCGGTGACCGCGGCGGTGTAGCCCGCACGCTTGACGGCGTTGATCACGGCGGTGTCATATTCACTCGACGGGTAGCAGAACATGTTGACAGGTATGTGAAAGGTCTTCTGCAGGTAGAGCCGCGAGTCATAGACCTGCGCCCTCAGCTCAGCGGGCGTGGCGGTGACGAGGTCAGGGTGGGTGAGCGAGTGTGAGTCCACTTCCCAGCCCCTGTGGATCACGGGCCAGATGTAACTCGGCGGCAGGTGGTTCTCGGTGATCTCGTCCAGCACGCCGGGCCAGCCGTACTTGGCCATCACGTGTGGCGCGAAGCGCACCTGCTCGGGGTAGCCGTTGTCAAACGTGATCACGATCGGCTTGGCAGGCAGGGTGCCGCCGTGGTACCAGGCGTTCAGCACCTCGTCCAGCGTGACCGCCTGGTAGCCGTTCTGATACAACCAGGCCATCTCCGCCTTGAAGTTGCCGTAGGAGACATAGAGCAGCGGGAACGGCGCGCCCGGCGGCGGCGGTCCGAGCGCGTGGTAGACGAGGATCGGCACCGGACCGGTGTACCTGCGCCACCCCGGCTGCGGCGTCGCGTTGCGCACGAACTCCGGATGGATCGCGGCGTGCTTGACCGGCTTGCGCTTGACGTCACGCGCCTGAGTGGTGGGCGCAGCCACCGCCTTGCCCACGGTCGGCCCGTGACCACGGGTCAGATCGGAGACGGCGATCACGGCGACCACCACGGCGGCCACCACCAGCAGCGCCGCGCTGGCGACCTGCAGCCAAGACGAGCCTCCCCGACGCCGACCGGACATGTCGGCTTAGACGGTAACACCCTCCGGCTCGTCGCTGTAGCGCTTGCCGCTACGTGCCCGCGCGACCAGCGAGGCCGGCGGCTCGAAGCGCTCGCCGTAGCCGGCCGCGAGCTCACGGGCGCGGGCGACGAACGCTGCCGGGCCAGCGCCGCCGTCAGCCGCCTCGTAGCCGTTTATGTACTGCAGCGCGCCGCCGGTCCAGGCTGGATAGCCGATGCCCATGATCGAGCCGATGTTGGCGTCGGCCACGGACTCGATCACCCCCTCGTCGTGGCAGCGCACCGCCTCGATCGCCTCGATGAAGAGCATCCGCTCCTCCAGGTCGCGCAGCGGCAGCGCCTCCGGGTCGGGGGCCGGCGGGAAGGCGTCACGCAGACCGGGCCACAGACCGGTGCGCCTGCCGGTTTCGTCGTACTCGTAGAAGCCCCGGCCCTCCAGGCGTCCGGGCCGGTCGAACTCGTCGAGCATGCGGTCGATCACCGCCTCGGCACCGCTGCGCTTCCAGGTCTCGCCCGCCTGCTGCGCGGCCGCTTGCGCGGCCAGCCGGATCTTGCGCATCAGCTTCATGTTGAGCTCGTCTGAGAGCTGCAGCACCGGCGCGGGGTAGCCCGCCTGCGACGACGCCTGCTCGATCGTGGCCGGCGGAATGCCCTCCGCGAGCATGGCGATGCCCTCGTCGATGAAGGTGCCGATCACGCGGCTGGTATAGAAGCCGCGGCTGTCATTCACGACGATCGGGGTCTTCTTGATCTGCGCGACGAAGTCAAGCGCTCTGTAGGTCGCGGCGTCGCTGGTGCGCTCACCGCGAATCAGCTCCACGAGCGGCATCTTGTCCACGGGCGAGAAGAAATGGATGCCGATGAAGTCGTCGGGGCGTGTGACGCTCGCCGCCAGGCCGCTGATCGGCAGCGTCGAGGTGTTCGAGCCGAGCAGCGCGTCCGGCGCGACATGCGGCTCGATCTCGCGCCAGACGCTGTCTTTGAGCGATGGGTCCTCGAAGACCGCCTCGATCACGAGGTCGGCGCCGGCGGCGTCCTGGGCGCTGTCGGTCGGGTGGATCAGCGCGAGCAGCGCGTCCGCCTGCGCCTCTGTGGAACGGCCACGCTCGACGGCCTTGGCCAGCAGCTTCTCCGAGTAGCCCTTGCCGCGCTGGGCAGCCTCGAGCGTGACGTCTTTGAGCACCACCTCGATGCCGGCCTTGGCGCACACGTAGGCGATCGCCGCACCCATCATGCCGGCACCGAGAACCACCACCTTCCGGGCTCGGTAGCGCGCACCGTCCGCCGGCCGGCCGCGGCCGCCGTTCACGCGGTTCAGGTCGAACCAGAACGCCTGGATCATGTTCTTGGCAACCTGGCCGGTCGCCAGCTTGACGAAGTAACGCGTCTCGATCTCCAGCGCGTGGTCAAAGTCCACCTGCGTCCCCTCCACGGCGGCTGCCATGATCGCCAGCGGCGCCGGCATGTTGGCGCCCTTGAGCTGCTTGCGCAGGTTGGCGGGGAACGCGGGAAGGTTGGCTGCCAGTGACGGCGTCGACGGCGTGCCGCCGGGGATCCGGTACTTCTCTGCGGTGTCCCAGGGCTGCCCGGCCGGTGCGCCCGATGCGCGTTGCTCGGCGATCCAGCGCTTGGCCGCAGGGATCAGCTCGTCAACGCTCGCAACGACCTCATCGACAAGCCCGAGCTCCCTGGCCTCGGCCGGCCGGAAGCGCTTCATCCCCTGGAGCAGCACCTGCATGAGCGCCTGCGCGATGCCGAGCATCCGAACCGTGCGCGTGACGCCGCCGGCACCCGGAAGCAGGCCCAGGCTGACCTCCGGAAAGCCGATCACCGCGCTGGGATCGTCGACGATCACGCGCCGGTGTGCGGCCAGGGCGATCTCCAGGCCACCGCCCAGCGCAGCGCCGTTGATCGCCGCGACGACCGGCACGCCGAGCGTCTCGATCGCTCGCAGCTGCGCCTTGATCTCGCCCAGGAACCGGGTGAACTCGGCTGCGCTCTGCTTGGAGACCTGACGCAGGGCATTGAGATCGCCGCCGGCGAAGAAGGTCTTCTTGGCGGATGTGATGATCACGCCGGTGACCTGGTCGCGCTCCTCTTGCAGACGGGTCACGACCGCGCGCATGGATTCGACGTAGGCGCTGTTCATCGTGTTGGCCGACTGCGATTGGTCGTCGAGCGTCAGGACGACGATGCCGTCCGTGCCCCGCTCCCAGCTGATCGTGCTGGCTTCAGCCATCTAGATCGCCTCCACCACGGTCGCGATGCCCATGCCGCCGCCGATGCACAGCGTCGCCAGCCCGTACCTGCCGCCGCTGCGGTGCAGCTCGTCTATGAGCGTGCCGAGGATCATGCCGCCGGTCGCGCCGAGCGGGTGACCCATGGCGATCGCGCCGCCGTTGACGTTGGTCTTCTCGAGCAGCGCCTGCTCGCCGTCCTTGCCGGCCATGTCGCGCGCGAAGCGGAGCACCACGGCGGCGAACGCCTCGTTCATCTCGATCAGGTCGATGTCGTCGAGCTCGAGGCCCGCCTTGGCGAGCGCCTTGCGGCTCGCCGGCGCGGGCCCCGTCAGCATGATCGTCGGCTCGCTGCCGGTCACCGCCGTGGCGAGGATGCGGGCGCGCGGAGTCAGCCTGAGCTCGTCGCCGACCCGCTCGTTGCCGACCAGAACGACGCTCGCGCCGTCCACGATCCCGGAGGAGTTGCCGGGCGTGTGCACGTGCTCGATGCGCTCGACCCAGTGGTAGCGCTGCAATGCCACGGCGTCAAAGCCGCCGTACTCGCCCATCATCGCGAAGGCCGGCTTGAGCGGGGCGAGCGTGTCCACGGTGGTATCGGCGCGAATCAGCTCGTCGTGGTCGAGCACGAGGTTGTCGTTGATGTCGGTCACCGGTACGACGGACTGCGCGAAGCGGCCCTCCGCCTGAGCGGTGGCGGCACGCGTCTGAGACCGCGCGGCGTAGACGTCAACGTCCTCACGGCTGAACCCCTCGAGCGTCGCGATCAGGTCGGCGCTGATCCCCTGCGGCACGAAGAAGTTTCCGTAGGCGGTCTCCGGGTCCATCGCCCAGGCGCCGCCGTCAGAGCCCATCGGCACGCGCGACATCGACTCGACGCCGCCGGCGAGCACGAGGTCCTCCCAGCCGGAGGCGACCTTCTGGGCGGCGACGTTCACCGCCTCGAGCCCGGAGGCACAGAAGCGGTTGAGCTGCATGCCGGCGACCGCGTCGGGCAGACCCGCCTTGGCCGCCGCCGCCTTGGCGATATCACCGCCCTGGTCGCCGACCGGCGTGACGCAGCCCAGGACGAAATCCTCAACCCGCGCCGGGTCGAGCTCCTGGTTGCGGCTCAAAAGCTCGTGGATCAGGCCGACGACGAGGTCGACCGGCTTTACGGTGTGCAGTGACCCGTTCGACTTGCCGCGCCCACGCGGGGTGCGGATCGCGTCGTAGACGAGCGCTTCTGTGGCTGGCATGCAGTTGCTCTCCTTGTGGGGGTGAGGCGGCGGCGCGGCAGCAGGCGTGCTAACCGACACCAGTGTCGGATAATACTCTGGTGGCGATGCCAACGGACGCTCCACGCACCCGGCTCAAGGGCCCCGAGCGTCGCGAGCTGATCCTCGCCGCGGCCCTGGCCGAGTTCGCCGCCCGCGGCTACGAGGCCGCGTCGGTGGGACGCATCGCCGCCGCCGCCGGCGTGGCGCGCACGGTGCTCTACGACCACTTCCCGTCCAAGCATGCGCTGTTCATCGAGGTACTCGACTCCGAGCAGCGGGCGCTGCTCGAGCACCTCGGCGCCGCGCTGCGCTCGGAGGGCACCACCGAGCAGCGCTGGCGCGCCGCCTTCGACGCCTATCTGCGCTTCGTGCAGGATCACCCCCTCGGCTGGCAGCTGCTGTTCCCGCGCCACGCCCCGCACGACACCCAGGCGGCGGCCGACTGGCGCCGGGTGCGCGCTGACTCAAACCGCGTGCTGGCCGAGCTGCTTGCCGCGGACGCCCGCCGCGCCGGCCTGGAACCGGAGAGCGTTCGCGCACGCGCGCTGTTCGCGATCCACCGCGACGGCCTCACCGCGGCCGCGCGCTGGTGGCAGGAGCACCCAGACGTCGGCCGCGCCGAGGTCGTTGACGCGGCCATGGCCGCGCTGTGGACCGGGTTCGGGGGGCTGCAGCCCGCAGACAGGTAGTGCCGCCTTCGCGAGCCGGCCTTGCCACCCATGGTGCTGCACTCGAGCCCTGCCGACGCGGCCGCCGTCGCGACCCGTGACGAGCGCCTGCGCAAGCATGCGCGCGAGCTGGGGTTCGCCACCCCCTGACGCACGCCGATCGGGGCGTCAACCGCGGCACGGTCCTGCACGAGATCCGCCGTGGGCGCGGGATCACGGTCGCGGGCACACCCGAGCGCGGCTCGGCTCCACGCTCACCGCGAGGCCGCGCCTCCTGCGAGACCGCCTGAGGGCCCGCGTCGGGCCGGGCGCTGATCTACGCGACCACGCCGACCCTCTGACGCAAGCGATCACAGCCCCAGCGTGCATCTGGTTTGATCTGTATAAACTAGATCTATGCAGCCATCTGTGGATCCGACCGACCCACTGCCCCTCTGGGAGCAGGTCGCCGCCGAGCTCCGCCGCGCGATCGCCGATGGTGAGGCGAGACCCGGCGAGCGCATGCCACTGGCCAAGGACCTCGCGACCGTGCTCGGCGTGAACCGCAACACGGTCCTGCGGGCGCTGCACCAGCTGCGCGATGAGGGCCTTTTGGAGATCCGCCAGGGGCGCGGGATCACAGTCGCGGGCACGCCCGAGCGCGGCGCTGTCATGACCCGCGCGCGGGAGCTGGTCGCATTCGCGCGCCGTAACGGCTACGGCCGTGAGGAGCTGATCGCGATGATCGAGGCCCTGTCGTGACGCTGCTCGACCGCCACAGCCCCTCGAGCGACGAGGAGGCTCTGATCAAGGAGGCCCGCCGGCTGCGCCGCCGCCGCTGGCTGATCGGCTCGACGCTCACCGCGGTGGCCGCGGGCGCCGCTGCGGCCGCTTTCATCACGGCTTCCGGGCCACCCCCGCGCCCGCCCGCGCGTGCAGGCCGGCCGGCGCCCAGCAAGGGTGCCGAGACGCCCGGCTACACCGCCCCGTCGACGCACCCGTTCGTGCCGACCCGCGCGCTCGACCTGATCCAGCCGACGACGCTCGCGACGCTGCCGAACGGGGACCTGCTGATCCTCGACAGCTCCCGCGACCAGATCCTGAAGCTGACCCCACGGGGCGTGCTGTCGGTCTTTGCCGGTGATGGGCGGATCGGGCTCTCCGGTGACGGCGGGCCGGCGCGCAACGCGGAGCTCGACCTCGGCTACTTCTCCTCGGCCAGCATGGTGGTCACTCCGCGCGGGAGCGTCGACTTCCTGGACGACGGCAGCTGCCGCATCCGGCAGGTCAGCCGCAACGGCATCATCCGCACGATCCTGCGGATGCCGCTGTCACGCGTCTACCCGAGCGGGACATCCTGCCCGATCGACGCGTTCGCGCTGTCGCCGTCAGGGGACATCTATCTGGCGTTCAACTCCACGATCGAGAGGCTCGGCGCTGGCGGGCCTCCCCTCTTTGTTGCGGGCGCCCGCCATCTTGATACGCACGCGGTGACAACTGTCACTGCCGCGCACATTGCGTTCCTACCGAGCGCGCTCACGTTCAACCCGAACGGTGACCTCTTCATCTGGAACCAGTCGCCCAAGCTCATCTTCGAGCTTTCCCGACACGGCAGGCTCAGAGCGCTCGCCGGGTCCAGCTACGCGCATCAGCTCACCACCGCGCCGGACGGCAGGGTCTTCGCCGGCACGCAGGGCGGCCTCATCCAGGAGATCACAACCCGGGGCGTCCGAGGGCTCTACAGCGTGGTCCCCAAGCACGTGGACGGCCTGCACTGGGGCAGCGACCAGGGTTTCCAGGAGGACGGCATCGCCATCACCACCAACGGG
Source organism: Solirubrobacterales bacterium (assembly GCA_027449125.1). Lineage (GTDB taxonomy): Bacteria > Actinomycetota > Thermoleophilia > Solirubrobacterales > Solirubrobacteraceae > Palsa-465. The sequence continues at coordinate 30,774 of DAIDME010000074.1, read as the reverse complement.
ACCGTGTACGTCGACAACTCCCAGGGCAACGGTTGGGGCGCCGGGAGCGTGCTCGTCCGGATCACCCACGCCAGGCGCGCGGCGCTCGTGCCGATCCGCACGCCGCTCGCCGCGACGCTGCCGAAACTCGGGGCCCCCGGGTTCCCCGCGAGCCTCTACCCGGCGAGCCGACCGTCGCACGGCCGGGCGCTCGCATCCTGCCCAAGCGAAGCCGGACTCGAGCGCTTCACGCCACAGGCGGTCGCAGACGCGAGGCGGATCGCGGCAGGGTACCTGACCTCCCAGTTCGCCGCGGACATCGTGGTCACCGATCGCTCGTGGTGGGCAGCTGACTTCAACGCCTTCACAGACGGCACGTCCGGCGGGCGCCACACCATCACCAGCGTAGGACCGGCGTCGCAAACCGCGGCCGCCGCCGGCATCGCGCGCGCCTGCGGGACGAAGCTGGTCCAGGACTCGCTCGCGGTCAGTCTGGGTGCGTCCCCGTACTCGAACTTCACCGGCACCCTCTACCTCCTGGACCGCGCCGGCCATCCGCTCGTCTACGACGCGCGCTGAAGCGCGGCAGAGCCGTGCGCTGCAAGCGGTGGGTGCGGGTGGCCACGCACGCCACCTTCGGCGCCCACCTGCGCTCCGCGCAGGAGCACCCCATCGGTTGGCAGCTGCTCCTCCCGCGCCACGCCCCCCACGGCACACGCGAGCCCAGCCAACCCCCGACCGTGGCGTGCAGCCCGGCGCCCCCACGTTCAACCCTGCCGGAGATCTCCACACCGCAAGCTTCCAGCCGCGCGTGTCCACCGCGATCCCCGACAGGTTGCGGTCCCCACTCGGCCCGCTCGCACACGCTGGTAGCACCGCGATAGCATATTTGTATGAGCACAAAGGAGCGCCTGTCGGTCACCGTCGACGCGGAGCTGCTTCGCTTCGGCAACCAGCTCGTCGATGACGGCCGTGCCGAGAGCCTCAGCGCCTGGGTCAACACCGCGCTACGCGCGGCGCTCGAGCGCGAGCAGAAGCTGCGGGCGATGGACGAGGTCATCCGGGCCTACGAGGCCGAGCACGGCGAGATCACGGAGGCCGACATGATCGAGGCCGAGCGCGCCATGCAGGCCAGAGCGATCCATGTGCGGCCGCGGTGACGCTGCTGCTCGACGCCGGCGCGTTTATCGCCCTCGAGCGCGGCGATCCGCCCGCGCACCGCAGGCTGAAACGTGAGCACGCACTCGGAACCCCGCCGATGACCCACGGCGGGATCGTCGGACAGATCTGGCGAGGCGGCACCCGGCAGACCATGCTCGCCATGTGGCTGGCGGCCACGGTCGTCGTCGGCCTCGACAACGAGCTCGGGCGGCGCAGCGGCGCGCTGCTGGCACGTACCGGCGGCAGCGACGTGCTGGACGCCGCCCTGGTGATCATCAGCCGCGACGGCGACACGATCCTCACCTCCGACGCCACGGACCTGGCGGTGCTGGCGGCCGCCGCGGGACGGCACGTGGACGTAATCCCCGTCTGAGCGGCGCTGGTGCTCTGTGCCCCGGCCTGCATGCCGGCTCGCGGACGAGTCCAGCGTGTGGCTCGCGCGGCGGCGCCCGGCTCACACCCGCGAGGCGTGCCGCCGCAGGCCCGCGGCGTCACGCACCACGAGCCGCTTGCGGTGCGTCTCGATCAGGCCGAGCTCGCGCAGCGTGCGCAGAGCCCGCGCGGTCGACTCGCGGGAGGCAGCCGCCCAGGAAGCGAGCTCCTCCTGGCTGATCGGCATCTCGACGGCGAGCGTGCCGTCCTCGGCGGCCACGCCGAAGCGCTCGGCCAGCTCTAGCAGCCGGCTCGTGACCCGCGGCAGGCTCTCGGCGGAGGCGAACTCGAGCCGGCGCTGATCGGCCAGGCGCAGGCGGGCGAGCGCCAGCTCTAGCAGCGCCAGGGCGATGCGTGGCTGGCGGGCGAGCAGCGCCCGCAGGTCGGCTACCGGAACCGACACCGCCTCGACATCGCGCAGCGCCGACGCGTCGGCCGACCGTGTGGCCGCCTGCGCCACGCTGACTTCGCCGAGCAGGTCACCGGGGCCGGAGAGCGAGAGGATCAGCTCGTCACCCTCGCGGGTGTGCTTGTGGATCTTGACCAGGCCGCCGACGATCAGCAGGGCGCTGGCGGCGCCGTCACCCTCACGGAACAGCACCTCACCGGCCTGCCAGTGACTTACGTGCCCGGCCGCTAGCCACGCGTCCCGCTCGCCGCGCTCAAGCGAATCCAGGAAGCTGCTCGGGGACCCTGTCATATGACGTGGTTGTCGCGCGCCAACGGGCTTACCTTCACTCTCAGCCAGCAGCGCACCGGGCGCCGCACGACGAGCGTAGGGCAAGGGGGAAGTTCAGATGAGCAACAGCATGATCCACCTCGCAGCCAAAGTCCACCAGGCCGAGCTTTACCGCGCGGCCAACGACGCGCGTCCCGTCGAGCTGCCGACCGCAGCCACCGCGCGCGGCCGCGGCCCATCCTGGAGGCCCACCTGGCCGACGTTGCCCGCGAACGGCGCGAAGCATGCACAGCGTGCAGCCGCGGCGCGGTAGCAGCGGCTCCGGCCGGGGCGGTGGACGACGTCTCGCAAGGGTGTCATATGACGTGGTTGCGACCGGCCCCAGCGCATACCTTCCACTCGACAAGCAGCGCGGCCGCGCCGACCAGCAGCCGTCAGGGGTCAACAGCGATGAACAACATGAGCTGACCCGCAGGCAGGCAACGGTCCCGCGCGCATCGCTCTGAAAGCGCCAAATCTTGGCGGGCGGATGGATGGCCAGCCCGCGAAGCGCCCGTGGCTCTGGCCCGGCCATGCGGCGAAGCTCGATCTGAGGGCCACTCAAGGATGGCTACGAGCACCGCAGACGGGTGGGCCGGGCTCGCAGGGATGCGAGCCCGGCCCACCCGTTCACGGACGGCGCCAGCTCGGAAGAACCAGTCGGTTGGAGCCACCGTCGAGCCGTCAGCCTCCGGCACGACCCCAGCTTGTGGGCCGCCCGCCGGCTTCCGGCGCTGTGACCTTCTGGACCAACTCTGGGTCCAGCACCCCCGCCGGGACGGGACCGGGGCAATGTGTCAAATGACGTGGTTGCGCCACCCGGGCGGAGGAACACTTACCCGCAGGAAGCGGCCCGGACCGCGCCACCGAGCAGCCCAAACCAGGAGGAACGGCAATGATCATTCGCGAGGACTAGCACCTTAGACGGCGTGGAGAGCTGCCGTGCGGGAGGCACGATGCCCTGGGCACGGCAGCTCATGCCCGCCACGACGGCTCGCACGGCAGCTGCACGCGTCGTGGCGCCCTGGCCGGCCAGGCAGGCACGGCCGATACCGCAAGCGCCGCGCCACCCTCGCCACATCACACTGGAGTGCGGGACTTACCTCTACAGTGCACCGGCGGACATGGCAACGCGCACCGATATCCGCAACCTCGCGATCGTCGCGCACGTAGACCACGGCAAGACGACGCTCGTGGATGCGCTGCTGTGGCAGTCGGGCGCGTTTCGCGCCAACCAGGACGTGGCCGACAGGGTCCTCGACTCGATGGACCTGGAGCGTGAGAAGGGGATCACGATCCTCGCCAAGAACACGGCGGTGCGCTACGGCGAGGTGACGCTCAACATCATCGACACCCCCGGGCACGCGGACTTCGGCGGTGAGGTCGAGCGCGGGCTGACGATGGTGGACGGCGTGCTGCTGCTGGTCGACGCCTCCGAGGGGCCGCTGCCGCAGACGCGCTTCGTGCTGCGCAAGGCGCTCGCGGCGCGGCTGCCGGTGATCCTCGTGATCAACAAGATCGACAGGCCGGATGCGCGCATCGCCGAGGTGATCGACGAGGTCTACGAGCTGTTCCTCGACCTGGAGGCCGACGAGTCGCAGATCGAGTTCCCGATCGTCTACACCAACGCCAAGGCGGGCACGGCGACGCTCGACCTGGACGAGCCGGGGAGCGACCTGGGGCCGCTGCTCGAGTTGCTGGTGGACCACATCCCGGCTCCGGAGTACGACCCCGATGCGCCGCTGCAGGCGCACGTCACCAACCTCGACGCCTCACCGTACGTCGGGCGGATCGCGATCTGCCGCGTGCGCCAGGGCGTGATCCGCCGCGGCGAGAGCATCGCCTGGTGCCGCTCAGACGGCTCGGTGGAGCGCGTCAAGGTGACCGAGCTGTACCTGACGCAGGCGCTCGAGCGTGTGTCCGCGGAGGAGGCGCGGGCCGGCGACATCATCGCCGTCGCGGGCATCCCGGAGATCACGATCGGCGACACGCTCGCAGACCCTGACGACCCGCGGCCGCTGCCGCCGATCACCGTCGACGAGCCGTCATTGTCGGTCACGATCGGCACCAACGACTCGCCGCTGGCGGGTCAGGATGGCGACAAGCTGACCGCCTCGCAGCTGAAGGCACGGCTCGAGCGCGAGCTGGTCGGCAACGTCTCGCTGCGCATCGACGAGACCGAGCGGCCCGACGTCTGGGAGGTGCAGGGGCGCGGCGAGCTGGCGCTGGCGGTGCTGGTCGAGGTGATGCGGCGCGAGGGCTTCGAGCTGACGGTCGGCAAGCCGCAGGTGCTGACGCGCGAGGTCGACGGCAAGCTGCACGAGCCGATGGAGCGGATGAGCGTGGATTCGCCCGAGGAGTACGTCGGCGTGATCACGCAGATGCTGGCGCTGCGCAAGGGGCGGATGGAGCAGATGGTCAACCACGGCACCGGCTGGGTGCGGATGGAGTACATCGTCCCGGCACGCGGTCTGATCGGCTTTCGCACCGAGTTCCTCACCGAGACGCGCGGCACCGGCCTGGTGCACCACGTCTTTGACCGCTGGGAGCCGTGGCAGGGTGAGATCCGCACGCGCGGGACCGGCTCGCTGGTGGCCGACCGCCGCGGCAAGGTGGCGGCCTTCGCGCTCTTCAACCTGCAGGAGCGCGGGTCGCTGTTCGTGGCGCCCGGCGAGGAGGTCTACGAGGGCATGATCGTCGGCGAGAACGCCCGTGCCGAGGACCTCGACGTCAATGCCGTCAAGGAGAAGCACCTGACCAACATGCGCTCCTCCACCGCCGATGAGCTGGTGCGGCTGGTCCCCAAGCGCGAGCTCTCGCTCGACCAGGCGCTCGAGTTCCTGCGCGAGGACGAGTGCGTCGAGGTGACGCCCCTGAATGTGCGGCTGCGCAAGACGGTGCTGGACCAGACGGCGCGCACCAAGGCGGCGCGGGCGCGCAAGCGCAGCGACGGCTGAGGGGGGCGGTGGCGGCTCCTGCGCGGGCGGCGAGCGCCGGTCAAGCGACACCACCGCTCACACAACTCCACCAAATCTGCCGCTTTGCAGGATCTCTTGCACGTCCACCGGTTTAGGCGGGCTGAAAGAACCGGCGTGTAAGGTAGGCGCCGCCGCCGCCCGGTACGGCATCGAAGGGGCGATCAGGGAAACCGTGACACGCCATGTGTCGCGATCTCCGCTGTTCGCGCAGGTCCACACCAAGCTCTGCCTGGATGCTCATCTTCCGCCACATAAAGCGCCTGATGCTCGCCTCGGCGCTCGTCTGCGCGCTGCTCGGCGCGACGATGATCGCGACGAGCTTCGCCGGCATCCAGAACCAGATCAACAGCGGTAAGTCGGCGGCATCGTCGCTGCAGGCGCAGATCAACGCCGAGACGGCGCAGATTCAGAAGACCAGCGGTGGCGTCGCCGCCGCCCAGTCGCAGCTGGCCAACATCCAGGCGCAGGTCTATCAGCGGGAGGCGCAGCTGCGCGCCACAGAGATCAAGCTGATGAGCGCACGCGACAGGCTGCTGGCGCTGGAGGACAAGCTGCACATCGCCGCCAATTACCTGGCCGCGAACCTCCGCTCCCAGTACGAGCACGGCACCCCCAACCTGGTCGACGTGGTCCTGAGCGCCAACGGCTTCTCGAACCTGCTCAGCCAGGTGAGCTACCTCAAGGACGCCCAGCACTCAGACGCTGAGATGGTCAAGGTGACGCAGATCGCGCGCACTCGCGTCCAGCACGAGGCGCTTGCGCTCGGCTCGCTGGAGGCCAACGATCGCAACCTCACCAACCAGATCCTGGCGCAGCGCAACCAGGAGGCGACGATCGAGGCGGCGCTCGTCAAGCAGCAGATCGACGAGCAGGCGGCACGGGCCCACACAAAGGGCCGGCTGGCCGGCGTGGAGGCGCACGTCGCCTCGCTGCAGAAGAAGTACGCCGCGATCCAGGCGGCCGCCGCCCGGGCGGCGGCGGAGTCTGCCGCCAAGGCCTCCGAGCAGGTCAACCAGCAGGCGGGCGGCGTGGCGATCAACACGGGCAGCATGGTGCAGGCGCCGCCCGGCGCCCCGCAGGCGGTCCAGGAGATGATCGCCGCCGGCAACGCGATCGCGACCCTGCCCTACATCTGGGGTGGCGGTCACGCCTCCTTCCAGGCCCTCGGCTACGACTGCTCGGGGTCGGTCAGCTTCGTGCTGAACGCCGCCGGCCTGCTGAGCTCGCCCGAGGTCTCCGGATGGTTTGAGAGCTACGGCGACCCGGGCCCCGGCCAGTGGGTCACGATCTACGCCAACGCCGGGCACGTGTGGATGGAGATCGCCGGCTGGCGCTTTGACACGGTCGCGCTGGCCGAGACCGGCACCCGCTGGGCGCAGGGCGGCGGGGAGTTCGCCGGCTTCGTGGTGCGCCACCCCGCCGGGCTGTAGCGGGCACCACCCACGCTCCCCGGCGGGGCGTGCCGACCGGGACGCCCGCCGCCGACAGTAACTAGAGTCTCTGATGGGCCGTATCCGCACGGCCCACCTGATCATTGAGACCTGAGGAGTTTGATATGTCGATCGACAGCTTCGGCGCTAAGGCCGATCTCGATGTTGGTGGCAAGCGGTATGAGATCTACCGGATCGACGCGCTGCAGTCGCGCTTCGATGTGGCGCGCCTGCCGTTCTCGTTGAAGATCCTGCTCGAGAACCTGCTGCGCAACGAGGACGGCGTGGCGGTCCGCGCCGCGGACATCGAGGCGCTCGCGCGCTGGGACGCGAAGGCGGAGCCGCACGATGAGATCGCCTTCACCCCCGCGCGCGTGGTGATGCAGGACTTCACGGGCGTGCCCGCCGTCGTCGACCTGGCGGCGATGCGCGACGCGATCCGGGAGCTCGGCGGCGACCCGGAGAAGATCAACCCGCTGGTGCCCGCGGAGCTGGTGATCGACCACTCGGTGCAGGTGGACGAGTTCGGCACCCCGCGCGCCTTCGCGCGCAACGCCGAGCTCGAGTTCGAGCGCAACCGCGAGCGCTACACGTTCCTGCGCTGGGGCCAGGGCGCGTTTCAGAACTTCAAGGTGGTGCCGCCGGACACCGGGATCGTGCACCAGGTCAACCTCGAGTACCTCTCGCGCGTGGTCTTCGTGGTCGAGCGCGCGGCGGGGCAGGTGGGCGCCGGCCAGCGGGCCGGCGCCATCCCGCTCGCCTACCCCGACACGCTGGTCGGCACCGATTCGCACACGACGATGGTGGGCGGCCTGGGCGTGCTCGGCTGGGGCGTGGGCGGAATCGAGGCCGAGGCGGCGATGCTCGGCCAGCCCATGTCGATGCTGATCCCGCAGGTGATCGGCTTCCGGCTGCACGGCCAGCTGCCGGAGGGCGCGACGGCGACCGACCTGGTGCTGACCGTGACCGAGATGCTGCGCGCGCGCGGCGTCGTGGGCAAGTTCGTGGAGTTCTTCGGCCCCGGCCTGGCCCGGCTGCCCCTGGCCGACCGCGCGACGATCGCCAACATGTCGCCCGAGTTCGGCTCGACCTGCGCGATCTCACCCGTAGACTCAGAGACGATCCGCTACCTGCGCTTCAGCGGCCGGCCGGAGCATCAGGTGGAGCTGGTCGAGGCCTACGCCCGCGCCAACGGCCTCTGGCACGACGAGCACAGCGAGGAGCCGACCTTCACCGACGTGCTCGAGCTCGACCTGGCGAGCGTCGTGCCGAGCATCGCCGGCCCCCGCCGGCCGCAGGACCGGGTGGCGCTGAGCGACGCCAGGCAGAGCTTCGAGGCGGCGCTCTCTGACTACGTTCAGTCGGCGCCCGCGCCCGCTGGCGCAGGCGCCGGTGCGGCGTCCTCGGCGACGACTGCCACGGCCACCCCGGTGACGCTCGCCGACGGCACCGTCACCGAGCTCGATCACGGGCACGTGGTGATCGCCGCGATCACCAGCTGCACCAACACCTCGAACCCGTCGGTGATGGTCGGCGCGGGCCTGTTGGCGCGCAACGCCGTGCAGCGTGGGCTGAGCGTCAAGCCGTGGGTCAAGACCTCGCTCGCGCCCGGCTCGAAGGTGGTCAGCGAGTACCTGGACCGGGCCGGGCTGACCGAGTACCTGGACGCGCTGGGCTTCAACCTGGTCGGCTACGGCTGCACGACCTGCATCGGCAACAGCGGCCCGCTGCCGGCCGAGGTCTCGAAGGCGGTGGGCGACGCGGACCTGGCGGTGGTCAGCGTGCTGTCGGGCAACCGCAACTTCGAGGGGCGCATCAACCCCGACGTGAAGATGAACTACCTGGCCTCCCCGCCGCTGTGCGTCGCCTACGCGATCGCCGGCAGCATGGATGTGGACCTCTACTCAGACCCGCTCGGGCAGGACAGCCACGGCCGGGACGTGTACCTGCGCGACATCTGGCCGAGCTCGGCTGAGATCGCGCAGGTGGTCGGCGAGGCGGTGCAGTCGGACATGTTCCACAAGAGCTACGGCGAGGTCTTTGACGGCGACGAGCGCTGGAACAGCCTCGAGGTCCCGGAGGGCGAGCTCTACGCCTGGGATGAGCGCTCCACCTACGTGCGCCGCCCGCCGTTCTTCGAGCACCTGCCGCGCACACCCGAGCCGCCGGAGGACATCACTGGCGCGCGCGTGCTCGCGATCCTCGCAGACAGCGTCACCACCGATCACATCTCGCCGGCCGGGTCGATCAAGGCCGGCGGGCCGGCGGCGCAGTACCTCAACGCGAACCACGTCGAGTCGGCCGACTTCAACTCCTACGGCTCGCGGCGCGGCAACCACGAGGTGATGATGCGCGGTACGTTCGCCAACATCCGCCTGCGCAACCGCCTGGCGCCCGGCACCGAGGGCGGCGTCACGCGCTACCTCGCCGACGGATCCGGCGAGCAGCTGCCGATCTACGACGCGGCGATGCGCTACCTCGAGGCACAGGTGCCGCTGGTGATCCTGGCCGGCAAGGAGTACGGCTCGGGCTCCTCGCGCGACTGGGCCGCCAAGGGCACCAAGCTGCTCGGCGTCCGCGCCGTGATCGCCGAGAGCTTCGAGCGCATCCACCGCTCGAACCTGGTCGGCATGGGCGTCCTGCCGTTGCAGTTCAAGGATGGCGAGAGCGTCGAGTCGCTCGGGCTGACCGGCCACGAGCGCTACGACATCCGCGGCATCGCCGGCGACGGTGACATCCCGCGCGAGCTGACCGTCCACGCCGATGGCCGCGAGTTCAGCGTCACGGTGCGGATCGACACACCCATGGAGCAGCATTACTACCGGCACGGCGGCATCCTGCCCTACGTGCTGCGCCAGCTGCTCTAGAAGAACCGACAGGAGACATACAGATGGCAATTCCAAGGATGCTCGACGCGCTCCTGCGCGTGGCCGGACCCTCCGGCCAGGAGGCTCGCGCCGCCGCCGTGTGGCGCGAGCAGTGCGCGCCGTTCGCCGCCGAGACCGGCGTCGACGTCAACGGCTCCTCGTGGGCGCGGGTGCCGGGGACCGCCGGCGGGCCGACACTGGCCCTGGTGGGGCACATCGACGAGATCGGCCTGCACATCACCCACATCGACGACGACGGCTTCCTGCGCTTCGGTCAGGTCGGAGGCTGGGACCCGGTGCAGCTCGTCGGCCAGCGCGTGGTGCTGGCCACGCGCGACGGCGAGCTGCGTGGCGTGATCGGCCGCAAGGCGATCCACGTCATGGACCCCGAGGAGCGCAAGCAGGCGCCGGAGCTCAAAGGCCTGCACATCGACATCGGCGCCGCGTCGGGCGAGGAGGCGCGGGGGCTGGTGCGGATCGGCGACATGGGCGTGATCGACGTGGCGCCGCTCGAGCTGCGAGGCAACCGCGTGGCCTCACGCGCGCTGGACAACCGCGTCGGCTGCTACGTCGCCGCCCGCGCCGCGCAGCTGGTTGCGCAGGCCGGCGGCGCGCCCGGCGACGTGCTGGCGCTGGCGGTCGTGCAGGAGGAGATCGGCCTGCAGGGCGCGAGGACCGCGGCCTTCCGCCACCGCCCGGACGTGGCGATCGTCATAGACGTGACGCAGTCAAACGACGCGCCGGGCTCGGAGGTCGGCCAGGACACCCACCACAGGCTCGGGTCGGGGCCAGTGATCGCACGCGGGTCGTTGCTTCACCCGCGCGTCTTCGACCTGCTCGAGGGCGCGGCCGAGGCGGAGGCGATCGGCCACACGCTCGAGTCGACGGCCCGCTCTACCGGCACCGACGCCGATGCCTTCTCGGTCAGCCGCGGCGGGGTTCCCACCGGGCTGGTGGACGTGCCGCTGCGCTACATGCACTCGGCCGTGGAGACGGTCTGCGTGGACGACATCGAACACACCGCAGAGCTGTTGGCCGCGTTCGCCATGCGCCTCGAGCCGGGCGAGGCGTTCGCGCGCTGAGCGCCGGCCGCGGGCGGCCTCAGCGCCCGGGCGCGCGGAGCGGGCAGCGGCCCGCTCCGCGCGGCGGCTCGGTGAGTCGGCGCGCCCTGGCGCTACAGGGCGCGGCGCAGCAGGGCAAAGAGCGCGTCGAAGTGGCGCTCGGCGGCCGCCTCGTCGTAGGCGCCCTGGTCGGACATGGTGTAGCCGTGCATCGCGCCCTCGTAGACCTCGCTGGTGTAGCTGATGCCGGCCGCGTCCATCGCCTGGTTCAGGGTGGCGACGTGCTCGGGCGTCATGCTCTGGTCGTTGTCGGCAAAGCCCCAGTAGACGGTCGCCTTCACCTCGGGTGCGCGCAGGTGCGGGCTGTCGGGTCCTTCGCTGACCATGCCGCCGGTGTGAAAGCCGCCCAGCGCCGCCACCCGGTCCGGGTGCGAGGCGGCGATCTGCCAGCCGTGCCGGCCGCCCATGCAGTAGCCGGTGATCGCGACCTTGCCGGCGGTGAGCTCGGCGAGCTTGGCGAGGTAGGCGCCGCCGTCGGAGATCATCGCCTCCGGGGTGAGCGCCTGCATCAACGGCTGCAGGGTCTTGAAGAACTCGGCGCGGGCCTCGGGGTCGGCGAGGTTCACGTCGGGCCAGACCGGAGCCCGGCCGGCGCGGTAGAAGAGGTTCGGCGCCAGCACGACGTAACCCTGGGCGGCGATGCGGTCGGCCATCTCCTTGGTGCGCGCGCGCAGGCCGATGGCATCGATCATGAAGAGCACGCCGGGGTGGGCGCCGTCGTCGTCGGGTCGGGTCAGGTAGCAGTCGGCGATCCCGTCCGGGGTCGCGACATCGATCATTGAGCTGTTCATGGTCGTGAGCTTGGCAGACCGCGCGCGGCGGCGAGCCGTCAGCGGGGCGGGCGGGTCGGTCTCAGAGCGTGAGCCCGGACTCGTGTCCGAGCTTTGAGGCGATGTCGTAGGGGTAGACGTAGATCTCGAGGTTGCCGATGCGCCTGGTCGCAAGCGGCGCGCCGAAGGCGGCCTCGGGTGCGCGCACCTGGGCGGCGGTGGGGTTGGCCACGAGCATGCTGCGGACGTTCGGGATCGGGCGGTCCCAGCTGGAGATCGAGATCTCGCGGAACGTGCACAGCAGGGCGCCGTTGTGCTTGCAGCGCTGGATCGGATAGACCTTGACCTTGAAGTCGGACTCCCACATGAGGTCGATCGAGTTCCAGTAGTAGCCGTAGCCGACCGCCACGTGCTCCTGGTGGGCGTAGGCGGCGAGCGCGTGCGCCACGCCGGCGGTCTCGTAGCCGTGTGACATCTCCTTGACGCCGCCGCCGAACTGGTAGATCGCGCTGAACGCGTACAGCGACACCCCGGCCGAGACGAGCAGCTTCCAGCCCAGCCCGCGCTCCAGCATCACCGGCAGCAGCGCCGCGACCGCGACGTAGGGGCCGAGCAGGTAGCGGCCGTCAGTGGTGAACGGGTTTGGCGTGCCGATCATGAACACCGTCAGGCCGGCGCCGAGCACCGTGACCCAGAAGGTCGTGTGCACAAAACGCTCGCCGACCACATCACCGCCGCCGCTGACCCGCGGCAGCGAGTTTGCGACGCGACGGCGCACCGACCAGACGGCCGCCGCGAGCGCCGCGAAGAGCAGCGCCGCGCTGACGAACTGCAGCTCCGCGCGCACACCCGCGAGCTTGCCGTAGAAGTCGCCGCCGGTCAGCATCGGCAGCGCCTTGAGCAGCGTCGTGAGGTTGGTGATCAGGCCGCTCGGCGTGGCGAAGGTGAGGAAGCCTCGATGCGAGGGGCCGAACGCCCTGATCCCGGCGCCGTGCATCACAGCCGCGAAGATGATCGCCGTCAGATACGTGCAGGCGAGCGTGCCGAGCCCGAAGGCGACCACGCGCCTGGTGCCGTCCTGCGGGCCGCGCCAGGCCGCGAGCGCCGTCACCGCCACCAGCGGCGCCACCCCCCAGGCCAGATAGAGGCTGTCACCCGCCAACGGCAACCCGCCGAGGAACCCCAGGCCGATCGCGGCCGCCATCAGGCGGTCGTTGGGCAGCTGTGCGACGCGCGGCACGATCCAGACCAGCGCGGCGCCCACGAAGGCGGCGGTGATCAGCGTGTTGGCGTGCGCGTCGGTTGCGAACACCGTCGCCAGCCCGCCGTCCCAGGCCCGGGCGATGCCGCCACCACCGAAGCAGACCAGCGCGGCGCCGACGATCGCCGCCGGCCAGCGCCCGAACGCGCGTGCCGCCGACCACAGCACCGCAGCCAGCCCGACGGCCGCGAAGAACACCGGGGCGAGCACCCAGAGCTCCCTGTAGAGCGGCCACGAGCGCGTCAGCAGCGTGAAGGCGATCGTCTCGTAGTGGGCGTAGTCACCAGTGGTGAGCAGCGCGTTCCGAGGCGCGTGGATGCTCATGTGTGCGAGCACCGCGTCGATGTCGGAGTCGCTGGAGAGCCAGACGCTGTCGAGGATCCGGCGCAGGCTCGCGAGGATCAGGATGACGTAGAGCCCGCCGAGCGCCGCCGGCGCCCACCACAGCCACGGCAGTGACGGCTTCGGCATGCGCGCGCGCAGCGGCCCGCGCCGCGCGCGCTCCGGGCTCTCTTCAAAAGGGGTTGCGCTCATCTAATCCTCGGGCGCTGACAATGTACCCAGTCCATGTAATTTGAGTTAAGCGTGATGCTCCTGCTCTTCGACATAGACGGAACGCTGGTCCAGCGCGCCTCGAGCGAGCACGCCGCGGCGCTGATCGCCGCGATCGAGGAGGTGCACGGGATCGATCTCACGGGCGCGCGCCTGCGGGACTCCGCCGCCGGCCGGACCGACGGGGAGATCGCGCGCATGCATCTGCTCGCCGCCGGGGTATCGGCGGCGCGGATCGACGCCCGCGCGGAGGCGGTGCGCGACGCCTGCTGGCGCCTCTACGCCGAGCTCTGCCCGGACGACCTGGCAGCGAAGGTGGTTGCCGGGATGCCTGAGCTGCTCGCGTCGCTCGCCGCGTCGGGTGCGTGGCGGCTGTCGCTTGTGACCGGCAACTTCGAGCCGGTCGCACGACTCAAGCTGCGCGCGGCGGGCCTGGGGCGCTGGTTTCCCGCCGGCCAGGGCGGCTTCGGTTCCGACGCCGAGGACCGCGCGGCGCTGCCGGGAATCGCACGGCGCCGGGCCGGTGAGGCGGCGGGCCTCGAGCATTCGTGGCCCCGCGAGCGGACGCTCGTGATCGGCGACACGCCGCGGGACATCGCCTGCGCCCGCGCGGATGGCCTGCGCTGCGTGGCGGTGACGACCGGACCGTACGACAGGACTGAGCTGCTCGGCGCCGACGCCGTGGCCGACACGCCCGCGGAGCTCGCGGCCGCGATCGACGCGCTCGCGGCTAGCTGAGGCTCGGGGCTGCGCTCGCGCCGGCACCGTTGGTAGCGGCCGTCTCGGGCTCGGGCGTCTGCAGCGGGAAGTGGCAGGCCGCCTGGTGGCTCGGCCCGAAGCGTCGCATCGGTGGCTCCTGCTGCGAGCAGATCTCCTGCGCAAGCGGGCAGCGGGTGCGGAAGCGGCAGCCGGAGGGCGGGTCGATCGGGCTCGGCAGCTCGCCGCGGATGCCGACGTCGGCCTTGGCCTTCTCCACCGCCGGGTCCGGGACCGGGATCGTCTTGATCAGCGCCTCGGTGTAGGGGTGGGCGGCGCGCCGGTAGATGTCGTCGCCGGTGCCGAGCTCGACCAGCCGCCCGAGGTACATGACCCCGATGCGGTCGGAGAGGTACTTGACGACCGCCAGGTCGTGCGAGATCACGATCGACGCCATCCCGTGCTCGGACTGCAGGCGCTTCATCAGGTTGAGCACCTGCGAGCGGATCGAGACGTCGAGCGCGCTCACGGGCTCGTCGGCGACCATGATCTTGGGCTCGAGCACGAGCGCCCTGGCGAGCGCGATGCGCTGGCGCTGCCCGCCGGAGAACTCGTGCGGGTAGCGCTCGAGCGCGTTCACGGGCAGGCCGACCTCGCCCAGCAGCTCACGCACGCGCTGGTCCTGCTCCTTCGCCGAGCCGATCCCCTGCACCTGCATCGGCTCGCGCAGGATCGAGCGCACCCGCATGCGCGGGTCGAGTGAGCCGTAGGGGTCCTGGAACATCATCTGCACGACACGCCGGGCCGTGCGCAGCTCACCGCCGCGCTTCTTGAAGAGCTCCTCGCCCCTGACCTTCACCTGGCCGGCGTCCGGCTTCTCGATCCCGACGATCAGCTTGCCGAGCGAGGTCTTGCCGCAACCCGACTCGCCCACCAGCCCGAAGGACTCGCCAGGGTTCACGTAGAGGCTCACGTTGGAGACGGCCTTCACCGAGTTGACCTTGCGTTTGAGCAGCGCACCGGCCGTGACCGGGTATTCGCGCACCACGTTGACCAGCTCGAGCAGCGGGGCACTGCCGTTGGTCGCTGCCGGCGCCGCCGCGGGCGCGGGCGCGGGTTCGCTGATCACCGACGCCGCCACGGCCGCCGCGGGAGCGGCGCCGGCTGCCGGTTTCGACACAGTGATGACTGCGGGCCCGTCGACGGGATTCCAGCAGGCGAAGAAGTGCTCGCCGGAGCCGGTCAGTGGCGGCTCCTGCGCACGACACTGGTCGGTGGCGAACCGGCAGCGCGCGGCGAAGCGGCAACCGGCCGGCGGGTTGGTCAGGTCGGGCGGCAGGCCGGGGATCGACAGCAGCGGCTTTGAGGCGTCGGACTCGAGGCGCGGGATCGACCCGAGCAGCGACTGCGTGTAGGGGTGGCGCATGGCCGTGAACAGCTCTTCGCTCGGCGCGGTCTCGACGATACGTCCGGCGTACATGACGTTGATGCGCCTGGAGCGCCCCGCCACCACACCCATGTCGTGGGTGACCAGCAGCGTCGCCATCCCGAGCCGTTGCTCGAGGTCGTCGAGCACCTTCAGGATCTGTGCCTGGATCGTCACGTCGAGCGCCGTGGTGGGCTCGTCGGCGAGCAGGACCTTCGGCTCGCAGGCGAGCGCGATCGCGATCATCACGCGCTGGCGCAGGCCGCCGGAGAGCTGGTGGGGGTAGTCGCTCAGGCGCTCCCTGGGCCGCGGCAGGCCGACCAGCTCGAGCACCTCGAGCGCGCGGTCGAGCGCCTCCTTGCGGCTTGCTCCGCGGTGCAGGCGCACCGGCTCGGCGACCTGTTCGCCGATCGACTTGGTCGGGTTCAGCGACGAGAGCGAGTCCTGGAAGATCATCGCGATCTCATTGCCGCGGATCTCACGCAACTCGCGTGGCTTCATGCCGACCAGCTCGCGGTCGTAGAGCTTGATCGAGCCGCCGGTGACGTGCCCGCCGCCCGGCAGCAGCCCGAGGATCGACAGCCCGAGGATCGACTTTCCGGAGCCGGATTCACCCACCAGACCGAGCGTCTCGCCCTCGCCGATCTCCAGGTCCACGTTGCCGACGGCGTGCACGGTCGCACGCGAGAGCTGGATCTCCGTCGTGAGATCGTGGACCTTCAGTGCTGGCGTTGGCATCCGCGCTCAGGCTCTCCGCTCAGCGCCTCTGCAGGCGCACGTCGACAGCGTCGCGCAGCGCATCGCCGATGATGTTGAAGCACAGCACGACCACGACGAGCAGCCCGCCGACCGGGTAGACGAGCCACCACTGGCCGTTGGTCACATACGTCTGGGCGTTACCGAGCATGTCACCCCAGGAGGTGTTGGGAAACTGTAGGCCGAAGCCGATGAAGCCGAGCAGCGCCAGCGCCAGGATCGAGTCGGCGATCAGGAAGGTGATGTTGACGATCGTCACCGACATGGCGTTCGGGATCAGGTGCCTGAAGATCACGCGTCGGCGGGTCGCCCCCATCGTCTGAGCCGCGATCACGAAGTCACGCGTGCGCAGCGTCAGCACCTCGCCGCGCACCAGCCGCGATGGCACCAGCCAGGAGAAGATACCCAGCACCAGGCTGATGTCCAGCACCGTACCGCTGTACTTGGTGGCGAGCACGAGCACCACGATCAGGAACGGGATCGACAGCAGCACGTCGACGAAGCGCATCAGCACGGCGTCGAGCACGCCGCCGACCAGGCCGGCGATGGCCCCGTAAAGCGTGCCGATCACGATCGCCACGAGCGACGCGTAGGCACCGATCTCGAGCGCCGACTGCCCGCCGAGCATCAGCCGCCCCAGCTCGTCAAAACCGTTCTGATCGGTGCCGAGCAGGTGCGCGCCGCTGGGCGGCTCGGTCTGCGCGAGCGGATTTGAGAGCGTCTGGTTGGAGTGGTAGAAGATCGGGCCGACGAAGCAGAAGAGCACGACCAGCACCAGCAGCGCGAGCGCGATCAGCGCCAGCCTGTTGCTCGCGTACTCCCGCCAGGCCAGGCGCCAGCCGCTCGAGGTGACGTAGACCTCGCCGCCGTCGGGGACGAGCTGGTGCAGCCCGCCGGACGGCGCCGGGCCCAGCATCGCCCCCTCCATCTGCTCGCCGATGAGCGGCTCGATCTGTTGCGAGTCAGCCAAGGCGGACCCTCGGGTCGGCGGCGGCGATCGTGATGTCGGCAAGCAGGTTGCCGAGCACGGTCAGGATCGCGCCGAGCAGCGTGTAGGCGATCATCACGTTGTAATCGAGGTTCGTGAGGCCGTTGTAGAACAGCAGGCCCAAGCCCGGGTAGTTGAAGAGGATCTCAATCAGCAGGTTGCCGGCCAGCAGGCTCGGGACGGAGAGGCCGACCAGCGTGATCGTCGATAGGCTCGCGTTGCGCAGCAGGTGGCGCATGAGCACCCCGCGCTCGGATAGCCCCTTCGCGCGCGCGAGGCGAATGTAGTCCTGAGCGAGCTCGTCGAGCGCAGCCGAGCGCATGTAACGGCTGAAGGCGGCGACGTTCAGCAGCGCCAGCGTGATGATGGGCAAAAACAGCTGCCGGGGGTGGGTGATCGCGCTCAACGTGCTCGTCACCGTGTCACTGACGCCCGGCGGGAACCAGCCGAGGTCCAGGGCCAGGAGCTGGATGAGGATCAGCCCCAGGAAGAAGGACGGCATCGAGTACAGCGTGAAGTTGACCGCGGTGGCCGCGTAGTCCCCGGGGCTGTTGCGCTTGACCGCCTGCACGATGCCGAGCGGCAGGGCGATGATCAGCGACAGCACCAGCGCCGTGCCTGACAGGTAGGCGCTGCGGCCGGCGTTCTCCCTGAAGAGCGCTGAGACGGGCTGGCTGAACTTGTAGGCGTAGCCGAAGTTCAGGTGGATGAGGTTGTTCAGGTAGCTGAGGAACTGGATGATCTCGGGCCGGTCGTAGCCATGCTGGCGGTTCCAGACCTCTATCGCCCGGTGGGTGGCCTTGGTGCCGAGGACGATGTAGACCGGAGACGGAGCGACGTAGTGCAGCATCGCGAAGGTGATCGCGGCGACGCCGATCACGACGATGACCGCGGTCAGCAGACGACGGATGATGTAGCCGATCATCGGTGCTCAGATGTTAGTTGGCGCTGGTGGCTCGCAAAGCTGGTACGGGGTGCGGGTTGGACCGGGCCATTCGGCCCGGTCCAACCCGCCCATCGCCGTCAGGCGATGGCCCGCGCACTTGCTACTTGTTGACCCAGAACCCTGACGCGTCGAACTGCTGCTGCGTCAACGCGAGGAAGGCGCCGGTCGTGCCGCCGACCTTCTTCGAGATCACGCTGATCGTGTCAGGCACCGGGAAGTACAGCACCGGCTGCTGCTTGGCGAAGAAGGAGACCTCCTTCGCGATCGCGGCGGCGCTCGGGCTGCTGATCGAGTGGATCATCAGCCGGTTCGCGGTCGGGCTGTTGTAGTAGCCGACGTTGAGCGACCCGGTCGTGTTCATCACGCCATCCTGCGTCGGGTAGTAGTCGACGAAGATGCCGCCGTAGTTGTTGACGCCCCAGTCGTTGACGTACTGCTTGCCGGCCGGGACCTGGTTGTTGTAGTCGGAGGTCAGGATCGTGAAGGACTTGGTCGCGAACTTCACGTTGATGCCGGCCGCCTTCTTGGCCTCGGAGGCGAACGCCTCAGACTCGAGCACACCCGTCGACGAGGACGAGTACGGCTGGTTGGCCCAGACGAACGAGATCGGCGTGCCCTTGGGGATGCCGGCGCCACACTGGTGCGGCCCCGCGCCCGGCTTCGCGCACCTGGTCGTGCCATTCGGCTTGACATTCCAGCCGTGCGCCTTCAGCGTCGCGACCGCGGCCGCGGGGTTGTAGGGCCACGGCGACTTGGTGGCGACGCTCGGGACGAACGGTGACTTCGGGTAGGGCGCAACCGGCCCGCCCGTGGGCACCGCCCAGCCGTGGTAGATGTCGGTCGCGATCGCCTGCTCGTTGGTCAGCTGGGCGAAGACGCCACGGATGTAGGGCTGTGCGATGACCTTGTTGAAGTGGTTGGTGGTGTCCTTGAAGTTGTAGAAACCACCGAACCAGCCCCAGCCCGGGCCGCCGTAGATGCTGTAGCCGTCGCGCTGGAGCTGCGGGATCGCCCCGAGCTGCGTGCCGGCGTCGAGTCCACCGATGTCGAGCGAGCCGGCCTTCAGCGCGTTGAGCTCGGCCGTCGTGCTCGTGTAGGTGTTGAAGTCGAGCGTCGCCGTCGGCTTGGGCTTGAGGCCGTAGCTCGAGTTGGGGGTCAGCACGAACGAGCTGTTGACGGTGTTGAAGCTCTTGAGCTTGTACGGGCCGTCCACCACCTGCCAGAGCGGGTTCATGAAGTCAGACAGGTTGGTGCCTAGCGTGTTGAGGTTGTTCCAGATCGCCGTGGCGTCGGTCGGGTTGGTCGCCCAGTCGGTCAGCTTCTGGCCGCTCGAGTTGACGTCCCACGAGCTCGCCGGCAGCGGGTACAGACCGCCGTTGGTGTCCTGGAGCTGGTTGTCGGTGAACCAGGTCGGGTTGACCGAGTGCGTCAGGTGCATGACCAGCACGTTGCCGTGGTAGGTGAGGCTC
This sequence comes from Solirubrobacterales bacterium, assembly GCA_027449125.1. Classification (GTDB taxonomy): domain Bacteria; phylum Actinomycetota; class Thermoleophilia; order Solirubrobacterales; family Solirubrobacteraceae; genus Palsa-465. The sequence goes on along the minus strand of DAIDME010000074.1, from coordinate 11,224 downwards.
TTGACGTTGTAGGGGAACTCCGTCGGCGAGGCGTACTGGCACCAGTTGGCCGGCGAGGCGTTGGTCGCGGCCTTGGTGAGGTAGTAGTCGAAGGCGACGTCCTCGGCGTTGACCGGCTGGCCGTTTGACCACTTGAGGCCCGGCTTGACGCGGATCGTGACCGTCTTGTCGCCGTTGCTGTAGACGGGCGCGTAGGCGGCGCTAAGGCTCCCGTTGACCGCCGGGCTGGCGCCGTTGGGGCCGTAGTACAGCGGGATGAACAGCGACGTCGCGAGATTGAACGTGAACGTGCTGCACTGCGCGCCGGCGATGATCGGGTTGATGCCCGTGGGCGTCGCGCCGGTGATCTGGCCGATCGTGATCGTGCCGCCCCTTGCGGGCGTGCCGTTCTTGGGCAGCGTGCCCTTGATCAGCGTGCCGTCCTCGACCTTCGTGCCAAGCGTCGTCGACGACGCCGCCTTGGCGGTGTTCTTGGCGCTGCTCAGGCCGGTCGCTGCGACGGCGACCGCGGCGATGGCAGCCAGCGCGGCCACCAGACCCGACAGTCGCCAGAGGCGACCAGCGCCGGAGCGCGATTCAGGGATGAACCTCATTACAGCTTCCCCTCTGTGGATGGATTAGGGATGAAATGAACGCCTCCGGTCCATGGCGTACTGGCCATAGCGTGGCGCACGATGAAGCAGTTTTTACACAATTTTTCGCCGCTTAACATGCAGCTAACTGCATGACCTCATACCCGGCGGCAGCTTCATGTATAGCCAACAACGCACAGGTGCAGGTCAACGGAGGCCCGACTTGTACATTTTGTCCAAGTCGGTTCCAGAGTTTCATCCGCGGCGCGACTGCCCGCAGGTCGCCGCTAGCGGCGCCGCACCCGGTAGAGCAGCTGGAAGAAGTACTGCCTCTGGGTCATCGCCGCAAACGCCGCCGGCGGGCCGCCGACCCCGGCGCTGACGACCGTGATCCAGTCCTGATCGGGCATGTAGAGCACCGGAAACACGCGGCTGAGGTAGCCGACCTCACGGTTGATCGCACCCATCCCCGGGCTGCGAATCGACGCCGCCAGGAGCACGCGCACGCGGCGGCCGCCGTAGCTGCCGAGGTTGAGCGCGCCTCCGGGCCCGAGCAGCCCCGCCTGCGTCGGGTAGTAGCCGGTCAGCGCGCCGCCGAAGTTGTTGACGCCCCACACGTTCTGGTCTCCCGCCGCAGCGGAGGCCTGGTCGTTGTAGTCGGCCGTGAGCACGCCAAAGCTGCCTGTCAGAAATCTGACATCGATCCCGGCGTACCGCCGTGCGGCCGCGGCAAAGATCCGCGACTCGCGGATCCCGACCGGCGAGACGGAGGCGGTCAGGTTCGCCCAGCTGAAGCTGATCGGCGTCCCGGCCGGAATCCCGGCGCCGCAGTCACCGGCGCCCGCTCCCGGCCGCACGCAAGTTGTACGCCCGCCTGGGCGCACGCGCCAGCCGCGCGCGCGCAGCGTCGCCACCGCCTTGGCGGGGTCATAGGGCCAGGGCACCGTCGTGGCGGCCGCGCGCAGGTACGGAGAGCGGGGCGCCACCGGCACCGGCCCGTGGTCCTGCACCGCCCAGCCGTGGTAGACGCGCGCGATGATCCGCGGCTGGTCGACCAGCTCGGCCAGCACGCCGCGGATGTAGGGCTGAGCCACCACCCTGGCAAAGTCGTCGCTCGTGTCCCTGAAGTTGATGACGGCGCCGTACCAGCCCCACCCGGGCCCGCCGAACACCGCGAGCCCGCCCCGCTCGAGCCCGGGGATGGCGCCGGCCTGCGTGCTCGGATCCAACGACCCGAGGTCGAGCGCGCCCGAGCGCAGCGCTGCCAGCATCGCCCGCGGCCCGGTGTAGGTTCGCACCGACACCGCCTGCAGCAGCGGCCGGGGCAGCAGCCCGTAACGCGGATTGCGGGTGAGCCTGTAGGCGCCGGTCGAAGCGTTGAACGACCGCAGCTTGAAGGGGCCGTCCACCACCTTCCACAGCGGGCTCGAGGCGAACGTGGCCGTGTCCGCCCCCTGTGCCCGCAGGTACCTGAAGATCGCGAGCGCAGCGGCCGGGTCACTGGCCCAGTTGGTGACGTGCGCACCGCCCGGGGAGTCGACGTTCCAGACCCGGCTCGGCAGCGGATAGAGCCCCGCCCCCACGCCCTGGAGCTGGTCGGCGGTGAACCAGGCGGGGTTGACGCGGTGGGTGAGCCGCATCACGACCGTACGCCGCCCACGGGCGCTCAGCGCGGCGACGTCTCCCGGGAACTGGCCGGCCTGGTATTGACACCAGTTGGCCGGCGACGCGCGCACCGCCGCCCGCAGCAGGTCGATGTCGAAGATCAGGTCGCGGGCGTCGACGAGCGTCCCGTTTGACCAGCGCAGGCCCGGTTTGAGCGTGATCGCGACGGTGCGGTCGCCGCCCGAGTAGACGGGTGGACGGGCCGCGCTCAGCGCCTCGTTGACCGCCGGCGTGACACCGTCGGGGCCGGCGTAGAGCGGGAGGTACTGCTGTGAGATGAAGGCGAGGTTGGGCATCGTGCAGCCCGCGCCCCCGACCAAAGGAAGGATCTCGGCGGGCGTCTGGCCGGCCAGCTGGCCGGCCGTGATCGTGCCGCCGCGCTCCGGCGTGCCCCGGGCCGGCAGCGTGCCGGAGATCCCCGCCAGCCGCTGCGCGTGACGCTGGCGGTGAACGCCGGCCGTGGCTGACCCGCCGCCGCAGCCGGCGACGACAGCGACCAGCGCCGACGCAACGATCAGCGCGCGGGCGGCGGGCAGGCGCCGCCCGACGCCCCGACACGCGCCCCGCACCGCGCCTCAGCTCCGCACGAGCTTCTTGTACGTGAGGCGATGCGGCCGGTCGGCCTCGGCGCCGAGCTGCTCGTGCCGGAAGCTCTCGTAGGCCTCGAAGTTGCCCTCGAACCAGCGCACCTGCGAGTCGCCCTCAAAGGCCAGCACGTGGGTGGCGATGCGGTCCAGGAACCAGCGGTCGTGGGAGACCACCACAGCGCAACCCGCGAACGCGAGCAGCGCCTCCTCCAGCGCGCGCAGCGTGTCCACGTCCAGGTCGTTGGTCGGCTCGTCGAGGATCAGCAGATTGCCCCCGGAGGCGAGCAGCTTGGCCATGTGCAGGCGGTTGCGCTCGCCGCCCGAGAGGCTGCCGACCTTCTTCTGCTGGTCTGAGCCCTTGAAGTTGAACCCGGCGACGTAGGCGCGGCTCGCGATCGTACGCTCCCCCAGCACCATCTGGTCGAGGCCGCCCGAGATCTCCTCCCAGACGTTCTTCTCGGGATCCAGAGCGTCACGCGACTGATCGACATAGGCCAGCTGCACAGTCTCGCCGACCCGAAAGCTGCCCGCGTCAGGCTGCTCCGCGCCGGTGATCATCCGCATCAGCGTCGTCTTGCCGGCGCCGTTGGGACCGATCACGCCGACGATCGCGGCCGGCGGCAGGCTGAAGCTGAGATCGTCGATCAGGAGCTGCTCACCAAAGCCCTTGCGCACGTTGCGCGCCTCCACGACGACATCCCCGAGCCGCGGGCCGGCGGGGATGTGGATCTGCACCTGGTCGAGCTTGACGTTGCGCTCCTGCGCGAGCAGCGCCTCGTAGGCGTTCAGGCGTGCCTTCGGCTTGGCTCGCCGCGCGCTCGCGTTCATCCGCACCCACTCGAGCTCCTCCCTGATCGTCCGCTCGCGCGCGAGATCCTTGCGCGCCTCCTGCTCGAGCCGCTTCTGCTTCTGCTCGAGCCAGCCCGTGTAGTTGCCCTGGTAGGGGATGCCGCGGCCGCGGTCGAGCTCGAGGATCCAGCCGGCCACGTTGTCCAGGAAATAGCGGTCGTGGGTCACCGCCACGACAGTGCCGCGGTAGTCTTGGAGGTGCCGCTCGAGCCAGGCGACCGACTCGGCGTCGAGGTGGTTGGTCGGCTCGTCCAGCAGCAGCAGCTCGGGCTCGGACAGCAGCAGCCGGCAGAGCGCGACCCGGCGGCGCTCGCCGCCGGAGAGCTTGCGCACGTCCGCGTCGCCGGGCGGGCAGCGCAGCGCATCCATCGCGTAGTCGAGCTTGGTGTCGAGGTTCCAGGCGTCGGCGGCGTCGATCTGCTCCTGCAGCCGCGCGAACTCGGCCGCGGTGTCGTCGGAGTAGTTCATCGCCAGCTCGTTGAAGCGGTCGAGCAGCGCCTTGGTCGCCGCCACGCCCTGCTCGACGTTGCCGCGCACGTCCCTGTCAGGGTCCAGCTGCGGCTCCTGCTCCAGCAGCCCGACCGTCGCCCCCGGCGCGAGCTGCGCCTGGCCGTCATAGTCCTGATCCAGTCCGGCCATGATCCGCAGCAGCGTCGACTTGCCGGCGCCGTTGTAACCGAGCACGCCGATCTTCGCCCCCGGCATGAAGGAGAGCGAGATGTCCGTCAGCACCTGCTTGTCCGGCGGGTGCCGGCGTGAGAGCTTGTAGGTCGTGTAGATGTACTGGGAGGACACCGCGTCCCGAGGGTAGCGAGCGCGCCCGCCGCACCGCACGGCCCCCGCGCCGGCGGCGCCTCACAGCCCCGGCGGGTGACGCACCACGAACCCCACGTCCGAGCGCGCCAGCGGATGCCAGCCGATCCCGTCGCTCCCGTCCCCCGGCCCGGCCGCGTTCCAGGTGTCCCAGCGCAGGCCCGCCACGTACATGAAGACGTGCGTGGCGCTCGCGTAGATGGTCACCCAGCGCCCCGGCCCCGGAGCGCCCCAGTGCTCGAAGTCGCCCGAGGTCATGTCCGCGCCCACCGGCAGCAGGCCCCCGCCGAACAGCAGGTGAGCGACGCTGCTGGAGCAGTCATACGACGGGGCGACTGAATCCAGCGGCAGCCCGTGCCCGCCGCCGTAGACATATGGCTTGCCGACGATCTGGTTGCCTGCGGCGATGATGCCCCGCACTGCGGCGGGGGCCGACCGCGGCGCCGCGGCCTGGCCGTCGGCCAGCAGGATCGCGCGCGACCCGGACACGAGCGGCGCGCCGGGCGGCGCGCCGGGCAGCGACGCGCCGGGCAGCGACGACGCCGGCGCACACTCCGCCGCCACCGGCGCGATCTGCACCGTACCCGCCCAGCGCCCGTCCTCGTAGGGAATCCCCAGGGCCGCCGCCAGCCGCCACCAGAGGTCGATGACGCGCGGGTGGCCGTCAATCGGGCCGCCGCCCAGGCCGAAGTCCTCCTTGCGGGCGACCACCGCCGGCCCGCCGGCGCTGATCAGCAGCGCCGTCCCGTACGGAAGGCCGCCGAGCGCGTCGGCCGAGGCGAACGTCGTGCCACCCAGCTCCGCGAAGCTGTCCGGATTCGCGAGCAGGCTCACGCCGGAGGCGCCCACCGTGCCGCTCGCAGGGTCCCCGGGGCCGCCGTACTCGGTCGCGCCCACGGTGACCGGCGCCCCGCACGCAACCCCCGAACCGCTCCCCGCGCCGAGCCCGCCGACCGCAGCGAGCAGCGCCAGGCCGGTCCCGCCGGCGACGAGCATCGCGCTCAGCACCAGCGCCGCGACGATCGCTGCCAACCCGCCTGAACGCCCACCGGCCACGCGCGCGACGCTACGCGCACGCCGGCCCGGCAGCCGCGCGCGCGGCCTGATTGGCACGCAATCGACACACTTCGACCGGGACCGACGGCACCCCTCCGGGCGCTACCTTAAGCGATTGATGGCGCGCATCCTGGACCTCGAACAGGCCCTCCTGCTGCTCGAGCTGGAGGCGCCGTTCGACAAGCGCCAAGTGCAGCTCGCGCGCCGGCGCATGGCCAAGGTCTGGCACCCGGACATCGCTCCGCCTGGCCGCCAGCACGAGCACCAGCGCCACCTGCAGGCGATCAACGAGGCCGCCGACGAGCTGGAGCGCCTGGCCGAGGGCTCGCGCAACGGCCGCGTGACCCGCAACGCCGTCAAGGTCTCGGCGGCAGCCGCCCGCCGCGCCCGCGAGGAGGAGGGCCGCCGCGCCTACGAGGCCGAGCAGCGCGCCCGCGCCCAGGCCGCCGACCGCGCCCGCAACGACCCCTTCGGCTCCCGCATGCCCGACCACTCGGTGGTGCACCGCTACGCCCGCTGCGTCTCCTACCCGGAGTGGGGCGTCGGCACCGTCAGCGGCATCTACTTCTCGGGCGAGGGCGATGACGTCCAGCAGTGGGCGCGCATGTCCTTCCAGGTCGGCGTGCGCACCGTGCCCGCAGGCTCGCTGCAGTTCGTGGACTTCTCAAAGCCCGACCCCGGCGCCGAGCGCGTCGAGCGCTTCATGACCGCCGCCCAGCACGCGCTGGCGGAGGGCAACCCCGCCCTGGCCGCCAAGCGCCTGATCTACGCGCGCGACGCCGACGCCTCAAATCCCGCCGTCCTGCGCCTGCTGACCGTCGCCTTCTGGCAGGCCGGCGACCTCCCCGCCGCCGGCCGCGCGGTCCGCGACTGGGCGCGGGTCGAGACCGACCGGCCCACGGCGCAGCGCTACGCCTCGCGCATCTACGAGGACATGGGCGCGGTCGACCTCGCCGCCGAGGCGGCGCAGCGCGTCACCGAGCGCACCCCGGGGGACGGCTCCGCCTGGGCCCGTCTCGGTCGGCTGCGGCTGCGGCTGCTGCAGCGGGCGGCCGCCGTCGAGGCGCTCGAGCGCGCGCGCGCGATCGAGCCCACGGTCGAGGTGATGCTCGATTTGGCGCTCGCCCACCACCTCTCGGGCGACGTCGGCGCCGAGGTCTCCGCCGCCGAGGCGGCGACGCTGATCGCGCCCGACTCACCGCCGGCCTGGTCGGCCCTGGCCCACGCGCTGGCGCGGACCGCCCGCCTGCGCGAGTGCGTCGCCGCCTGCGAGCGCGCCCTGCGGCTGGGCGAGGACCGGGAGGTCCGCGACCTGCTCGCCCGCGTCCGCGCGGCCCTGCCGCAGGAGCTCGAACCCGCCGTCTAGCGCCCGCGCTTGCCCGGCGGCCCGCTGGCCGCCGGTCAGACCGGAGCGTCCGGCAGCTCGGCCAGCACCCCGAGCAGCTCACCGACGCGGCAGACCAGCAGGCGCTCCTCGTCGACCTCGACCCAGGCGCCGGCGCTGGCCGGGAAGACGACGTGATCACCGCGGCTGACGGGCATCTTGACGCCGACGTGGTCCCACCAGTCGAGTCCGGGACCGACGGCCAGCACGATCCCGTGCTGCGGCGGTGGCTCGTCGTTGCCCGGCGGCACCAGCAGGCCGGAGCGGCGGACGCGATCGGGGTCAAGCTCCTTGATCACGACCCGGTCGAAGAGGGGGCGCAGTTCGTGGCGCATCGGGATGCGATCCTAACGAGGATCTGATGTGATGCAGCCGATGAGCGCCGCGAGCGTGCAGCCGGACGTAGACACCTTCCTCGAGCCGCTGCGCGGCGGTGGCGCGCTGACGGTGGCGGTGATGGTCGCCTCCGTCGACGGGCGCGCCACGATCGGCGGACGGGTCGGCGAACTCACCGGCGAGGCGGACCAGCACGTGCTGCTCGGCGCACGCGAGGCCGCGGCGGCGGTGATCGTCGGTCGGAGCACGATCGCGGCCGAGGGCTACGACCGCCTGCTGGACGACGACGCGCGCGCGCGCCGGCAGGCGCGCGGCCTGCCGGCCGAGCCGGAGCTCGTGAGCTTCAGCCGCTCGGGGCAGCCGCTGCCGGAGCTGATGGCCGGCCTGCGTGAGCGCCACCCGGGCGCGCTCCTGGTCTGTGAGGGCGGGCCGCGCGTGCTCGGACTGCTGGTCGCCGAACGGCTGCTCGACCAGCTCGTGCTGGGCGTCTCGCCGCTGATCGTCGGCGACGATGAGCAGAAGCGCCTGCTCGAGTGCGAGCAGACGCTCGGAGCGCGGCTCGAGCTGCTGGCCCTCACCGTCAGCGGCGGTCATCTCTTCCTGCGCTACGCGGTCGCCGCCTGATGCGCCTCGCGCTCGGCCGGCACGTCCTGGAGCTCGCCGCCGGCGAGCCGCTGGTGATGGGGATCCTCAACCTGGGCCGCGACTCGGTCGCGGACTCGCGCGCGTTCGCGAGCGTCGCCGAGCAGGTGCGCCGCGGGCAGGAGCTGGCGGCCGCGGGGGCGGCGCTGATCGACATCGGCGTGCTGTCCGGCCGCACCGACACCGAGCCGGTCAGCGTCGAGGAGGAGATCGGCGTGCTCTGCCCGGTCGTCGAGGCACTGTCTGAGGCGGGCCTCGTGGTCTCGGTCGACACCTGGCGGGCGCAGACGATCGCCGCCGCCGTGGCCGCCGGCGCAGCGCTGATCAACGACACGAGCGGCCTGCTGGACTCCACGGTGGCCGACATCGCGGCCGGCTCGGGCGCGGGCCTGGTGCTGATGCACACGCGCGCCAAACCCAAACAGGAGTGCTTCCCCGTCTACTCAGACCCCGTGGCTGACGTCGTCGAGTTCCTGCGCGAACGCATGGAGATCGCGGCCGCACACGGCGTGGCGGAGGAGCAGATCCTGCTCGACCCCGGGCTCGACTACGCCAAGGCGCCGCTCGAGAGCATCGCGGTGCTGCGCAACCTCGACGCCGTGGCGGCGCTCGGCCGGCCGCTGCTTCTGGCGGTATCGCGCAAGTACTTCATCGGCATGCTGACCGACGCAGGGCCCGAGGAGCGGCTCGCGGGCACTCTGGCGGCTGTGGAGTACGGCGTCAGCGCCGGAGCGCAGATCGTCCGCGTCCACGACGTGGCCGAGGTCACCCAGTACCTGCGCACGCGCGCGGCGCTGCGCGGCGACGGTGGGGTCGTGATGCGCGGGCGCCGCGACGACGAGCGCCTGAAGTGGATCGCACCCAGGTAGCCCCGGGAAGCTGGTGAGCGGCTGGGTGAGCCCCCGAAGCAGCGGCGAGGGGGCGAAAGGCTGAGCTAGCACTCAGTAATTTGCTAGAGTGCGGCGCGCTCTCTCAAACTCTCTCCTGCGAGGCGCCCTCCAATGATCTCATTCACGCGCTGGTGCATGCGACATCGCCGTCTGGTGGTGGCCGCATGGGTGGCGATCGTGATCGTCACGAACGTGGTCTCATCGGCCGTCGGGCCGCAGTACGCGACCAACTTCACGCTGCCCGGGACGCAATCCCAGCATGTGACCGACCTGCTGACGAGCCAGTTCAAGGCCCAGAGCGGCGACGTGGACACGATCGTGTTCCGCTACTCGCGCGGGCGCTACGACTCACCCGCGGTCAAACCGGCGATCGAGGCGCTGCTCGCGAAGGTCGCCCGCGACCCGCACGTCGTCAGCGTGCTGAGCCCGTACTCACCCCGGGCTCGCGCGGTGGAGGTGTCCAAGAACGGGCGGATCGCTTTCGCCACGGTCGACTACTCCAAGCGGGCCAACCTGCTGCCCGACAGCACCGGCAAGGTGGTGCTCAGGCAGGTGCGGGCCGTGCGCGTTCCCGGACTGCAGGTGGCCGCCGGCGGCCAGGTTATGGAGCAGGCGGAGGGCTTCAACATCGGGCCGGCGACGATCGTGGGCGTGATCGCCGCGATGGCGATCCTGCTGCTGACCTTCGGTTCGCTGGTCGGTGCCGGGCTGCCACTCGTGACGGCCGGCCTCGGCCTGATCAGCGGCACCGCGCTGATCGGGGTGGCTACGCACTTCACGAGCATGTCCAACGTCGCGCCCGAGCTGGCGCTGATGATCGGGCTGGGCGTGGGGGTGGATTACGCGCTCTTCATCGTCACGCGCTTCCGCGAGAGCTACGCACGCCTGGGCGACGTGGAGGCGGCGGTGGTGGAGGCGATGGACACCTCCGGGCGGGCGATCCTGCTTGCCGGCTCGACCGTCGTGATCGCGCTGCTCGGCATGTTCGCAACCGGCGTCTCCTTCATGTACGGGCTCTCGATCGCGTCGATCATGGCTGTGCTGCTGGTGCTGCTCGCGTCGCTGACGGTCGTGCCCGCGCTCCTCTCGCGGTTCGGCGCGCGGCTCGCGCGGCGACGTGGGAGCCGCGGGAGCCGCGGGAGCCGTGGCGCGGACGCGGCGGCCGACATGGCTGATGCCGCCAGCGAGTCGCGGTGGCGGCGCTGGAGCATGCTCGTGCAGTCGCGCCCCAAGACGCTCGCGCTCGTCTCTCTTGCGGTCATGGTGACCTGCCTGATCCCGTTCTTCTCGCTGCGACTCGACACCTCCGACGCGGGCAACGACCCTGCCGGCAGCAGCACCCGCCTTGCCTTCAACCTGCTCTCGGCCGGCTTCGGCGCCGGCTTCAACGGGCCGCTGCTGGTGGCGGTGCAGCTGCCGCACGGTGCCGCTGGCGGGGGCGCGGCGGCGGTCGGCCAGGTGCGCGCGGCCCTGAGCCGCACCCCGGACGTGGTGGCGGTGACGGCGCCGCGCTTCTCGCCGGCGGGCACGGTCGCCGTGATGGAGGCCTACCCGCACTCCTCTCCCCAGGCAGCGGCAACGGTGACGCTCGTCAACGACCTGCGTGACCACGTCTTCCCACCGCTCGAGCGGCGCCTCGGCGTGCAGGCCGCGATCGGTGGCTTCACCGCAGGCTCGATCGACTTCTCGCACGTGCTGTCGGTCAAGCTGCCCCTGTTCATCGGACTGGTGGTGGTGCTCTCGGCGCTGCTCCTGCTCGTGATCTTCCGCTCGGTCGTGATCCCGCTGCAGGCGGCAGTCATGAACCTGCTCAGCATCGGCGGGGCGCTTGGGGCGACCGTGGCCGTCTTCCAGTGGGGCTGGCTCGGCAGGCTGCTCGGCGTCTCGGCGGGGCCGATCGAGCCGTGGATGCCGGTGCTGATGTTCGCGGTCGTGTTCGGGCTGTCAATGGATTACGAGGTCTTCCTGATCTCGCGCGTGCGCGAGGAGTGGGTGCATCGCGGCGACGCGACCGCGGCGGTGGCCGACGGGATCGCATTCACCGGGCGCGTGATCACGGCCGCGGCGGCGATCATGGTCTGCGTGTTCCTGTCGTTCATGCTGGGCGACGAGCGCACGATCAAGGAGTTCGGCTTCGGCCTGGCGATCGCCGTCTTCCTCGACGCGCTGGTCGTGCGCTGCGTGATGCTGCCGGCCGTGCTGCAGCTGCTGGGGGGCGTGACCTGGAAGCTGCCGGGCTGGCTGGACGCGAGGCTCCCCGAGCTGAACATCGAGGGCTCATCACCCGCGTTCGCGCCGGCCGCCGGGCCCGACGGCGCTCCGGGGTCCGCGTCCGGGTCGCCGGCAGGCACAGCCTCGTCGCCGGGGCGCGAGCCCGAGCCGGTGGCACAGTCGTAGCTGGGTCGCCCGGGGTGGGGGTCGCAAAGGCCC
>DAIDME010000073.1 GCA_027449125.1 Solirubrobacterales bacterium | reverse complement strand
CACCAGAACCCACGATGCTAGGAACGCGCGATGCTTGACTTCCAAGTCCCCCGAATCACCAGCGAGTCAGTCGAAGAGAACCGCGGCTCTTTCACGATCGAGCCGCTCGACCGCGGCTTCGGCTACACGTTCGGCAACTCGCTGCGGCGCGTGCTGCTCTCCTCGCTGGCCGGCGCGGCGGTCACGAGCGTACGGATCGAGGGCGTGGCGCACGAGTTCTCAACGATCAAGGGCGTGAAGGAGGACGTGACCGACATCGTCCTCAACCTCAAGGGCATCGTCTGCCGCATGCACTCAGACGCCAGCGAGGTCGAGGCACCGCTGGTCGTGAGCGGGCCGGGCGAGATCACCGCCAAGGACATCGACCTTCCCTCCGGTGTCGAGATCCTCAACCCGGACGCACACATCGCCACGCTCGAGAAGCAGACCAAGCTCGAGGTCTACCTGACCATCGGCCGCGGCCGAGGCTACCGCCCGGCCGAGGAGAACAAGTCGCCCGACCAGCCGATCGGCGTGATTCCGATCGACTCGATCTTCTCGCCGGTCCGTCGCGTCGCCTACAACGTCGAGCAGGCCCGCGTGGGGCAGCGCACCGACTTCGACAAGCTCACGCTGGACATCGAGACCGACGGCTCCATCGACCCGCACGCGGCGCTGCGCGAGGCGGCTGAGATCCTGATCTCGCAGCTCGCGATCTTCACGGACGCGGAGCGTGTGATCGAGTTGCGTGACAGCCACACGAGCGGGATCCTGGACACCGGGCTGGCCGGCATCGACGCGCTGCACGGTTCGGCCGGCCGCGCGCCGAGCGCGATGGACGACATCCTGATCGAGGAGCTCGAGCTCGGCGTGCGCTCCTACAACTGCCTCAAGCGCGCCGGCATCCAGACAGTGGGCGACCTGGTGTCACGCAGCGAGGGTGAGCTCAACGCGATCCCGAACTTCGGCAAGAAGTCCATTGACGAAGTGATCGAGACCCTGCAGGCCCGCGGCCTCACGCTGCGCGACGGCTAAGCTTCCTGCAGCCAGAGGACTGATCCCATGCGCCACCAACGAAACCGCTATCAGCTGTCGCGCAGCGCCTCGCACCGCAAGGCGCTGCTGATGAACCTCTCCAAGGAGGTGATCGAGCACGAGCGCATCGAGACCACGGAGGCCAAGGCCAAGGCGGTGAAGCCCGAGCTCGAGAAGCTCATCACGCTCGCCAAGCGCGGCGACCTCCACGCCCGGCGTCAAGCGCTCTCGGCGCTCGGCCAGGACAAGTTCGCGGTCTACAAGCTGTTCGAGGAGGTCGCTCCGCGCTACAGCGCCCGCGAGGGCGGCTACACGCGCATCCTCAAGCTCGGCCCGCGCCGCTCGGACTCGACCGAGATGGTCCTGCTCGAGCTCGTCTGAGCTGGGCGGGCTGCTTTCGCTGTGATCGCCGGCCGGTCCCGCTGGACCGGCCGGACCCACCTGTGCGTGCGGATGTGCGGACGCAACTCCGCGGAGGTGTAGTTGAGGGCGCAAGCAGCTTGGGCGTTGCGGGCGCGCGTCCGGCGAGGTAGCATCCCGTCTGGTGAGCTCGGGTGCGCACGTCTCGCGCAGGCTGACGGCGGGGTTGGTCGGTGCTCTGGTCGCGGCGCTCGCGTGGATCTCCCCGCCGCCGCCGGCGAGCGCCGCGCCGCTGTGGTCGGCGGCGACCTACCTGAACGCCGGCCTGAGTCATGGCTCGAGCGCCCTGACTGGCATGAGCTGCCCATCTGCAGCGCTCTGCGTGGCGGTTGACCGCCTGGGCCGTGAGGTCACCTTCAGCCCAGCGAACCCATCCGCCTGGTCGGCCCGCCAGATTTACGGCACCCGCGCGCTCGGCGCTGTGACCTGCACCTCCGTGTCGCGCTGTGTGGCCGTCAGCCTCCGCGGATATGAGATCAGCTTTGACCCCCTGCGTGCAGGCGTGACGTCGCGCCCGCACGCCCTCGACCCACACCACGAGCTGGAAGCGCTCGCCTGTCCGGAGAACAGTCTGTGCGTCGCCGTGGACGGCGGCGGGCGGGTGGTCAGCTTCGACCCGCTGACCGGCGCGAGCCTGCGCCACGCGCGCTACGGCGATACGTCGCTGACCCCGGTCGCCTGCCCGACCCAGACCCAGTGCACCGTGCTCGACAGCGGCCGGCTGCGCGCCGTCCAGCAGGTCGCGCCCGAGCGCATAATCACCTTCGACCCGCAGACGCTGGCCGTGCTCGCGACAAGCCAGGTGCCGGCGAACCTCGACCTGAGCGCGCTGGCCTGCCCGACGGGCGAGGAATGCGTCGGCGCTGGCAGCGCGCTGTGCCCCACGGTGCCGGCGGGCCAGACCCCGGCCTGCAGCAACAGCGGCGCGAGCCTCACATTCGACCCGCAGACCGCGGCGACCATGGCGGTGAGCGCCAGAAGCCAGCTCGGCTATCTGGCTCTGGCCTGCGTCTCCGTGTCGCTTTGCACGGCGATGGATCGCAGCGGCACCGAGGTGAGCTTTGACCCGGCGGCCAGCGGAACGCTCGCGCAGTCGCCGGTCGACCCGCTTGGAGACTGGCCCAAGGGCTACAACCCATCGCTGATCGCCTGCCTGCCAGCAGGCAGCTGCGTGGTCGCGGCGCAGTCGTCCTACGGCTCGGGGGCCGTCAGCACGTTCGCGCCGCTGGCCGCCGGCAGCCCGGCCATGGTGCCGGTCGACGACGGCGTCCCGGTCACCGCCATCGCCTGCCCGGCGCACCGTTCGTGTGTGGTGCTTGCCAACACAGAGGCGGCGCTCGAGCCATCACAGAGCGTCGAGGCGGTGATCGCTCCCCACCCCGCGAGCCACGTCAATGCCGCGGATGCCTTCTTTGGGGCGGTCTCAGGGCTCGCCTGCCCACAGCGCGACCGTTGCGTGGCGCTCCTGACGCTCCCGGAGTCCGCTTCCAGCTGCGGTTGCTCGCGGGCGGGCACGGTCGTGGCGTTTGACCCCGCCGGCCCGACGCACGTCTACGACCACAACGTCCGAATCGACGGAGCCCGCGTGACCGGGGTCGCATGCCCGGCCGCGCATGAATGCGTGGTCGTCGACGCCTCGGGGCTCGAGCAGGCCTTCAATCCGGCTCGTCCACGGGCGCGGACGGCGCATCGCGTGATCGCGGGCCCGCTCAGCGCTGTCGCCTGCCCGTCAGCCGGCCAGTGCACGGCCGTGTCGGTTCGCGGCATCGAGGTCACATTCGCGCCTCGCAGCGGGGCGTACTCCAGCCGGCGGATCGACCCGGGCGGAGGGCTGACGGCGCTCGCCTGCCCCACCACCGGCCAGTGCACCGCGGTCGACAGTCGCGGCCGCGAGCTCACCTTCGACCCGCTCGCCCCAACGCCTGCGGTCGAGCGGCGGGTCGTCCGGGCCGGCCTGAACGCGATCGCCTGCCCGTCTACGAGCTGGTGCGTGGCCGTCTCCGGTGCTGCCACCGTGGTCAGCGGCAATCCTGCCGGCAGCGGCCGGCTGACCGTCAGCGCCGTCCCGGGCGCAAGCGCCCTGCTGTCGGTCGCCTGCAGCAAGGTGCGCGTCTGCACGGTCGGCGACTCGATTGGCCAGATCTTCACGACCAGGCAGGGTCTCGCCCGCGCAGCGGCGATACTGCGCCGGTGAGCGCCAGGCTGACGATCGAATATGACGGCACCAACTTCTCGGGCTGGGCCGCACAGCCCGGGCGCCGTACCGTCCAGGCCGAGCTCGAGCGAGCCCTGCTGACCGTCCTGCGCCGCCCGGTTGCGCTGACGGTCGCCGGCCGCACAGACGCCGGTGTGCACGCCTGGGCTCAGGTCGCCTCCCACGAAGGCGAGGCTGCCCCGCTGGGCAGCCTCAACGCCCTGCTGCCGGCCGATCTGGCGGTCACCGCCTCCGCGCCCGCGCCCGAAGGCTTCGATGCGCGCCGTGACTGCAGCTCCCGCGCCTACTGCTACCGCGTACTCACCCGGCCGGCGCGCCCGGCCCTGGAGCACGGGCGCGCGCTGCACTGGCGCCACCCGCTCGATCTCGACGCGCTGGGTGCCTGCGCCGGGCTGCTTGTCGGCCGGCACGACTTCACCGCGTTCACGCCCTCAGACACCTACCACGTACGCTTCGAGCGCGAGGTGCACACGGCGCACTGGCTCTCGCGTGACCACGGTCTGCTCGAGTTCTGGATCGAGGCCGACACCTTCATGCGCCACATGAACCGCGTGCTGGTCGGCACCATGCTCGCCGTCGCCCGCGGACGGCTCACGCCCGCGGGCTTCTCCCGGCTGCTGGAGGGGGCGCCGCGCAGCGCCGCGGGGCCCACGGCGCCCGCGCACGGCCTGTATTTCGCCGGGGCGGGCTACGGTGGCCGGCGGGTGCTCAGCCGGCCGGACGACTCCTGGGGCACGGGAGCATACGGCGATCTAAGCACCGTGGGCGGCGACACTCTGCCCCGCCGCTCGGGGCTCTAGCCTTGTTCCTGTATGCGCGTGCTGCTGACCAACGACGACGGAATCCAAGCGGAGGGGCTCGGGCGCCTGCGCGAGGCGCTCGCCGCCCTGCCGGACATCGACCTTCTCGTGATCGCACCG
This sequence comes from Solirubrobacterales bacterium, assembly GCA_027449125.1. Taxonomy (GTDB): domain Bacteria; phylum Actinomycetota; class Thermoleophilia; order Solirubrobacterales; family Solirubrobacteraceae; genus Palsa-465. The sequence goes on along the minus strand of DAIDME010000073.1, from coordinate 7,058 downwards.
GACGGCAACCGCTCCGCCATGGCGCGATCGATCACCGTTCGCCGCCCGCTGTGGGTGCGGGAGCACGAGTTCTCAGACGGCGCCATCGGCTACGCCACCGACGGCACGCCCGTTGACTGTGTGCGCCTGGCGAGCCTCGGGCTGGTGGACGGCTGGTCGCCCGAGCTGGTCGTCGCCGGTATCAACCACGGCTCCAACCTCGGTGACGACATCACCTACTCGGGCACGGTGGCGGCGGCGCTCGAGGCGATCGTCCTCGGCCTGCCCGGTATCGCGGTCTCACAGCAGTCGGGCGCGCTGGAGCTCGACTTCCGTCAGAGCGAGAGCTTCGACTTCACGGGTGCCGCACAGTTCACGGCGCGGGTGGTCGCGGAGCTCGAGACGCTGCCGCTCGAGCAGGGCACGCTGCTCAACGTCAATTTCCCCGGCCGGGACCCCGAAGGGGTCGAGGTGGTGAGGCTCGGCAGACGTCTCTATCGCGACGCACTCGAGCTGCTCGAGACGGACCCCGAGCAGCCGGGCCGCCGCCTCTACAGGGTCTACGGCGAGGCTGTCGACCCGAGCGAGGAGGAGGCGGGGACCGACGTGGCGGCGATCGCCGCCGGCCGCGTGGCCGTGACGCCGCTGCACTTCGACCTGACCGACCACGTCGGCGTGCGGACGATGCTCGAGCACGGGCTGAGCCATCTGCTCGAGCCGGCGCCACGGGCCGGCGCGTGACACCGAGCGACCCTGACGGCGCCGCCGCCCGGATCGCGCGGTTGCGTGAGCTCCTCGCGCACCACTCATACCGCTACCACGTGCTGGACGACCCCGAGATCGGTGACGCCGAGTACGACGCGCTCTACCGTGAACTGCAGGAACTGGAGAGCGCGTATCCCGACCTGGTGACGCCCGACTCGCCCACGCAGCGGGTCGGCGAGGCGCCGGTCTCCGACCTCGTCAAGGTCGACCACCTGCAGCGCATGCTCTCGCTGGCCAACGTCCGCTCGGCCGCGGAGCTGCGCGCCTGGATCCAGCGGATGCGGAACTTCCTGGCGCGGGAGGGGATCGAAGAGCCCAGCTTCGAGTTCGTGGCCGAGCCCAAGATCGACGGCCTGGCGATGTCGCTCGTCTACGAGCACGGTCTGCTCGTGCGTGGCGTGACTCGTGGCGACGGCCAGACCGGTGAGGACGTCACCCACAACCTGCGCACGATCGCGCAGATCCCGTTGCGCCTGCGCGGCGCCGAGCCGCCCGCGCTGGTGGAGGTGCGCGGCGAGGTCTACATGTCGCTGCCGGACTTTCAGGCCCTCAACGAGCGCCGCGCGGCCGCGGGTGAGTCGACGTTCATGAACCCGCGCAACTCCGCGGCCGGAACCGTTCGCCAGCTCGACCCGCGGCTCGCCGCCGGACGCCCGCTCTCGTTCTGGGCCTATCAGCTCGGCGTGGTCTCGGGTGGCCTCGGCTTCGCCACCCACCGGGCGGCGCTCGAGTGGTTGCGCGAGGCGGGTTTCCCCGTGCATCCGGACATCCGCGTGCTCGCGAGCGAGGATGCGGTGGTGGCTCAGTGCGAGCAGTGGCAGCAGCGGCGCGGATCGCTCGACTTCGAGATCGATGGGGTGGTCGTCAAGGTCAACGACCTGGAGCTGCAGCGCCGGCTCGGCGTCGTCGGCCGCGAGCCGCGCTGGGCCGTGGCCTGGAAGTTCCCGCCCACGACGGCGGTGACGACGCTGCTCGACATCGGCTGGAACCCGGGTAAATTCGGGGACCTGCACCCCTACGCGATGCTCGAACCGGTGCACGTCGGCGGCGTCACGGTGAAGCAGGCGACCCTGCACAACGAGGAGGACCTGGCGCGCAAGGATCTGCGGGTGGGCGAGCCGGTGATCGTCCTGCGCGCCGGCGACGTGATCCCGCAGGTGGTGGCGCCGGCGCCACACGTGGCGGAGCGCTCCGCCCGCCCGCAGCGGCCACGTCCGCCTGAGCACTGTCCGGTGTGTGGCACCCGGACGGTCAAGCCCGAGGGGTCGGTTTTCACCAAGTGCCCGAACCATGCCTGCCCGGGGCGCCGCATCCAGCTGCTCACGCATTTCGTTGCGGCGATGGACATCGAAGGCCTGGGTGAACGCCAGGTGCTCGCCTTCATGGAGCGCGGCTGGGTCCAGGGCGCCGCGGACATATACCGGCTGCGCGAGCGCGAGGAGGAGCTGGTCGAGATCCCAGGGTATGGCGAGACCTCGGTTCGTAAGCTCCTTGACGCGATCGAGGCGTCAAAGACGAGGCCCTTTGGCCGGGTGCTGTTCGCGATCGGCATCGAGGAGGTGGGCGATGTGACCGGTCGTGCGCTCGCCCGACAGTTAGGGGACATCGATACGCTGCTGAACGCGTCTCCCGACGAACTCGAGCAGACCCCGGGCGTTGGCCCGAAGATGGCCGCCGCGATCCATGCGCAGCTCGCCGATCCGGCGATGCGCGCACTGATCGCGGCGCTCCGCGAGCACGGACTTCAGTTCGCGCAGGAGCGGACGCTCGGCCGCGAAGGCACGCTGGCCGGCAGGACCATCGTACTGACAGGGACCCTGCCCGGCATCACCCGCGAGCAGGCCACCGAGATGATCGTGGAGGCCGGCGGGAAGGTGACGGGGTCGGTATCCAAGAAGACTGATTACGTGGTCGCAGGCGCGAGCGCCGGCACGAAGCTCGCCCGCGCCGAGGCGCTCGGCGTGCCGGTGCTGGACGAGGCTGGTCTGCTCGGCCTGCTCGCGACCGGACCGGATGTGAAATCGTGAAGCAGCTCATGATGAGGCGGCTAATTGCCAGGTAGCTAACTATTTGCTACCATCGCTTGCATGAGTGAAACTTTGAACATCGCCGCCGCGGCGGCAGAAGACACAGACCACATTCCGCGTCACGTCTGGATCATCTCGGGCGTCGCGATGCTCGGTGCCGTGATGTCGATCCTCGACACGACGATCGTCAACGTGGCGCTCGCGACGCTGGGCAGGCAGTTGCACTCGAGCCTCGCCGACATCCAGTGGGTGATCACCGGCTACATGCTGGCGTTGGCCGCGGTGATCCCGGTCACCGGCTGGGCCTCGCGGCGGTTCGGCGCCAAGCCGCTGTTCCTGATTTCGCTCGCCCTCTTCACGCTCGGCTCACTGATGTGCGGGCTCTCCACGTCGGCCACGGAGCTGATCTTCTTCCGCGTCCTGCAGGGCGTCGGCGGCGGCATGATCATGCCGCTCGCGCAGATCCTGATGGCCGACGCCGCGGGGCCGCGGCGGATGGGTCGGGTGATGGCGCTGGTCGCGGTGCCGATGATGCTCGCGCCGACGCTCGGCCCGCTGATCGGCGGCGTCCTCATCCAGAGCCTGAGCTGGCACTGGATCTTCTTCGTCAACATCGTCGTCGGCGCCTTCGCGATCCCGCTGTCGGTCAAGCTGCTGCCCTCGCCGACGCCGGCCGAGAAGACCAGCGACAGGCTCGACGTGCTCGGCCTGCTGCTGATGTCCACCGGACTCGTGGGGATCACCTACGGGCTGGCCGAGGCGGGGACCTACGGGAGCTTCAACAACACCCACGTCTGGCTGCCGGTCGCGGCGGGCGTGGTGCTGGTGGCCGCCTTCGTCGTCCACGCGCTGCGCATCAAGAACCCGCTGCTCGACCTGCACCTCTACCGGCGGCTGCACTTCTCGGCTGCCTCGATCGTGATGTTCGCGCTGGGTGCGGCCGTGTTCGGCGCCATGATCCTGATGCCGCTCTACTGGCAGGAGCTGCGTGGCTACGACGTGATCGACACCGGGCTCCTGACCGGGCCACAGGGCCTGGGGATGGCGGTCACGATGCCGCTCGCCGCGCGCCTGACCGACCGCTACGGCGGTGGCCCGGTGGCGCTCGTCGGCGTGATCGCCACGGCCGTGCTGACGGTCCCGTTCGGGCTGATCGGCGCGCACACCGACGTTCTCTGGCTGTGCTTTGCGATGTTCCTGCGTGGCGCGGGGATGGGCGCGAGCTTCATGCCGGCGATGACCGCCGCCTTCGCGGCGCTCGATCGCAGCGAGGTCGCGGATGCGACCCCGCAGCTGAACGTGCTCAACCGCATCGGCGGCTCTGTGGGGACGACGATCCTCGCGGTGGTGCTGGCCAACGCCGAGCGCGGCGTGCACACCGCCGCCGGGGCTGCGTCGGCCTACGGGACCGCCTTCTGGTGGTCGGTCGGGATCGCCGCGCTGGCAGTCATCCCGTGCGTGGTGCTGATGCGAGCGGAGCGCGGTGCCCGCCGAGCCGCGCCCGTGGGTGAGGATCCGGACCGGATCGCGATCTCGAGCGGCGCCGTGGCGGAGGCGCTGGCATGAGCGCAGGTGCACCGCCCGCCGGTGGTGGCGCTTTCTACGACCCGGAGACGGCCAGTGGCAGGGTCGGGATCGCCTTCAAGCAGGCGATGGTGGCGGTACGCAGGCTGCGCGGGCGCGAGACGCAGCGGGCCGGGCAGATCAGCTATGCCCAGTACGGGCTGTTACACGGATTGGCCGCCGCCTGCGACTGCTCCGCGCGCGAGCTGGCCGAGCAGACAGACCTATCGGCTGCGACCGTCGCGCAGATGCTCGAGCATCTGGAGGCTGCCGGTCTCGTGAGCCGGACGCGCTCCGAGCAGGACCGCCGCGTCGTGCTCTCGGCGCTGACCGAGCGCGGCGCCGAGCTGGTGCGGGAGCGGCAGCGGCGGCTCGAGGAGCACTGGGGCGAGGCGCTTGCCAGCTTCTCTGACGAGCAGCTGCGCACGGCTGCGGCGGTGCTCGAGCGGATCGCGTCCGTGTTCGACTCGCTCTCGCAGGAGGACCTCCACGGCTGAGGGCGCGACGGCTCGGGGCCGCTTCAACCGCGGTACTCGGCCAGGGCCGCCCCGGCCTTGTCCTCCCACTGATGGCCGGCAGTCGGGTTGCTCAGGCCGTTCATGAAGAACGCAAAGACGATCTGGTTGCCGTTGGCGGCACGGCAGTAGCCGACGAGGTTGGCGACGTCGTGCAGCGTTCCGTCCTTGCCGCGGCAGTTGCCGACGGCGCGAGTGCCGAGCATCTGGTAACGCCAGGTGCCGCGCACGCCGGCGATCGCCAGCGAGTTCCAGAAGGCAGGCTGGCTGCGCATCTCACGCAGGAGCAGCACGATCTGGCGGGCGCTCGTGCGGTCGTAGCGCGACAGCCCGGAGCCGTCGTCGAGCCGCGGGTGCAGGCCGAACGTGCGGCCGATGAAGCGGCGCACCACGGCGGCGCCGCGCGCGGTGGTGCCGCCCCCGCCAAGCTGCGCGCCGATGTCCTTGAGCAGCGTCTCGGCAAAGAAGTTGTCGGACGGGCTGTTGGTAAGCGTCATCAGCTGTGCCAGGTTCGGCGAGCTCTCGCTGGCCAGCATGGTCGCCGTGCGCGGTGTGCGTCCGGTGCCGATGGTGGTGCCCGGCGCTAGCCTGACGCCGTCGGCGCGCAGCGCGGCGGCGAACGCCTGGGCGGCGAACAGGGGCGGGTTTGCCTGTAGGTGGTCCTCCTCGGGGCTGGTGAAGCCCGCGTCGTAGGAGAGCGCGCTCAGCTCGCCCTCCACCGCGAGGTTGGCGCTGTAGCCGGTGGCCGGCGTTCCGCGCAGCGAGTCGAAGTAGGAATCGTCACCCACGATCCGACCCTGGATGCGCGTGATCCCGAGTGCCCGGATGTCCGCGGCGAGCTGTTGCACCGTGGCGCCGGTGCCGTACATCGTGCGGTCGAAGCTGGCCGAGCCGAACGTCGGATCGCCGCCGCCGCGCAGGTAGAGCGTGCCGATCAACGAGCCCGCGGAGGTGAGGCGGCCGTTGCCGTATACGCGCGTCTGGAACGTGGCGGTCGGGCCGAGCTCTAGCAGCGCCGTGGTTGTCGTCCAGAGCTTCTCGATCGACGCCGGCAGGCGCGGCGTGTTGTCGTTGTAGGCCCACAGCGTGCGGTTGGTCGTCAGGTCGACGACCAGCGCGCTGTTGCTGCCCGGCCTCGAGCCGATGTCGGTGCGCAGCCGGCGCTGGAGGCTGGTGAGGGCGCCCGATGGTGCGGCCGGCGGTGGTGGCACATCCGAGCGCCTGCCGATCCCGGGCGGGAGCGGCGGTCTCGCGCCATGTGCGGCGGCCGTGGCAACCGCCGCCCTGCCCCCAACTGCGGCCGTGAGCATCCCGATGACCAGGAGCGTGCTGGGGGCGGGCAGCCGGGCGCCCCCGGCGACCGAGTGGCGGATGGGTCGGTATCGCACCGCCCTATCAAACCACGTCGCGGCAGAAACGATGCGCCGCCTGACCGCGAGCCCGCGTCGGTGACGCAGATACCAAGGCTCGCGCTGTGCAGGCGGCGCTGCGCCCGTGGCTGGGGCGCTCAAGCTGGTTGATCGTTGTATGCGCGCTTCGGGCGGCGCGCTGAAACGGTGTTACCGGCCTGTGGACCTCCCGGTGGGCTAGACGCTGAGTGCCTGACGGGGGCCGACATCGGCCAGCTCCCGCATGTTGGAGCTGAACAGGGTTTTGTCGATCTTTCCGTGGAAGATCGGGATACCCCACTCGACGCACTTAGCGATCACTTCCGAGCGTTCAAGTCCGGACTCTCGTGCGAGTTCGCTAGGCGTCAGGTGATTAGCCATTGGACCCTGCCTCCTTGTGACGATCAGTACATGACCAAATTATCGCGCCTAACCCAGACGGACGCAACCGGTCGTGGACGCGTTTTGACGCTGGGCGGCCGACGCCGCGCGGGCAAACCGCGGCGTCGCGTTCCCCGAGCCGGTGTTCGCGCCGCGCGCGTGCCACAATGAGACGACTCGGGGCGTGGCGCAGCCTGGTAGCGCGCACCGTTCGGGTCGGTGAGGTCCCCGGTTCGAATCCGGGCGCCCCGATAGCCATCACGCCAGGTCCGCAGCACCATCCCTCCAGGCTGGGAGCCGTTCTGGGTCGCTGCGGGCCTGGGCGTGAGTTCCTCCGTGGCCCAGCCGGTGGCGCGTGGGGGCGCGAGCGCTGGCGACGGCTGGCCCTCTCGCGTTCTTTGTGAGCTGGACCACCAGTTCTGGTGGTCCAGCTCACAAAG
>DAIDME010000072.1 GCA_027449125.1 Solirubrobacterales bacterium | reverse complement strand
CTGCGCGTGCTCGCGGCGCGCTGGGCCGGGGGCGAGGCGGCGCTGGGAGCGCGTCTGGCGCTCGACCCGGCGACGATCTCGATCCTCGGGCACGAGCATGGCGCGCGTGTGATCGAGCGCTGGAACGGCCCGGCGGGCTAGCGCGCCGCTCAGCCGATCGCGTGCTGGGCGATCGCGAGATCGAGCGTGCCCTGCGACTCGTACTGGCCGATGTGGACCGCGTCGATCTTACCCAGGCGGTTGAAGAAGACGGTCGTGGGGGTGGCGGCGAGGCCCTGCGGCAGGATCATCGTCGTGTCGCCGAGCGGGACCGGGTAGCTCGGGTAGCTGACGGGGTGCTGGCGCAGGAAGGCGCGGGCGTCGCCGGCGATGTCGTGCACATCGGCACCTAGGAACGCGACCTGGCGGCCGTAGCGCGCGGAGGCGGAGGCGAACAGTCTGAACTCTGCCTGGCACGGGACACACCAGGAGGCCCAGAAGTTGACCACGACGGGGTAGCCGCGCAGTGCGCGGATCCTCTGCTGGAGGCCCTTGGTGCTGCCGATCAGCTCGCTCGCCTGTGCGTGCAGCGCCGCGAGCGGCGCGGGCGAGCCGCTCAGCTCGGCGCGGACGGCGGCCTTGGTGAGCGGGCCGCTCGAGGTCTGAAGCGCCGCACGCAGCTGCTGGGCTAGGGTGTGCAGCGACGGCCAGCCGCTGGTGGACAGGTCGCGGAAATAAAGCTCCGTGCCGTTGCGCGAGACCAGCTCGAGCCACGGCTCGTCCTGCACGCCGTAGCCGTCGGCAAGCGCGCCGCTGCGGTCTATCGCCACCGGGTAGGCGAGGGGCCGCTTCAGCGTCGCGAGCAGGCGCGGGAGCGCCTTGGCGTTGGGTTCGACGCTCGCCTCGTCAACGGCGACCAGCTGTGGCAGGCCGTCACGCCTGGCGAGCGCGGCGTAGCTGTTCATCGCGTCCAGGTGCGAACGCAGGTCCGTGACCTCCTGGTCCCAGCTTGCGAAGAACATCAGCAGCCGCGGCCTGCCGGGGCCGACGGTGATCGTTCCGTGACCGACCAGCGGCAACGTGGCGCTCTGGGTCGGCGGCGTGCTCTTGGCGGGTGCGTAGGAGAGGTGGGAGAGCACGGGCGGGTGCCCGGGCAGGAGCTTCGAGACCTGCTGGGCGAGGAGCTGTGCCTGCTGGGCGATGCTCGCGTAGGACATCTGCGTCAGGTACAGGCGCTGGAGCTGCTGGTGCTGGTTGATCAGAAACAGCGCCGGGGTGTGGTCGATCTGCCCCGCCTCGATCTCAACAGCTACGTGGTAGGCCGCCCAGACGTGCTTCAGGTGCGTATACGTGCCCGTGCTGAAGTCCCACAGGTGGGTGAGGCCGTGGACCTCCGAGTAGGCCCTGACCCACTTCACGGCGGTCGCGCGCGGGTTGGCGTTGACGCCCAGGAGCGCGACCTGCGACCCGGCAGCGCCCAGCATCCGCTTGGCGTCGGCCATCACCGTGGTGGTGAGCGGGCAGACGGTCGTGCACTGCGCGTCGTTGAAGGCCAGCAGCACCACCTTGCCGCGGAAGTCGCGCAGCGACACCGGCCTGTCGTACTGGTCGGTGAGCGTGAAGTTCGGAGCCGGGCCGCTGAGCGCCGTGCCGGGATCGAGGTTGGGCGAGAACGCGACCTGCGCGGAGGCGCTCGGCGCTCGGCGTGTGCGCTGGGAGCTGATGACGGCTGCGAGTGCAACGAGCGCGAGCACCACGACCGCGGCTGCCACGACGCGTCCCCTGCCGATCTTGGTGAGCGTCATCATCTGCTGCGGCACCGGCCTCTGTCTGATCGTCTGCTCGAGGTCCCGGACTTCGCGCGCGGTCCCGGCGTTTGACGGTTAGCGCCTCGCGATGCGGCTGAAGGGACTCGAACCCCCATGCCCGTAAGAGCACAGCGACCTGAACGCTGCGTGTCTACCAATTTCACCACAGCCGCAGTGAGCCCATCAGGTTAGCAATTGGCGCTCCGCATGGCACGGTGCGGGCGCCTTGGGGGGCGCGTTCGCTACCCTAGGCCCCGCAGCCCATGCCGCTATCGTCTAGGGGACTAGGACGCCGCCCTCTCACGGCGGTAACCCGGGTTCGAATCCCGGTAGCGGTACTGCCAGAACCCCCAGCCTCTATGGGGGTTTTGGTGCTTAAGGGTGGGGTGTGCCACGGTCGGCTCGGGCGAGGGTGGCGCGAGATAGGCATCGAGGCGCTCGCGCGCGGCGTGGTCGCCGCCCGAAACCAGGTGCCCGTAGCGGTTCCAGGTCTGGCGCAGGTCGCCGTGCCCCGCCCAGGTCGAGATCTGCTTCCAGTCGAGGCCGGCGGCGATGAAGTGGGAGCTCGCGCAGTGCCTGGCCTCATGAGCGGTGATCGGCTCGATGCCTGCCGCCTTCCATGCCTTGTTGGCACGGCTGGCGATCGTCGAGGCGAAGCACGCCTCGGTCGCGGTGCGGCCTGAGACCAGGTCATCGCCGCCGCGACCGGTGCGCTGCTGGTGGGCGCGTAGCTCGCGGCGTACGACGAAAGCCATCGGCACCGCCCGCCTCCCGGCGCTTGACTTGACCTCGATCGGGCCCTTGACCGGGTCCCACGAGCGCTCGACCCTGACGACGCCGGCTTCGTAGTCGACGTGCGTCCACTGCAGGCCGCGCAGCTCCCCGCGTCTCAGGCCGCAGAAGAGTGCGACTGCCCAGAACGCCCTTTCTGAGTCGGGCAGCGCGGCAAGCAACTCGTGCGCCTTCTCCGGTGGCTCGATCCTGTCGCGGCGGCCGCGGATCGCCGGCAGCTCGAGGTTGTCGGTCGGGTCGAGCACCACCTCGTCACGGCGGATCGCGCGCCGGTAGATGACCCTCAGCGGATCGAGGATGTTGTTGATCGTCGAGGGGGGAGAGGCCCTGCTTGCGCAGCTCGTCGACGAAGTCCTGGACGTCGCGGCGATGCAGGTCGGTGAGCTTCGCGGTGCCGAAGACCGGGAGGATGTAGGTGTGGAGCAACTGCTCGTAGCCGCGTGCGGTCGACGGCTTGTACGGCTTGCCGGCGCGGTCCAGGATCGAGCCGTCGTGCGCGCCCTTGATCAGCCAGCCTGCCGCTTCGGCGATGGTCCTTGGTGAGGGCGCGCGCATGGTTCCGCGCCGCAGGGCCACCTGGGCGTCCTGGCGCCAGAGCTTCGCCGCGCTGAGCGTTGGGAACGTGCGCCAGATCTGTCGGCCGCTGCGCATGTCGTAAGCCTGCGCCTGGTAGCTCGGCTTGCAGGAACAGCTCCCACCGTGGCGGGAGGCGCAGCTACGAGCGTGGCGGACGCGGATGCCGGTGGTCATTGCCGCGCCTCATCCTAGTCCCGTGCTCGCGACCGAGAACCCACTCGGCGTTGTCGTTCGCCCAACGCTCGAGTTCCGCCAGCGGCACGAGCCGGAGCTTCCCCCGCCGTATCAGCCGCAGCTCAGGCTGCACGTGACGCTCGAACGAGTCCAGCGACATCCCGAGTGAGATCGCCGCCTCCTGGCGACTCAGAGCGACACGCGGGACATGGGGTGGCTCCGCCATCGTGTTAGCCTAGCTTAATAGCGCTACTAGCGCTAGTGGCTGTCTAGCGCTAGAGTCTGGACCGTGGACACGGCTGGCGACGAGCACGGACGAGCAGAGGATCGCTGGCTGACTGTCGCGGAGTTTGCGGACGCACTGCGCATGCGGCCGGTCACGGTCAGATCGTGGATCGCCAAGGGGCAGTTGAACGCGACGCGAGCCGGCCAGCGGAAGTGGCTGATCAGGCGGTCGGAACTGAGGCGCATGCTGGATGAGCAGCGCTCCTACCCGCCGCCGGACGTCTACGAGCAGCCCGCCGCGCGGTACGCCGACATCGCCCGCAGTCAGGCTGACGCCGATCACCAGGCTGCTGAGTACGAGTGGGGGATGGCGGTAGAGCAGAGTCGCATGGCCCCGCCCGACGCTCGCTTCGCGAGTCGCATCCGCCACATCGCCGAGGCATCGGCACGGTTTGCCTCGTCGCTGAGACAGCGCGCCGAAGATCCCGCCTTCACTTGGCGCGCCGCGCCTGGCTTGGCCGGGATGAGTCTCTCTCATGAGCTGCGGCCCGGTGGGAATCGACCTGGGCCACCCGAAGCGTGGGAGCGTTTCGACCGCGTCGTGGCTCGGCTTGGTCTGGCGATGGAGGGAACCTCGGCCACCGCCGTAGCCACCCCGCTCGCCGATCTGTCGGCCGCGATGAACGACGTCGCCAGCGCGATCGAGAGACAGTCGTCAGGCACCCCGGCGGCGACCCGGGACAGCCCTGACCTCCCAGCTACAGAGCGAGCTACATAGCTGCATTCTGTAGCTCGGCCCGCGCCGTCCCCGCCGCCATTGGGGATTCCACGCCTTTGCGGTTCCCGACTACCCGCCCCCCACGTATGACGTCAGGTGGGGTTCGGGTAGTCGGGAACCTTCAGCTGGTTGCCAGTCCTCTGGCGGCGGGGATGGCGTGCTGGTGGGCGTGGCTGTCTGAGGGCCGGGTCGTGTCTTCTGGATGCTTGGCGAGCAGAGGGCGGGGAGAAGTACGACCGGGAGTTCAAAGCGAGGCCGACGTCGCGGATAGGTCGGGCTCTCGCTGTGAGCGAGGGTACGCTCGGGAATAGGCGGCCAAGGCCAGGACTGCGAGCGATCCGGGCGCTCTGAGACCGGAGGACCTTGAGGAGTTCGAGCAGTTCCGGGCGGAGGTGATCGGCACGAACAAGGGACAGGTGCTCAAGATGTTCCGCGAGGCGCGGCGCGTTGTCGGCTGACCGAGGCTGCGGCCGGGCCTCCTACTTGGCTACCGGCGTTGGAGTACGACGGACGTACTCATCGCCCAGGTAGCGGACGTGCTTCTCGTAGTCGCGGTCACTGAAGAGCGAGGCGTTCTTCTTGGCCATCCCGTTGATGACAACGATCTGGGGCCGGTCGAAGCCGAGTGCCTTCAGCTCCGCCGTGCTGCCGTTCTCCAACCGGCAGAACAGCCGGTAATGCTGACGGCCAGGCCCGGTGGTGCGGATCTCGTAATAGCCGGCCATGGTCCCGTGCATCGCCTCCCACTTCCCGCCTCCACTGAATGCCGGCGGTGGTGCCGCGCGGACGGCCTCGAGCACCGCGTAGATGTTGGCCGCCACCTTGACGGGGCAGCCGTCAAGGAAGCCCAAGCCTGGGATTGAGCCGTCTGGCGCCTGGTAGTACGCGATGCCCCACTGCATCGCGGCGACGATCGTTGGCGCGTCGGCCGTTTCAGGCAGCGGCTGGCGTGCTGCTGCGCTTGCCACGTCGTGCGCGCGGCACGATCACGACATCCGCGTCGAGCGCGTCGGCCATCGCCACCACGGTGCGCAGCTCTGGGTTGGACTGCGCCGTCAGCAGCCGTCGAACGCTCGCCGGGTTCTTCCCGATCTCCCGCGCCAGCTCGGCCTTGCTCAGGCCCTGAGTGGCCCGCAACGAATCGAGCGCATTCACGATCGCGTCGATCGCCTTGATCTCACAACTCGCACGCTCGAACTCCGCCCGAAACTCGGGATCCTTCATCCGCTCGGCGAGGCGCCGATCATGGAGCTTGTCTCTGTGCTGTGAGTTCGCGACTGCTGCCATGTCGCTCAAGAGCGTAACACAGGTGATACACGGGGAGTCATGCTGGACTCAACCAGCGGCTCGTCCGGGCAACTGTGTCAAGACCCGCCGTCGCGGCGCTTGGGTAGGCGCCAGCCGCCGACGAGCAGGGCTCAGCGCCCTCGCTCTTGGCGAGGAGCGCGTCTCTTCTCTGATTCGCGAAGAGACCTGGATTCATGTTTGGGCGCATGCGCCGCCGTGGTGCCGAAGAGGTCGAACAGAACGATCCGCGGGTGCCGGGTCCGGCTATTGGTCAGTGTGCCGATCGGGGTGTCCAACATAGGCGTGCTTCTCGTCGGCTGAGAAGCCGCACGCTCGGTAGAACGCGTGTGTTGAAGTTCGCCGCGATCCGGTTTGCAGCATGGCTTTGTAACAGCCGACCTCCCATGCGACGTTGAGTGTCTCGGCCATGATGGCTTTGCCGAGTCCCTGTCCGCGGTGAGCCGCGTCGACGACGACGTTCTCGATGACCGCGTAGGGCGCCGCTGATCGAGTCAGGTTCGGCACGACGTTCAGATACGTCGACGCCACGATCGCGCCGTCCTTCTCCAGCACGAATACGGCCAGACCGGGTGTTTCCAGGATCGACTCAAACACCCGTCGTGAGACGCGCGGCTCAAGCGCAGGGTCTTCGGCGTTGAGTTGGCGCATCAATCGAAGAACAGCTGGCAAGTCCCCGCGACCCGCTTCGCGAAACACGGGGTGACCATCCGCGGCGAGGGGGCGCTCCGAGCTGTTCTGTCTGTCTCTGTGGTCTGTCGCGATCAGCGCGTGGAGGTGCATGTCGTGCCATCCGTCCGCGTGACGGCCGGATAGACGCTTGGTTCCCTCAAGCCGATAGCCGGAGCCTTCCGCAACGCGACAGGACGGGGCGTTCTGGGTCGAATGAGTCAGCTCGAGGCGGTGCAGACCGATGTCGTTGAAAGCCCAATCGGTGACGACTGTGACCGCCCGTGTGGCGTAGCCGTTACGGCGGTGCTTCGGAAGAACCCAGTAGGTGATCTCCGCGGTTCCTTGATCGAAGTCGATGGCTTTCAGGCCGATGCGGCCGACGATGTTCAAGTCGACGGTGATCGCCCAGTTGACCAGCTCCTCTGCCCTCCAATGCTCAGGTCTTGCCGCTATCCACTCCGCAGCCTCGGCGTCGGTGAGCGACGCCACGTGCCACTGCTGAATGCTCGGCTCCGAATACGCCGCGACAAGCGCCGGCGCGTCTGCAACGGCAAACGGGCGAAGGACCAATCCGTCCCGAGAAAGTATTGGCTGCTCGTGCGCCGCCATAGCTCCGGGGGCAAGGACAGGATCAACCAACCGCGGCATTGGCTCATTGTCCCATCGGTCGTGACGACGGAGCCAGGATCGATCCGCCGACAGTGTTGCTGGTGGACGGCGTGGGTCACTCAGTCCGGTACATGGGCCGCCCAGCGTGGGCTTGGCGCTCCGATCAGATCATCGTGGCGCGGAGACGCTCGACGAATTGCACGATCTCGACAGGCCCGCCCTTGGGTGACCCGGACCATTTGTCACATTTCGTCCAGGGGAGTTCCGCGGGTGTCCCTGGATACCGGGGGAAAAGATGAAGGTGGAAATGCGCGGAGTGATGTCCGATCACAGCCGAGTACAACCGCTCCGCGTTCGTTATCTACCTGACCGCTCCGCCGAGTGTCAATGGCCATCGGTTTCTCCCCATCCGCGGCCATCTTTTCTCCCCACTGGTGGCCATGTCTTCTCCCCGCTGGTGGCCACGAATCTCCCCACCCACAGAGGTTGTTGCTGGTAGTTGTCAGGCCAGCGGTTTGACCCCCTTGCCGGTGGTTGCTTGGGCGAGTCGGTAGCTGTCTTGGCCGTCGGTGATGAGCACGTGGGCGTGGTGCAGCAGTCGCTCGACGGTCGCGGTTGCGATCGTTTTGGGCATCAGCTCGTCGAATCCGGAGGGGTGGATGTTTGAGCTGAGCGCGACTGACCGGCGTTCGTAGGCGGCGTCGATGACGCGGAACATCGCTTCGGCGGCGTCGGCTGAGATCGGCAGCAGGCCAACGTCATCGATGCAGACCAGGTCCGCGCGGATCAGCTTCTGAACAGCCCGGTTGACTGAGTCGTCGGCTCGGTGGCGGTGGATCAGAGCGGCGAGCGTTTCGGGGGTGTGCCAGGCGACGGTCTTGCCTTGGTCGATCGCGAGGTGCCCGAGCGCCTCGATGAAGTGGCTCTTGCCGCTGCCGGACGGTCCGCAGATCGCCAAGTTTTCGGCCCGCCCGACCCACTCGAGTGTTCTGAGGGCCTGCTGGGTCTGAGGCGGGATCGCTGAGACGCCCGGGTCCCATGCGTCGAATGTCTTGCCGGCAGGTAGCCCGGAGGAGCGACGGCGTGTCCTGATCGTGGCTTCGTCACGGCCGGCGGCCTCCTCGGCCAGTAGCACCCGGACAACTTCGGCGGGGTCCCAGCGCTGGGAGGCGGCGGTCGCGATCACCTCCGGGGCTGCCTTGCGCAGATAGGGCAGCCTCAATCGGCGGCAGAGCCGCTCGAGCTCGTCAGGGATCGGCGGGGCCGGGGGTGTGGTGACAGTCATTGGCCGAACCCTTCCCAAGCACGCGTCGAGGTCTGCAAGGAGCTGCCCTCCCCGCGAGCGGGGAACGGGACGAGCTTCCCGCCTGTCTGTTGTTGGTGGGTGAGGATCCGGGCGAGGTCCCCGTCAGCGAACCGGCTCGCGCGAGCGCAAGCCTCCAAAGCCTGGTTGACGGTGTCGCTGCCGTGGATCTTGGACAGGTCGACCGCTTCGGCCATCTTGCGTCGCAGCCGGACAACGCCTTCCGCGGCGCCTCGTCGCAGCCACACCTCGGCAGCCGGACCGATCGCAAGAAACGCACGCTCATCTTCACCGCGTGCCTTCGGGCGCCGCTCCAATGCCCCCGCAGGCCGCGGCGGATAGTGCTGATCGTGGATGCTCGGCCGCCCCGGCGTGGTCAGCTCATGCCGCGCGACCTCCCTGGGCCCACCCGGCCCGTCGGTAGCGACGACGATCAGCTCATCCCCAGCGTTGCGGACCCACACACGCTGATCAACGAGCTGATGGGGGACGGAGTAGACCGCCCCGCCGACGCTGACGGTCGACTGCCAGTTCACCTTGCGGGTCTCGCCGAACACAACGGTGTGCGCCCGCGAGGGCACCCGGTGCAATCGCTCGTGCTCCTCTGCCAGGCGGAAAACCGGTGGCTCCTGGGTTGAGCGATGCGGCTGGGTGTTCACATCCGACATCCACCGCTCACACGCATCCTCGAGCTCCGTGAAGCTGCCGTATTCAGGCCGCAGGTTGTGATCGGTCGGGACCAGATCCGCCTTCGCGATCTTCACCGTGTTCTCCGAACCGCCCTTGCTCTGCGGGTCCGCCGGGACACACGTCTGGACCGACACGCCGTAGTGATGAGCGACCTCCACTCGACGCCGAAGTCACCACGCTTCTGATCGATACACGCGGTCACCTCGTCCGGCTCCCGTCGAGCTCCCGTGCGAAAAACAGGCTCGCTGAGCGCAGGATCTCGTTGGCGTTGCGCAGCTCAGCGTTCTCACGCTTCAACGCCCGGATCTCCCCACGCTCCTCGCTGGTGGGCATCCCCGGCCGCAGGCCCTGGTCAGCCTCAGCCTGACGAACCTTCTTACGCAGCGTCTCCGCTGGCAGGCCGAGCTCGGCCGCGACCCGGCTGACGGGACGACCGGACTCGATCGCCAACCGGACACCACGATCGATCAGCTCACTCGGATACTTCTGCGGTCTTGACATGAACAGCGACTTCCTTCCCGAGGGCCAAAACCCTCGTTTCAAAGTCTCCGTCAAACCCAGGGCAGCTCAACCTTGGCGTCGTCGACGTGGAAGGTGAGCGTGAAGATCGTCTTGGTGGTCTTGCGGTAGCGGGTGTCGTTCCCGGGCCTGCCGCGTTTCTCCTGGCGGTAGCTTTCTCGCTCGGTCTCGGCGATCTCGAAGCACAGCCAGCGCTCAGAGCCGGTATCGGCCAACGCGTCGTGGGCGGCCTGTGCGGCGGCGAGGCGTGTCTTGATCCGAGAGCGTGGGCTGGCCAGGCGCGCTTGGACGGCCTCGAGCGCGAGCATTCCTCGCTCGATCCGGTGCCGGCGCGCCTCGGCGTCACACGCGTGTTTCTGGGAGGAGCGCACCCACACGATCCGGTAGCCCTCCGAGGTGGGGATCGGCGCGGGCGCGGTCCAGTACACCTGGTCACCGTCGCCTTTGCGCTTGCCCGGGCGCCGGCACGCCTCGGTGAAGTCGAACGCGTGGCTCTGTGCCCATTCGCGGATCTGGCCGTCTTCGGCGCGGGAGCGCGGCAGGACTGAGAGGAACCGCCCGTGGTGGGAGTCGATGTGGCTCATCTGCTCGCGGGTTGCGAGCTTGCAGTCAGCGACATACAGAAACCCGGGATCGCCGACCAGCCGGGCGAGCCCGTCCCAGGTAGCGATGTGCGTCTGATCATCGCCCGTGTTGCCGTTCAGCAAGCGGTGCGCGACCGGGACGGCGCCGTCCGCGCTGACGGTCAACGTCAACACGAACTGCTTCAGATCGGGGCGATGATCCTTGCTGTGCCCCAGCGCCGCCGCCACGGTCGGCTGGCCGGCGCGAGCACGGCCGTCCGCCGCTACGTAGTCGCCGTGCACCGTGATCGACGTCGAGTCGTTGTGCAACTGCGAGCAGTCAACCTGAAACTCCTTGATCACGCCGAGCATCAGCTCGCACAACAGCGAGCCGCGATCTGAGTCAAACAGCTGATCAAGCGCCCGGCCGACACGATCGTCGCCCGAGCAGCACGCTCTCGCCCGCGGCCAGGCCCAGCAGCCCGCCGTCATGACGCGCGGCCCACTCCGCCAGGCCATACAGCGGCTCGCGGGCCACGCACAAGTTGCGCACCAGCACCCCGATCGTGACCGCCGCGGGAAGCATCACCAGCTCATCACCCGCAGGCAGATGGCGCTCCAGCAGCCCGCGCAGGCCGATCCGTGCAAGGAAGTGGTCAACGATCGGCAGCGCCCCCAGACGCTGCGTGGACAGCTCGAACGCCCCTGCGGTGCATCGGTCATACCGGGATCCTTTCGCTTCCGTCCGCGACCTACGATAGAGATACAGTAGGTAACGGACAGAACATCGGATCCCGACCGAGGATGAGCAAACCAACCGACCCGCCCGACCAGCGAGCAGCCGAGATCCACGACCAGATCGCGGCGCTCGGACCATGCCTGCCCGGCACGCTCAGCAGCCGCATGCTGCGCTGCGGCAACCCCAACTGCCGCTGCCGTGACACCCAGACCGACCAGCGCCACGGCCCCTACCTCTACTGGACGCGCAAGATCTCCGGCAAGACCGCCAGCAAGCTACTCAGCACCGAGCAGGCCGAGCGCTACCGCCCCTGGCTGGCCAACGACAAGCGCCTACACCAGCTCGTCCGCGAACTCGAAGCACTCACGATCCAGGCTGCTCAACACGCCGAAGGGTGGGGGGAGAAATGACCTCCAAGAAGCGCGGAACGAGAGGGTCAGCGGCTCGAATCTGCGCGTTTCGCAGGGCCCCGTGGATCTCATTGGTGGCTGCTGCTACCACGGCCTGCTCCCGTCACAGGTCCGGATGAATGAGCGTGATGGCCGAAGCGTCGGCGAGGATCTTGAAGTCTCTGAGATTCCCCGTCACCACGGGGACGACTGGGGACTTCGAAAGCGCGCACGCCGCTATCCACGTGTCGTTCTGGCGCCGCTCTCGGTCGTCGGGCGTAGTGGTGTGTGCTGTGGCGGATCGGAGGCTCGACCATTCCTCGACAACCTGGTTCAGGTTCACAGGGAGGACCGCGTAGTCGTTCAACGCCGCGGCCAACGCTGCGGCGCCGTCTTCGTGAAGGACGTTCATGCCAAGAAAGGTCTTGATCTCCGCTTGCGTGACAAAGCTGATGTACAGCTGATGCCCTACGAGCAGCGCCGAGAACTCATCAGCGCGGCCCTCGCCTAGGGCGATCCAGGAGACGACGTCGGTGTCAACGAGCAGCGGACCCGCCGGCACTTCGTCCGGCGTCATTCAGCGAGGAACGTCGACAGGGCGTCGCGTTCCGGGTCAGTCAGCGGCCGACGGAGGTGGCGCAGGGAAGTTGCGTCAGCGAGCGGCGCGACCGGCTCGCTCGCCCACCAGTTGCCAGCCCGGTGGGCCTCCAGAAGACGCAGCGCGTCGCCGGCCTCCAATTCGGAGAGCTCGTCGACAAACTCGCGTAGGCGTTCCTTGGTGGTCATCGCCGCTTAAGGGTACTGTCCCGCATGGCCGACTGGAAGCCTTCGGTCGACGTTCGCGAAGGCGCGCAGAGCACGTCCGGAATCCCCACTTTTTTCCCACCCAAGAATCGCCGAACGGGTTGTTTGGGGTGGTGGCGAAAACCAAAAAGCCCTGCAAATCGCGGATTCGACACAACCCGGCACAACCGTCGTCTTCCCTCTCACGGCGCTAACCCGGGTTCGAATCCCGGTAGCGGTACTCAGAAGACCCTGCAAATGGCAGGGTCTTCTCGTTTTGTGAGGGCTGAGTCGACTGTGGCGCAGACCGCTCCATTGTGCGCCGAACGCCGAAGGTCACAGATCAATCGCTCTGCGGCGGAACTCGCCTACTACGCGTTACGACAGTCCCGGCGGGGGCCGTGAGGGCGTTCAGATCGCGTCGATCGCGTTGATCTCGCCAGTTGCGCGCTCGAACTTGGCCCGGAACTCCGGGTCCGCCATCCGCTCGGTAAGGCGGCGATCATGGAAACTGCCGTTGGACTGTGAGTCGGCGCTCGCGGGCATCGTCTGCGGATCGTATGCTGTCGGCATGGCTCTGATCGATCGGATCACGATTGACTCGAACGTGGTGCACGGTCGTCCAGCGATTCGTGGGATGCGGATTCGCGTGAGTGACGTCTTGTCGCTTCTGGCGAGCGGCGCCACGGAGTCAGAGATCCTCGAGGACTACCCGTACCTTGAGGCTGACGACATCAAGGCCTGCTTGGAGTACGCGGCGGCCCAGATAGATCATGCCGTGCTAGTCGCTCGATAGCGCGTTGCGGTTCCTCGTAGACCAGCAGCTCCCACCCGCGCTGGCACGCTGGCTCACGACGAAGGGTTATGCCGCTGAGCACGTCAGCGACGTTGACCTCGGCGAAGCTTCGGATGCCGACGTATGGGCATACGCGCTGGCGCGGTCCGCGGCGCTGGTAACAAAGGACGAGGACTTGGCGCTGCTCCATCGCATTGGTGGCCCGGCTCCTGCGGTCGTCTGGATCAGGATCGGGAATGCAAGCCGAACCGCGCTTTTCGCATGGATGGAACCGCTGATCGAACAGGTCGTGGCTGCGCTTGAGTCGGGAGACCGGCTGATCGAATTGAGATAGTTCGGCCGGGCGGGACACGAACGCCGCTGTATCACGCTCCCGTGGCTAAACGCTACCCGTGCCACAACTGCGCCACAGTGACCGCCCGGCACAAGCGGTTTTCTGCCCGGCGATAGCGGTTCGAGCTCAACTCACAATCGCGCCAGTTGCAGGCAAAACGTAAGTATCTCACTCGTCGTCCGGCGGCTTCGAATCCCGGTAGGGGTACTGCCCAAACCCCGAGCCTCTATCGGGGTTTTGGTGCTTAAGGGTGGGGTGTGCCACAGTCGGCTCGGGCGAGGGTGGCGCGAGACAGGCATCGAGGCGCTCGCGCGGCGTGGTCGCCGCCCGAAACCAGGTGCCCGTAGCGGTTCCAGGTCTGGCGCACGTCGTCGTGTCCGGCCCAGGTCGAGATCTGCTTCCAGTCGAGGCCGGCGGCGATGAAGTGGGAGCTCGCGCAATGCCTGGCCTCATGAGCGGTGATCGGCTCGAGGCCCGCCGCGCGCCAGGCCGTGTTGGCGCGGCTCGCGATCGTCGAGGCGAAGCACGCCTCGGTCGCGGTGCGGCCCGAGACCAGGTCATCGCCGTCGCGGCCGGTGCGCTGCTGGTGGGCGCGCAGCTCGCGCCGTACGACGAAAGCCATCGGCACCGCCCGCCTCCCGGCGCTTGCTTTGACCTCGATCGGGCCCTTGACCTCCCGAACCCCCGCGCCACGCTCCTCGCGTAGGAGGCGATCAACGAGCCCGTCGCTCTCGCTCAGCGAGCGCGTCTCGAACACGATCTCCTCGACAACCACACCCCGCTGAAGACCCACGCTCGTGCTATCACTGGTTCGATCAGCGCCAGACACCGCGACCATTATCGACGCGAGTCGTGGGCACCCGCTCTTGCGCCAACACGGATGCACCGACCAGGGCCGGCTTCTTCCCCGCTTGGCGCGGAGTTCGCGAGCGTGCGGTCCCGCGGTGGACGGGCTACCTCTGGTAGTGGTAGCGGGCCTGGAGGATCACGAGGTCGTCGCTTTGGGCTCGGTATACGAGTCGATGCTCGTCGGTGATCCGGCGCGACCACGCACCCGTGA
>DAIDME010000071.1 GCA_027449125.1 Solirubrobacterales bacterium | reverse complement strand
TCGGGCCGGGATGACCCTGGACATGGCTGACACGCTGCTCGAGCAGCTTCGCGAGGAGACCGACGAGCTTCAGTCGCTCGACGGGCCGCTGCCGCGGTCAAAGCGCGGGGCGGTCGAGGGGTTCAGGCACTGAGGGAGGGTTGCCTGAAAGTCCTCGCGCCATGCTTCCAGATACGGTGTCGTTTGCGGTTCCGAATTACACCGTATTTTTCGGTGGCCGGACGCGTATTCGCGACGTGCCGAGCATCGACTGCTCGGACATGAAGCCATCATCGACAGCACCGACTCGGGCACCGAGCTACACCGGTGCTGGGGTCCGGGGCTGTGATGCTCCCGGCTTTAGCCGTGGGGAGGGATAAGCCCCGGCGGTTTCGGCTCGGCTCAGACTGTTCGTTGGTTCTCGATGTACTGCTTGACCAGCGAGAGGGGCGCGTCGCCGACCGTGGCGACGAAGTAGCTGTTGGTCCAGAGGGTCGGGATGCGTCGTGTCAGGCTCGGGTATTCGGCCCTGAGTAGCCGGGAGGACCGGCCTTTGAGCAGCCTGACGAGTCGGGCTATCCCGAACTGCGGATCGACGCTGACGAGCAGGTGAACGTGCTCGGGCATCGTTTCGACTTCGAGGATCTCCGCTCCGTGCTCGGCGCAGACCTCTTGGATGATCGCCAGGAGTCGTTGGTCGACAGGGCCGGGGTCGCCTTTGATCGGCGGGTTGGCGACTTTCGGGTCGAGGCTGGTGATGACTTTGCGCCGCCATTTCGGGCACCACACGACGTGGTAGTGGCAGCGGTAGACGATGTTGTTGTTCGTGCCGGGCTTCCCCACAACCCAGAGGATATATCCGATGGCACCCGTATAGTCCATCGGGTGAAGGTTCGCTACACCCATCGGCTACGACTGAGCGCCAGCGCAGAGCGGGCGCTGATGGCCGAGGACGGGCGCTGCCGATGGGTGTGGAACCAGTGCGTCGCTTTGGACCGGGAAGCGCGACACGCCGCGCGCGAGCGGGACGAGAAACCGGCGTATGTGACGCTCGGAGCATTGGGCCGCTTGCTGGCCGGCTGGCGTGCAGAACATGAGTGGCTCAGGTCCGGGTCGGTGGTGTGTCAGCAGCAAACGATCCGTGATTTCTGCAAGGCCCGCCGGGACGCCATCAAGATCAGGGCGCGTGGCGGCAGGCGCGGACACCCAAAGTTCAAGAAGCGTGGTCGGGCGTTGCCATCTCTGAACTACACACTCCGAGGTTTCGGCCTGACCGACGATCGTCGGCTCCGGTTGGCTGGCGGGATCGTCGTGCGGCCCGTTTTGGTCGCGTGAACTTCCCAGCGTCCCGTCGAGCGTGCGCGTGATCCGAGACGCCCTGGGCAGGTGGTCAGCGTCGTTTGTGGTTGAGCGTGAGGTTGAGCCGCTGCCTGAAACCGGTCGGAGTATCGGCCTGGACTGGGGGCTGCTCACCGTCGCGACCACAACCAGCCCTGCACATGATCTGCCGCACAGTCAGCACGGTAAGCAGGCCGCACGGGCGTTGGCGCGGTATCAGCGGCAGATGGCCCGCCGGAAACCAAAGCCTGGCCAGCCAGCATCGAACGGCTACAAGACCGCGAAGCGTCAGGCCGCCCGGCAGCACGCGAAGGTCGCCGGGCAGCGTCGGGACGAGGCCCGCAAATGGGCGCACCGCGTGGCCCGCGACGATGATCGGATCGCCGTGGAGGACTTCAACCCCCGATTCCTCGCAGGCGGCCGAGCCGCCCGGAAAGCGGCCGACGCACGCATCGCGGCAGCCAAGGCAGCGCTGGCTGACGCCGCCGCCAGGCACGGCCGCCAGCTCGTTCTAGCGCCTCCTGCCTACGCAACGATGGACTGCTCAGCGTGTGGTGTGAGAGCCAAACACCGCCTGCCCCTGTCCCAACGCACATTCGTGTGCGAGTCCTGCGGGCACACCGCAGACAGGGATCGCAACGCCGCCGCCGTGATGGTGGCCCGGGCTGGTTTCAACCAGGCTGGTGCCGATCGCGTAAGACCAGGAGAACCCCGTGTTCCCTTGGCAGCGTGAGCCAGGAATCCCCCGGCTTCAGCCGCGGGGAGGACTCAACCTTCCTCGATGCCGGCCGGGAACATGGATTGGACGAGGTACTGGGCCTTTGCGGTCAGGCGCTCGCGGCCGATCACGCGTTCGGCGACGGCGAGCACCTCGTCACTCGTGCGGGCCGGCGGCACGCACAGCCCCGCGAGCAGCCGTATGTCGTCCGCGTCGCGGTCGATCCGCGAGGCCTGGACCTTCAGCGCCAGCAGGTACTCGGGGGATGCCGCGCTGACCACGATGCCAGGTGCGTCCAGCGCGGCCCTCGCGTTGAGGTCGGGGCCCGGCAGGAAACCCTTGACGCCGTCGTTCAGCCAATCGGCGGGGAGGCCGGGGTGGTTTGCGGCAACCCGCCGGGCGGCGTCGTATACGACCTGCTTGGGCTCGAATACCGCATCCACGTCAGCGGTCATGCGGCGCGTGTTGTAGACGAGCGCCAGCGCGGCGCCGCCGACGAGGAACAGCTCCGCCCGCACGCCGGCGAGATCCAGATCCCGTCCCAGCTCCAGCAGCAGATCGGCGATCCGTTCCCGGTCGAGTGCCGGATCGCTCACACGCTCACCAGCGAGTCCGCTTCCACCACGATCCCGCGGGCCTTCAGCTCGGCCGGCGCGTGTGCGAGCGAGTAGCCGAACAGCTGTGGCGGTCCGGGGTGCCAGATGCGCTCGAGCGTTCGTTGCGGCTCGTTGGTCCAGGCGGGCACCGGCAGGCCAACTCGCTGGGCTCTGAGCGCTACGGTTGCGGCCACGAGCGCGTCGGCGACGCGGATGCCCGTGAGCGTCGGTGCCGGGCCGGTCGGATCACCGTGGGTGAGCCAGTGCGCGGCGAGGCGGACGTACATCGTCTCAGGCTCGCTGGCCAGCGCGTCAGCCAACTCCTGCGCGGCGGGGGTCATGACCGCGTGAAGCGTATCGGATACGGCACGGAGGGCCGCTCGTCAGGGGCGCCAGCGGTCGTGGCGGCGGCGGCTCCCGGCCGACGGGACTCGGCCACCATCCGCGCCCCGATCCTCGCTCCCGCCGCCTCGATCTCGGGTACCGTCGTCGCTTCGATCACGAGCTGGAGGTCCAGCACGCGCAGGTCGAAGGCGCTGGCGGCGTTGCGGCCCACGACGGCGTGGCAGGGCACCCCCGCCTGGCGCGCGCGGGTTGCGACCTCCGACACGAGCTTGCCGGCCAGGCTCTGGCCG
>DAIDME010000070.1 GCA_027449125.1 Solirubrobacterales bacterium | reverse complement strand
GAGGCGCCGAAGCGGTTGACGACGTTGACCTTACGCTCGATCCAGTGGTCGTTGTCCGGTGTGGTGTCCTCGAGCGCCGCATGGAAGAGCTGGTGGCCGTGGCGTCGAATGTCGATCGTGACGGCGAGCGCGCGGTCGCGTGCGGCCGCGACCATCGAGCAGCCAAGCTCCCAGGCGTCGGTGTTGTCGAAGCGGCTGAAGATGAGCTCGGCCTCCTGGGCCTCGAGCCGGGCGATGAGCTCCTGCTGATCGCCGCTCATGAGCGTCCGCCGGCCTGGGCCCGCACGGTGTCCATCGTCTCCATGATCGCGACGGTCTCATCGAGACTCATCAGCGGACTCTCGAGCTCGCCTGCGGCAAGACGGCTGGTGACCTCGTCGGCCTGATGACGCAGCCCGCGGCCCCGGTGGTCGGAGCGCACCACGGTCGGCTCGCCGTCGCGCGGAATCAGACTCACGGTGGCAGGGGCATAGAAGGCGCCGTCGATCTCGATCCTCGCATCGGTTCCGACGATCGCGGCTCTGGTTGGGCTCTTGGCCCGGAGGGTGCATGTCAGCACCGCCTGCGCGCCGCTCTGGTATCCGAAAAGCATCGACGTCTGCGCGTCGACGCCGGTGAACGCCGGATCGCTGATCGCCACGATCCTGCTCGGGCTGCCCAGGACCATCGATGCGAACGACACCGGATAGACGCCGAGGTCGAGCAGCGCGCCGCCTCCGAGCGCCGGCGCGAACAGGCGAAACTGCGGATCTTCGGCAAACCACTGGCCGTGATCGGCGCTCACTGTCACGATCTCGCCGAGCGTGCCCTGCGCGAGCCAATCCCGGACCACGGCGACGTGGGGCAGGAACCGGGTCCACATCGCCTCCATCGCGAACAGCCGCCGCTCGCGCGCCAGCGTGACGACCTCACGAGCCTCCGCGGCGTTCATCGTGAACGGCTTCTCGACCAGCACGGGCTTGCCGGCCTCGAGGGCGAGAATCGCGTTGTCGCGATGCATCGGGTGGGGGGTTGCCACGTAGACCACGTCGATCCCGGGGTCGTTCACCAGAGACTCGTAGCTCGCGTGTGCACGTGCGACGCCGTGCTCGGAGGCGAAGCGGTCGGCCGCTGTCTGGCTGCGTGAGCCGACCGCGGCGACGACGCCCGAGTCGGTCAGTGCCAGGTCCGCCGTGAACGCAGCCGCGATCAGGCCGGTTCCGAGTATTCCCCACCGCAGCTGGCGGTCGGTCATGTGCTCCGTCCTTTCGTGCTCCTGGGTCGTCGCCGCGATTCTGTCGTGTCAGCGGCGTCCGTGGTTGTTGCGCAGGCGGCTGGTGGGGACGGACGGGCGCGGCCGGCGCCGGGCTGCTGCGGCGGATGACGGCGAACCAGCCCCGCGTGGCGAGGCGAAACGTGTCCGGACCCGGTCAAATGCCCCGAGCGCGGAGCTGGATGGCCGAGCGCGGAGCTGGATGGTCCCGGGGCGGCGCGGGAGCGTCGCAAGGCGTTTGGTGAGTCGCGCCGCTGGGCGAGGATCCCGCCTCTCGGTCGATGCGGAGTTATGATGTGCGCGCGAACCGATCCTGATGGAGGCGATTGACTTGAAGAGGGCATGGATGGCGGTGGCGGCTTCCTCGCTGGTTGCATGCGCTGTTGCGCCCGCTGCTGTCGCGGCCGGCCGCGCCGGCGGAGCGCGCACTGTAACCACGCCGCTCAGAGTCAAGGTGCTCGGCCGGCTGCCCGACGGGCAGCCGCGACTGACCGCGAGCTCGCCGTCCGGGCTGTCGCCCAGCGCGGTCCAGTCGGTTTACAACCTGAGCGGTCTCATCGGCAACTCGGGGGCCGGCGCGGGGCAGACCATCGCGCTCGTCGATGCCTACAACGACCCCTCCGCGCTCAGCGACCTGAACACTTGGAATGCGACGTACGGCTACCCCAAGCTCAAGACCTGCACGTCGCTGACCCAGACGGGACCCTGCTTCGAGCAGGTCTACGCCCAGGGCTCGAAACCCAGCACGAACAGCGGCTGGGCGCTCGAGGAGTCGCTCGACATCGAGTGGGCGCACGCGGAGGCGCCGGACGCGAAGATCGTGCTCGTCGAGGCCGCGAGCGCGTCGGACGCCAACCTCTTCGGAGCTGTCGGCTACGCCAACAGCCTCGGCGCCACCGAGGTGTCGATGAGCTGGGGCGGGTCGGAGTTCAGCGGCGAGACCAGCTATGACTCGTACCTGCAGCACACGGGGACGCTGTACACGGCCTCCGCGGGTGACAGCGGGCACGGCGCCGAGTATCCGGCCGCGTCGCCGAACGTGATCGCCGTGGGCGGCACCACGCTGAACGGCTGCAGCGGCACCTCGTGCGCAGGCTTCTCGAGCGAGACCGCGTGGTCCAGCTCGGGCGGTGGCGTCTCGGCGTATGAGGGGATCCCCGCCTTCCAGTCGGGCTACACCGGCCCGGTTTACGGCTCCACGTCGATCTCGGCGCTGACCGCCGGCATGCGCGGGATCCCCGATGTCTCGTTCGACGCGAACCCGAACACGGGGGTGTCCGTCTACGACAGCACCAAGTACAAGGGCCAGTCGGGCTGGTTCACGCTCGGTGGCACCAGTGTCGGCGCGCCGGACTGGGCGGGAATCCTCGCCGCTGGCGCAGCGGCTGGCAAGACCGCCCTGCAGGGCAGCGCGGCCATCTATGGCGGCGGCTACTCGACCAACCTGCGTGACATCACGAGTGGCACCAACGGCAGCTGCGGCACCGACTGCACCGCCGGTGGGGGCTACGACCTGGTGACTGGGCTTGGCAGCCCGATCAACTATCCCTGAGATGTAGAACGGCCTCGTCGAGGCCGACGCTCGCACAGGAGCGCGCCGAGCGCGCGCTCCGCGCTCCTGTGCGGGTGCCACGGGATCGGCTCGATGGCTTCAGGGCGCGCCCCTGGCGTGCCCTCCGTCGAGTGCCGCCAGCGGCGACCGGTCACCTGGCCGAGCGCCGCATCAACGTGGGTGATCAGGACATTGAAGCGGACCAGAACTCGGTGCGCTGCGACGGCCGCAGCTCGGCGAGCAGCGGCAGGGCCGTCGCCGCGGTCTCATCGGCCCGGATCAGGTAGCGGGCCATCGCGCCTCCCGTGATCGAGCAGAGCACGACCCGCCGCGGCAGTGCGGTCCGTCTGGCGGCGCGTATGTGGTGTTCGTGTCCGCGATCACTGCTCGCCCGAGGCTCGCTCGACATTGTCCGTTTGGCCGAGCATGACGGCCCAGGTCTGCGGGATCTCGTTGATTTTCTGTTGGCAGGGGGCGCGGAGCCCGTCCGGGTGAGCATCGATCGGCGGTCAGGGTGCGGCGATCGGCGACGTCTTCGTCGGGGGGTGATCTCCGTGCAGCGCGTCCCGGCAGATCGCGATCGTCATCCTTCGGTCTGGCAGTTGCCGTCTCGGACCCTCAACCAGCATCAGGTTTAGGACGCGAAGAGGACGTGGCGCGGCGAACGTCCCTCCCTGGAATGTGGTCAAACTGCCGCAGAGACCGCTGAGATGAGGGCATTTGCAGGCCTCTTTTGAAATGGCGAGACCCGGACTTGAACCGGGGACACCACGATTTTCAGGAGAGGAATCTTCCGTGTTGAAACCCGGCTATTTGCAGGGCAAACGTGGCCTGGGATGGCTCAGGTCGCGCGTCCGGGTTGTCCGGAATTTGCGGGCGGCACAGGCCCTTCTGGGCCAGTAAATCGGGTCACTGGCCCAGAAACATCGGACGGCACACGTGGCTCGGCTCTGACCGGCGCTTCGTCGTCCGGCACTCGCCGATCGCGGGTGATCTGGCCGGGCCCGGCAATGAGCACGAACAGCGCGGGCGCGTCCATCGTCGGGGCTCTGGCCACGCGTGGATTTACCGGTCGCCGGCGTCCGGCCGGTGCCGTTCTCGGGCTCTGTCGGCCTCGACTCGTGCTGCCGCGAGGTCGCGGCGTAGAGCCGTGTCCTGCGGCTCACCACTAACGATCAGAAGGAGCGACTCATGGCCACCAGCACGTCCATCCATCCAGACGTACGCAAAGACGAGCGTGTAGACGCCGATCTCTCTGGACGTATCGACGGACGTAAAGACGGAGGTAAAGACGTTCGTGTGGACGTACAGACAGACGCGCGTAAAGACGCTGGTAAAGATGGCCGGTCGGGTGCGTTCGTGATCGTGCTTGCCAATCACAAGGGCGGGGTGACGAAGACGACATCTGCGGCGAACCTTGGCGCGATGTTCGCGGAGGCCGGCCGGCGGGTGTTGCTGGTTGATTGTGATCCGCAGGCGAACCTGTCGGAGTCGTTCGGGTGGGGTGAGGAGCGTCCCGGTGAGCGCCTCGAGGACCTGTTGGCTCATCCTGAGGCTGCCAGCCGCTACACGCCGCCGGCGGCGCTGCAGAAGGATTCGGCGCCGGGGTTGGGGTGGCGTAAGCGGCTGCGGATCATTCCTGCCACGGACGCGCTGGCGGATGTCGCGGCGGACCTGCCGCAGTTCGCTGGGGCGGGTTACGAGACGCGGTTGCGGGATGTGCTCGCACCGTTGCGAGCGCAGTTTGATGTGGTGTTGCTCGACACGCCGCCGGGTCTTGGGACGCTGCCGGGTTTGGCGTTGCTTGCGGCCGATGGGCTGTTGGTCCCGGCGCTTGCCGCGGACCTTGATGTGAGGGGTGCCGGCAAGGTTTATGACCTGGTCGAGAGCCAGCTCCCGCACCTGCGGATCCTCGGGGTTCTGGTGGCAGCGAGCGAGTCGCGTTGGCGGATCACGCGCGAGGCCTCCGCCCGGATGCAGACCGACTCGATGAACGTTCTGCCGGTCAGTGTGCCGCGTGCTGTGCGGGTCGCCTCAGCGCCACGTCACGGCGCACCGACGGCGGTGCTCGAGCCTGACTCGAGTGTCAGTCACGCCTACCGCCGGCTTGCCAATCACCTGCTTTTGGAGCTGGGGCTGTGAGCACCATCGAGCCGATGCCATCGGTGCGGCGTCGGCCGATACCCGGCATGGTGACTGACGCGCCAGCCGTGGTCGCGGCGGTGGTCGCAGCGCAGGGCCCGCCCGCTGCCGAGCCGCACACGCCGGCGGTGAAGGAACCGCCGCGGGCAGGCCGCGCCCGCCAGGAGGCGTCACCGGGAGGGCGTCGCGCGGCGGATTACAGCGCCACGCGGCTGGTGAACTTCCGGTTGCCGGTGGATCTGCACGACCGCTTCCGGACGCTCGTCCGTCAGGCCGAGGAGCGGCACCCACGGGTACGCAAGCAGAGCCTGACCGAGCTTGTGGTCGCGTTGCTTGAGGAGGGCCCGCAGACCGCGGATGAGGTCGCGGAGCTGATCCGTCGCAAGCGGCTGGCTGAGCACGAGGAGCGCTGAGCATGCTCGCCAGGTGTGTAGCTAAGTGTGTAAGCAAGTGTGTAAAGCGTTTACACACTTGGACGGCTGTGCGCCCCCGCCAGCACTGGGGTTTGAGAGCATCCCCGATCCCGACTACCCGCCCCCCACGTGTGAGATCACTTGTTGTGGTGCGGGTAGTCGGGATCGGGGATGTGTGGGTTGGAGGGCTGGCGGGGGCGGGACTGACTGGTGAGATCAACCAGGTGCAGGTGGCAGTTGGTGTGGAGGATTGGAAGGGGGATTCAGGTGAGAAGAAGGATCGGAGGGGGGGTTTGGGATGGCTGGGGTGAGGCCGGGACCTTCATCGGTTGCTGGGCTCGAGTGGCTTGCGAAGGTAGGGCCGTCGCCGCTTGGTGCTTGGGGGATCGCGATGGGCTGGGGGCAGGCTGCGGTCTACTCTCATGCCCGGCGTTTGCGGGAGGCTGGGTGGCTTGAGATTTGTGAGCGGCTGCGTGGCGAGGGGACGTTGGCGTACGCATCCCGGGACGGTTTGCTGGTCTCGAGGGTTCGTGCGACGGTCGTTGACCGCCGTCCGGCCCCGTACACCTGGCCGCACTGTGAGGCGTGTGCGTGGACGGCGGCGTGGCTGACCGCTCGCGGACGCGGCATGGTGGGTTGTCGTGAGATCCTCGCGCGGCGGGAGTGGCGCGGTGAGCTGAGGTGGAAGGAGCGCGGGGAGAGCCGCCGCCGTGGGCATCGTCCCGACCTCGTCGGCCAGCTCCCGGATGGGCAGTTGATGCCGATCGAGGTCGAGTTGACCGAGAAGTCCTCCGCTCGCCTCGAGGCGGTTCTGCGGCTTCACGCAAGCTGGGTTGCCTGCGGCAAGACACCGGCGGTCATGTATGTGTGCGCCAGCCAGCAGATCGCGGCGCGCGTCAAAAGCGATGGCGAACAGGCGGGTCTCAGCGTCGAGCTGGGAACGATGCGCGTGGAGCTGCTCGACGGCATCCGACGCGAAGCTGTCCAGGCGTGTTCGCGGGTTGCCTCAACCGGCTGGCATCTGTCCGGAAGCACGGTGGCGTGATGCTCAGTCCACAAGCCGTCGTGATTGACCTGGCCGCGACGCTCATCGTCGGGAGCGTCGGGGTGCTCGGCGCTTGGCTGATGCGTCGCCGTACAACGCTGTCGGCACGCAACCTTTACCCGCCGGCCGGTGTCGGCCTGGCTCTGCTCGCCGGGGCGCTCGGCGCGCACCGGTGGGATGTGGCGTTGGTCTGCTTGCCGCTGGCGGCGCCGTGGGTGGCGGCGGCTGTTGTCGGCGGGCGTTGGCGCTCGGGTGACCTCGGTGCCGGCGAGGATCTACGCAACCACGAGCTCGCCCGCCGATGGGTCTGGCAGCCAGCAACCCAGCTTCGTGACGGTGAGCGGGTCTACCTGCGCTCCGAAGGCGAGCTCGTGCACGAGCGGCGGTGGCCCAAGTCGGTCGACTACGTCTCAATGACCGGACTTGCTGCACACGGTCCGCGGCTACCGATCGGAGCTGGTCAGCACGTCGTCATGTTCGGCGCGACCGGCGCCGGGAAGACCACCACCGCGCGACGCCTGATCGCCGCGCGGACACTCACGCACCATGCGGCGCTGCTGGTGCTCGACCAAAAGGGTGACCCCGAGGATGTACAGCACATGCGCGATTTGGCGGCGCAGGCCGGGGTGCCGTTCGTGCTCTTTGACTCACAGGACCCCACCACTGATCGCTGGCAGCCGCTATGGGGCTCACCGGACGGCGTCGGTGCGCGTGCGGTAGAACCGATCAAACAATCAGAGCCGTACTACTACGACGTTCTGCGCCGCCACCTCGACGTCGTCTGCAAGGTCCTTCACGCCGCGCAAATGTGGCCGCCGTCGGTCCCGCTGCTCGTCGACGCCTGCCAGCCAGGCAACTACGAACAGGTGGTCAAGATCAGCGAGGGTCTCGCGGACGACCACGCCGCACTCAGCAGGCGTGCCGAGGCACACGGGACCTATGTCAACTCAGCTCGCGGCACCCAGGACCTCTCAGGCGGCGCGTTCCGGCTCGAGGTAGCGCTCGCCCTCGCCGGCCGGGCGCTCGTGACGCCACGTGAGACGCCCGAGGGTGAGAGCGTCGCTGTCAGGCTCGTAGAAGCACTAAAGCAGCGTGCGGTGGTGATGTGGCGCACCCACGCAGACACGATGCCTGATGAAGCCGCTGCGCTCACGGTCCTCGCGCTCGCCGACCTACACGACGCCGCCGAGCAAGCCGGGGTGCAGTGGACGCTGCTGCTCGACGAGTTCGGCGCGGTCATCGAGATGGCCGCGCAGCGCGGCGTCGCGATCCTGCAACGCGGACGCTCACACGGCGGACAGGTCATCGTCATCACCCAGTCAGCCGCGGACATCGACGCGCTCACGCAACGACCCGGCCTGCTTGCCAGCCTGACCGACAACTTCGCCGGTGTCGTCGCGCACCGGCAAACCTCACCAGAATCACGCGACTGGCTCGCGAAACTGATGGGCACCCGGTCGCTGTGGCAAAGCACCGCCCAGACCGGCGCGCACGGACACACCCACACCGGACGCGGCAGCGCCCGCCGTGTCCGCGAGTTCCGGATCAGCTCAGACACATTCGGCGCGCTCGCACGCGGCGAAGCTGTCATCTACACCCCGATTGCCGGGCAGCCGGCACGAGCGCACATCCTGCCCGTCTCGCTACCACACGGGCGGGCAACACGGATCGACCCGGACGGACCACGCACACCCTGCGAAATCCCCGTGTATCCCGAACACCAGCTACCAGCCGGCAGCCCTTCAGACGGGGTGCCGCCGACCAAGCGCACCGGACCAGCCAGAAGCCTGTGATCCGCCGCGCCAAGAGCTACGTTCAGAGCATGTCTCGGACCGACAGCAACCCCGAAAATGCTGCGGGTGCGAGCGCCCAGCGAGAGTATGAGCGACGCCGCGACGCGCGACACCAAAGGGCGCGAACCCGATACGGGCCGCTCGGCTCGGTGGTAGCGGCGCTGGCCGGTGAGCCGCAACACGTACACGCTTGGCAGCAAGGAGCCGAAGGAGAAGCAGCGACCGCCAGAGCGCTCAACACGCGGCTGCGCCACAGCGACGTGATCGTGATCCACGACAGGCGCATCCCCGGACGCGGCCGCGCGAACATCGACCACATCGCGATCGGCCCCCGCGGTATCACCGTCATCGACACCAAAAGCAGCCGCGGTCAAGTGCAGCTCTCAACCGTCGGGATCATCAACCGCCGCGAGCAACTGCTGATCAACGGACGCGACCGCACCAGCCAGCTCGACTCGCTCGAGCGGCAGGTCGAACGGGTCGCAGCGGTCCTCGACCGCCACAGCCATGAGGATGTGAGCGTCCTCGGCGCGCTCTGCTTCCCATTCATGCGCCGCAGCTTCCTGCACTACAGCCGCGCACGCGAAGGACTGATCACCGTCGATGACCCAGCACACATCGCCAAACTCGTCGCGCGCCCCGGAGAGCTGAACGCTCAGCAGATCGGCGACCTGGCCCAGCTGCTCGAGAGGGCGCTACCGCCAGCCCACTGACGGGCACTGATTACCGACACCAGGATCGGGAGCCGTGTCGAACACTCAAAAGGGGTGCAGCGCCCTCCGAGGCAGCCGATTTCCTATGAATCGGCGCACGGCAAGCCGTTACCGCGAGAAATGCTGATTGTCGCGAGGTTGTCGCGAAACTTCTTGGCCTTGAGTGGCGATCGGTGTGACGTGATCGCCGCCGGGCAGTGAACCGTCGCGACCGTCTGTTCAGGCCGCGGCGAGTTGGTGGCGGTGGAGTTTGGTGAGGTTGTGGGTGGCCATCAGGAGCCGCCACTCGGTCCTGACGGCGATCCTGCCTCTTCGATGGAACCTGGTGATCAGCCGGTTGTGCTTGGTGTGCGCGAAAACCGGCTCGATCATCTGGATCCGCCGGCGATAGAGCAGCTTGCCGTGCTCGGCGGCCAAGACCGCCCGCATCCAGGCGTAGCGGCCGCCGGTCCAGCCGGGACGTGGTTCGCTGCGGCCGCCGCGGTCCGGTGGGATCAGCACCTCGATGTGTTTGTTGGCGATCACCTCGTCGAAGTGCTGCTCGTTCCAATAGCCGGCATCAGCGAGCGCGACCCGCGGCCGCTGCGTGACACCGACCCGCTCGAGCTCGGCGAGGGCGGTGGTGATCATCGGATCCAGGTTCGAGAAATCGGTCGGGTTGTTGGTGATCTCCGCGGCGAGCACGATCTGCCCCTCATCAACCACGGCCTGCGCGTTGTAACCCTGCACATAGCCGAGGTTGGCTTTCATGCGTTGGCTGTCAGGGTCACTGATGCTGACCAGATCGTCAGGCAGGACGGGCGCGGTCCACGGGCTCGGACGCCTCCCGAGCCTGCGGCCATCGGTCGTGCGTCCGTTCTCCCGGTAGTCCTCATAGGCCCGTTGGGCGGCGAGCTTCATGTCGCGCTGCTGCTCCAACCGCTCGGCTGCCAGCAGCAGCCGTTCCTCACGGCCCCGCGGGATCGGCTGCCGCTGCTCCCAGCGCTGACGCTCGAGCTGGCGGCGACCCTCACGAGTCCAACCGTCGCGACCCTGTCCGCGCGCGACGATCCGCTTCACATCAAACTCAAACCCGTCGGGCTGCTCGGCCGGCTCGGGGATCAGCTCCGGCTCGTCCTGCGCCTTATCGGCGGCCTGTCGCTCGCGCACCTTGCGCAAGAACTCGGCGCGTCCCTCGCGGGTGCGCAGTTCCTCCGGCAGCTCATCACCACGCGCGTCGCCATAGAGCTCATCCTCAGCAGCATCAGTCGCGATCGCCTCCTCGATGATCTGCCTGGCGATCTCCGAGAAATCACGGTTGGACTCACGGCTCGCGTTGCCGGCCATCTTCGTCCCGTCGATCGCGACGAGCTCCGGGCGGACCAGCCCGGCCTTTGCGCACAGCCCCAGCACCTGGCTGAACAACTCGGCGAGCGCGAGCTCGTGGCGTTCCACGAACCTCGCGACCGTGGCGTGATCCGGTGTCTCCATCATCGCGATCGTCTTGAACGCGACGTCCTCCCAACAGGCGCGCTCAATCGCCCGCGCCGAGCGGACCCCGCGCGAGTACCCGTAGAGCAACAGCGCGACCATCATCGCCGGGTCATAAGCACGCCGGCCGACACCGTCAGCGCGATAGGAGCCATAGAAACCGGACAGATCCATCCCGGCGACCGCGTCCAGGACAAACCACGCGAGGTGCCCCTCAGGCAGCCAATCCCTCACATCCGGCGGCAACAAGAACGACTGATCACGATCACAACCAATGAAGTTCTGAGCCATCCGGAAATAGTCTTAAAGCCCCCGGACGACACGGTAATTACGCGACAGCCTCTCGCCATTGCACTAGCGGCGCTCGCGGGAGCCTGATCGTGAAAGCGCTTGTCCTGGGTTCGGCGGGTAGGCCGAGCGCCTCGCGGCGCTCGGCCCCCCTCAGAACCGGACGTGCCAGTTTCCCGGCATCCGGCTCAAGCAAGCCCTGTTGGCTGGTAGGCGGGCAGAAGCGCCGGGCCGTTGCATTGGGCGTGTATGA
>DAIDME010000069.1 GCA_027449125.1 Solirubrobacterales bacterium | reverse complement strand
CAAACGTCGCGTCGGCGTCTCAGCTGCAGCAGTTGTGGCAGCCGCCGCGGGCGGCCTCGGCATCAGCTCGATTCTCGGGTTTCGCACTTTTGGGCGGGCGGGCCTGGGGGCGGCGGCTGGGGATGGGGTCTGTGGTGCAGGGGGCTTGGTGGGGTTGAGCGGTTCCGCGCAGGTGTGTTGAGCGGCGATAGCTGACAGAGGAGTTGGAAGGAGCATCGGCGGCGGTCGCGAAGGCGGCGGTTGTCAATCCATGTCCGCGGCTGGGTGGGAGGCCCGTTCGCGGCTGCCTTTGGAGGTTCGCCGCCGATGCTCTGCGTCCCATCTTCGCTGAACGAGCTGTTGCTCCTGTTCGCGCCGTGCTTCACGAAACCGACTTTGCAGACGTTTCGGGCGTTGATGGTCGGCCAGATCGCGCAGCCGCGGTTGCGGTGCGTGACCGGGATGCTGGTCGGCGCGCGGCTGTCGACGGTCTGGCATCACGCTCGCGCGCACCGGTTCTTCAGCCACGCGCGCTGGTGCGCGGACGAGCTGGGACTGGTGCTGTCCGGGGTGATCGTGGAGCGGCTTTTGGCGCCCGGTCAGCCGCTGGTGGTCCCGATCGATGACACCTTGCTCAAACGGCGGGGCCGGAAGGTGTTCGGCTGCTTCTGGCATCACGACGCGACCGCGAACAGCCGCAAGGGATCGGTCGCGTGGGGCAACAACTTCGTCACCGCCGGGATCAACGTGAAGCTGCCGTTCCTCGAGCGGACCGTGTGCATGCTGGTGCTGTTCGGGCTCTGGCGGCCCCGGCGCCCGGAGTACGCCAAGGCCAACAAGCCCGACCCTGAGCGACCCTCCAAGCCCCGACTGGCAAGCGACATGCTGCGCCTGCTCGCGAAACGGTTCCCGGGCCGGATGATCCACGGCGTCGGTGACGCCGCGTACGCGTCGGGCGCGTTCGCCGACCTCCCGGAGAACGCCACGATCACCTCGCGGCTGCGTGTCGACGCCGCGCTGAGCGAGCTGGCGCCACCCCGCCCGCCTGAGGGGCAGCGCAAGCAGGGCCGTCCGCCGAAGAAGGGCGCAAGGCTGCCCAAGCTCGACCAGATCGCCAAGAACCCGAGCACCCAGTGGGCCGCGGCGACTGTCACCCGCTACGGCAAGACAGAGCAGGTGATGCTCCACGCCTTCCGCTGCCTGTGGTACGACGCGTTCGGACAGCAGCCCGTCCAAGTCGTGATGATCCAGGACACCGACAAGCCCTGCGGGTACGAGCTGGCGCTGATCTCGACCGACCTGAACGCCACCCCCGCGCAGCTGGTCGAGCGCTACGCCGAGCGCTGGCCGACCGAGGTCGCCTACGAAGAAGCCAAGGAGCAGTTCGGGGTCGGCGACGCCCGCAACCGCGCCGAGCAAGCCGTGACGCGCACGGTCCCGTTCCAATTCTTGGCGATGACCATCACGATCCTCTGGTACGCGCTGCACGGCCACCACCC
The DNA here is from genome assembly GCA_027449125.1 of Solirubrobacterales bacterium. Taxonomy (GTDB): domain Bacteria; phylum Actinomycetota; class Thermoleophilia; order Solirubrobacterales; family Solirubrobacteraceae; genus Palsa-465. The sequence continues at coordinate 964 of DAIDME010000069.1, read as the reverse complement.
CGACGACATCCACGAGCACCGCCGACGCTCTCCGTGGTACCTGACCAAGACCACCCCGTCGTTCGCAGACATGCACGCCAAGCTCCGCCGCACGATCATCGCCGCGCAATTTCACCCAGGTCAGGCCCGCACCCCCAGACCCGCGGAAATAGCGGAAGTCCAACAGGCATGGGCAGCCGCCGGACTATGAAGTGCGAAACCCGAGTTCAGCGAGGCGCTCGAAAAGCCGGCCGAGGTCAACGACCGGCTCGCAGCGGTGCTGCGTCGCACCCGTAAGTTCACGTGGCTTGACTGAGCTTCACCGCCCGACGCCGCTTGACCCGGCCCGTCACAACCGCGACGGGTTCGACAGTGGCGAGCCGATCCTCGACGAATGGCTGCGCCGCTACGCCGGCCAGAACCGCCGGCGCGACACCGCCGCGACTTGGGTCATCGCGGACGCCGACGAGGTCGTGATCGCCTACGCAAGCGTCGCGATGACCGGTATCGACCGCTCAGCCGCCCCACCGCGACTCCTCAAGGGCGCACCCGACCCGGTGCCCGCACTGCTGTTAGGTCGACTCGCGGTCGACCTGCGCTCTGCCGGCCTCGGTGTCGGCACCGCGCTCGCGGCACACGTCATGGCGACCGCGGTCGAGCTGAACGAGAAAGCCGCATGCCGCGCCGTCGTCGTCACCGCGCTGAACCAGAGCGCTCGAACCTGGTGGCAACGACTCGGGTTCGACCCGTTCTACCCTAATGACCCCGCACAACTCGATCTCTACCTACGGACCTCCGAGATCGATGCGACGCTGCGAAACGTCCGGTAGCGCACAGTCGCCTCTTCGGCGGGTAGGCCGAGCGCCTCGCGGCGCTCGGCCCCCCTCAGAACCGGACGTGCCAGTTTCCCGGCATCCGGCTCAAGCAAGCCCTGTTGGCTGGTAGGCGGGCAGAAGCGCCGGGCCGTTGCATTGGGCGTGTATGA
>DAIDME010000068.1 GCA_027449125.1 Solirubrobacterales bacterium | reverse complement strand
GACTTCTTCGGCGTCGGCATGATCCTCGCGCTCGCGAGCTTCATCGTCTCGCTCGCGGCCGTGGACAGCGGCAGCCCCTACGCCCAGCTCGGCTCGAGCCGCCTGCGCAGCTTCGGCGCCTTCAACGAGCCGACCGTGATCTTCGTGACCTTCGTGCTGGCGCTGATCAGCCACACCGACCTGCCCTACGCGTTCGGGGCGTCCATCCGCTCCTCAACCGTGCAGGTCTTCAGTCCGAGCCACCTGCTGATGATCGCCGCCTTCTTCATGCTGATCCTGAACGAGACGGGCCGCATCCCGGTCGAGAACCACGGTGGCACACTCGAGTTCGGCCAGATCGAGGAGGCCCGCGTCACCGAGCACTCCGGCCCCGGACTCGCGTTCCTGCGCTGGGGCTCGAGCGTCAAGCAGCTCGTCCTCTTCACCGTGCTGATGAACGTGCTGGTGGCGCCCTGGGGGATGGCGGGCCCGACCAACGCAGCCGACACGAGCGCCGGCCTCGTCGCAGTCCTCGTCGCGATCGTCCTGCTGCTGGTCAAGGCACTCGGCGTCGGCGCCGCCGTGGTCGTCATCGAGTCGAGCTTCGCCAAGCTGCGCCTCTACAAGATCCCGGAGTTCACGGTCGCCAGCTTCATGTTCGCCGTGCTCGCCGTGGTGATCTTCCTGTTCGAGCCTGCCTACGGTGTCATCCAGCTGACCGTGTTCGGAGCCGCCGCGACGATCACGGCGGTGATCGTGTTGCTGCTCGAGTTCGGCCTGCTGCGCTCGCGGGACGTCTGGGAGCAGCTGCGGCTCTACGCGCTCGGCTCGACGTTCGTCGCGGCACTGGCGATCGCCACGGCGGCCACCGGCCACGGCGGCAGCTCGCTCTACGTCCTCGGCGCGGTCACGATCGCGCTCAAGGCGCTGCTGTTCCCGCTGGGGCTGCGCTACATCCTGCGCCGGCTGGACGCCGAGCCGCGGGTCCCGTCGGTGATCGGCGTCGCGTCCAGCATCCTGCTGGCGATCGTGCTCTGCTGCTTCGCGTTCGTCGCACTGCGGCCGGTGCACCTGGGGGCCGAGGCGGCGCTGCCGCTCTCAGCGCTGCCGATCGCCGTCGGCGGCGTGCTGGTCGCATTCCTGCTGATGGTCCTGCGACCCCACGCGCCGTCGCAGGTGATCGGCTTCTTGGCGCTCGAGAACGCGGTCACCGTCGCGAGCCTGGTGATCGCCCCCGGCCTGCCGATCATCCTCGCGCTGCTGTTGCTCTTCGACGTGCTCGTCGGCGTGCTTGTGTTCGTCGTGCTGGTCCAGTACCTCGCGATCCAGCGCACCGCCGTACGGACCGACGATCTCAACAGGCTGGCGGGATGAGCTGGGCGCTCTACACGACCCTCGCGGCGCCGGTTGCGGCAACGCTCCTGAGCCTGCGCGCCGGCTGGCGCCTTGCCTGGTCAGTCAGTCTCGCCGCCGGCGTGGTCACCCTCGCGCTCGCAATCGCGATCGGGCTCGACGTCCGCCACGGCCGTGTGCTGCACGCCGCCGACGGCTGGCTGCGGGTCGACCCGCTCGGCGCCGTATTCCTGCTCGCCACCGCGCTGGTCTACTCGATGTCGTGCGTCTTCTCGGTCGGCTACCTGGGCGTCGAGCGCGGCAACCGCGGCTTCACAGGCTTCGCGCGACGCTACTTCGCGCTGCTGAATCTCTTCGGCGCAGCGATGCTGCTGGTGCCGCTCGCCTCCGACTTCGGCTTGCTGTGGGTGGCGGTCGAGCTGACCACGATCGTCTCGGCGCTCCTGGTCGCGATCGACCGCACCGACGCGGCCCTGGAGGCGGCCTGGAAGTACGTCCTGATCGCCTCGAGCGGCCTGGGCATCGCGCTGCTCGGGGTCATCGTCATGTACGCAACCGGCACGCACGCCGCAGGCAGCGCCTACATCCCACGCTTCGCCCGCTTCATCGTCCATGCGCGCTCACTCTCCCCCGAGGCAGTGAAGCTGGCGTTCGTGCTGGCGGTGGTCGGCTTCGGCACCAAGGTCGGCTTCGTCCCCGTCCACACCTGGCTTCCCGACGCGCACAGCGAGGCGCCGGCGCCCGCCTCCGCGATGCTCTCCGGGTCGCTGCTCGCGGCCGCCCTCTACGCCATCCTGCGCTTCTTCCAGGTGGCCTCGGCGAACGGCGACCGCGCCTTTGCCGAGCACGTCCTGATCGTCTTCGGCGCCGTCTCGCTGATCGCCGCCAGCCTCTTCGTGCTGCGCCAGGGCAACTTCAAGCGGCTGCTGGCGTACTCGTCGATCGAGCACATGGGGATCATCGCGATCGGCATCGGCTTCGGCGCGCCGCTGGCGGTCGCGGGCGCGCTGCTGCACGTGATCACGCACGCCGCCGCCAAGGGCCTCGCGTTTCTGTCGAGCGGCTCGCTCCTGCGCGGCTACGACACCAAGCAGGTCGAGCAGGTGACCGACGCCGGTCGCAGGATGCCATTCACCGGTCCGATGTTCTTCGCCGCCGTGCTCGCGCTCGCAGGCCTGCCACTCTCCGGCGTCTTCCGCAGCGAGTTTGAGATCGTCGCAGGCGGCATCTCGCAGGGCCAGTACCTGGCCATCGTGCTGCTCTTGGTGTTCGTCAACCTCGCCTTCTTCGGCGTCGCCTGGCACGCGGGCGCCATGGTCCTCGGCCGCGTTTCACTCGCGACTGAGAGCGCCGCCGGCCCGCTGGCCGGCGGCCCTTCCGGCCCCCAGGCCGGCGCCCAGGCTGACCCCCGGGCCGACGCGCGCCCCGACACCGTCCGTGAGCGCAGCGGCTGGATGATCGCGGGGATGGCCGGCTGCCTGCTGGTCGTCGTCGCGCTCGGCGTGCATCTGCCCGGCGAGCTCTCTGACCTGCTCGCGAGCGCCCGCCGTGTGCTGGAGGCGCCGCGCGCATGAACCCCGAGCGCGAGGTCACGAGAGCGGTCGAGATGTCCGAGTTCAGGACGACGCTCGGCGAGCGGCGCGAGGCCGGCGCCCGCTTCATCACGCTGTTCCGCGCCGCGAGCCCCGAGCCCGCGCTGACCGCGGTGCTGGCGCTGCGGGGCGATCTGATCCTGGTCCAGGCCCTGGCCGGGGCCGGCGGGCGGATCGCCTACGAGGAGCTGGGCGACTGGTGGCCGGCGATGGCGTGGGCCGAGCGCGAGTTGATCGAGCGCGACGCACGCGTCGTGTGCGAGCAGCCCGCGAACCGTCGCCCATTCACCCGGCCCGACCCCGACCTGATCGAGCCGAGCCTCAGCGGGCTCGACGTGTTCACGATCCCGTTCGGCCCCGTCCGGTCGGGTATCTTCGAGGCGATCCAGTTCCAGATCGAGACCGGCGGTGAGGACGTCCCGCGTCTGCAGACACGCCCGTTCTTCAAGCACCGCGGCATCGAACGCAGGATGCGCGGCCTCACCCCGCAGGCAGGTGTGGCGCTGGCGGAGCGGGTCGCGGGGATAGCGAGCTGCGCCTACGCGAGCGCCTTCTCCCACGCCGTCGAGCGGGCGCTGGGAATCGAGGCGCCCGCCCAGGCGCAGCGCTGGCGCGCGGTCCTCTGTGAGCTCGAGCGCATGGCCTGCCATCTGGACGTGATCGCCAAGGAGGCCGAGACCACGGCGCTCTACGTGGGCCAGGCGCGCTTCCAGCTCTTGAAGGAGACCGTGCAGCGCATGCGCGCCGCGCTCACCGGCAGCCGCTTCGGGCGCGGCACGATCGTCCCGGGCGGCCTGCGCCAGTCTCCCGCAACCGACATGGACGCCGCGGCAGCGGAGCTGCACCGCTTAGAGCACGAGCTGCGTCGCGACCAGCGGCTGTTCCTTGGCACCTCGTCGATGACCGACCGGCTGATCGGCACCGGCCGCCTGGAGCGGAGCCGGATCGAGGAGTACTGCGCGGTCGGCCCTCTGGCTCGCGGCTCCGGAGTGTCGGTCGACGCGCGTCACGAGCGGCCCTACGGCGCCTACCACCACCTGGGCCTGCGGATCGTGACGCAGGCCGCAGGCGACGCGATGGCCCGCATCAGCGTGCGCTTCGGCGAGCTGCTCGAGTCGCTGAGGCTCTTGCGCCAGGCCACCGAGCAGCTCCAGCGTCGGGAGGGCGCGGTGTCCGTGCCGCTGCCCAAGCGGGGCAGCGGCACGGCGTGCGGCTGGGCCGAGGCCCCCCAGGGCGAGCTCGTCATCTGGGTGGCGCTCCGTGACGGCCTGATCGATCAGGTCCACATCGCCTCACCGTCGCTGCGCAACTGGGCCCTGTTTGACCACGCCTTCCCGAAGGATGTGCTGACCGACTTCGCCTTCATCGAGCACAGCTTCGGGCTGACGCCCGCGGGAGCCGACCGCTGATGCTCGAATGGATCTACCGTGGGCTGAGCGGCGGAAGGGTCACCACCCGCTACCCGGCACCGGGCGTGCCGGCGCCCTTCGGCCAGAGTCACGGGGTCGAGCTGACGGCCGCCAGCATCCCGCTTTCGTCCCGCGCACGCATGCTGGGCCGTTCGGTCCACGTACGCCACATCGATTGCGGCTCCGACGGCTCGGAGGAGTGGGAGATCCTGGCGCTCTGGAACCCGTTCTACGACATCCAGCGGCTCGGCTTCTTCCTGACGAGCTCACCGCGCCATGCCGATGTCCTGCTGGTCACCGGCGCGGTGACCAGGCCGATGCGCGCACCGCTTCTGCGCACCTGGGAGCTGATGGGCGAGCCCAAGGCGCTCGTGGCGGTCGGCGACGACGCCTGCGGTGCCGGCCCCTGCGCGGCCGACGCAGACGCCGGCGAGGGCGCGCCGACCGCCGGCGGTGTCTCGGGCGTCTTGGCCGTAGACGTCTTCGTGCCCGGCTCGCCGCCCGCGCCGGCCGCGATCATGCAGGGTCTCATGACGGCGGCGGGTCTCTAGATGAGCGCGCTGTACGCGATCGCCATGGGGGCGCTGGCGCTGGCCGTGGCGCTGGCGTGGGTGTGGCCCTCCCGCCGCGGCTCGCGGGTTGCATCGGCCTGCTCGGCGGCCGGCTGTGTGCTGCTGGTGGTGGTCGGCCTGGCGGCCGCGCTCGGCGGCGCGGGTGAGCCGGTCGTGAACCTCGGCCGCCTCATCGGGTTCGGCCACAGCGCGCTGCGCGCCGACGGCCTGGCCGGCATCTTCCTCGTGCTCACCGGGCTGACCGGCGGTGCGGTCTCACTCGCGTACGCCGAGCTCCCCGCGGGGCGCTGGCTGACGCTGCTCTCATGCACCCTGCTGCTGTTCGTCGCGGTGGCGATCGGATCGGACAACGGCTTCCTGTTCTTCCTCGCCTGGGAGGCGATCACGGTCTGCGTGTACCTGATCGCGAGCGCCGGCAGCAAGCGCGCGGATCTGCTCGGCGGCTACCTCACCGGCGGCCTCGCGAAGATCGGCGGCGCGGCGCTCCTGGCCGCCTTCGCGCTGCTCTACGCGCATACGCACAGCTTCTCGCTGGAGGTCTGGCGCCACGCTCACCTCGGCGCCGGAACCCGGGATGTAATCTTCGCGCTCTTCCTGCTCGCGTTTGGCACCAAGGTCGGGGTGCTGCCGTTGCAGGGAGGGCTTCCGGCCGGCTACGGCGCCGCGCCCCGGCTCGGCGCCGCGTCGCTCTCGGTCGCCCTCTGCGCCGGCTTCTACGGGCTGTGGCGGTTTGAGTTCGCGGTGCTCGGGCCGCTGCCGATCGCCTGCGGCGACGCGCTTTTGATCATCGCCGCGGCCACCGCCGTGACCGGCATCACCTACGCGCTCACACAGGACGACCTGCGCGCCTTCCTCGGCTACTCGACCGTCGAGAACGCTGGGATCGCGCTGACCGGCTTCGCCGTCGCGCTGATCGGCCGAACGCTTCACAATCCCGAGCTTGCCGCCGCCGGCCTGCTCGCGTGCACGCTGCACGTCTGCGCGCACAACCTCGCAAAGACGCTCGCGCTGATCGGCATCGACCGCGTCGGCTCCGCCACCGGCGAGCGCACGCTCGACCCGCTCGGTGGACTCTCCCGCCGCCTGCCCTTCACCGCCGGCGCGCTGGCCCTGGCGACACTGACGCTCGCGGCGATCCCGCCGCTCGGCGGCTTTGTCAGCGAGTGGTTCACCTTCCAGGCGTTGCTCCAGGCCTTCCGCATGCCGTCGCTGCTATCGCAACTGCTGTGTGCGCTGGCCGGCGCGACGCTCGCGCTGACCGCCGGGCTCGGCCTGCTGGCCTTCGCCAAGTACTTCAGCTTCATCTTCCTGGGCCGGGCACGCGGCGCGCTCGAGGCTGCGCGCGAGCCCTCGCGCTGGCCGCTGGGCGCCGGGGCGCTGGCCGTGGTGATCTTGTTCTTGGGCGCGGTCGCCCCGTGGGAGATCCACGCCATCGGCTCCGGCCTGCGCCCGCTCGTGGGCTTCAACCTCGCTTCGACCACGATCAACGGCCCGCTGGTACTGACCCCCGTGTTCGCGGGCTTCGCCGTGCTCGACCCGACGTGGCTTGCGATCGTCCTGCCCGCCTACGCGCTGCTCGCCGCTGCCGTGGCCTACGGTGGTGACCGGCGCCGGCGTGTTCGCCGCGCGCCGGTCTGGGTGACCGGCTCAGGCGCCGATCTCGCCGCGGTCCAGTACCGCCCGTCGGCCTACTCGAACCCGATGCGGGTGATCCTGCGCGGGCCGCTGCGCCACCGCAGAGCGGTTACGCGCGCCGCCAACGACGACACCGGGAGTGCCGGCGGCCAGAGCGCCGGACCCGCCGGGGCCCGTGCCGCCACCACCGCCTACGTGCTGAGCACCGAGGTCACCCTCGCGGTCGACCGCTTCGTATACCGACCGGCGGCGGCGCTCGCACTGCGGATCGCAAGCCGCGTGCGCGCGCTCCAATCGGGCCGGCTGTCGGCCTACCTCCTCTACATGCTGATCACACTGATGCTCGCCCTGTCCCTCGTCCCCATACTGCGCTGATGTTTCAGAGAATCCTGCTGGCATGGGACGGCTCCGAGCTGGCGCTGCGAGCGTTCGATGTCGCGATCGACATCGGCCGCCGCTATGACGCCGAGCTGGTGGCCGTCTCAGTCGCCCACTCCCCCGCCCATGCCGAGACCGCCGCCGACCGAGCCGAGACGATCGGCACCGCCCACCGCTACCTGACCCAGAGCTTCGAGGAGGTGATCGACCGCGCGCGCCGCGCCGGCGTCGATGTCGAGCACACAATCGTCGACGATGAGGAGCCCGCGCAAGCTCTGCTCGCCTACGCCCACGAGCACGGCTTCGATCTGATCGTCTGCGGACACCACCACAGCGGACGCGCCGGCCGGCTGTTGCTGAAGGGGATCGTGCCCGCACTGGTCGAGAACGGCGTGCCGGTCCTGGTTGTAAACGACGGTTCCCTGTAGGCATCTTCGCAGCGTGCGCTTCGATCATCGGGAATTGGCGGCGATCTTTGCCGGCGGCGCGATCGGCGCGCTCGCGCGCGTGTGGCTTGCCCTGCACATCGTCCAGGGCGACACGTCGTGGCCCTGGACGATCTTTGCGATCAACGTCTGCGGGGCGTTCCTGCTTGGGTACTTCGTCACCCGCCTGCAGGAGTGCCTGCCGCTGTCCACCTACCGGCGGCCGCTGCTCGGGACCGGCTTCTGCGGGGCGTTCACGACCTTCTCGACCATGGAGGTCGAACTCCTGAAGATGGTGCAGGCGAACTGCTATGGCCTTGCGCTCGCCTACGCTGCGGCGAGCTTGGCCGCCGGGCTTACGGCAATCTGGCTCGCTTCAACCCTGGTTCGGCGGGGGCGCTTTTAGATGACACTCTGGCTCTGGCTGGCGGTCGCCGCGGTGGGTGGCTCCGGCGCGATCATCCGCTTTGTGGCAGACGCGCTGGTCAGCGGCCACGTGGGCCGCGATCTCCCGGTGGGGACGCTCGCGATCAACCTCACCGGAGCCTTTGCGCTCGGGCTGCTGACCGGGCTTGGGGCCCGCGGGACGCTGCTGCTGCTCACCGGCACGGCGACGGTCGGCTCCTACACAACCTTCTCCACCTGGATGCTCGAGAGCTACCGGCTGGCCGAGGACGGCGAGGGCCGCGTGGCACTGTTGAACATCGCCGTCAGCCTGCTGGCCGGCTTCGCTGTTGCGCTCATTGGCTACGCGATCGGAGCGCACCTTTGAACCAGGACTGCCTCAAGCTCACCACGTACTTCGGCGAGCGCGACCGCACCACGCACGGACTGCTCGCCGACGAGCTGATGGGTATTTACGGGGCCAACCGCCTCGCCGCCAGCGTGCTGCTCCGCGGCGTCGAGGGCTTCGGACGCCTGCGCCACCTGCACACCGACCGGCTGCTCAGCACATCGGAGGACCTGCCGGTGGTCGGGGTCGCCGTCGACGAGCGCGCCCGGATCGAGTCGATGCTCGCGCTCGTCCTGCAGGTCAAGCGCCGCGGCCTGATAACGCTCGAGCGCGCCCGCATGCTGTCCGGGGAGATCGGCCGCATGGATCTGCACGACCTGCCCGGCGAGGCCACGCGCCTCACCGTCTACCTCGGCCGGCGTGAGCAGGTGTTCCGGACCCCGGCGTTCATCGCCGTCTGCGACCTGCTGCATCGCCGTGGCATCGCCGGGGCGAGCGTGCTGCTCGGCGTCGACGGCACGCGTGCGGGCCGCCGGTTCCGCGCGCGCTTCTTTCACCGCAACGACGATGTGCCGCTGGTGCTCGAGGCGATCGCTCCCGCAGGGCAGATCGCCGCCGTGTTACCCGAGCTCGGCGGACTGCTCGAGAGCCCGCTGCTGACGCTCGAAGGCGTGCGCATCTGCAAGCGCGACGGGGAGCTCCTCTCCGGTCCGCACGAGCTCCCGGGCACGGACGAGCACGGGCTCGGGATCTGGCAAAAGTTGACGATGTACACCTCCCACGCGGCGCTCACCCCCTCCGGCCGCCCGCTTCACCTGGAGCTGATCCACCGGCTTGCGCGCGAGCCCGGCGCAGCCGGCGCCACGGCACTGAGCGGCATCTGGGGCTTTCACGGCCACCACCCTCCGCACGGCGACCGTGTCTTTCAGATCCGCCGGCACGTGCCCGTATGCACGGTCCTGATCGACCGGCCAGAGCGGATCGGTCGGTCGTTTGCGATCGTCGACGAGCTCACCGCCGAGCACGGCCTGGTGATCAGTGAGACGGTCCCGGCGGCCCAGGCGATGACCGAGGCCGAGATACGTGGTGGTCTGCGACCCTCCAACCCGGGAACCTGAGCAGCGACCCGGAGCGCACGGGCCGCGCTAGAACTCCAGCCGCGTCTCGGCCGGGAGCACCAACACCGAGCTGCGGGCGCTGCTCAGCTCGTTGCGCACCTCGCCGGCGACCACGACGTGGCCCTTGGGCGCCCCTTCAGCCGAGCCGACGACGATCAGGTCGAGCCCCGCGTGCCCCGCGTCTACCACCTCGGCGCCTAATTTCGCGGCCAACGACGCGGCGGTCGCGCGGGCGTCATCGTTTACGGGACCCGCGAAAGGCACGGCGATCCTGCGGATGGCAGCCTCCGCCTTTGCCCGCAGACCGGCGGCGGCCACCGCGATCGCCACCTCGCCGCCGTCGAGCAGACGCTGCGCGGATGCGCCGGGCTCAGCTCTTCCCAGTGGCGTGCGGTAGTCCGACCCGAAGACGAGGATCGACGCACCGTGCTCGGCCGCCAGCGCCCCGAGCACTTCACCGGTGGCCGCCCCGACCACGACGTGCTGGCTGACAGGGATGCCGATCAGGTGCGCACCGCGCTCGAGTCGCTGTTCGGCGTCGTACTGCGCGAGCTGCTCACGCCGGGGGTCGAACTCCCTGGAGTGCCGCACATACGCGAGCGCAACGGATCCTCCGGCCCCGGCCAGCAGTTTGCCCAGCGCCAGCGCGTCGTCGTCGTTTGCGGTGCCGTCGTAGGAGATGATGATTTCAGCGGTCATATGCGGCAATGGTCGCTACCACCGGCCGGGCGCGCCTTCGCCAGCTGGCCAGCTTTCCGCCGCGCGCCCTATCCAGGCGGCCAGCGGCGATCACTGCTGGCTCTGCTCGAGCTTGCGCGCCTGGCCGGGCGGCAGGCCGCCGGCGTGTGGGCCTCCGGGCAGCTGTCCCGGCGGCCCGTCCTGTTGTCCCGGCCCGTCCTTCTGCCCCGGCCCGTCCTTCTGCCCCTGCCCGTCCTTCTGCCCCTGCCCGTTCTGCTGTCCCGGCGCGGTCTGCTGCGCCGGCGCGGTCTGCCCGCCAACGGGTTGGGCGGTCGTGGTCGTGGCGAGAGTGGTGCGCGTGGAAACCAACGCCGTCCGGTGGACTTTCCGCTCGCGGCCAGCCCGCAGCTGCTGGTGCGAATGCAGGCGAGAGCGCTTGCCGGCCGCGGCTCCGCTCACGCCGCCGCCGGCGAGCAGGCTGCTGAGCGTCAGAGCCAGGACCGCAGCGACCAGCGCGCCGGTCGCGACGACGCGGCGCGACATTCGCAGCGCACCGCGGCCAGCTCGCAGCGGCACCGTCGGCGAAGCCTCCCCACCGGCGGCCGGAGCGATCGGCATCACCAGCGTCTGCACGCGCGTGACTGCCGCTTGTGGGTCCATCGAGAGCGCGATCTCCGCCAGCTCTGCCTGTACGCTGGCCGCGCTCGACGGGCGCTGTGCGGGATCCTTGGCGAGCAGCCGCAGGACCAGCGCACTCAACGCTTCGGGCACGTCGGGCGCGAGCTCGCCTGGGGGTCGCGGCGAGGCATGGATGTGCTGACTGAGCACCGCGGCCGGTAGCTGGCCGGTGAACGGCGGCACGCCCGTCAGCAGCTCGTACAGCACGCAGCCGAGCGCATAGATGTCGGAGCGGGCGTCCGCCTCGGCGCCGTGAGCTAGCTCCGGCGCCAGGTAGTGCGCGGAACCGAGCACCGTCGCTGTCTGCGTCAGAGTGGCGCCGCCGTCGAGCCGGACGATGCCGAAGTCGAGCACCTTGACGTTTCCCGCATCGTCAAGCATCACGTTGCCGGGCTTGATGTCGCGGTGGACGATTCCGGCCAGGTGCGCGGCCGCGAGCGCACTCGCGACCTGTCCGCAGACCACCGCCGCTTGCGCACAGCTGAGGGCACCCCTCGCACGCAGCACCCTGTCGAGGCTCTGCCCCGCCACGCATTCCATGACGATGAAGCGCTCCGTGCCGTCGAGACCGGCGTCGAAGACGGTCACTATGTTCGGATGCGTCAGCGCCGCCGCCGCGAGCGCCTCGCGCTCAAACCGGGCGACCGCGACCGGATCGTCCGCGCTCGTGGCGGGCAGCAGCTTCACGGCCACCTCGCGGTCGAGCGCAAGGTCCCGTGCGCGGTGAACAACACCCATGCCACCCCGCCCGAGCACGTCGAGCAGCTCGTATCTGCCGGCGAGGATCATGCGTCACTCCGCCACCAGCAGCGTAGCCCCCAGCGCGCCGCCCAAATCGCCCAGCGACACCAGTTGCACGTCCGGCATCGTGTGCCCGGGGAACAGGTGCTTCGCCATCGCCTTGCGGATCCGCTCGACGTACTCCTCGCCGAAGCGCACCCCCAGCCCACCGCCGATCAGGACCGCCTCCACGTCGAGCAGGTTCACCGCTGAGGCCGCACCAGCGCCGAGCGCCGCCACGGCCCCGTCGATCAGCTCGATCGCGAGCTCGTCACCCCGCTCCACCGCCGCCGCCCACACGGCACTCGTGAAGCGCTCGCGCTGCTTCTCCTCCATCAGCTTCAGCAGGTGCGACTTGCGGCCCTGCTCCATCTCGTGCCGGGCGTGGGCCTCCATCGCTGCGCGGCCCGCGTAGGCCTCCACGCATCCCTCGTTGCCGCAGGGGCAGCGCCTGCCGCCGACGTGGATGACCATGTGCCCGATCTCACCGGCGCCACCCCGGCCGTGCCACGGCTCCCGGCCCAGGATCAGGCCACCGCCGACGCCCGTCCCCCAGAAGATGCCGATCAGCGAGTCGTAGCGCTTGGCGGCGCCGAGCGCGAACTCCGCACCGATCGCCACCTGCACATCGTTGCCGAGCGCCACCCGCGTACCAAGCAGCTTGCCGAGCTCGGCTGCGAGGGGGTAGCTGCCATCCCAACCGGGCAGGTTGCGCGCGCTCGAGACAGTGCCCGCGCCGGCGTCAACGGACCCGGGCGAGCCAACGCCGACGCCCCGCAGCGCATCGGTAGACGTCCCGGCCGCAGTCGCCGCCTCCCTGAGGGTCGCGGCCATCTCGGCCGCCACGTCCTGCGGCCCGCCGCTGGTCGGTGTCGGGTGGCGTGCAGACCCCAGAACCTCGTTCGAGGCGTCCACGACGATCGCCTCGATCTTCGTGCCGCCGAGGTCGACACCGCCGCGCAGCTCCGCTTGCTCGTGCTCTTTGCTCATGGCTCGATTATTCAGCCTCAGCGCTACCCGCGCCACGCCTTGCCCGAACGTATAGGCTTAGATCCGTGAGCGGTGTCGCCCTCGACAACGTCGAGCCGTACATCAACATCTCGCCCAAGGCCTACGAGCACCCGGCGGATCGCGCCGCCACGGCGGCGCTCAAGGCGATCCCGATGCTCGACCCGCTGGTGCGCAGGCTGATCGAGTGGCGCTACGAGCGGGCACTGCGGCAGTTCTACCTCGGCACGTCGCTGAAGGTCTCAGACGATCAGTGCGCAGAGCTCTGGAGCTCACACCGCGCGGCTGTCCGGATCCTCGACCTACCGGAAACCTACGACCTCTACCTGACCACTCCGGTGCCGGGCATGGCCGTGACGATCGGCTCGCGCAAGCCGATCATCGTGGTCGACTCCGCCGTGCTCAAGCGACTCGGCCCCGGTGAACAGCGAGCGATCCTGGGCCACGAGCTCGGGCACGTGCTCTCAGACCACGTCCTCTATATCACCGCCCTGAACATCCTGCTGGCGGCGGGCGGCTCGCTGCCGATGCTGCTGGGATTGCCGTTCCGGGCCGTCAAGACCGTGCTGCTCGAGTGGTACCGCGCCGCCGAGCTGAGCTGCGACCGGGCCGCGACGCTCGTCGTGCGCGACCCGCAGATTGTCTGCCGCATGCTGATGGTCGCCGCCTCGGGCCTGCCGGCCGAGGAGCTGAACCTCGACGCGTTCATGGCGCAGGCGCTGCAGTACGAGAACTGGGACGACCCCTCAGACCGCGTGCGCCGCTTCTTCTGGGAGATCAACATCACCCATCCCTACGCGGTCAGGCGCGTCTCCGAGATCATGCGCTGGGTGCAGAGCGGTGAGTACGACCGCATCCTGCACGGTGACTATCGCACCCGTGACCAGGAGAGCGACGTGCGCGCGGAGGCGGGCGACGCGATGGAGTTCTATGCCGAGCGCTTCCGCTCCGCCTTCCGCGACATTGGTGAGAACGTGACGAGTCTCGGTAGCCAGGTCGGTGGTGTTGCCGACCAGGTGGCCGACTGGCTGCGCAACCGCGGTGGTGGGCGCGGCGAGAGCGATAGCTGAGCGGTCTCGACGAGACGCGGCCGCGCTATGCTTTAGTTGCAAAGTCAACAACAGACGGACTGTCCGGACCGTCCGGACTAGCCCGCCGCATGGTGAAAGGAGCGCAAGATGCGCCTGCACTTCATCTCTCGGCTGGCCCTGTTGATCGTCGGAGCCTTCCTGGTGGTCGCTTCCCAGGAGGGTGCTTGGACCGGTGCCACCCTCCAGTGGCTGTTCGTGATCGGCGGCGCACTCGCGATCGTGTTCGCCGGCGCCGACGCGACGCTCGACACCCTCGCGCAGCGCGGCCTCGACCTCGCCACCGCCCTGATCGGCGCCTGGATGATCGTCGAGGCGCTGGCGCTGAACGCCGGTACCGCCCAGTGGTGGTCCTTCGGCTCGGCCGTCGCCGTCGTCGCGCTCAGCGCGACCGGCCTCGTGATCCACGAGTGGAGCACGGAGCGCGTCGTGCACGAGCTGCGTGTGACCCACCACGAGGATGTCCGCCGCCGCTCCGAGCGACCCGCTCCGGTGGCCGGCTGACAGCCGGACAGCAACCACCCGGCTGCGCGGATTGGTTCTGGGCCGGCGCCGCTTGCGCCGGCCCAGTCTCATGCGGGCGGAGGGACTCGAACCCCCAAGAGCAAAGCCCACCGGCACCTAAAGCCGGCGCGTCTACCAATTTCGCCACGCCCGCGAGACGCTCCGGCGCGCCGTG
>DAIDME010000067.1 GCA_027449125.1 Solirubrobacterales bacterium | reverse complement strand
GCGCCGGGGGCCGCCCGGGGCGCTGGGGCGCCGCCCGGCCGGCCGGCGCGCCGCCCGCGCTCGATCTTTGTTGAAAAGCATGCAAGTTCTTGCATGCTTTTCAACAAAGATGCTCCGGCAGGCTGGTGTAGAACGGGCTTGGGAAGGAGGGAGAGCTGTCGCTCTCCCTGAGTTTGTCTCCGACGAAGGCGGCCGCTGCGCGGCCTTCTGCTGCGCGCGGGTGCCGGGATCGTCGCGCAGGGCCTGGGTTCGGCGTCAGTGGTGGCCGGCGTCGGGCTGGTTCTCGGGGCTGCGGACCGGTGCTTGGCGTTTGCTGATCGCCCATCCGCTGGTTTGGTGTGCCAGTTCGAGCAGCCCGGGGCGGGCGAGGCCAAGGGCCGCGGAGAGGAGCGAGAAGTCGCCGGCGACTTTGGCCTGGCCGCTGACTCCGGCACGGCGGCCGCCGTGCTTGCGAAGCATCAGGCGAGCGATCGTGCTTTCCACCTTGGGCCGGGTGCTGGTGTAGCTGGCCCTCCATGCCGGGTCGGCCTGACGTTGGCGGGCGGCTTGGAGCCGGTGTTCGCGCCTGCCCGCATGGATCGTCCGTCCTCGCCTGGAGCTGGTGCACCGCCAGGCCAGCGGACACGCGGCGCAGGGCTTGCCGAACCTTGCCGTGCGGGCGCCCAGGCCGATCCGGAACTCGGTTTGCGGGAACCCCATGGGCGCTGGTCTCGTGGCCGTGACGCGCGTCAGCGTCAAAGGTCGAGGTGATCCGGTCCTACCAGTCGCACGCCGGCTTGCCGGCAGCCGCGTAGTCATCGTCACGCCAGCCGGCCCCAGAGACCTGGATGACCGCGGACCGCCACGATCATCGGCGGCACACCGCTACGACCGTCCTCGCGGAACAGGCCGGCGAACATCTCATCCGTGAACAACGGCCGGCACTCACGGTGCGAGCGCGCGTAGATCGAGTCCGGCGACAGCCGCGGCTCACAAGAGCTCGCCGTGGTCGCGGACATCCCCGGCCGGAACGACTCCAGATCAAGACTCGTATCCTCGAGTAGTTGCTGTGGATCCTGGCCGTCTCATCCGACGGCGCGGTTCCGGTCGCGCACCGCCTCACCGACGGAAACACAGGAGATGGCCAGACGCACATCGCGACCTGGGACGAGCCGCGGACGGTCGTCAGCCGCGCCGATTTCCTCTATTGGGTGCAGCCCTCGATTATGTGCAGTTCGCGTCCCCAGTGCTCCACGTCTGGTCCTGTGGCGGCGGGAAACTCCAGGGGAGGGTTTGGCGTCGAGCGCAGAAGCTGCACATAATCGCGAGGCTCCCTTCTTGACCACAGCTCGGAAGGGAGCAGTAGATGACTATTGAAGGCGTGTTGAGCATCGATGCCGTCTTGACGGCGTTCGATGAGTACCTGCGTCGTGTGCGGGGTGTCTCCCCAGAGGCTCGGCGGAACTACGCGCGTTACGCGCGGAGCTTCTTGTCAGCCAGGTTTGACGAACGCCCTGTGGACTTCTCCAGGGTCAGTGTCAGCGATGTCGTGAGCTTCGTCACCGACGCGGCGAGCCGCTATCGACCCCCGACGGTGCAACTGGTCACCTCGGTGCTCCGCTGTCTCCTGCGCTTTGCTCGGAGCGAGGGGCTCCTCGCCGGTCGGCTGGACGAAGCTGTTCCCGGGGTCCGCCGGCCGCCGTCACTGCCGCGTCGGCTCGGCTCGGTTGACTTCGCCGATCTGGTCGCGTCACTCGGCTCGTCGTCGCCTCGGGAGTTGCGTGACCGGGCGATGATCCTCCTCGGTGCCCGGCTGGGCATGCGAGCAGGCGAGATCGCCCGGCTCTGCCTCGATGACATCGACTGGCGCTCAGGGACCATCACTGTCCAGACGCGCAAGACCGGCCACGGCGCACAACTCCCGCTCGTCTTCGAAGTGGGGGAGGCGATCGCCGCCTACCTCGAGCACGGGCGACCCCGGAGCGAGACCCGTCAGGTGTTCGTGATCCATCGCCAGCACCCCGGCGCGCCAGTTGACCGTCGAACGGTGGGCGACGCGGTGCGCCGGGCCCTGCGTAACGCCGGGATCGACGCCCCGGCCCATGGGGCGAACCTGCTGCGTCACTCGCTTGCGACCGATCTGTTGAGACACGGCACGAGCCTCAAAGAGATCGCCGACCTCTTCGGCCACCGGTCGCTCGGAAGCACCCAGATCTACGCCAAGGTCGACGTCGCGGCGCTGCGCGAGGCCGCTCTGCCCTGGCCGGCGGCGCTCCGATGAGCGCGACCTGTAGCTTCAGCGAGCTCGTCGAGGGCTACCTCACGATGCGGCGCAATCTCGGCTATCGGCTGGAGCGCCAGGCCACGTACCTCCGCGGTTTCGGTGCGTACCTGGACCGCGCACAGGGATCCGGGCCGGTCCTGTTGGAACGCAGCTGCGAGTGGGCGTGCGCGACCACCTCGACTGACCCTCACCACCCGGCGCGTCGACTCACGACCGTGAGGGGGTTCCTCTCCTACCTCGCAGGAATCGACGGTGCGAGCGAGGTGCCGCCGGTCGGCTTCCTCGGCCCAACCTGTCAGCGCAGACCGCCGCACATCTACACCGACGACGAGATCGACCGTCTCCTCCAAGCGGCAGCCGAGCTCCCCCCGCACGATGGGCTGCGGCCGCAGTGCTATGTGACCCTGTTCGGGCTGCTTGCCTGCACGGGGCTGCGGATATCCGAAGCCGTCGCGCTGTCGTTGGAGGACGTTGACCTCGCGGCTGGTGTCCTTGACGTGAGGGCAGGAAAGGGCGGAAAGCCTCGCCTCGTCCCGCTGCATCCGAGCGCAGTCGAGCCGCTCGCCAGCTATGCGTCCCAGCGAGAACGGCTCGGCGCCTCAGGCGGCTTCTTCCGCACCGAGCGCAACGAGCGCCTATCAACCCATGTAGTCGAGGTGACGTTCCGACGACTGAGACGCCAGCTCGGCTGGGAGAAGGAGGGTGAGGTGAGGCCACCTCGTGTCCACGACCTGCGCCATCGAGCGGTCGTGAAGCGGGTGCTTCTCTGGCACGCCGAGTCCGCCGACGTCGACGCGAAGCTGCCGGTGCTGGCGACCTACCTCGGGCACACCCTCGTCTCCGACCTCTACTGGTACTTCAGCGCAACCCCCGAGCTGATGGGGATCGTGGCAGAGCGCTTCGCTTCGGGCGCGCCCGGCGACAAGTCCTTCGGCGGTGCTCGATGAGGGAACCGACGATCGGCTTTCCGACCCTGCTCCAGGACTTCTTCCTCCGCCGTCTGATCGCCCAGCGCGGGGCAAGCACCCGCACGATCGAGAGCTACCGGGACACGTTCGAGCTGTTCTTGGCCTTCGCCCAAGAACGCACGGGCAAGCGTCCGACGGACCTCGTCCTGGGCGACCTGGATGCGCCGCTAGTGCTCGATTTCTTGGACCACTTGGAGTCGGAGCGAGGCAACAGCGTCCGGACCCGGAACACCCGGCTGGCTGCGATCCGTTCGTTCATGGCCTACGCCTCGGTGCGCGATCCGGCATCGTTGCCGGTCGCCCAGCGGGTCCTCGCCATCCCCTCAAAGCGCTTCGATCATCCGGTCATCGGCTACCTCACTCGTGAGGAGATGGCGGCCGTGATCGCCGCTCCGGACCGCAGCACGTGGAGCGGCCGGCGCGACGCGTGCTTGCTGGCGACCATGTACAACACCGGAGCGAGGGTCTCAGAGATCACCGGACTCTGCATCGGCGACGTGCCCTTGGAACGCCAATGCGCCGTCCACCTCCATGGCAAGGGACGCAAGGAGCGGGTGATCCCGCTTTGGAAGACGACGGCCGCCGAGTTGCGCTCGTGGCTGGAGGAGATCGACTCTGCACTCACTGCCCCGGTGTTCCCGAACAGGGCCGGCAGACCGCTCACTCGCACGGGAGTGCGCGATCGGCTTGATCGTGCTGTCGTGCAGGCAGCGAGAGCATGCGGTTCGCTCGTCGGTCGCCGGGTGACTCCTCACACCATCAGGCACTCGACGGCAATGCATCTCTTGCAGTCGGGGACGGACCTTGCGGTCATCGCGCTCTGGCTCGGACATTCCAGTCCCACCACCACGCACCTTTACCTCGAGGCTGATCTCGCGACGAAGGAGGCGGCGCTCGGTCGGCTGGAGAGTCCAGAGCACCATCCGACGCGCTACTGCGCCCCGGACGAACTCCTTGCCTTCCTCGATGGGCTTTGATTATGTGCAGCACCGGAACCCCGATGATCCCGCCGGACGGTGGATCTTCCCCGTGAACTGCACATAATCGAGGGCTGCACCCAATACAGATTATGTGCAGCTGCACATAACCTCTACGTCGCTGACTGCAGGCTGTGCACCCGTGAGCAGATGACGCACATCGACAAGGCCGGCGGGCGGTTCGTGACCGTGCTCCCCTGCGGCCGCCGCGAAGACAGCCTCCTGCGCGACAGGGCGCACACGCAGCAGCCCGCGTTCACCGAGGCGATCACGCGGCCGGGCAAGCACAAGGACGACCCTGAGGAGATCTGGCGGACCGTGCCGGCACCGATCCTGTCCGCGGAGGGCTACGGATCGTGTGGGTGCGCTCAAGCCAGAAGACTCGCACCGACGCCGACATCCGCCAGCAGCGCATCGAACGCGGACTGCACGCCCTGGACGCGCTCAACGAGCGTCTCGCCGGCCCCAAGAGCCGCCTCCGCGACCGCGCGTCCGTCGAAGTGGCCGCGACCGCCGCGCTCGCCGGCACCGCCTACACGGCATAACGACCAACGCCCGCCACGACGCACGGGATGGGGGCGCAAATGACCGACCGGACCTGCGGAACGTCAGGTTGTCGGGCGCTTTCGTAGATCCAGGCTAAGGAGCACGCCGACGCAGGAAGGCTCGACGTCGCTGTGCCCCCAATGCGGCCGGGCGGAGACGACGAGTTCGAGCGGTTCGAGGATCTGACCCGACAGCTGGTACAGACGCCGAAGCCGTCAAACGGCGAGTGGCTAATGCCTACACATCGAGACGCCGATACACAGAACTAGCACCTGGTATTCGAACCTATCGAGTGCTACAGTGCTGGTCGTTCGCCCCAGGTGGCGAACGAGGTTTGCGGCTCGGTAGGACTGCTTCGCGGTTTCCACGGACCCGAGATGCAAGGACTGCGTTGCGGTACCTTGCCTCGGGCACCGGCTGCCACTTATGTATCTGCTCTACCTTGACGAATCCGGGGCGCACGGCGGTAGCCCGGCATACGTTCTCGGCGGCATTGCGGTGCACGAACAGGACGTGTACCACGTTCAGCAACGCTTGGAGACGATGCTGCAGGCAAAGCTTCCAGACGGATTCGCGGCGGCCGACTTTGAGTTGCATGCCCAGGAGATAAAGTCGCCGAAGCAGGGCGACCCGGCGGCTAGGCCTCCCAAGCCACCAAGTCCGTGGTTTCAGTTCGATTACCGGTTCCGCATTGATCTGCTGCGTGGGGCCTACTCCGCTATAGGCGGCTACTCGTGCGTAAACACGCAATATCCCTGCGCGTTTTTTGGGGCCGTCGTCGACCGCCACTACAGCGACCGGAAGCGAAGGGCCTATGAAGAGGTCCTTCACCGATTCGATGAGATGCTCGGGAGGCTGTCTCGGGACGGTGGCCCTCATGAACGCGGCATCGTGATCCACGACGAGAGCACAGTCGAGAAGAACCTTCAAGCATGGACCCAGCGATGGCGAGAGGTCACGGATCGCATACCCGGGACCCTTGGGCATATCGTCGACGTGCCGTTCTTCGCTGACTCAAAGTCGAGTCGGATGATCCAGGCCGCTGATCTCGTGACGTTCAGCTTGTGGCGCTTCTACGGACTGGATCGGTCGGATACGACCTGGATCGACGGCCTGTGGGACAGGTTCGATGCTTCAGATGGCCATATGCACGGACTAGTTCACGTGAATCCCAGATTCCGAGCTGGCAAGTGTGGTTGCCGACCATGCCAGGCGCGGATAGCACCAGCTATCTCCGCTGCCGACTAGTCCCCGCTCCTTGCGGCGAGCCGGGCTCTGGGTGCATGCGGTATCCGTCCTGCGGCCAGCTCAACTAGCGCCCGTGACCTCGGCCCACGTGAGCCGGCGATCAGTCGCGTTGCCGAGCACCCATTCGAACCGCTCGGCGTCGTTCAGTTCGCGCCGGTTGTACGTGAACGCCCGCTCATCGACGTAGTGGAACAGGTGAAACGGCTCGACTCGGAGGCAGGTGCCGTGCAGTCCGCGCTTGAGCAAGGTCCAGAAGTTCTCGATCCCGTTGGTGTGGACGCGCCCGTTGACGTAGTGCTCGGCGTGGTCGACCGTACGGTGGTCGAAGTCGTTTCCGAGGCTGTAGTAGCCGCCGTGCGTGTCGCTGTAGATCGTCGGGTCCTTCTCGACCCACTCACGGATGATCGGCTTGAGTGTCTTTCCCCCGGTGCCTGGCACGACTGACGCGCGGCTTCCCCGTCATTACTTGAGGGTTCGACGGGCTGCCGCCCGCCACTCACCCCGCCACGCACAGCAAGAGGCCGCACAGCGGCCGGTCGTCGTCAGAGACAACCGCCAGCGGGAGGGCGCCGCTCTGCCGCCCCATTCCCAGGCTGAAGGGCGCCAGGATTACGAGCCGCGACGATCGCCCGCTCGCGACTGAGTCGCTCAGCTCGTGCCGAACTGTTGCCGCGGCGTTCTGCCCGCGCTCAGCGCTTGGCGGCCATGCTGGTCCAGCGCCTGCCGCCGTCGGTGGTGTAGGCGAACACCGGTCCGGCCCCGTACCAGCCGTAGGCCGCGCTTGCAAACACAAGCGTTCCCGGGAGCCCTGCCATCGCAAACGGGACGAGCGCCGGTTCGTGGCGTCGCGACCAGCGGGCACCGCCGTCTGAGCTCGAGTAGAGGTATGTGCCGACGAGCGCGAATAGGTCGTTGGCGTTCGGCGCCGAGAACGGGACCCAGTTGCGGGCGTTCGTCAGCGTCGGGGTGTCGGGCAGGACATGCCTGGTCCAGCTCCTCCCGTCGTTGCGCGTGGTGTAGACGGCCACCTGAGAACCGCCCACCTGCGGGTCCTGGGCGCTGACCAGCACGACACCGTGGCCGGAGGCGAAGAGCCGTGGAGCCTCGCAGGCGTACACGGTCGCCGGCCGGCACAGCGGGGTCCTGCGCCAGGTGCGCCCGCCGTCGCTGGTGCGGTAGACCGCGGCGCTGTCCACCGGCCCGGCGCCCAGCGCCCAGCCGCCGCCGAGGCCATCCCGTGCGTTCGCGAAGCTCAACAGCCCCTGGAACGGCGGGCGGGTCACGCGCGACCACTCGCGACCGCCGTCGCGCGTCGCGGAGAGGCTCGGCGCGGTGTTGTGGTGGGCCGAGGGCCGGTAGGCGATGACAAACCCGTCGTGGCTGTTCGGAAAGCTGATCGCGCTGGGGATCGCGCCGGCCGGGAACGCGCGTGCGCTCCAGCTCCGGCCGGCGTCGCGCGTCAGCACCAGCTGGCCGCGCTGCGCGGGGGAGGTGCCCACGCCCACGGTGGTCGCGGTCATGCAGCCGTGGCCGCAGCTGTGTGCGGCCTGGGCACCGTCGGCCAGGGAGAAGACCACCTGGCCAGGGCCGGGTGAGCTTGCTCCGCTGAGCAGAGCGCTCGGGCCGATCGCCTTCACCCGGGTCCAGCTGCGCCCGCCGTCGCGCGTGAAATACGTCGCCTGGCCGCTGTCCACCCACCCCACTCCCGGGGCGAGCAGGCCGAGTTGGTCCACGCCGCCAGCCGGGGAGGTCGTGGCTCGCACACCGTTTCGCAGGCCGGCTATGGGAGCGGCCGGGCGGGCGCCCACGCCCGGGCGGGCAGCCGGGCCGTGTCCGCCGCCGGCCGACCCGATCGCCGCGCCCGCGAGCGCAAGCGCCCCCGCAACGAGCGCCGCACCGCCGAGCCGGTGCCTTCGCTGGCGCCTGCGCGCATCCTCGATGACGCCCGCATCCGCGGCTTCGGGCGAGTCGGGCGCCGGCCGGCGTTCGGTGGTGGTCATCACCGGTGTCGCTCAGGGCGCCTGCGAGATCATCGCCAGCAGGTCGGCGCGGGTGTGGCCGCTGCGCCGGGCGAGGTCCACCAGCTCGGCCACCTTGCCGCGCAGCTCACCCTGCTCGGCGGTGCCGGTGACGTGGATGCCGCGGCGGGGGCGCATCTCCAGGAGGCCCTCGTCGCGCAGCTGGCGCAACGCCCGCAGCACCGTGTTGGTGTTGACGCCCATCACCGCCGCTAGGTGGTGGGCCGGCGGCAGGCGCTCGCCGGGCTTGGCCTCGCCGTCGGCGATCGCCTGGCGGATCTGTGCCGCGACCTGGCTGTAGAGGGCGGCGGCGTCCTCGGGGTCGAGCTTGACGCTCAGCATTACGCTATCTATCGTAGCTGATTGCGATGACCATCGCGACGCCTCCATCACCGCACGCGCCGGACGCCGAGCCCGACGCCGGCGTGATCGAGGACGCCCGTGCACGCCAGCGCCGGCAGCGACGCATGATCGCGGCACTCGCACTGGCTGCGGCGGCGGCCGCGGCGCTCGTCGTCGGGTTCGGCGGCGGGGGTGGCGCGGGCGGCCGGGGTGGCTCGGCGTCGCGCGCGGGATTGGG
>DAIDME010000066.1 GCA_027449125.1 Solirubrobacterales bacterium | reverse complement strand
AGATGAGTAGTTATACGGATTGTGGTCAGGCAGGGTTTATGGAGGAGACATAACACAGCAGGTCGAAGGTCGGTGGTGCTCAATACCACCGCCGACCCTTCAAGGAGGGCCTCGATGCTCGCCGACCTCGACCTGCTGTTGATCTACGTTTACTGCGTCGCTGACGATCTCCTGCCCAAGAAGACGAGAAACGCCAGGCGGATCTTGACCGATGCGGAGGTCGTGACCTTGGCGGTCGCTCAGCAGATCATGGGGATCCCGAGCGACTACCGGTTCATCCGAGCGGCGAGGCGGCAGCTCGGGCACTTGTTCCCGGCGTTGACCAAACGCTCTGGGTTCTTTCAGCGTCGTGACCGGCTGGCTGACACGATCGAGTGGCTGATTCACGCCTTTGCGTCTGCCAGTCCGGGCTGGGAAGACAACTTGCTGTTGGCTGACAGCACCCCGGTCGAGTGCGCCCGATCCCGCGAGACGGTCAAACGCTCAGGGGACTCAAGCCTCGACGATGCCCTCGCGAACGCCGCGGACTACGGGTACTGCGCAAGCCACAGCCGATACTTCTACGGGCTACGGCTGCACACGCTGTGCGCACCGGACGGCACCCCGAGGATGATGATGCTGACCAGCCCGAAAGAGAACGAACGCGACGTCTGCCTGCGGATGCTTCAGCGCGTGAACCGCAACGGCGACGAGAAGCTCACCGTGATCGCGGACAAGGGCTACAACGGCCACGAGTTCAAGACCACGGCCGCAAGCCTGAACGCCACGATCCTACGGCC
The DNA here is from genome assembly GCA_027449125.1 of Solirubrobacterales bacterium. Classification (GTDB taxonomy): domain Bacteria; phylum Actinomycetota; class Thermoleophilia; order Solirubrobacterales; family Solirubrobacteraceae; genus Palsa-465. The sequence continues at coordinate 6,687 of DAIDME010000066.1, read as the reverse complement.
GGCCCGCAAGAACGAGGGCGCTACCCACGAGAGCCCGCAGAGCACCCCGGCGCTGCGACCAGCCAGCCAGATCACCGCACACCCCAAGCCGCCCTCACCGAAGTGGCCGCACCTCGCGGGCATCCGCCAGCGGGTCGAGAGCATCTTCTGGACCACCAAAGACATCCTCACGCTCGAGCGACACGGCGCCCGCACGCTACACGGCCTCCGCGCCCGGATCGCCGCGCGGATCCTCACGCTCGCAGCCGCAGTCGCGCTCAACCACAAGCTCGGGCTACCCAGCCGCAGCCTCGCCCAATACACCGCATAACAGACCAAGCAGCCGTGTGACTACTCATCTAGAGCCGCACACCTCTTCGGTGTCCGGGCTGCTGCGGGACTGCCAGCGGAGCTGTCGCTCTAGCCTGATGAGGCGACCGTGTGGCAAGTCGCCGGTCTTATCGCCTCGGTCATAGACGCGACCAACCAGCTCGCGCTTGGTCTTGCCGACCATCTTGAAGAGATTGACCGTTTCCGCCCCGTGCTTGGCGGTCCAGGTGTTGAGCTTGTGGCCGTCGGCTGGCATAGCGGTAGCGAGCGCGTCCAGCAGCGCGGCCCCGGCCTTGTCATGGTGCCAGAGCACATCGGTCGTGAGGTCCAGGCGGCGCACCGAGCACGGCTCGCCGCCTTCAAGCATTCCCAGCCACTCCAACTTCTCCGCGACGGCAGCGGCTGCCCTCTCGATGAGTGTGACTGGGCGCAGTCCGCTCCCGTTGTCGTCGGGCAGCAGGTCAGCGAGCCTCCCTTCGATAGCCACCAGGCGAGCGAACGGCCACACCAGCAGAGTGCCGCCGGCGAACTTGGCGCGTGAGGCGAACCCCTCACCCTTCATGCGTCGCATCTTGACGATGGGGTCAGGCTCGCCGGGCATCGGTTGAGTGGTGGCGGCATGGTCAATGAACCCAACACCAAGCCGCCCTCGCCGCAGTTGCCACCACTCGGCATCGTCACCGTAAGGCCGCCATGCGAGGCTGACCGTATCCACGCCGTGAGCTACGACCTCAAACGGAGTTGCTTGCGCTGACGGTGACGACTCACGCGTAATGTCACATTCCGTCGTCCGCTCTGTTAGAGGCACCGGACGACCTCAAAACCCGAACTTCGCATCGAACAAGTCCTCGTCCAACCGCAGCGGCGAGGCGTGCCGGTAGCTCTGCCACGGGTGCGTGGGCGGCAACTCGGCTGTGTCGCCGAGCCTGCCTAGAACCTCCGGGAGCGCGGCAGCCAGCAGCAGCGTCTCGGTGCGAAGCCACGGCAGCGCACGCGCCGCATGGGTGAGCGAGCAATGCACGCCCGCCAGAAGCATTGCCGAGTGCAGCGAGCCAGAGGCCTCCATCTGGGCCTGCGGGCTATCGAGGCGTTCGCACACATCGCCAAGTAGCGCTGCGAGTTCTTGCGCGTCAGCGGCCAGCGTGCGGGCCGCCCGTTGTAGAGCGACGAGGTTGTAGGCGCTCTGCTCGTCCATGTGACGAACTTAGGCGCGGGTGTGGCAGCTCGCCGTGCTTTCGCTAAGCGCGTTGCTGGCCCGGTGCCAGGCGGTCTCCGCTCGCCGCGTCTGCGGTCGCGTTCTGGCCTCGCTCCGCTAACCGCTCGCTCAGCCAGCCCGCTCGCTTGCCGCGCTCGCGCGCCCGCCTGCGCCGCACCGGGCCAGGCACTACGCCCTGCTCAGGAGGCAGCAGGTTTATCCACGCCGACGATACGCAGCTTGTAAGCAGCGCCACGGTCGGACGGCACACGCCGACACGAGAGACGCAGCGCCCCAGGACTGAGCGGCTTCACCGGCACCAGCAGCCGCGCGACATCTTCATCAGCCGCCAGCTTGTAGGTGTCCGCCGTTGCCATGTCCAACACGCTGACCAGCCACGAAGCGGGGTAATCACCACGGGCGGGCAGCTCTTCGACTTTGAGGAGATGAGCTTCAAGAACCATGCCCCGAGACTGCAACCGAACCCGAGGCGCTGCCGAAATCTCCACAACACCGACAAACCTGCCCCATGCCTGCTCAGGCATACCAGCTCCACCGGAGCGGCCATCGCGCATCGGCGGACGGCACTGGCGAGAGGAGCCGCCGTCTTTATGCCTATTCGGGCATGGTCCCAAGCCCGTCCGGTCAAGCACGCACCAGCGCCTACCGTCCTGCAAGGCGCTCCGAAATCCGAACGGAGCCACAAGGAAAGGACGAGAAATGTCCAGGCATCTCAACACCGACCAGGGCCACCCGGCGGCCCATCTCCTGCTTACCCTCCCGCTCTTCACCGAGAACTTCGAGATGAACAAGTTCATCGAGAAGGACGGGGGCTTCAACTTCGACAACCTCATGCTCGCCAGTTGGACCGTCGAGCAATGGGCCATCTGTGGTCTCGCCCGTGGCCTGTGGGACGGCTGGCAGCGCGGCTCGATACATGACGCATTCGCCTGCCTCGACGGCGACGAGTTCGGCACAGTGGTCGAGGCCCTCAACATGGTCCGGGACGGAAACGAACGCCGTTGCCTCACGGTAGAGCAACACGAGGAAGCCCCGCACATCGTCGCCCGCAACAAGCGCCGCGCAGAAAACGGCTGGGGATAGCGCGCCTCGGAGCTTGGGTTGCGCTCAGGCTGTCAGCACGAGCGGCTTGCCGTTCGTGACGACCACGGTGTGCTCCACATGAGCCGACAGCGCCCCGTCTGAGGTCTTGACGGTCCAGCCATCACCAGCCGTGCGAACTACGCCGCTACCTGCCGAGATAATCGGCTCGATAGTCAGCACCAGCCCCTCGGTGAGTGGCTGCGAGTAAGCGGCTACATAGCGGTTTGGGACATGCGGCAGCTCGTGGATTTTGCGACCGATGCCGTGACCCATGAGGTCGGGACAGACTGCGTAGCCGTCGGCAGCGACCGTCCGTTCGACCACCGCACCTATGGAGTTCAACGGCTCCCCAGCGCGCGCCGAGACCATCGCCTCGCCGAGCGCTCGGCGAGCGCAGGCTACGAGTGAAGTCGCCGGCGCGGTCGGTCGTCCAACCGGAACCGACACACACGCGTCGGCGTAGAAGCCGTCAAGCTCGGCGGTGACATCGAGTTTCACTAGGTCGCCTTCACGGAGCCGTCGCCTCCCAGGAATGCCATGCACCGCCTCGTCATTGACGCTTATGCAGTTAACCCCCGGAAAGCCATAGTCCAACTGCGGGCCTGACCGCGCTCCCAACCTCCGAAACACCCGCCCGCCGACCTCGTCCAGTTCGGCGGTGGTGACCCCAGGTCGCACGCTCGCGCGCATGGCGCGTATCGCTGCGGCGACGACGCGGCCCGCAGCGCGCAGCGCCTCTAGTTCTTCCTCAGTCTCGATGGACACGAGCCTAAGCCTACGGGCTATGCAGCCAGCCGGGCGCGTATGTGCAGGAAGAACGGCGCGGTTGCCGTCTGCGCCAGAAGCGCGCTCCCAGCAAGCGCGTCCGGCTCCGGCTGCGGCTCTCGCAGCTCTTCGATTACGAACCCGGCGGCTGACAGCGCACGCGTGTAGTGCTCTAGCGGTCGGTCGCGTCCGACAAAGCGCATAGTGAGGCCGTTCCGCTCGACCGTCTCTTCGAAGTCGCCTTCTACGAAGTAGCGGCCAGCGGCGACCCGGTCGCGGCTGAACGGGTGGGAGATAGCGAGACAGAGCCGTCCCTGCGGGACCAGCACGCGAGCCGTCTCGCGTATGGCAGCCGCCGGGTCCGGCATGTCCATCAGGCACATGAACGATATGGCCAAGTCGAAGCTCTGCGCGTCCCAAGGCAGTGCAGTCGCATCACCGCAGACGACTTCCTCATATCCGCCAGCGTCTCGCGCGAGGTCTGCCAACACCTGCGAACGGTCGAGGCCCCAGACGCGATGGCCGCGCTCCGCCAGGAAGCGACCCACACGACCCTCACCGCAGCCAACATCAACTGTCCCGCTGCCCGGCTCGGGCAGCAGCTCCGCGAACCCCGGAAGGTTCCAGCCCCAGAACCAAACATCATGGCCGGGTGTGCGCGCCCATGCCGCCCACTGCTCGGCGTTCGCCTCCCATTCCTCGCTCACATCTCGTAGAGACACGGCCGGTCATGCTAGGCCCCAAGCCGGGCGCGTCCAAAGCCTCAGCGCAGGGACAGCCGCGCTAAAGTCATGTGCCGGGCCCAGCCGCACCCCACCGAAAAGTCAATCATTGACTAAATGGGGCGGTATCAGGGGGTAGGCATAGCCTCTCCACGATGTCAAGCAGCGGGCCACAAACCCTGTATTTGCAGGCAAAAGGGCGCGTAGCTCAGCGGGAGAGCGCTCGCTTCACACGCGAGAGGTCGGTGGTTCGAAACCACCCGTGCCCATTAGGAGTCCGGCCTATGCCGCTTGCGTTCACGCATTATGCGGCGGCGGTCTTTGGCGTGGCTGTGGGTTGGTGATTTGGGGCTGGGTGGGGGTGTGTGGTCTACTGGCCTTCCCGTTTCCCGACATCGTGCTGTGAGCCATGGTGGTCGAACTTGGCCCCCTGCCGACGGAGCCAGCGCTCAACCTCGGTCCGCTTCACTCAGTGCACGCGGTCGCGGCCCTGGCGCCCCAACGCCTCGCTGATTGCCCTGCGGGCACGTTCAGCGGCGGGGAGCAATTCCGCGGCAAGACCAAGGATTGCGTCGCGCGTCCGGCCCGCCTCGGCTTGGGCGCGGTAGATCAATCGCTCGGTGGCCGTGGGCTCGTGAGTCAGGTCGTGATACGCATCCAACACGTTGAGCCATGCCTCATGCTCATTCGGCCCCTGAGAGATGGCAGCCGGAAACTCCCCGATCTGGGCCGTAACCCAGCCATCGGGATTGGACGCGAACACGCCCGTCAGCTGCGTCGGATCGACGTTGGCGTCGGGTGGATCAGCGACGGCCATAAGATGCTCCTGCAATCGGCCGCAGCCTGCCGGATCTGCAGCCCTGACGTTGTAAATGCTACCCCGGAGCCGCCTGCGCAATTAGGCCCGCAGGTGCTGCGGGGACACGCTGGGGACACGCGCGCCCGCGTCAGAATCTGGGGCCAAAAGAAAAGCCACCCTTTTTCAGGGCTTCTCTGAGTACCGCGGGGGGATTCGAACCCCCACGCCCTTGCGGGCAGCGGATTTTGCGTTGCCGCCATTGCTCTCGATCTGGAACCTTGCACTCGGCATGTGCGACGCTGCCAGCTGAGACCTCGAAGCGTGGCTTCCGCGCAAAGCTGGCATCTCCGAACTCCCGGGCATGCGATGGGGTTACAGATCCGAGACGTTGGACGCGAGGATGCCGCGGGGCTTGCGGCAGTTCATGCAGCCGCGTGGATGCCGGCCGACCGGGGACTGATCGCCGACGCGTTCCTTGAAGGCACGCACGTGCAGGAGTGGAAGGCGCGTCGGTCGGAGCGGCTGAGCGAGGATGAGCTTCCACCGGTCCGAGTCGCGACCGGGACGCAGACGAGGGTGTCGCCGAGGTCGCCGCGATCAACGTCCGCCCCGACGCGTGGCGCCCGGGTATCGGCACGGCGCTCATGCAAGACGCGCTCAAGCATTTCACCTTCGACGGCGTGGCCCAAGCGCACGAAGCCATAGGCGCGACGCTGCGGCGGATGCGTCTCGATCTCACGGCCCTGGACTGACGGGAAGGGTGGCTCTGCCTCCAGGATGCGTGTCCGGGATTGGATGCGGGTGTAGGGGCGTGCGGAACTTTAACTGCCCTATATCTGCCCGACACTGGTCGGCATACGCAAGACGAGTGTGTATCTCGACGAAGCCCGTGCGGCAAGGCTGGCTCGCATTGCCGAAGTTGAAGGTCGTTCACAGGCGGAGGTCCTGCGGGCGGCGGTTGATGCTTACGCACCGCACGTCGCCAGCGACCGCGACTTTGCGCTTGCCGCAGGCTTCCCGCGTGGCGACCGCGACCCACGGCCGATCTCACAGATCCCTGATGACGAGTTGCTCGCTGGCTTCGGCGAGTGACGCTAATCCTCGACACCGCACCGCTGGTCTCGCTCGCTGACGCCGGCGAACCTCGACGCGACGCCGTCCTAGACGCGCTGCACCACGAGGACGGTCCACTGATCCTCCCAGCCCCGGCGACCGCGGAGACCAATACCTGCTCTGCTCGCGCTTCGTCCCGGCCGCCCGCGAAGCTTTTCTCACCGACCTCGGGTCGGGACGTTTCACCGTCGCCTGCCTCGAACTCGGCGACTATGCGACGATCGCTGACCTCGAGCACAGGTACGCCGACCTCGAGCTTGGCTTGGTCAACAGCTCCGTGATCGTCCTACCCGCGCGTTACTGCACGCGACGGATCGTGACTTTCGACGAGTGCCACTTCCGTGCGATCACACCACTTGACGGCGGCGCCTTCACGATCCTTCCCGCCGACGCGTGAGCGACGGCCAATCACCCCCTGCAGGCCGCGCGAAGTGCGCATCTCGACGCGGACGGGGAAGACACCCTTCATGACGGATGCGGGTTCGCCCATGAGCCACGCGGTGTTATCCCAGCCGACCCCCAGAAGTCGCAACGAACCCGTGTCCAACATCGGGTAGGCACCGCTGATCAGCGCGCGAGACGGTCGAGGCGGCCATCACGACAGGATCGATGCTGGCTTGCGGCATGGAGCCGTGCGCGCCGCGGCCGAACATCCGAATCTGGCGGCCAAGATGCCCGAG
>DAIDME010000065.1 GCA_027449125.1 Solirubrobacterales bacterium | reverse complement strand
CCCCAGGGGCGCCGAGCGCCACACCGGATGCGCCCGCCGCAGCGCCCGCGCGGCATCAACCCGCGGGCGCCGCGGTGGCGGCCGGCCCCGTCGCCGGCGGCGAACCACACCACGTGCTGGTGATCGGCTCTGGACCGGGCGGCTACACGGCCGCCTTCCGCGCCGCCGACCTCGGTCTGCGCGTGACGCTGGTCGAACGTCACGCCACGCTCGGCGGTGTCTGCCTGAACGTCGGCTGCATCCCCTCCAAGGCGCTGCTGCACGCCGCGCGGGTGATCGCCGAGAGCGAGGAGATGGCCGCACACGGCGTCAGCTTCGCGCGGCCGCAGATCGACCTGCGGCGGTTGACCGGCTGGAAGCAGGAGGTTGTGGACAGGCTCACGGGTGGCCTGAGCGCCCTCGCTAAGCAGCGCAAGGTGGAGGTGGTGACCGGCGTTGCCGGCTTCAGCGGGCCGCGGAGCGTGAGCGTGGACGGTCGCGAGATCGGCTTTGACAGCGCCATCATCGCCGCTGGGTCGAGCCCGATCAGGCTGCCGTTCCTGCCGGAGGACCCGCGGATCATCGACTCGACCGGCGCGCTCTCCCCGACCGAGGTCCCCGAGCGCATGCTCGTGCTCGGCGGCGGCATCATCGGCCTGGAGATGGCGACCGTCTACGACGCGCTTGGCACCGAGGTCACGGTCGTTGAGAAGCTCGACCAGCTCATTCCTGGCGCGGACGCCGACCTGGTCAGACCCCTGCACAAGCGGGTCGCGGGCCGCTACGGCGCGATCCTGCTGGAGACAGAGGTCACGGCGGTCAAAGCCACCAAGCAGGCCCTGCGCGTCTCCTTCTCACGCGGCGAGGAGCGCAGCTTCGACCGCATCCTCGTCGCGGTCGGCCGCCGCCCCAACGGCCACCTGGTCGGCGCCGAGCGGGCCGGCGTGACGGTGGACGAGCGCGGCTTCATCCCCGTTGACCGCCACCAGCGCACCAACGTCGAGGGCATCTACGCGATCGGCGACATCGTCGGCGGCCCGATGCTCGCACACAAGGCCACCCACGAGGCCAAGACCGCCGCCGAAGTCATCGCGGGCGTGCCCGGCGCCCAGTTCGATGCGCTGACGGTGCCCTCGGTCGCCTACACCGACCCCGAGGTCGCATGGATGGGGCTGACCGAAACCGACGCCCGCTCCCAGGGCATCGCCTACGAGAAGAGCGTCTTACCATGGGCCGCCTCCGGGCGCGCGCTCGGGCTCGGGCGGCCCGAGGGCATGACCAAGCTGATCTTCGACCCATCCGACAACCGTCTGCTCGGTGCGGGGATCGTCGGCGTCGGCGCCGGGGATCTGATCGCCGAGACCGTGCTGGCTCTAGAGGCCGGACTGACCGCGCAGGACATCGCGCTCACGATCCACCCTCACCCCACCCTGTCTGAGTCGATCGCCTTCGCCGCCGAGCTGCAGGACGGCACGATCACCGACCTGATGCCGCCGCGCAGACACCGCTGACCCGCGGCGCCTGCCGATGTTGGTCGCGTCAACGGCGGCTCGGTTCGCGTCGAGCCGCTCAGCCACCCGCCGATACCAGCGGTTCAGCTGAGTAGAACTCGCGTAGCGCGGACACCCGAGCGGCCGCAAGCGAGTGGCGTGGGTCGGCGTAGTGTAAGCCCACCAGCAATCGGCGCCAGGCGAGTAGATCGTCCTTGCCGGAGTCGCCTTCAACCCACGCCCAGATCGCCTCGGGGTCGTCGGAGGTCATGACCGCCTGGCGAAGCCAGGCGTCTAGCGCGTGCCGCTCGCGCACTATGCCGGGAGCCTCGGAGCGAGGCAGCAGGGGCCCGCGGTAGCACTCCGCGGCGTCACGGACTAGGCCCCGGTCCAGCAGTGCCTCCACGCACGCCCAGTCGGAGCGCACGTGGGGCGCCAAGCGATACGGGTCGGTGTCTACGATGGCGCCGAACAGCTTGCGCATCCGCCACACCTGGACGCGCACCGTTCCGGGGTTGCCCGCGTCACCGTAGAGATCAGCCGCAAGCTCCTCAGCCGTCATCCCATCGGCCCGGCGCGACAGCAGCGCAAGGATCTCTGATTGCCGGCGCGTGAGTGCCAGCTGACGCCCGTCGAGCAAGACGTGGGCCTGCTCGCGGCCGAGCAGATTCATCTCCATCACCTGGTGGCGGAACTGCGGTGATTTCTCCCCGGCTGGCCGCACGACAAACGCCTCCTCGTGCCCGAGCGGCTCAGCGAATGCCCGCGCGCCGGACGGAAGCAGGAGCTCGCCGCCGCCGGGCGGGAGCACCAGGCGGCGCGCGCCGATCCAGCCTCCGTCGCCAGCGATCACGCGCCCTGTCGGCGTGACCAACGCGCGGCGGCCGTGGCCGGTGATGCTCTCCTCGTATCGCACCCGGAGGTGTGCGTCGCGCTCGTGCATCAACTCGGCCAGGCGGAAGCTGACGGCCTGGGTGGTTGCGATCGCACAGGCGAGGCTGTGCGGATGGGCGGTGCGCATCCGGCCGGTGAGGTCGATCACTCCGAGCAGCTCACCGGTGTCCGGGTCGTGGACCGGCGAGGCTGCGCACGTCCATTCCTGCACGACCTCATTGAAATGCTCGGCCGCGAAGACCTGCACGGCGTGATTTGCCGCGAGCGCGGTGCCGACGGCGTTGGTGCCAGCGTCGCCCTCTCCCCATCCGGCCCCGGCGGTGAAGTTCATCGCCTCGGCAGCATCGAGACGAACCGAGTCAGGGCCGTCGACCCACAGCAATACCCCGTCGGCGTCGGAGACAACCAGCAGCTGGCCGTCCCCGTCGGCGATCGGGCTCATGCACGCACAGATGAGGTCCCGCACCACGGCGAGCGGATGCTCCTCCCAGCGAGCGGCGGTCTCCGCCGAGTCCACCTTCACCGGCGCCACGAGCCTGGCGACTGGATCGACGCCTGCAGCGGATGATCTGCGCCAGGAGTCTGCGATCGGCTCGCGCACCTCAGGCGATTCGCCGGCCGACATGTATTCCTCCCACACCTGCTTGAGCTCGCGCGCGCGGACGTACGGCACCGTGCCCGTGTCGATCGCAAGCCATGGGTTATGGGGTCCGGTCAAGGTCCTCCGCTCCGAACGTAGGTTACCGCCGTGCACCACGTCCGCCAAATCGGATGGAACGCAGATGTAACGCGTGCCGGGCTACACCTTAGCCCCACAAACCGCTGCCCACCGAGACGGAGGAGAGGAAGCATGAGCAGGGCCAGCATCACCAAGTCGCACCAGAAGATTCAGGAGCTCGCCTGGGAGCCCACGTTCGTCTCACCGGTCGAGAAGTTCGCTACCGACTACACGTTCGAGAAGGCACAGAAGAAGGATCCGCTCAAGCAGATCCTGCGCTCGTACTTCCCGATGGAAGAGGAGAAGGACAACCGGGTGTTCGGCGCGATGGACGGCGCCATCCGGGGCAACATGTTCCGCCAGGTCCAGGAGCGGTGGATGGAGTGGCAGAAGCTGTTCCTGTCGATCATCCCGTTCCCGGAGATCTCTGCGGCGCGGGCGATGCCTCTGGTCATCAACGCGGTCCCCAACCCGGAGGTCCACAACGGCCTGGCGATTCAGATGATCGACGAGGTGCGGCACTCGACGATCCAGATGAACCTCAAGCGCCTGTACATGAACCACTACATCGACCCGGCCGGCTTCGACAACACGCTCAAGGCGTTCCAGAACAACTACGCGGGCACGATCGGCCGCCAGTTCGGCGAGGGTTTCATCACCGGCGACGCGGTCACTGCCGCCAACGTCTACCTGACAATCGTTGCCGAGACGGCGTTCACCAACGTGCTGTTCGTGGCGATGCCCGCCGAGGCGGCAGCCAACGGCGACTACCTGTTGCCGACCGTGTTCCACTCGGTCCAGTCGGACGAGTCGCGCCACATCTCCAACGGTTACTCGATCATCCTGATGGCGCTGTCGGATGAGCGCAACCGGCAGCTGCTCGAGCGCGATCTGCGCTACGCGTGGTGGAACAACCACGCGGTCGTGGACGCGGCGATCGGCACATTCATCGAGTACGGCACCAAGGACCGTCGCAAGGATCGCGAAAGCTACGCCGAGATGTGGCGCCGGTGGATCTATGACGACTACTACCGCAGCTACCTCGTCCCGCTCGAGAAGTACGGGCTCGTGATCCCGCACGACCTCGTCGAGGAGGCCTGGAACCGGATCTGGAACAAGGGCTACGTCCACGAGGTCGCACAGTTCTTCGCCACCGGCTGGGCGGCCAACTACTGGCGGATCGATGGCATGGACGACACCGACTTTGAGTGGTTCGAGCACAAGTACCCGGGCTGGTATGACAAGTACGGCAAGTGGTGGGAGACCTACAGCGCGCTGTCCAAGCGCAATGGCCACAAGCCGATCATGTTCGAGGGCGATGCGGCGAACTACGAGTACCCGCACCGCTGCTGGACGTGCATGGTTCCGTGCCTGATCCGCGAGGACACAGTCGTCGACGAGGTCGACGGCCAGGTGCGCACGTACTGCTCGGAGACCTGCCACTGGACCGACGCGGTTGCGTTCCGGCCCGAATACGAGGGACGGCCGACGCCGGCTATGGGCCGACTCACCGGCAAGCGTGAGTGGGAGAGCCTCTACCACGGCTGGGACTACGCGGACGTGATCCGCGACCTCGGATACCTGCGTGACGACGGCAAGACCCTGACCCCGCAGCCGCATCTGAACCTCGACCCGAAGGAGATGTGGACGATCGACTCCGTCGAGGGGATCACGATGCAGAGCCCGAACGTGCTGCTCAACGCGATGAGCCCCGAGGAGCGCGAGGCGCACATCGCCAAGTACAAGCGCGGTGGCCCGGCCGGACGGCCAGCACCGGCAGAGGCCGTGGCCTAGCCCGCTGAGCTAGGTGGGCGGGCGCCGGGGCACGACTCGCTCCGGCGCCCGCTCGTCAACTGAGGAGATGCCACGACCATGGGTGTGACGCACACCGTCCGGCTCGAGCCGGTCGGTATCGAGTTCGACGTCTACGAGGACGAGACGGTCCTCGTCGGCGCCTTCCGGCAGGGGCTGATGCTGATGCACGGATGCAAGGAAGGGCAGTGCGCCGCCTGCAAGTCCTTCCTGCTGGACGGAGAGGTCGATCTGGACCGCTACTCCACCTTCGCCCTCAACGACTTTGAGCACGAGGAGGGATGGACGCTGCTGTGCCGCGCCCACGCGCTCTCAGACCTCGAGGTCGAGCTGATCAACTACGACGAAGAGATCCTGCGCAGCGGGATTGCGCTGCAGACAGTCACGGCCGAGGTCGAGGCGATCGACGCGCTGACCCACGACATCTGCCGGCTGGTGCTGGCGGTGGCGCCCGAGCAGGCGCTGAGCTTCCACCCCGGTCAGTACGTCGACATCGAGATCCCGGGCAGTGACGAACACCGCTCGTTCTCGATGGCGAACCTGCCGGGCGATGACGGGCGGCTCGAGTTCATGATCAAGTGCTACCCGGGCGGGCGCTTTTCCGGGCTGCTCACGGACGGCGGGATCGCCATCGGCCACCAGCTCACCGTGCGCGGCCCTTACGGCGTCTTCACCCTGCGGGAGAAGTCGCAGCGGCCGCTTGTGTTCATCGGCGGCGGCGCCGGGATGGCCCCGATCCTATCCCTGCTGCGCTCGCTCGGGCAGCGGGGAACGAGCAGGCCCGCCGTCTACTACTACGGCGCCCGCACGCGTGCGGACCTGTTCCACCTCGAGGAGCTGGCCGGACTGGAATCGGTGCTTCCCGGCCTCCGTTTCGTGCCGGCGCTCTCAGAAGAGGACGATCCCAGCTGGACGGGAGAGACAGGACTGGTGACCGACGTGGTCTCCAGACGCGAGCCAGACCTAGCCGCGGCAGACGCCTATCTCTGTGGCCCACCGCCGATGGTCGACGCCGCGATCGCGCTGCTCGAAAGCAGCGGCGTGCCCGCTTCGAACATCTACTACGACAAGTTCACAACCACCGCCGATACGGAGGAGAGCAGCCGGACATGAGCACCACCACACCAGAGAAGGTCCGCAGTGTCCCCAAGCCGGTATTCACCGACGCGGAGGCAGGAGCGCGCGAGTTTCCCTCGTCGACCAGTCGCAACTACAACTACTTCGTTCCCGCCAAGCGGCGCGCCACGCTTTACGAGGACGTCACTGTCGACGTCCAGCCCGACCCGGAGCGCCACCTCTCGCAGGGCTGGCTGTACGGCTTCGCCAACGGCGTCGGCGGTTATCCGCACGACTGGACCAGGCTGAAGTCGAGCAACTGGCATGAGTTCCTCGACCCCAACGAGGAGTGGGAGCAAACGATCTACCGCAACAACGCCAACGTCGTGCGGCAGGTGCAGCAGACGATCGCCAACGCCAAGGCCGCCGGCTCCTTCCTGACCGAGAACCAGAGCTGGCTGTCGGTACTGGAGCGGCACGTGAGCGCCCTCGCGCACGCCGAGCACGGGATCGGCATGTACGTCTACACGGCCTGCCAGCGCGACGCGCCAACGAACATGATCAACAACGCGATCGCGGTCGCCGCGGCGCACAAGCTCCGCTTCGCGCAGGATCTGATCCTCTACAACCTCGAGGTCTCCGAGCAGGTGCCCGGCTTCGACGGGTCGGCCCACAAGACGGTCTGGCAGTCGGACCCGGCCTGGCAGCCCACGCGTGAGAACGTCGAGCAGCTGACTGGCACCCGGGACTGGGCGGAGGCGTTCTTCGCCACCGCGATCGTGTTCGAGCCGCTCGTCGGCGAGCTGTTCCGCAGCCACCTGCTGATGCAGGTCGCAGCCGTTCACGGTGACTACGTCACGCCGACCGTGATCGGCGTCGGCGAAGCCGACGTGGCCCGTGACCAGGCCGGAGCGCGACGGCTCTTCAGCCTGCTGGCCAACGATCCCGTGCACGGCGCCGCAAACCGTGCCGTGATGGAGGGGTGGCTTGCGACCTGGGTGCCGCGCAGCATCGCGGCCGGCCGAGGGCTGCAGCCGATCTGGTCGCAGCTGTCGGAGAAGGTCGTCACCTTCGACGAGTCTGCGACCCGCGCCAAGACCCGTTTCACCGAGCTCCTGACCGAGTTCGGCCTCACCTACGACAAGGAGCTGTGATCAATGACCGCTGAGCGCTTCAAGGCCGACCCGACCTCCTCCAACATGGCCGGCGTCACGCTGATGAACAACCAGGTCGGATACGTCGTGGCGCAGGTGATGGCCGGCAAGCCGGGCGTGACCGTCACCGACATGCCGTCGATGATCCGCGTCGACGGCAAAGGCAAGTTCGAGTTCAACTACGCCGAGATTGCCGAGGCGCTCGGGTGGGATGAGTTCGGCAACGACGACTTCGAGGAGATCATGTCGACCCACTACGGCCGCATGGTCGTGCTGGACGACAAGACCGTGATGTTCGCCAATCCCGAGGACGCGGCCGAGTACATCTCCTTCGACCTGACACCGGTTTCCTGAGGAGGAGCAATGTACGAAAAGGACGGAGAAAAGTACTTCATCGTCGATGGTCACCTCCACTTCTGGGACGCGAGCCCGTCCAACTGGGTGCCCGGAGCCGAGCAGTACGCCAAGGGATGGATCGAATGCTTCCACGCCTACCAGAGCCTCGGCCCCAAGGAGACGCACTGGCCGCTCGACAAGTTCCAGAAGTACACCGAGGCTGACTTCGAGCGAGACGTCTTTGAAGACGGCCACGTCGATGTAGGCATCTTCCAGTCGACGTACCTGAACGGGTGGTACACGGATGGCTTCAACACGGCCCGCAAGAACGCGGCGCTCGCCGCCAAGCATCCCGGCCGGCTGATCACCAACGGCCGCTGGGATCCGCGTGAGGGCGAGGCGGGACTGAGGCAGCTGGAGGAGGATGCGAAGCGATACGCGCTCAAGGGCGTCAAGCTCTACACGGCTGAGTGGTATAAGGGCTCGCGCGGCTGGACGCTCAAGCAACCGGAAGCGCGGCCGTTTCTAGATAAGTGCGTGGAGCTCGGGATCAAGAACATCCACGTCCACAAGGGCCCGACGATCTGGCCGCTGGACAAGGACGCGTTCGACGTCGCCGACGTCGACTACGCGGCCACGACCTACCCGGAGCTCAACTTCATCGTTGAGCACGTCGGCCTGCCGCGGATCGAGGACTTCTGCTTCATGGCGACGCAGGAGCCCAACGTCTACGCAGGCTTGGCTGTGGTGCTCGGCGGGCTCATGCACGCACGCCCGCGCTTCTTCGCCAAGGTGATGGGCGAGCTGCTGTTCTGGGTGGGCGAGGACAAGATCCTGTTCGGCTCCGACTACGCCATCTGGGAGCCCAAGTGGCAGATCGAGGGCTTCGTCGACTGGGACTATCCGGACGACGAGTTCTCTGATTATCCGGCCGTCACGACCGACACCAAGAAGAAGATCCTCGGGCTGAACGCGGCGCGACTGTACGGGCTCGAGGTCCCCGCAGGGCTCGGGCTGCGGGAACAGGCGGCCACGCGGTGATACCGGGAGTGCGCACACAGGTACTGGCAGCGCTCGACGATGTCTACGACCCGGAGCTGGACGAGCCCATCACCACGCTCCGGTTCGTGTCCTCATGCGAGGTGTCGCCGGACGGGGATGTCGACATCCGCCTGCGGTTGCCGACGCCCCTGTGCGCGCCCAACTTCTCATACCTGATGGCAGCCGACGCACGCGACGCCGTGCGCCGGCTGCCCGGGCTGCGCCACGTCAACGTCGTGCTCGAGGACCACTACACCGGCGAAGAGATCAGCACCTCACTGCAGCGCGACTCCGGCTTCGCCGGAGCCTTCCCCGGCGAGAGCGCCGAGACGGAGCTTGACGATCTGCGCACCCTGTTCCTGCGCAAGGCGCTGGTCGCCCGGCAGGCCCGGGTCTGCGCGTCGCTGCTCGCCGCCGGCGCCTGCGAGGATGCACTCGCCTCACTGACACTCGGCCAGCTTCCCGACGGCCCCGACGCCCGCCGCTGCCGGGAGCTGCGCGACCAGCTCGGCATCGGCTCCGCCGATGATGCGCGCGCGTTCGTCACGCCCGCAGGCGAGCCGATCGCCGCGGGCGACCTGCGCAGATGGCTGCGCACCGCACGCCTGGTGCGGATGAGCCTCGAGGCGAACGGCGGCATCTGCCGCTCTCTCCTACAGCACCGTTACGACCATGTGACCAGCCAGGAGGTGTCTGCGAAATGAAGGCCGCGAGGCTCCACCAATACCACGACAGGCTCGAGCTCGACGATGTCAGCGAGCCGAAGATCGACGCGCCGCTCGATGTGATCGTCCGCATCGGTGCAGCTGGGCTGTGCCGCACCGACCTTCACATCCAGGAGGGCCAATGGGCGCAGAAGTCCGGCGTGGTGCTGCCCTACACGCCGGGGCACGAGAACGCGGGCTGGGTCCAGGAAGTCGGGCCCGCGGTCACGAATGTGCAGGTCGGCGACACGGTGATCGTCCACCCCTTCATCTCCTGCGGGCTGTGCGGTCCCTGCCGCCAGGGCAACGACATGCACTGCCTCAACGGGTCCTTCCCGGGGATCAACCGCGACGGCGGCTTTGCCGATCTCCTGAAGACCTCCGCACGCTCGCTCGTCAAGCTCGACACCAGCCTGCAGCCGAGGGACATCGCAGCGCTCGCCGACGCCGGGCTGACGGCGATCCACGCTGTGAAGAAGGCAATCCCCGTGCTCGGGCCGGGCACGCGCGTCGTCGTGATCGGCGCCGGCGGTCTCGGCCACATCGGGATCCAATGCCTCAAGGCGCTGACACCCGCTGAGATCATTGTGGTGGACCCATCCGAGCGAGCGCTGACGCTCGCAGGCGAACTTGGCGCCGACCACACCGTCAGGGCCGACGGCGTCCAGCGCAACACCGTCGCCGAGCTCACCGACGGCCACGGCGCCGAGGCGATCATCGACTTTGTCGGCGAGCGGGGCGCGATCGAAGATGGCATCGCGATGGTCCGCGACGGCGGCTTCTACTACGTCGTCGGCTATGGCGAAAACATCGACATCCCGACGATCGACGTGATCTCCAGGGAGATCTCCTTCATCGGCAACCTGGTCGGAACCTACAACGACCTGCACGAGCTGATGACCCTGACCGCCCAAGGGCAGGTCAGCCTGCACACGACCACCTATCCGCTCGAGGCGATCAACGACGCGATGGCCGACCTCGACGGCGGACGGCTTCAGGGGCGCGGGATCCTGATCCCGGCCGCGGCCTGACACGACCCGAGGAGACAAGGACCGATGGCCAAAACGCTGCACTTCAACCACGACGCCCGCCAGCGGCTGCAGGCAGGCGTCAACGAGCTCGCCGATGCGGTCAAGGTGACGCTGGGGCCAAAGGGGCGAAACGTCGTGCTCGAACGCCTGGCTGGGCCGCCGACGATCACCAACGACGGGGTGACGATCGCCCGCGAGATCGAGCTGCCGGACCCATTCAAGAACATGGGCGCGCAGCTCGTGCGCGAGGTGGCGAACAAAACCAGCGACCTGACCGGTGACGGGACGACCACAGCCACCGTGCTCGCCCAGGGGATCGTCCGCGAAGGCATGGCCGCGATCGACCAAGGGGCCAACGCCGTGCTCGTCCGCCGCGGCATCGAGCAGGCGGTCGACCGGGTGGTTGAGACGCTGAAGGCATCGGCGCGCATGGTCGAGCGGCCGGAGGAGCTGCGCCACGTCGCGACCATCGCGGCCAAGGACGACGAGCGGATCGGGCGCGCCGTCGCCACGGCGCTCGAACGCGTCGGCCTGGACGGCGTCGTGACGATCGAAGAGACGGCGGAACCGGGCGTCGAGGTGTCGTTCACCGAGGGCGTGCAGGTGGAGAACGGGTTCATCTCGCCCTATATGGCACGCGATCAGGAGCGCATGGAGACCGTCTTCGAGGACCCGCACGTCCTGCTCACCACCAAGCCGATCTCAGCCGTCCAGGACCTGATGCCGATCCTCAGCGCGGTCCAGCGCGCGCCCCGGCCGATCGTGATCTTTGCGGAAAAGGTCGACGGCCCGGCCCTCGGCACGCTGATCCAGAACACGACCCATGGCCTCCTCCAGGCCGTGGCCGTACGGGCGCCCGGGTTCGGGCACCGCCGCCTCGCGCACCTGCAGGACCTGGCGGCGTTCACCGGCGCCGACGTGCTCACCGATGAGACGGGGCTCACGCTCCAGAACGTCGAGCCGTCCTGGTTCGGGACCGCACGCCGGGTTGTCGTCACCGCCGATTCCACGACGCTGGTGGACGGTGGCGGTGAGCCCCACGTACTGTCCGCGCGGATCAAGCAGATCCGCGCGGAGATTGACCGCGCCACGCACGATCGAGACCGTGAGGTGGCCCAGGAGCGCCTAGCCAAGCTCTGTAGCAAGCTCGCCGTGATCAAGGTCGGCGCGGCCACCGACGTCGAGCTCGCCGACCGGCGCCGGCGCGTGGAGGGCTCGCTCGCCGCCACCACAGCCGCGGCATCGGAGGGAATCGTGCCGGGCGGCGGCAGCGCGCTGCTGCGCGCGGCCGGCTCGCTCGCCAGCCTGGAGCTCGACGGGGACTATGCGATCGGAGTGGACATCATCCGCCGCATCCTGTCCGAGCCGCTCTTCTGGATCGCCACCAATGCGGGCTTCGACGGTCAGGCGGTGGTGGACCAGGTCCGCGCGATGCCCCCTGGTGGAGGCCTCAACGCGCTCACCGGCGAGTTCGGCGACCTGTTCGAGTTCGGGGTGGTCGACCCGCTGAGAGTCACACGCCTCACGATCCAGCACGCCGCCTCTGTCGCCGCCCTGCTGCTGACCACCGAGGCGGCCGTGGCCGAGTACCTGCCCGCGCAGCCCGGGGCCGTGCTCGCCCCCGGCTTCGGCGACCTCGCCGAGGGAGTGGCCCGGCCGTCGTCTCCGATCTGATTGCGAGCCACAAGGCACGTCACGTTCAAACCGTCTGAGGAGGAGAAGGACCATGTCGACTGCCACAGCAGACCCTGACCCCAGTCAGGCAACCGTGCAGGTTTCACTGATCACCGCGGGCGACCCCGGCATCATCGGGCTGCCCATCTTCGCCGCGGGCTCCGTCTGCCTCGGCATGGCACTGGTTGGCTACGTGCCGGCCGCCGCCGTCGGCGCGGTCCTGCCGATCGTGCTCGCCGCGACCGGTGTGGGGCTCATGATCGCCACCCTCTGGTCACTGGCACTCGGCCAGACGATGGTGGCGGGGGTGTACGGAATCTTCGCGGGCTTCTGGCTCAGCTACGCGATGCTCCTGCTTGGCGTCCTGCACAGCTGGTTCCTGGTGCCGGCCAAGGACGTCCCCCACGCCGAGGCGCTGTTCCTGATCACATGGGCGATCGTGATGGCTGCATTGACGATCGCCAGCCTGCGCCTGCCGCTCGCGTTCACCGCCATCTTCGGACTCGTGGTGCTTGCGCTGGTACTGCTGGTGCCGGCCACACTCAACGTCAGCTCCGGGCTCACCCACGCCGCCGGCGTGGTTGTTCTGGTGTTCGCGGCCATGGGCCTCTACCTGTTCCTCGGGACCGCTTCGACCGCACTCGGCGGTCCCGCCTACCCACTCGGGCGGTCGCTGATCAAGTGATGGCCTCCCACGTCCATACGTGCATCCGGGTGCGCGACGAACGGGCTTCCCCGTAGGCACGCAAACGGAACTCCGCGTCGGTCCGCTCGTTGAGCGCATTGTATTCCCGGGTGCCACCTCCGCCCGGCGCGGCACCGGCTCTTTCGGTGTGAGCCACGGCGCTCGCTCGTGGAGGAGGGGTCAGGGCCGGGGTCTGGCGTGTTGTTATGGTTTGCCGGCCGTGGGCGGCTTCCGGGTCAGGATCGCGAGCAGGTCGTCGACGAGGCTGGTGTCAAGGGGCCCGTGGGTGGCGAGCATCCGGTACCAGATGGTCCCGAACACGATGTCGGCGACGGTGCCGGGAGCGGGCTGGTCAGGCAGGTCGCCGCGGCTGCGGGCGCGGTCGGCCTCGGCCCGATACGGGACATCAGCCTCGATGACTTCGCGACCGCGTTCACGGCCAAGCTGTTCGCGTATATCCACGCGATCCGCCAGGCGCAGGTCACCGGGTCGATCACGATGATCTCCGCGGCCAGCGCCCGCGCCGCGCTTCCCGGCACCGTCACCTTGGCCGCGGTCAACGGTGCGATCGAGCGGATCGTCTCACCGCTGGCCGCCGAGCTCGCACCGGTGCGCGTCAACGCCGTCTCACCGGGAGTCGTGGACACTCCCTGGTGGTCGTTCCTGCCCGAAGACCAGCGTCAAGCGCAGTTCGACGCCGCCGCCAGCGGGGTGCCCGCTGGCCGGATCGGCACCCCTGCTGATGTGGCCGACGCGATCGGCTATCTCGTCCACGCCGGCCTGGTCACGGGCACGATCCTGCCCGTCGATGGTGGATTCACCGTTGCCTGACCATAGTGCACACATGTCACCCAGCTCGACTTTGGCCGTCGACGACGCTCGCGGTGATCACCAATGCGGCTCCGGCGCAGAGCAGCAGGCCACAGCTGATCTCTACCCATGCCAGCAAGGTCGCAGTCGGCTCGGCCCACCGCCCCGGGATCCCACCGCCCCGGGATCAGTCCATAGTCGCGGATGGCCTGAGCGGCTCGGCGCCTTGCCGGTCGGCGCACTTTCTCAAGCCCGGCGATGATCAGCACAACGGCAACCACCCGACCCGCAATTGTTCTCGTCGCGCGTGTACGTGGTGCAACATCCCGCCTCGATCGCCTCGATCAGACCAGTCGGAGCGTCCGCCGGCAGCGCATTCAGGATCATGGTCGCCGGCAGCTGGTTCGATTGCGAGGTTCCGGCCCGAGCCCCGCCGGCGCCAACCATCTCGAACAGCCCCGTCCCGGCTGTCGCCAGAATGCCCGCTGACCAGGCCCGCCGGAATATGCCGCGCCGCGCGGGCGCGCCAGTCGACACGATGACACGCTTCGTTGGACGCCACATCATGCTTCCCCTCGTTGACAAGATCCGGCTTGAGCTGGCCCGGACGAGACAGCAGATCTGTCACGCCCAAGAGCTTCGTAACGCCGTCCGCCGGCAGTCAAGAACATGCCCCAGAACCAGAACAGAATCGGTGGTTGAACACGCCATCCTCAGAAGCGCACGTGCGGCCGATGGCGCAACCGGCCCGCGACTGTCGCGTCATTCGGGCACAGCGGCTACGCGGACAAGGCACCCGAACACAAGTTCGGCAACGCGAGTCCCGCTTTGGGTGGTGAGCGCCAGCCCCTTGCCGGTCAGGAACTCACGAGCGTGCGGGGCTGCCGGTCCGGGCGCGCTCAACCGGCGCGGCGCCGGCGCCACGCCCACACGGTGATGGCTGCCGCCAGCACCGATGCCGCCGCACCCAGGGGCAGCCGCTGGCGCCCAGACGATGTAGCAGGGCGCCGCACGCGGGCCTCATCCGGGGCCGGCATAGCGAACTCCTCGGCGACCAGCACGTCGCGCGGCTCGGCCCCGACGAGGTCAGCGGGCAGGTCGAGGCTCTCAGGCGTGAGCGCCGGGTCGGGGGCCGGAACCACGAACTCCTCGGCGGCGAGCACGTCGCTGGGCACGGGCTCGGTGCTGGCTCGAACCATCGCGAGCATTGTCCCAGAGGATAGGGCCAAATCAAGAGGCTGGCGTCCCGGTGCGATAATCTAAGTGATAGCGACTGAGATTGTCGTAGCGAACCGAACGCGCCTGCTAGCCTTTGCTTACTCTTCGTAAGCTCGTTCTGAAAGTGAAGCTGAGATGACCCGACTCCTGCTTGTCCCACTCGACGACGCCGTCGTCTTTCCCGGCATGTCCGTGACGCTCGCCGTCGACACGGCCGATGAGGAGCGGGTGCTGCTCGTGCCGCGCCACGACAACGAGTTCGCCGCCGTCGGCACGGTGGCCAAGGTGAGCGAGACCGTGCGTCTGCCCGGCGGCGCACGCGCGGTCGTGGTCGAGGGTCTCCACCGTGGCGTCGCCGGCGCCGCAGTCACCGAGCCGAACGGGCGGCTATACGTCGACGTCGACGAGCGGCCGGACACTGAAGGCGAGGTCCCGAGCCGGGAGCTGCGCGATCTGGAGCGCGAGTACCGCGCGGTGGTGGAGGAGATCCTGGAGCTGCTCGGAGCTGACAGCCGCATCAGCTCCTTCCTACGCAGCATCAGCGAGCCGGGAGCCCTGGCGGACGCGACCGGCTATTCGCCGGACCTCAACTACGAGCAGCGTGTCGAGCTGCTCCAGCAGCTCGACGTTCGCGCTCGGCTCGAGCTGGCGCTCGCCTACCAGCGCGAGCGGCTGGCCGAGCTGCAGATCCGCAAGCGCATCCGCGACGACGTAGAGTCCGGCGCGGAGAAGCAGCAGCGCGAGTACTTCCTGCGCAAGCAGATGGACTCGATCCGCCGCGAGCTGGGCGAGGACGACGCCTCCGTGACGGAGGAGTACCGAACGAGGATCGCCGAAATGGACCTCCCCGAAGAGGTCCGCACCCAGGCTCAGCGCGAGCTCGGCCGGCTGGAGCGCGTCGGCGAGCAGTCGGGCGAGTCCAGCATGATCCGCACCTATCTGGACTGGTTGCTGGCGGTTCCCTGGGGAGAGCGGTCGCAAGAGCGCCTGGAGCCGGAGCATGCGCGCTCGGTGCTGGACGCCGACCACGCCGGGCTTGAGGATGTCAAGGACCGGATCGTCGAGTACATAGCGGTCAAGAAGCTCCGCCAGGAACGCGGCATCGACGAGGATCCGCGCTCCGGCGCGATCCTCACGCTGATCGGCCCGCCCGGGACCGGCAAGACCTCGATCGGGGAGTCGATCGCGCGCGCTACCGGCCGCAAGTTCATCCGCATCGCGCTGGGCGGGGTTCGTGACGAGGCCGAGATCCGGGGCCACCGTCGCACCTACATCGGGGCGCTGCCCGGACGCCTCGTGCGGGCGCTGCGTGACGCCGGGACGATGAACCCGGTGATCATGCTCGACGAGGTCGACAAGGTCGGTGCCGACTGGCGCGGCGACCCGAGCTCGGCCCTGCTCGAGGTGCTCGACCCGGCGCAGAACCACAGCTTCCGCGACCACTACCTCGACGTGGAGCTCGACCTGAGCGGCGTGATGTTCATCGCCACGGCCAACGTCGCCGACACGATCCCCGGCCCGCTGCTCGACCGTATGGAGGTGATCCGCTTTGACGGATACACAACCACGGAGAAGCTGGCGATCGCCCGCGGCTACCTGTGGCCCAGGCAGCTCGAGCGCAACGGCCTGCGGCCCGGCGAAGTGGAGATCAGCGACGAGTTGCTGCGCACGATCGTGACCGAGTACACGCGCGAAGCCGGCGTCCGCAACCTCGAACGGGAGATCGGGACGCTGCTGCGCAAGACCGCTACGCGCATCGCCGGCGCCACGAGCGCACCGGACACGCGAGCCGACGCGGCGGCGGGCACGCCGATCGCACTCGAGATCGAGGCGGTTCGCGACGCGCTCGGACGCCAGCGCCACTTCCAGGAGTCCGCGGTCCGCACCGCCGT
Source organism: Solirubrobacterales bacterium (assembly GCA_027449125.1). Taxonomy (GTDB): domain Bacteria; phylum Actinomycetota; class Thermoleophilia; order Solirubrobacterales; family Solirubrobacteraceae; genus Palsa-465. The sequence continues at coordinate 51,067 of DAIDME010000065.1, read as the reverse complement.
ACCGGGTGTGGCCACCGGCCTGGCGGTCACCGGCGCGGGCGGCGACGTGCTGTTCGTCGAGGCGACCGCGATGCCGGGGACTCCCGGGCTCACCACGACCGGCCAGCTCGGCGACGTGATGAAGGAGTCGGCCCAGATCGCCCTCTCCTACGTGCGCGGCCACGCGGAGGACCTGCAGATCGACCGCAGCCGCTTCGAGGAGCGCGCCTTCCACGTACACGTGCCGGCCGGCGCGATCCCGAAGGACGGGCCGAGCGCCGGCGTGACGATGGTCACCGCCCTCACCTCGCTGCTGACCGACAGGCCCGTGCGCCACACGGTCGGCATGACCGGGGAGGTCACCCTCCAGGGTCGCGTACTGCCGATCGGCGGCGTCAAGCAGAAGGTTCTGGCCGCCCACGCGGCTGGCCTCACCGACGTGATCCTGCCCGAGCGCAACCGCGGTGACATCCAAGAGGTGCCCGACGAGGTGCGTCAGGCGATGCACTTCCACTTCGCGATGACGGTGGAAGAGGTGCTCGCGGTCGCGCTCGAGCCGGCAACGGTCACCGCCGGCGCCTGAGCGAGCCTTCCACCGGCGAACGCATAGCGGGGCTGCCGGTCAGCGGACCGGCAGCCCCGGCGCCGGCGATCGAACTCAATAGGTCGCGTAGCCGGTGCGGCTGATCATCAGCCCGTGGTCCGAGGCTGAGAAGCAGTCGACGCCGACGCTCCGCACCTGACAGGTGAACCCGCCCAGACGGTCGTCCCAGCCATCGGGGATGACCTTCGCTCCGGTCGCGATCGCACTCGCGCGCCCGCAGAGGAATCGCGCTGCGCCCTTGCGAGACAGGACGATCGAATCTCCCCAACCGCTCCTGCACGACTGCGGCTGGACCGGTCCCGCCCAGACACGGCGCTTGACGGTGCACAACAGCCCGCCGTCGTAGAGCGAGCAGCCGACGTTGCCGCCGGCCACGACAAAGCGCGTCTGGCCCAGCGCCGGATGCGTGGAGGGCAGAAACGCGGTCAGCGGCCCGCGCGGGCGCATCGGAACGCGTACCACGACGTCACGCACGATCGTCCGCACGGAGACCACCGTTCGCACCGCCGCGCTCGGCGTGGTGCTCGTCACGGCGTTCTGCGTGGAGGGCGCGGCCGGCGCCGACCGTGGCTTGGCCGATGGATCGTCGGTGGCAGCCGGACCCTCGCTGGTCTCGTTGTCAGTGCTTTCGTGCCTGTGCGTGGCGGTCGGCGTACGGCCGACCGCCACGGGCTGCCCCTGGCTGACTGTGGGCGCCTGCTGACGACCCAGAGTCGAGTTCGCCTGCGAGAGCTTGGGCGCGGCGCTCTGGTGGATCAGCCTGCTGTTGACGGGGGCCGGCGGCGGGGCGCCCGCGGCGAGCGAGCCACCGCCGGCGGCGGGTAGCGCCCCGGTCGCTGGGACGCCGGCACTCTGGGACCCGGTGGCGGCGGGGCCCGGCGTGGCAGGGCTGGAGCCGGCTCCACTACGGGCCGCGGTCGCGCCACAGCCCGCCAGTGCGGCCGCCAACGACGCGCCGGCGAGCAGCCGCGCGCTGCCCCTACGCGCAAAGCTGTAGGGTCTAGTCATGAGCACAATCCTTGCCGGCGACGAAGGTCGCGTTCTCGAATCTGTTCCGCACCAGCTCCTTATCGGCGGCGAATGGCGTGATGGTGAACACGGAACGCTCGCGGTCGAAGATCCGGCCACCGGAGAGACGCTCACCGAGGTGGCCGACGCGTCGCCCGCGGATGCGGTCGCGGCGCTCGACGCCGCCGTGGCGGCCGCGCCGGCGTGGGCGGCACACCCTCCGCGCGAACGGGGCGAGATCCTGCGGCGCGCGTACGAGACGATCGTCGCCCGGGTCGATGATCTGGCCCTGCTGATGACGCTCGAGATGGGCAAGCCGCTGGCGGAGTCGCGCTCGGAGGTGCTCTACGCGGCCGAGTTTCTGCGCTGGTTCTCCGAAGAGGCGGTCCGCATCGAGGGTCGCTATGCCGTATCGCCCACGGGCAGTGGGCGCATCCTCACCACCAAGCAGCCAGTCGGCCCCTGCCTGCTGATCACCCCGTGGAACTTCCCGCTCGCAATGGGCACCCGCAAGGCTGGACCGGCGCTCGCGGCCGGCTGCACGGTGGTCATCAAGCCGGCCCAGCAGACGCCGCTCTCGACACTGGCGTTCGCCGCCATCCTCGAGGAGTGCGGCCTGCCCAACGGGGTAGTGAACGTCGTCACCGCCAGCCGGGCGGGCGCGACGACCGAGCCGCTGCTGGAAGACCAGCGGCTGCGCAAGCTTTCTTTCACGGGTTCGACCGAGGTCGGACGTCTGTTGATGTCACAGTCGTCCAAGACCCTCTTGCGGCTCTCAATGGAGCTCGGCGGCAATGCGCCGTTCATCGTTTTCGAGGACGCGGACCTGGACGCCGCCGTCGAAGGTGCAGTGCTCGCGAAGATGCGCAACGGCGGCGAGGCGTGCACGGCGGCCAATCGCTTCCACGTCCACGAGACCGTAGCGGCGGAGTTCGCCGCGCGGCTTGCCAAGCGGCTCGGCTCGATGCGCGTCGGGCGCGGCACCGAGGCCGGCGTGGAGCTGGGGCCGATGATCGACGCCAAGCAGCGGGACAAGGTAGCCGAGCTCGTGGCCGACGCGATCGACCACGGCGCCAGGCCGCTGACCGGGGGCGCCCCCCTGGACCGCCCAGGCTACTTCTTCGAGCCCACGGTGCTCGGCGACGTGAGCGACCAGACCCGACTGCTGACCGAGGAGATCTTCGGCCCCGTCGCACCGGTCATCTCCTTCTCCACCGAGGAGCAGGCGACCGCCGCCGCCAACAGCACCGAGTACGGGCTCGTGGCGTACCTGTTCACCGCGGACGTCAAGCGTGCCCTGCGCGTCGCAGAGGCGCTCGAGACCGGCATGATCGGGCTCAACCAGGGGATCGTCTCCAACGCCGCCGCGCCGTTCGGCGGCGTCAAGCAGTCCGGCTTCGGGCGCGAGGGCGGACACGAGGGAATCGCGGAATACCTCGCGACCAAGTACATCGCGGTCAACATGGACTAGCCCGCGCGCGCGGGCTATCCAGCCGCGGCGATATCAGCTGATCTTGATCAGCACGATCGTGTTGATCACAAAGAGCAGCGCGAACACGATCGTCCAGCGGTTCAGGTTGCGCTCTACCAGAGAGCCCCCACCACCCCCGAACGGGCCACTGCCGCCGCCGCCGCCCATCCCGAAACCAGACAGGCCCGAGTCGCGGCCAGAGTGCATCAGGACCAGAAACACCAGCATGATGCTGATGAAGACTTGGACAACGTCGAGCACGAACGTCATGACGGACGGGATGGTAGCGCAGCCACCGGCACCTAATGCCCGGCTGGTGGAGGCTCCGGGTCGCCCAGCGCGTCGAGTTCGTGCAGCAGGTCCACGGCCTCGGCACGAAGCGTCGCGTCGATCGCCGCATAGTCGGCGTCCGACAGCTTGCCGGTCTGGTGATCCAATTCGGCGTCGCGGATCTCACGGTACTTGGCGTCGCGGGCCGCTTCGAGGTCGCTGCGCCGCAGCGACTCAGGGCTGACCCCTTCAAGCGGATCCTGCCTGGGGGCCCCGCGCCGAAGCGGCGCGCTCACGAGCCAGACGACGCCGACCAGAAGTACGGCGAAGATGACGTACGCCACAGCCGTCGCCCAGGTTCGCTACACGAGCTCGCTCGCGGCGACTCGCGGCCGCTCGGCGGCCCTGACCCGGCGGCGAGCGAACAGCGCGGGCGGCAGCAGCGAGATGAACCCGCCAAAGGCGATGATCGCCGCCCCGAGCCACAGCCAGGAGACCAGCGGTGAGACGATCAGCTGGAAGACGACCGGGTAGTTGTGCCGCAGGTACTGAAGCGCGATGCCCTGGACGGCGGTGTCTCGGGCGGTCCAGAATCCGACCCTGTTGAGGGCGGCGTTCAGCGCGCCCGCCTGTTCGCGCAGCGGCAGCCTGCGGACCTGCGTGACGAGCGCGTTGTACTCGTTTGTGAACAGCGTGTCGCCGCGGTTGATCAGCGGCAGCAGAGGCGTGAGGTTGGCGGCGGCGACGGTCCAGATGTCGCGCAGCGGACCTGCGTCCAGGCCAATGGTGCTGTCCGCGTTCCCGGCGGCGAAGAAGCGGCCGATGAAGCCGTCTGCGGTGTCAGAAGACGGGTAGTAGCTCTGCATCGTGTGCAGTCGCACCACCTGCGCACCGTCCTTGGTCACGTTGATGATCGCGCCGAACGAGAGCCGCTCGGAGCTGATCCCGACCGTCTGGCGGACGTAGCGGAAGCTGTAGCCCCCGTCGGTGACGCTCTGTCCCGGGACCAGGGTCGCCTGGCGGGTGTGCTCGAAGGAGGATGAGCCGGCGATGCCGATCAGCATCACGGCAAAGCCGAAGTGGGCGAGGTAGCCGCCGTAGCGCCTGCGGTTGCGGCGCACGAGCGCCAGCACGGCCACGGGCCAGGGGTCGTGGGTCATCGCGCGCCGGGCGCCGGCGCCGCGGTAGAACTCCTGCACCACGGTGCCGACGACAAAGGCCCCAAGCCCGAACATGGCGACCGCCAGCGGCTTGCGCCCGGCGTCGGTAAGGACCAGCACGAGCACCGTCACGAGCACCCCGAAGGCGACGGGGTAGGTGAACTGCCGGCGCAGGTTGGCGACCGTCGCGCGACGCCAGGCGATCAGCGGCCCGACCCCGGTCAGCAGGACCAGCACCAGCGCGAGCGGGACCACGAACGGAGTGAAGGCGGGTGGCCCCACCGAGACCTTCGTACCCGTGATCGCCAGCGAGATCAGCGGGAACATCGTGACCCAGAAGATCACGAACACGAGCGCGACCAGGACGAGGTTCTGCAGCAGGAACATGGCCTCACGCGAGACCAGCGAGTCGATCCGGTGCTCGCTTGCGAGGCGGTCACGGCGCCAGACGACGAGCCCGATCGAGGAGAACAACATGATCCCGAGCAGGAAGATGAACGGCACGCCGAGCGTCGACTCGCCGAAGGCATGGATCGAGTCGAGCACGCCCGAGCGCACGAGGAAGGTGCCGAAGATCGCGAGCGTACCGAACAGGAGCACCAGCGAGACGTTCCAGACCTTGAGCATGCCGCGCTTCTCCTGGATCTGGATCGAGTGGATGAAGGCGGTGCTCGTGATCCACGGCATCAGGGCGGCGTTCTCCACGGGGTCCCAGCCCCAGTACCCGCCCCAGCCGAGCTCGGTGTAGGACCAGCGCGCCCCGAGGATGATGCCCACACCCAGCGCGAGCCAGGCTGCCAGCGCAAAGCGCCTGGTATCACGGATCCACTCCGAACCGAGGCGTCCGGTGATCAGCGCGGCGACCGCAAACGCGAACGGGACCGCCATCAGCGTGTAGCCGGTGTAGAGCATCGGCGGGTGGAACATCATGCTCGGATGCATGAGCAGCGGGTCCAGGCCGGAGCCGTTGCTCGGGGTCTGCGCCGCGGGCGTCGTGGCGAACGGGTTGGCCGCGAAGCAGGCGAGCCCGGCGAAGAAGCCGTCGAGCCCCAGCAGGACCGCCGTTGCGTAGGGGGCCAGGTCGCGCAGCCGGCGCCGTGTCAGGAACAGGGCCAGCGACGACCAGGTCGATGAGAGGGTCACCCAGAGCAGCAGCGACCCCTGCTGGGATGACCACGGGGCCGTCAGCTTGTAGAAGACCGGCGTGGTGGTCGAGGAGGTCTCGGCCACCACCTTGAAACTGAAGTCGTTGCGCAGGAAGGCGACCTCAAGCAGCGCGAACGCGGTGATGCTGAGCGCCGCCAGCGCATAGACCGCCCGCCGTCCGGAATCGGACCAGTCACGGCGTCCGCTCCGTCCTCCACGGATGGAGGCGACGATGCCGTAGACGCAGACGGCCACGTCCAGCAGCAGAATCGCGCGTCCGAGCTCTGACATCAGGCCGTCACAGCGGGCCCGGCTGGTATCCCGGCGGTGTTCTTGATCGCCCCGGAAGCCGCCTGGTACTTGGACGGGCACTTGGTGGTCAGCGAGTTCTGCTGACCGACGAAGGTGCCGCCCTCATCCGTCACGTCGACCATCACCGGCCGGCCCTGGGCGAACGGGTCGGGCACCACGCCGGTGTACCTGACGGCCACCGCCACCCGCCGGTTCGGGGAAAGGACGCTGAAGTCGAGGATCGCGCCGACGTGCTTGACCGAGCCGTTCTCCACGGTTCCGGCGAGGATGTACTGACCGCCGGGCCTGGCCTTGCTCAAGAGCTGCGAGGCGGTGAGTTCGTCGCGGCCGAGGCTGAAGCTGACGTAGATCAGTGAGCTTGCCAGCAGCAGGGCCGCCGTCAATGCAACCGTCAGCCGGATCGCGCGTTTGCGGTTCGGATCCATGCGAACCGTATTCTTTCACACCGCCGAGCCGCGTTGCGCCAGACCCGGCCGGATCGCGTGGCGGCGTGAACGTATAGCTTCCAGGCCGTGTTCGAGATCCGCAAGCAGGCGACCGGGACGCTCGCGCGCACGGGCACGCTGAGACTGGCGCACGGCCTCGTCCAGACGCCAGCCTTCGTGCCACTCGCGACCAGAGGTGCCGTCAAGACGCTCGACCCGAGCGATGTCGAGGCGCTCGGCTACGAGATGATCCTCGGCAACACCTTCCACCTGTACCTCTCACCCGGCCCTGAGCTGATCGCAGAGCAAGGCGGACTGGGCGGCTTCATGCGCTGGCGTCGGCCGATCATCACAGACTCCGGCGGCTTCCAGGTCTTCTCGATGGGACACGGCGGCGTGGCCGACGAGATCAAGGGACGTTCGGTCAGCAGAGCCGGCGGCGGCGCCGGCTCCGCGATCCTCGCAATCACGGAGGAGGGGGTCCGGTTTCGCTCCTACCTCGACGGCGGCGAGCGGCTGATGAGGCCCGAAACCTCGATGGCCATCCAGGCGGCCCTGCACTCCGACATCGCACTGGTCTTCGACGAGTGCACCCCATTTCACGCAAGCCGCGACTACACGGCCCGCTCGACCGCGCGCACGCACCGCTGGCTGGAACGCTGCCTCCAGTGGCATCAGCGGCACGGACCCGATGACCAGGCCGTCTACGGGATCGTGCAGGGCGGCGTCGAGCACGACCTGCGCATCGAGTCCGCGCAGACCGTCGCTGCCAGCGCATGCGACGGCTTCGCGATCGGCGGCTCCCTCGGTCAGGACAAGCGGCAGATGCAAGAGGTGGTGCGTTGGAGCACAGCCGCCCTCCAACGCGCCGCGCCACAGCGTCCCCGCCACCTGCTCGGGATCGGTGACGTCGACGATCTGCTGAACGGCGTGCAACTCGGCATCGACACCTTCGACTGCGCCATGCCCACGCGCCTCGCACGCCACGGGGTGGCGATCGTCCCCGAGCCGGGCGCGCGCTGGCGCGTTGACCTGGCCAAGGCGCGCTACCGCGGCTCCCGCGAGCCGATCATGGAAGGCTGCCCCTGCCCGGCTTGCAGCGCCGGATTCACACGCGGCTACATCCACTACGCCACGAAGGCACGGGAGACGACCGGGCCACGCCTGCTGACGCTCCACAACTTGAGCTACATCCAACGCCTGATGGCCGATCTGCGCGCCGCGATCGAGCAGGACAGGCTGGAGGAGGTGGTCGCCGACGCGTTCGCCGGCGCCTCCCCGAGAGGCGGCTGATCACTGGGTGTAGGTGGAGATGATGTGCTGCAGCTGTGCGATTCCAGAGCGCCAGCCGCTCGCAACCACCGTGTGGTAATGCACCACGGCCGCTGAACGCTGTAGCGCGAGCACTCCCACGACGACGACGACCACGACGAGCAGGACCGCCGCCAGCAGAGCCCAAACAAGGCGGCGACGCCCCTCCTGCCCCGGCGTGCGTACCGGCGCGTCGTCTGCGGGCGGACGGCGGGCCGGAACGGTGCGGGGCGTACGCGGACGCGCACCGGCGGCGGTGGAGGGCGAGACCACGCGCGTCTCAGCGGTCACCTGCTCGCGGCCGCGGGCCGGGAGCACGCGGGTGGCGGCGGTGCTCATACCGGTACGCGGACCGGCACGTCCATCGACGAAGGGCGACACGCCGCGGGCTCCGTCACGGACCATCTGCGAGAGCTCAGAGGCCGACCGTGGCCGCTCCTCCGGCACGACGGAGATGACGAGCGACACCGCCTCGGCCAGCGTCGGCGGCACGCGCGGGTTGATGCGCTGCAGCGGGATCGGTGATTCGCGCTGCTGCTTGAGCGCCAGCTCGGCAAGGGAATTGGCCTCATACGGCAGCCGCCCGGAGAGCAGCTGGTAGGTGACGACGCCGAGCGAGTACAGGTCGGCGCTCGGACCGGCGCCCTCACCGCGGGCCTGCTCAGGCGAGAGGTAGGCGGCTGTACCGAGGACCGACCCCACCTGGGTGATGCTCGACTGGCCGGTGGCACGGGCGATGCCGAAGTCAGCCAGCTTCACGACGCCACTCTCGGAGACCAGCAGATTGCCGGGCTTGACATCGCGGTGCACGACGCCGTGGCGATGGGCGTACTCGAGCCCACGACATGCCTGCGCGACGATGTCAACCGCCTGCTCCACGTCGAGGTGGCCGCGATCGCGCAGGATCTCCGCGCACGAGCTTCCGGGGACGTACTCCATGACGATGAAGTGCTGGTGGGTGTGCTCATCGAACCCGGAGTCGAACACCTGCACGATGTTGGGGTGCACCAAGCGCGCCGCCGCCAGCGCCTCGCGCCTGAAGCGCGAGACGAACGTCGGGTCATCGGCGAGATGCTCTGCCAGCAGCTTCACGGCGACGTGGCGCTCCAAGCGCTCGTCGAGCGCCAGCAGGACGGTGGACATGCCGCCCACGCCGAGGCGTCCTTCGACCCGGTAGCGACCGTTGATCAAAGCGGCTGTGCTCATCCGCCGCCGCTCGTGCCCGGGCCCGTGTAGGGCGTGGTGGTGGTCGCGCCGCTGCCGGGCGCGGTGGTGGTCGGAGTGGTGGCCGTGGTGGGCGTGACCGGACTCGCCCCACCTGTGGTGCTCGTCGAGGAGACGCTCGTCGTGGGCTGGGTCGGCGTGGATGTGGTCGGCTGGCCGTCAGTGTTGGTGAAGGCCGGCACGGTCTGCGTGGGGGTCGTGGACGTGCTCGTGTGCGTGTGGCGCTTCGGCGGCTTGGGTGTGGGCGCGACCGACACGTGGCAGGTGCTGCTCGCCAGTGACTCGACGGTGCTGACGCCCTGGTTGAGGTTGGCCACGAGGGTCGAGTTGACGTTGTTCAGAGAGCTGACAGCGCTCTGAAAGCGCCTCAGGTATTGCTGCGCCTGCGAGCACGAACCGCTGTCCAGCGCGGTCGAGACGTTGTTGAGGTCGGCGGTCAGCTGGTTGGCCTGCGCGGCTGAGAGCCAGTGCCCCGAGCTGCCGCCGCAGGCAGCGACGATCGCAGCCGTCAGGACGGCGGCAGTTGCAGCACCTGCTCGCTGTGGAAACCGCATCGCCGCTCGACTTTAGCCACTGCCGCGGCCCTCACCGGAGGTGCGCGCACGCGCATGTCGCCCTGCAAGTCACTGCCCATGGTGCAGCCGTTCTGCGAGCGCCTCAGGGAGGCCCGCTTCGCGGATCGCGCCCGCGGCACGGTGGATGTCGTAGGCCACGCGGCGAAAGGTCGCATGCCAGCTGTCGAGGTCCAGCTCGAGCCAGGCCGCGCGTGGGTCGCCGTCGCGCGGCTGTCCGACGCTGCCGGGATTGAGCAGCCAGCGCCCCGAGCCCACCGCGAGCCGATCGCCCGCGCCGCGTGGCCCTCCAGCGACGCTCGAGCCGGCGTCCTCGCCGTAGGCGAGCGCCACGTGGCTGTGGCCGACGAGGGTGACGCGCCGAGGAGATGCATCCAACGCCAGGCGGGCCTGCTCCTCCGAGAGCACGTACTCCCAGACCGGGTCGCGCGGGCTGCCGTGGAACATCGCCACGGCCTGCTCCACGGCCCCTGGTGAGAGTCCTCTCAGAAACGTCGCGGCGGAGCTCGAGATGACGCCCGCGGTCCACTCCGCGGCCAGCCGCGCGGGGTCGGAGAAGCCCTCTATGGAGAGCTCTCCCAGCACTCCCAGGTCGTGGTTGCCGGCCAGGCAAACCGCTGCACGCTTGCGCACCAGGTCGACGCATGCCTCCGGGTCGGCGCCGTAGCCGACGACGTCACCAAGGCACCAGATGCCCTCGCAGCCAACGCTCGACACATCATCCAAAACGGCTTCCAGCGCCTGCAGGTTCGCGTGGATGTCTGAGACGATCGCTAGCCGCATGCGATCCGTCCCGGCGCCGATGCCCCCAGCGTCCCGGCTACCCGTCGCCCTCGCCGGGCTCGTCGCCCAGTGGCCTGTCGCCACCGAATTCCGGCAGGTTCTTGATGTTCTCGCGGGTCTGCCACTTTGCGAAGTTGTCCTGCATGGCGTCGATCAACTCGCGCATGAAGCGCGGCGAGAGGTTCATCCGGGCGACGACCACCCCGGGGACCTCGTCGTCCTCGACCTCGTGGTCTACCCGCGCGAAGGTGATCGTGAACTCGTAGTCCGAGTGGCTGACATTGGCGAAATTGGAGTAGTGACCGGCCATCAACTCCGGCGAGAAGTGGATGTTGATGCGGCGCTCTTGGGGCTCGGGTTGATCCATAGCCGCCTAGTATCACATCGGTGCGGGTAATCGTCGTCGCCGTCGGCCGCGTCCGAGCCCCGTTCAGTGACGATGTCGCGCATTACGTGAGGCTCCTGGGCCGCTACACGCGACTGGAGCTGATCGAGGTACGCGACGGCGCGGCAGCGGCCGCACGGGTCCCCCAGCAAGCCTTCGTGTCGCAGCTCGAGGTCGGCGGCGATGCGCTCGGCTCGCGCGAGCTGAGCCTGTTCCTGGAGCAGCGCCGCCGCAGCGGGCGTGACCTCTGCTTCGTGATCGGCGGCCCCTTCGGCGGCGTTGCACTCGCGCGCGTCGACCACCTGCTGTCACTCGGTCAGATCACCCTCCCCTACCAGCTCGCCCGCGTCGTGCTGCTCGAGCAGATATACCGCGCGCACAAGATCCTCGCCGGCGAGCCCTACCACCACTGACCGCGGGCCGCGCCGCCCCGACCAGGGGCGGCGAGCTAGCCTCTGGCCTGCGATGCCGCCCGCCGCCTCCAGCTACCGCACGCCAGCAGGCCGATGACCGACCCGGTAGCGGAGCTGCGGATGGTGGTCGCCAACGCGGCCGCGCAGCTGCGTGGGGGCAGCCAGCCCGACGCGCAGCCACCGGCACGTCTCGAGCGCGGGCGCCGAGCCGAGCAGGGACACTATGCGACAAACGCCGCGATGCTGCTGGCGCCGACGCTTGGCCTGGCACCGCGCGAGATCGCGCAGGCACTGGGCGAGCACGTCGCGGGCGCACTCGGCGGCGACCTGCTCGCCTACGCGGTGGCCGGACCCGGGTTTCTGAACCTCGAGCTCTCCGACGACTGGTACCGCAAAGCCCTGAGAGCCCTGCTGGACGGCGGCGAACGCTTCGGCGCCGGGGGCGCCGACCCCGGCGAGCGGATCCTGCTCGAGTTCGTCTCCGCGAACCCCACCGCGGTGCTGGTCGCCGCCAGCGGCCGTCACGCGGCCTACGGCGACGCGCTCGCCCGCATCCTGCGCCTCCACGGACACAGCGTGTCCAGCGAGTACTACTTCAACGACGCCGGATCGCAGATCCGGCGCCTGGGCGAGTCGGTGCGCGCCCGCGCACTCGGCGACGAGCCGCCGGCCGACGGCTACCAGGGCGCCTACGTGGCGGATCTCGCGTCCGAGATCGACGGCGCCGCGGACCCCACGGTGCCCGTGGACGTGATCGCCGCGAAGGCGGTGGCGATCCTGCTCGAGCGCATCAAGGGCACGCTGGTCCGCTACGGCGTTCACTTCGACACCTTCTTCAGCGAGCGGACACTGCACGCTGGCACGCCCAGCCCGTTGCAGCGCGCTCTCGCACGCCTGCGCGAGGCGGGGCACGTCTACGACCACGACGGCGCCGTCTGGTTGCGCACCACGACCTTCGGTGACGACAAGGACCGTGTGCTGCTGCGCTCCGGTGGTGAACCGACATACTTCGCCGCTGACGTCGCCTACATGGAGAACAAGCGCGAGCGCGGCTTCGAGCGCCAGCTGCTGCCGGTGGGAGCCGACCATCACGGGTACCTCGCGCGACTGAAGGCAGCCTTTCAGGCGCTCGGCAACGATCCCGATCTGCTCGAGCCCCTGATCATCCAGTTCGTGCACCTGGTCGAGGGCGACGCGCGTGCCGCGATGTCCAAGCGACGCGGCGAGTTCGTGACCCTGGACGAGCTCCTGGATGAGATCGGCGTGGACGCCACGCGCTACTTCATGCTTCAGAGCTCGCACGAGCGCACCCTCGACCTGAACCTGGACCTCGCCCGCTCCGAGTCGTCCGAGAATCCGGTGTATTACATCCAGTATGCGCACGCACGGCTCAGCTCGGTGCTCGCGCGGGTAGGCGAGGAGCGGGTCCGCAGCGCAGTCGCGGTCGATGCAGCGTGGAGCTCGCCAGCGGGCGAGCTCCACAGCTCCGAGCGGCAGCTGCTCAGGAGGCTGCTGTCCCTACCCGAGGAGGTGGCCGAGGCGGCCGAGCGGCGCGCGCCGCACCGCATGGCGGCCTACGCGCTGGAGCTGGCGCAGGACCTCACCGCGTTCTACAGGGATTGCAAGGTGGTCGGAGCGGAGCCACCGCCGACCGAGGCGTTCCGTATCGCGCTGTGTGCCGCCGCGCAGACGCAGCTCGCGGTTGTGCTCGGGCTGCTCGGCGTCAGCGCGCCCGCCTCGATGTGAGTGGCGCGGGTCTCAGATGAAGCGCTCGAGCTCGGAGTCGAGCCGCTGCGAGTCGGGGCCTGCCAGCGGCTCCGCGACCGGCAGCATCAGCGCGGCGGCGCGGCGCGACCGTGCGCGCCACTTGGGCAGCGTCAATGCGAGCAACGCCAGGCCGCCGAGGAAGATCAGCGGTGGCAGCACGTAGACGGTCAGGTTGAAGCCGCGGGCGGGCGGCTGGGCCAGCACGGCTGGGCCGTACTGGGCGACCATGCCGGCCTTCACCTGAGACATGTCCAGGCCCTTGGCCAGAAGGCCGCGCATGTACTGCTGCTCGGAGATCGCCTGGGGTGAGTCCACCAGCTCGAGCGGCTCGTGACAGGAGACGCACATGAACTGTGAGAGGGCCGCCGTATAGCTCGGGACCGCGGCGGCGGCGGTGCCCGCCAGCGCGCCTGATAGCGCCAACGCAGCGACGAGCGCGATCAGACGCCGCGCGGTCATGCCTTCAGTCCAAGCACACGGTCGAGCGTGCGGCTGACCCACGTACCTGACAGCTGGAAGGTGCGAGCGGCGAGGATGCGGCCGTTGCGGCCGATGATGAACGTCTCGGGCACACCGTTGACGCCGTAGGGCCCGACGAAGGTGTCCCCCGGGTCCAGGAGCACGGGATAGCTCAGGTGGTAGCGGCGCATGTAGCCGGCCGCGTCGGTGCTGGAGTCCTGATACGTCATGCCGACAAGCTCGCCGCCGTGCGCGAGCAGCAGGCGCTGCGCGCGGCGCAGCAGCGGCGTCTCGTCCTGGCAGGCGACGCACCAGCCGGCGAACACGTTGAGCATCACGACCTTCCCGCGCAGCTGGCTGAGGCTCTCACGGCGAGAGCTGCCAAGCAGCTGCAGACGGACGGTGTCATTGGGCGCCGGCGGCCTCTGCCCCCGGGCCACCCTGGCAGCCAGCGCGTTGCCGGCGCCGTTGACGGACACGCCGAAGGCGAGCACCGCCAGCAGCGCGACCACGACCGCCGACACGACACTCGGCACCAGGTACCTGCGCATCGCTCACAGATTAGCCGGAGTTCGCGATGCTGCGGCGCACCATAGAATGGGGCCTGCTGCGGGTGTAGCTCAGTTGGTAGAGCGTCGGCTTCCCAAGCCGAAGGTCGCGGGTTCGAACCCCGTCGCCCGCTTCCCGGGGAGTGGATTCGTGGGCGCCGCGCACGGGCCGGGCGGCCCGTGCGCGGCCCGTGGGCGGCCGAGCCAGGCACATGGGCGGCCGAGGCAGGCCGGGCCGCGCAGAGAAGCGCCTCGAACCCCCAAACCGGAGGGCTCAGGCGAGCTTTGGGGGTTTCGGGCTCTCCCAGCGCCTCGAACCCCCAAACCAGGCTGCGAGCGCGAGCTTTGGGGGCCGAAGCCGGTCAACGGTGGCGGTCGGAGCTGGGCGGCCGCGACCGGCTAGCTCGCGCGAGCAGCCGGCCGACCGAGCCCAGCCGGCCGACCGAGCCCCGCCGGCTGCCCGGCGAGCGGGGCGGAGGAGCGGAAGCGGACGCGACGCGGCAGGACCGGCACGACCGCCCGGCGCGCCGACTCCGCGCCGACACGCAGAGCCAGCGCCCGAAGCGGATCCCAGCCCAGCCCGTAGCCTCGGCGGATGCGAGCGGGGAGCAGGCCAATCACCGTGAAGTTCGCGGCCTCGAGCAGCGGCTTGGCCCTGGCAGGAACGGGAGGGCGCAGTACGACATCGATGCCGAGCTGCCGTGCCTCGGCCGAGACGTGCAGGACATCGCCGGCGAGCATCTCACGCATGTACCGGCGCAGGTCGGCGTGCCGCTCCGGCATGTCGCCACCGCCAAGGCCGAACAGGCGCCCGACCGTGCGCCAGTCGCGCCAGTAGGCGTCCCGCCGGCGCTCGCTGAGCGAACCCACGTAGCGCTCGTAGACCAGCGTCCCGGAGTCGGCCAGGGTCGCGAGAATCCACAGCATCAACGCCGGATCGTCAGCCGCCCACGGCGTCCCGGCCGGGAACTTGCCGGCCGGGTACGGAAGCGCACCCCGCGTACGACTGTGGACTCGTCTGACGACGGCCGTGACGCGATCGGCGGCGTCGCGCTCGCCAAAGATGATCGTGTCGAGCACACGCGCGGTGCGGTGAAGACGCGCGTAGGGATCCTCCAGCGAGCCGGTGGACATGAAGAACCCGGCAAAGGCAACAGGGTGCGCGGCCTGCATCAGCAGCGCCCGCGCGCCGGAGATCGCCAGGACCTGCTCACGGTGGACCCGGCGAATCATGGAAGCGTCGGTGAAGTAACCGCCCACACCCAGATTGTGACGCAAGCCGCCGCCCTGCTCGCCGGTCAGACCTCAGCGACTCCTGCGCGCCACATCCCAAACCGAGATGCTGAGGATCACCACCACGACGAGCGGCAGCAGCCACCACACGGCGAGGCTGGAGCCGGAGACGATCAGGGTCACGGCCAGCGCGAGCAGCACCGCCAGCGCGATGCGCCAATCGTCGCCGATCACGAAGTCCCATAGGAACCTGATGAGTGCCTTCACACGGCTCACGCGCGCGCCGTCCGCGAGCTGACACCGGCGTGCGCCGCCTGCAGGCGCCGCAGCGCCGCGACCGTGAGCAACGCGAACAGCAGGTATCCGGCGATCAGGAAAGGCAACGCGACCTCACCGCCGGGCCAGTGCGCGTGCACTCCCTCCCCACCCCAGAAGGTCCCAAACGACGTGAGCATCACTCCGACCGCGAACTTCAGCGAATTCTCGGGCACCCTCGCCAGCGGGGCGCGGACCATCACCCCGACGCCCACAACGACCAAAACCGCCACCAGCGCGGCAGCGGCGGCAAGCGGCACGTTCTTCTGGTTGGAGCCGAACGTCAGCGCGATGAAGACGACCTCCAGCCCCTCGAGCAGTGTCCCCTTGAAGGCGACCAGGAAGGCGTAAGGGTCGATGCCGGACGCGACCGCACCGGCGTCGCCGGCCGCCCGTGACTCCTGCGCGTAGGCGGCGCTCTCGTCGTGCATGGACTTGAGCCCGCCGGCCCTCAGGATCGCCTTGCGCAGCCACTGCAGGCCGAAGACGAGCAGCAGCCCACCCACAACGCCGCGCAGCACGTTGATCGGGAGTGCCGTCAGCGCGGGACCCAGCGCCGCCGTGATCGCCGCGAGCGCCAGCAGCGCCACACCGACCCCGATCAGCGCAGAGCGCCAGCTGCGCGTGACGCCAACCGCCATCACGATCGTCAGCGCCTCAGTCGTCTCCACCGCGCAGGCGATGAACACGGCGATGATCAATCCAGCCTGAGTTCCGTTCATAGTCAGCCGATCGTGCTCCTTGGTGGTGGTCGCGGAGTGTGGCGGTGCGCCACTCGGGATGCTGGCATCCGCACCCCGCCACAGAAGTTACCCGCTCGTAAACGTTGAGTAAACCCGCCCCGGCACGCGCGTCACCACTAGAGTGCGGGGAGATGATCGAGGTTCGCGGGCTGAGCAAGCACTACGGCGAACGGGTGGCCGTGGAGGATCTCACATTCACGGTGCAACCCGGGGTCGTGACCGGCTTCCTGGGGCCGAACGGCGCCGGCAAGTCGACGACCATGCGGCTGATCCTCGGGCTCGACCGCCCCACGCGCGGGACAGCGACCGTGAACGGGCAAAGCTACCAGGACCTCACGGCGCCGCTGCACGAGGTTGGCGCGCTGCTCGAGGCCCGCGCGGTCCACACCGGAAGATCCGGATACAACCATCTCCTGGCGCTCGCGCACACACACGGGATCCCGCGTCGGCGCGTGGACGAGGTGGTCGCCATGGTCGGGCTCGAGTCGGTCGCGCGCAAGCGCGTCGGCAGCTTCTCACTCGGCATGGGGCAGCGACTCGGTGTCGCCGCGGCGCTGCTCGGCGACCCGGCGACGGTCGTCCTGGACGAGCCCGCCAACGGGCTCGATCCCGAGGGTATCCGCTGGATCCGCAACCTACTCAAAGGGCTTGCGGCCGAGGGTCGCACCGTGTTTCTCTCGTCGCACCTGATGAGCGAGATGGAGCAGACCGCAGATCATCTGATCGTGATCGGACGCGGCCGTCTGGTCGCAGACACCGACGTTGCGAGCTTCGTCGCGCGGGCTTCCGCCGGCGCCCCGGTGCGCGTACGCTCGCCCGAGTCGGCCACCCTGAGCGGCATCCTCAACGAGCATGGCGGCCGCTGCGAGCCACTCGAGGACGGCGCCCTGCGGGTGTTCGGCCTGAGCGCGGAGCAGGTTGGCGAGGCGGCCCTGCGGGGCGGAATCGCGTTGCACGAGCTGACGCCCCTGCAGGTGACGCTCGAGGATGCCTTCATGAGCATCACCAAGGACCTCGTCGAGTACCAGCAGCCACAGCCGGAGGCGGCGCAGCCGCGCGCGCCAGTGGCGACGCTCGCCGACCGGGAGCAGCAGCCGTGAGCGCGGCCGCGAGCCCCGACCT
Source organism: Solirubrobacterales bacterium (assembly GCA_027449125.1). GTDB lineage: Bacteria > Actinomycetota > Thermoleophilia > Solirubrobacterales > Solirubrobacteraceae > Palsa-465. The sequence continues at coordinate 33,817 of DAIDME010000065.1, read as the reverse complement.
GTCGCGTGAGCGCGCCGTGCAGCGCGTGACGCTCCCGCGCGTGATCCGCTCCGAGTGGACGAAGCTGTGGACACTTCGCTCCACCCGCTGGTCCCTGCTCTTGGCGTTCGTCGCACAGGCCGGGCTCGGCCCGCTGATCGCCGCGATCGAGATGGGACGCTGGTCGCAGCTGCCGGTCCAGCAGCGGCTGGCGATCAACGCGATCGACCACAGCCTCGGAGGCTGGCACCTCGCCCAGCTCGCGGTGGCGATCCTCGGCGTGATGACGATCACCGGCGAGTACCACACCGGCATGATCCGCTCGAGCTTCATGGCCGCCCCGAAACGGCTGCCGGTCCTGTGGGCAAAGCTCGCGGTGTTCTCCGCGGTCACGTTCGCGCTCATGCTGGTCGCCGCGTTCATCGGCTTCCTCGGCGGCCAGGCGATCTTCTCAGAGCACCATGTGAATGTCGCGCTCGGCTCGCCTCCAGCCCTGCGCGCGATCTTCGGGGTCGCGCTGGTGACCACCGCGACCGGCGCGCTGTGCATCGCCCTGGGCACGATCGTGCGCCGCACGGCCGGCGGCATCGCGCTGTTCGTGGGCGTGTTCTTCGTCCTCCCAGGACTGGTCGCCATCCTGCCGAGCGCGACCGCGAACGGGCTTCAGCCCTACCTGCCATCGACCGCCAGCAGCGGCCTGGCGCAGGCGCTCGCTCAGCAGAACAGCTTCTCCCCGTGGGGCGGCTTCGCGCTGTTCTGCGGCTACACGGTCGCCGCGATCGCAATCGCGGCCGTGCTGCTCAAGCGCCGCGACGCCTGACCACGGCGCCATCAGCCCCGTGCCGGGCCGCTGTGTACTGTCTCGTACCGGAGCGTGTCCAATCTACCCAAACCCGAACGGCTGCCACCCGGACGTCACCGCCTGCCGCGCGAGCAGGTGCTGCGCTCACAACGTGAGCGGCTGCTGGTGGCGATGCTCCACTCGGTGTACGAGCGCGGCTACACGGCGACCACCGTGGCTGACGTGGTCGGGCTGGCAGCCGTCTCACGCAGCACCTTCTACACGCAGTTCAGCGATCGCGAAGCATGCTTCATCGCAGCCTATGACCACGCCATGGAGTACGCGCTGGCGCGCATGGCCCGAGCGGGCACGGACGCGGACAGCCGGCCCTGGCGAGAGCGCACACGCCGCTCGCTGACCGCCTACCTCGAGGCGCTCGCGGACGAGCCGGCCCTGGCCGTCACGCTGCACGTCGAGGTTCTGGCGGCCGGGCCCGCAGCGATTGAGAGCCGCGCCTCGTTGCTGAGTGCGCTGGCGACACAGGTGGCGTCACTGAACCAGCTTGCGGCCGGCGACGACGCCTCCGTCCGGGCGCTGCCCGGATCGCTGCTCGCGCTCTACACGGGCGGTCTGGACGAGCTCATCCGCGACCGTCTGCGAACCGGTGGCGCAGCCGGCCTGCGGCAGCTGGCAGAGCCGCTGCTGGAGGCCACCTACGCGTTGTTCAGGGCCTGAGATCAGCGGGCCCAGAACCGCCCCATCAGCCGTGCAGCAGGCTTCGGCCGGTCATCTCGGCAGGCTGCTCGTGACCGAGCAGCTCGAGGATCGTCGGCGCCACGTCCGCGAGCACGCCGCCGGCGCGCAGCGGACCCGTCCCGGCGGCCACGACGATCAGCGGCACCGGGTTCAGCGAGTGGGCCGTGTTCGGCGTGCCGTCGGGCTCGAGCATGTTGTCGGCGTTGCCGTGGTCGGCGGTGAGCACCAGCACGCCGCCGCTCTGCGCCACCGCGTCCACCACCTCACCCAGGCAGCGGTCAACCGTCTCGACCGCGGCGACGGCCGCGGGAATGACGCCAGTGTGGCCGACCATGTCGGCGTTGGCGAAGTTGATGATGCCGAAGCTCGGCCGGTCCTCTCGCCAGGCGCGCACGAACGCGGCGGCAGCCTCCGGAGCGCTCATCTCGGGCTTCAGATCGTAGGTCGCTACCTCACGCGGCGAAGCGACCAGCTCCCGTCGCTCGCCCGCCTGCGGGACCTCCTCGCCACCACCGAAGAAGTACGTCACATGCGGGTACTTCTCGGTCTCGGCGACGTGCAGCTGCCGGCCACCATGCGCGGCGATCACCTGTGGCAGGGTGACGCTCGGGCGCTGCGGCCGGAAGGCCACCGGGTAACCCCACCGCTCGTCGTACGCGGTCATCGTGGCGTAGCGCTCGACTGGCCGGGCGCCGCCGCGATCAATGGCGTCGAAACCGTGGTCAGCGAGCGCGCGCGTCAACTCGCGCATGCGGTCGGGACGGAAGTTGAAGGCAAAGACACTGTCGCCGGGACGGATCGCCGTTTCCTCGCCGACGAGCGTGGGGCGCAGGAACTCGTCGGACTCGCCGCGCTCATACCCGTCTCGGACCGCCTGCGCACCGGTCTGCGCACGGTGCTCGGCGCGGCCGTGGACGAGAAGGTCGAACGCCAGCTGCACGCGCTCCCAGCGGCTGTCGCGGTCCATGGCGTAGTAGCGCCCGACGACGCTGCCGACTCGCCCGACGCCAAGCTCGGAAAGCCAGGACTCGAGTGTCGCGATGAAGCCGGCGCCAGACTGCGGCGGAGTGTCGCGCCCGTCCGTGAAGGCGTGCACCACCAGGTCCCCGACACGCATCTCTCGGGCGAGCTCGAGCAGCGCCCGCAGGTGCGCGATGCTCGAGTGCACGCCGCCGTCCGAGACCAGGCCCATCAGATGTAGGCGCCCGCCGTCCGGCAGGTCGCCGAAGGCCGCCCGCAACGCCTCGCTCGAGCCCAGCGTCCCGGACGCAACGGCGGCGTCGATGCGGGTCAGGTCCTGCATGATCACGGCACCCGCGCCGAGGTTCAGATGGCCGACCTCCGAGTTGCCCATCTGCCCGTCCGGCAGCCCAACCGCCAGCCCGCAGGCTGTGAGCGTCGTATGCGAATACCGCGTCCAGAGCGCGTCGAACACCGGCGTGCGAGCGAGCGAAACGGCGTTGCCCGGGCCCGCCGGCGCGAGCCCCCAGCCGTCGAGCACCACCAGCGCACACGAGGGCGCCGGCCAGCGGGCCGGCGCCGCGAGCGGTTGCGGTGGCAGGCTCACGACGCGACGCCCACAATCGCCGCGAAGGCGTCTGCGTCGAGGCTCGCGCCACCGACAAGCGCACCGTCGATGTCGGGCAGCGCAAGCAGGTCGGTGGCGTTCTCCGGCGTGACGCTGCCACCGTAGAGGATCCGCAGGCGCTGCGCCTGCTCGGGCGAGCGGCCGGCAACGAGCGCCCTGATGAACGCCGCCGCGTCCTGCGCCTGCTCCGGCTCCGCGACTTTGCCGGTGCCGATCGCCCAGATCGGCTCGTACGCGATGGCCACCTCCGGAAGACGTTCGGCGCCGATCTTGGACAGCCCCTCCTGGACCTGATGGCGGAGCTTGCGCTCGGTCTCGCCCTGCTCGCGCTCGGCCTCGGTCTCGCCCACGCAGAGGATCGGCTCGAGACCTGCGTCCAGTGCCGCCGCCAGTTTGAGCGCCACCGCCCGGTCGGTCTCGCCACAGAGCTCACGGCGCTCGGAATGGCCGAGGATCACGCCGTCGACGTCGATCTCCGTGAGCATCGCGGCCGAGATCTCACCGGTGAATGCTCCCGCCGGCGCGTGGTGCATGTTCTGCGCATACACCTGCACACGCGAGCCGCGGGCGGAGTCGACCATCGCGGCCAGGGCCGTGAACGGCGGACAGATCACGACATCGGCCGCGTCCGAGGCGTATACCAGCGGCAAGAGGCGCTGGATGAAGGCCTCCGCCTCGGCCACCGTCTTGTGCATCTTCCAGTTGCCCGCGATCAGCGGGCGCCTAGCGCTCACCGCGTCGCTCCGCTGGCGTCCGGCGCCCAGTCGAGCACCGCCACCCCGGGCAGCACCCGGCCCTCGATCAGCTCGAGTGCGGCGCCCCCGCCGGTGGACACGTGGGTCATGCGGTCGGCCAAGCCGAACTTCGCGACCGCCGCGGCGGAGTCCCCGCCCCCCACCACGGTGACCGCGTCGGCGGCGGCCAAGGCCTGCGCCAAGCCCCTGGTGCCGGCGGCGAACGGCTCGAGCTCGAACGCGCCCATCGGGCCGTTCCAGAAGACCGTGCCCGCGGCTGCGACGTGATCGCTGTACAGGGCGACGGTCCGCGGGCCGATGTCGAGGCCCATGAGTCCGGGAGGCACCTCGACCCCATCGATCAGCCGCGGCGCAGCGTCGGCGCCGAAGCGGTCCGCCGCCACGAGGTCACACGGCAGCACGAGCGTGCCGCGACGCTCGCGTGAGGCTTCGAGCAGCGTGTGCGCGTGTGTGACGTCGTCGGCCGCACAGAGCGAGTCACCGACGCCGTGGCCTTGGGCCGCGAGAAACGGGAAGGCCATCGCGCCGCCGATCAGAAGCGTGTCAGCAACCTCCAGGAAGCGCTCGATGACGGCAATCTTGTCACTCACCTTGGCGCCCCCGAGGATCGCCACCAGCGGCCTGACCGGCGAGCTCATCAGCGCCGTCAGCGTCCGCACCTCGCGGGCGAGCAGCAGTCCGGCCGCCCGCTCGGGCATCAGCCGCGCGACCCCTTCCGTCGAGGCGTGCGCCCGGTGCGCGGCGCCGAACGCGTCGTCCACATAGACATCGGCAAGCTCGCCGAAGGCCGCCGCAAGCTGCGGATCGTTGCCGGTCTCCCCCGGCTCGAACCGGACATTCTCGAGCATCAGGATCTCACCCGGCGCGAGCGCCGCCGCCAGCTCGCGCACCGGCTCTCCGACAACGGCGGGCGCCATCTTCACCGGCACGTCCAGCAGCGCGCCCAGGCGCGCGGCCACGGGTCCCAGCGAGAGCTCCGGCTCGCGCTGCTTGGGTCGCCCGAGGTGCGAGGCGAGGATCAGCGCGGCGCCGCGCGAGCGCAGCTCCCGCAGCGTCGGGAGCGCCGCTCGGATGCGCGTGTCGTCGGCTACACCCCCGTCGGCCAGGGGGACGTTGAAGTCGACCCGCACGAGCACGCGCTTGCCGTGCAGCTCACCAAGGTCAGCGAGTGTCCTCACCTCGGCGCTACAGCTTCGTGACGAGGTCGACGATGCGGTTCGAGTAGCCCCACTCGTTGTCATACCAGGAGACGACCTTCACGAGCGTCCCGTCGAGCACCGAGGTCAGCGCCGAGTCGACGATCGAGGAGGCTGGGTCGCCGACGATGTCGGCGGAGACGATCGGCTCGTCGGTGTAGGCGAGGTAGCCGCGCATCGGTCCCTGGCTGGCGGCCAGCAGCGCCGCGTTGATCTCCTCCCTGGTCGTCTCGCGCACGGCCTCGATCGTCAGGTCCACGACGCTGCCCGTGGGCACCGGCGCACGCACGGCAAACCCGTTCAGCTTGCCGTTGAGCTCGGGGATGACGAGTCCGATCGCCTTCGCGGCGCCGGTAGTAGCCGGGATCAGGCTCTGCGCGGCGGCGCGCGCGCGCCGCAGGTCCTGGTGCGGCATGTCCTGAAGGCGCTGGTCGGCGGTATAGGCGTGAATGGTCGTCATCAGGCCGTGCTTCACGCCTACCGTGTCCTGCAGGACACGGGCGACGGGCGCGAGGCAGTTGGTCGTGCAGGACGCCATCGAGATGATCCTGTGCGCCTGCGGGTCATAGGCCTGCTCGAAGTTGACACCGAGCACGACCGTCACGTCCGGATCGGTCGCCGGGGCGGAGATGACCACCTTCGGCGCGCCCGCCTCGAGGTGCTTGCCGGCGCCCGCACGGCTCGTGAAGTGCCCCGTCGACTCGATCACCACGTCAACGCCGAGCTCGCCCCAGGGCAGCGCGGCCGGGTCGGTTTCGGCCAGGACCTTGATCTCGCGTCCGTCCACGCTGATGCCGGCGTCGCTGAGTTCGACCGTGCCCTTGAAGCGCCCGTAGTTCGAGTCGTACTTCAGCAGGTGCGCGATCGTGCGCTGGTCCACGAGATCATTCACCGCGACCCATTCGATCTCGGCGCCCTGCTCGGCGGCGGCGCGCATGACGTTGCGGCCGATGCGCCCGAATCCGTTGATCCCTACACGTATTGCCATCGTCTTCTCCAGGTGGTGTCGTTACGAGCCCGGCCAGATCTGGCAGGGATCCCGGGCGGGGCCACCAAGGCTAACGCGCAGCCTCGCTGTGCAATGGCTCGGGCGCGGTCGCGCGGTCTGGGTGCGGCCGGCTGGCGGCGCGAGCTGGCGGCGCGAGCTAGCGGCGCGAGACCACCTCAACCCGCAGTCCGTCGGGATCGCGCAGGTAGGCGGCGTAGTAGCGCTTGCCGTACTGGGGCCGCAGCCCCGGCGGCCCGTCGTCTGCCCCGCCGCCCGCGAGCCCGGCGCGGTAGGCGGCATCCACCGCCGCCTTGCCGCTCGCCTGCAGCGCGACATGGCCGTAGCCGGCGGCGGGCGGCAGCCCGCGCACCACCAGCCAGAACTCGGGGCCGTTGACGCCGTAGGCGATCGCGTGCGGGGACTCCAGCATGCGGCGCGCGCCGAGCGCGAAGAACAGCGGGTCGTAGAAGCGGGCCGACCGTTCCAGGTCGGCCACCTCGAAGCCGACGTGGTCGATCACGCCGGCCGCCCGATGTCGCGGTGCACGACCTCGACCACATATTGCGGCGCCTGCCGGTAGCGGTCCGCGAGAGCCTGCGCGACCGCCACCGAGCGGTGGCGGCCTCCGGTGCAGCCTACCGCCACCACCAGGTGCGACTTGCCTTCCGCCAGATACTGCGGCATCAGATAGTCGAGCAGCGGATGCAGCCGCGCATAGAAGGCGTCAAGCGCGCCATCCCGGTCGATGAAGTCGACGATCTGCCGATCGAGCCCGCTCAAGGGGCGCAGCTCGGGCTCGTAGTGGGGGTTCGGGAGGAAGCGCACGTCGAACATCAGGTCGCCGTCGCGGGCGGCTCCGTACTTGAAGCCAAAGCTCTCGAACGTCACCGCCAGGCGCCCGGGCGTGCGGCTCGGAAGCATCTGGTCAGCCAGCCTGCGCCGCAACTGGGCGGCTGTCAGACCCGACGTGTCGACGACCACGTCGGCGCGCTCGCGCAGCGGCGCGAGCGCGTCACGCTCACGGGCGATGCCCTCCGCAACGCTGCCGTCGGGCGCCAGCGGATGGCGCCTGCGCGTCTCCTTGTAGCGGGTTTGCAGGGTCTCCTCGTCGGCCTCCAGAAACAGCACCCGGTGGCTGACGCCGAGCTTCGCGAGGCGATCGAGGACCGCGGCCAAGCCGTCGAAGTAGCTGCCGGCGCGCACGTCGGAGACGATCGCCGCCTGCGCGACCTTCGAGCCGCTGTGCGTGAAGAGCTCGACCAGCGAGCTGATCATCTCCGAGGGCAGGTTGTCCACGCAGAAGTAGCCCTCGTCCTCAAAGGCCGCCATCGCCGTGGACTTGCCGGCGCCCGAGAAGCCGGTGATCACGACCAGGTCGCGTAACGCCAGCTCCTGCTCAGCCGTTGCCGACATGTGTGTCCTCTTCGTCTCGGCGTGTGTCGACTCTGTGACCGCGCATGATCCCCCAGGCTGGGGGTTTACCAGGCGCCGCGGCCGTCAAGCTCACACCCCCGTCCGATGGAGCTCGCGATGCAGCTCGCGCGCGAGCTTGCCGGGGATCCCCGGCACCGCCTCGAGCTCCTCGCGCGAAGCGTCGAGCACGGCATCCGGAGAGCCGAAGTGAGATAGCAGAGCCCGCTTGCGCGCCGGCCCCACACCCGCGAGCCCGTCGAGGATCGATGCCGTCATCGCCTGGTCGCGCCGCTGCCGGTGGTGCGTGATCGCGAAGCGGTGCGCCTCGTCGCGCAGCCGCTGCAGCAGTTGCAGCTCGGGCGTGTCGTGCGCCAGCTGAAGCGACTGCGGCTGCCCGGGGATGAACACCTCCTCGATGCGCTTGGCCAGCGACACCACCGGCACGCCCAGCTCCAGGAACCCGCCCAACGCCCGCAGCCCGGCGGCGAGCTGACCCTTGCCCCCGTCGATCACCACCAGGTCCGGCAGCGCCGCGAAGCTGGGGTCATAGTCGTGGTCGTGCGGCGAGCGATCCCGCTGGGCTTCGTACTGCGCCATGCGCCGGCCGAGGATCTCCTCCAGGGAGGCGAAGTCGTCGGGGCCGTACTCGGTGTCGGTGGCCCGCTGGCCACCGACACCCACCGCCGCGTCCCCCACCGTCCTCACCCGGAAGCGCCGGTAGTCGGACTTCTTCGCGACGCCGCCCTCGAACACGACCATCGAGGCGACGGTGTTGGTGCCCATCAGCGTCGAGATGTCGTAGCACTCGATGCGCATCGGCAGCGCGTCGAGCCCCAGGGCGCGCTGCAGGCCGCCGAGCGCCTCCGCCCGCTGCAGGCGGCGGCGCTCGGAGCGCAGCTGCTCCTGTTCGAGCGCGAGGCGGGCGTTGCGCTGCGCGAGCTCCAGCACGCGCCGCTTGTCGCCGCGCTCGGGCTCACGCACCTCGACCCGGCTGCCGCGCCGGTCGCTGAGCGCCCGAGCCAGGGCCACGGTGGCGCGCCGCGCGTCATCCGAGCTCGGATCGATGACGACCAGCGGGGGGATCATCAGGGCTGAGGCGTAGTACTGGATGATGAAGGCCTCGGTGACGTCCGCCGGGTCGGCGCCCGCCGCGTTGTCGAGGTAGAAGCTCTGGCGGTCCGACAGCACGCCGTCGCGCACCTGCAGGACCTGTGCGTTGGCGTCGCTCTCGGCGACCGCGACGGCGATCGCGTCGAAGGTGCCGCCCTGCTCGATCGCCACGCGCTGGCGTTCCAGCAGGCGCCTGACCGCCAGCAGGCGGTTGCGCTCCCGCGCGGCGTCCTCGTAGCGCTGCTCGGTGGCGGCGCGCTCCATGTCCGCCTGCAGGCGCTGCTCGATCTCGCGGTAGCGGCCGGACAGGAAGGCGATCACTCCGTCGATGCCCGCCCGGTAGGCCGCGGCGCCGACGTGACCGGCGCACGGCGCCTCGCAGCGTTTGATGTAGTAGTCGAGGCAGGGTGAGCCGCTGCGCCGGCCGGGCACCGGCCCCTCGCAGCTGCGGAACAGAAAGACCTTGCCGAGCACCTCGAGCGTCGCCCGCGTGCGCTTGGCGCTCGAGAATGGGCCGAAGTAGGCGCGGTCACGCCGGTGGCGCTCGCGCGTGAAGTACACCCGCGGGAACTCCTCGTCGAGGCTGACCGCTATGTACGGATAGGACTTGTCGTCGCGCAGGCGGATGTTGAAGCGCGGCTGGTACTGCTTGATGAAGTTCTGCTCGACGATCAACGCCTCCGACTCGGTCTGCACGACGAGCGCGTCGATCGTCGCGATCATCGGCAGCAGGTCGCGTCCAGCGCGCGTGCTGGGGTTCGAGAAGTGCGAGGCCACGCGCTTCCTGATCGATACCGCCTTCCCGACGTAGATCACTCGGCCCCTGCTGTCGCGGAACAGGTAGACGCCCGGCTCGTCGGGCAGCTCACGGCGGCGGTCGGCGGCGACGATCGGCATGGCGCTCGAGATCAGTCTAGGTCGGCACGGTCTGAGCTACCGCGGGGGTCGCAAAGGCCCCATCATGGGGCCTTTGCGACCCCAGCGACTACCACACCACCAGCCGGCCAAGCCCGCATCCGGCGGTCCGCTTTAGCATTCCCAGAAGCGATGAATCGATGGTGGGGTTCGCTTAGCCCCTGCAGGCCGAGGTTAGCCCGGGACTGTTGAGTGTCGCGACGGCCAGTGGTTTGGAGCCCGCGATGCGCCAGTACCACTTCGCGAACTGCCCCTGCGGACTGCCCCTCTCTGTCAGCGCTCGGCGACACGCTCACTATCGTGGATTCAATGACCATGGGAGCGAGAACGGAGAACGCTGGCCGAGGCGGACGCGTGTATCGCACCGGGCGAGGTTGCGGAGTTCAGCGACCCTCTGCCCCTCGTCCTGCAATCGCTCAGCCTCTCTGAGCTTGCGGATGATCCGCTCCGCGGTACACCTGCTGAGCCCCGCTGGGCAGCGCCTCCTTCGCCGTCCATTGTCCCGGACGCCGAAGCCCATCACAACCCTCGCACTGAGCCCCGGGGCATAGCTCACCGGCGGGCCCAAACATCTGACCAATCACACTTTGGGGATGTCACGGTGTCGCTGCGCATCCCCGCGCTTCTCCCAGCAGATGAAAGCACTCAGATCGATGATTGATACCAAGATCAAGATTCCTGGTATGAGCACCGCGAATGCGAGCGCACGGCTCGCCTGACCAATCAGGATAACTACTGAGAACTCCACTGCCCAAAGCGGCAGCAGAACAGACAAAGTGAACCTCCGCATCCAGATGTAACGATCCTTGCGTGACGCTCCTTGGGGAGGAGATTTCAGCCATGAAGCCATCGTCTACCGCTTAGACAGATCTAGCAATTGGTCTTGTCTCGATTCCGGAAAGATTACGGCTCGGCGCTGATCGCCGATGGGGCGATGACCCCGACGGCGGTTGGTTCGATACTTGTAACGGCGAGCGAATTGAAGAAGTTGCCGAGGACGTTTATCAGCCCATCGGCCAAAACTGAAGCCGATGCTATGGCCGCACTGCCGCCGACGAGAATGCAGTGACCGGTATCAATTATGGCCAGCGGCTCTTCAGCTGTGGCTGCAGTGCACAGAAGTGTGCTACCGACGCCAATTGCGGTTCCGACTCCGCCAACAACCACCTCGACGATTCCTTCGGCGGTTCTGTTGTTGCCATCAACCCTGTGGATTTCGCCTACGTCGACATCGAAGGTCGGGCACGACTCCGGCTCGCCGTTGATGATGCATGCTCGGGATAGGTCTGGAGTTGCCAAGTCGGTTGAGACGCCTGGTAGCTGAAATCGGCTTCCGGGTGGGCTTGCGACGCTCGTTGTGGCCGCGGCCGTGGACCGGCTGGGATCGTGGCGGCGAGGCTTGGTCCCGTGGCGAGCGCGAGGACGCTGACTGTGGCGATGGTAACCGCTAGCGCTCTGACCGCGAGGCTCGTAGAGAGCGCTTGGAGCCAGCTCCGGCGGGGATAGTCGCGTGGACCACTCAATGTCTAGACCCTACTCCTGTCTCGGCCTGTGAGCAACTTCTGTAGCCACGACGAGCACCGGACCGGCATGAACAGGGCATCGCTGCTAGAGGCCGGCTCACCCACCGGACCTCCGCCCTGCGGCGCTCCAGTCTCGTTCACGACCACAACACGCCTACGGCCACTTCCACGCACGCCCTCACGGAACACCCCGCAGCGCCAAACCAGGGCACGCTCGACGCCAACCGGTGAGCTCCCGGCCACGCCCTTACCTTCTTGATCTTGGGTTCCGCCTTTCAGGGGCCCCAGGACAGGCGTCAACCTCCGATCTCATACGCGGCGCCGGGGGCAACGGCCAAAGCCGCGAACCCAAACTTGACTCGTTCAAGTTTCCGCGCGATACTGGGCCTCATGCCACCGGCCGAGGAGATCGAGAGCATCATCCGCGCCGCGCGCCTGCGCGTCACCCGCCCACGGGTCGCGGTGCTCAGCGCCGTCCACGAGCACCCTCACGCCGATACCGGGACGATCATCGACGCTGCGCGCACCGAGCTGGGCGATCTCTCCCACCAGGCTGTCTACGACGTGCTCCAGGCGCTCACCGACGCTGGCCTGGTGCGCCGCATCCAGCCCTCGCGCTCGCTGGCCCGCTACGAGGCACGCGTGGCCGACAACCACCACCACATCGTCTGCCGCGACTGCGGCGCGGTGGCCGACGTCGATTGCGCCGTTGGCGACACACCCTGCCTGACCCCGTCCGAGGCCCACGGCTACACCGTGGACGAGGCCGAGGTCATCTACTGGGGCCGCTGCCCGGCCTGTGCGGCCCCGTCAACCACCCAGCACCGCTAGAACCGACCGAAAGGACCACCGTGCCTGACCCCAGCAACACTGCGACCGAACACGCGACGAGCGCCAGCGGCGGCTGCCCGGTCGCGCACCACGGGCTCACGCATCCGACGCAGGGCGATGCCAACACCGAGTGGTGGCCAGAGCGTCTGAACCTGCGCATCCTCGCCCAGGGCCAGGCCGTCACCAACCCGCTCGACCCGGACTTCGACTACGCGGAGGCGTTCGGGCAGCTGGACCTGGATGCCGTCAAGCGTGACATCGCGGAGGTGCTCACCAGCTCACAGGACTGGTGGCCGGCCGACTACGGCAACTACGGCCCGCTGATGATCCGCATGGCCTGGCACGCCGCCGGCACCTACCGGATCCACGATGGACGCGGCGGCATCAGCTCCGGTCAGCAGCGCTTCGCGCCGCTCAACAGCTGGCCCGACAACGTCAACCTCGACAAGGCCAGGCGGCTGCTGTGGCCGGTCAAGCAGAAGTACGGCCAGAGCATCTCCTGGGGCGATCTGATGGTGCTCACGGGCAACGTCGCGCTGGAGCAGATGGGCCTTCAGACCTTCGGCTACGGCGGCGGCAGGCTCGAGGCCTGGGAGCCGAACACAGACGTCTACTGGGGCCCGGAGACGACCTGGCTGGGCGACGAGCGCTACCACGGCGAGCGCCAGCTCGAGTCCCCGCTCGCGGCCGTGCAGATGGGCCTGATCTACGTCAACCCCGAGGGGCCAAACGGCGAGCCGGACCCGCTCAAGGCGGCCGTCGACATCCGCGAGACGTTCCGCCGCATGGCGATGAACGACGAGGAGACGGTGGCGCTGATCGCCGGCGGGCACAGCTTCGGCAAGACCCACGGCGCCGGCCCGGCCGAGCTGCTCGGCCCCGAGCCCGAGGCGGCGCCGATCGAGCAGCAGGGGCTCGGCTGGCGCAACAGCTACCGCAGCGGCGTCCTCCAGGACGCCAACACCTCCGGCATCGAGGTCACCTGGACGCAGACCCCGACCCGCTGGTCTAACCACTTCCTGGAGAACCTCTTCACCTTCGAGTGGGAGCTCGAGAAGAGCCCAGCCGGCGCCTACCAGTGGGTCGCCAAGGGCGCGGACGCGGTGATTCCCGCGCCAGATGAGGGTGGCGCGCCGCGGCGGCCGACGATGCTCACAACCGACCTGTCGCTGCGCTTCGACCCGATCTACGAGCCGATCTCCAGGCGCTTCATGGAGCACCCGGACGAGCTCGCCGACGCGTTCGCGCGCGCCTGGTTCAAGCTCACCCACCGCGACATGGGCCCCGTCTCACGCTACCTCGGGCCGGAGGTGCCGAGCGAGGAGCTGCTCTGGCAGGATCCGCTGCCGCCGGCTCCCGCCAGCAGCCTCAGCGACGCTGACATCCAGGAGCTCAAAGAACGGATCCTCGCAAGCGGCCTGACCATCGCGCAGCTGGTCAGGGCCGCCTGGGCCTCGGCCTCGTCCTTCCGCGGCAGCGACAAGCGCGGCGGCGCCAACGGCGCGCGCCTGCGCCTCGACCCGCAGCGCGGCTGGGAGGTCAACAACCCGGCCGAGCTCGCCGGCACGCTCGGCACCCTCGAGGGCGTGCGCCAGGCGTTCGGCGCGGGCGGCGGGCAGGCGTCGCTGGCGGATGTGATCGTGCTCGGCGGCTGCGCCGCCGTGGAGCGCGCGGCCGCCGACGCCGGCCACCCGGTCACGGTGCCCTTCTCGCCCGGGCGCGTCGACGCGGGCCAGGAGCAGACAGACGTCGAATCCTTCGCGGTGCTCGAACCGCGCGCCGACGGCTTCCGCAACTACCTGCGCGACGACGCGCAGCTGCCGGCCGAGCATCTGCTGGTGGACCGTGCGAACCTGCTGACGCTGAGCGCGCCGGAGATGACGGTGCTGGTCGGCGGCATGCGTGCGCTGGGCGCCAACCACGACGGCTCGAGCCTCGGCGTACTGACCGCGACGCCGGGCAGGCTGACGAACGACTTCTTCGTCAACCTGCTGGCGCTGGGCACCAGCTGGACGCCCGCGGACGAGCACAGCCGTACCTTCACCGCCACCGGCCCCGAGGGCCAGTCCTGGAGCGCCAGCCGCGTCGACCTGGTGTTCGGCGCAAACGCCGAGCTGCGTGCGATCGCCGAGGTCTACGCGAGCGCCGGCTCAGGCGCGAAGTTCGTGCGCGACTTCGTGCGGGCCTGGGACAAGGTGATGAACCTGGACCGCTTCGACCTGCACGCGTAGGCGCGGCGCCGCTCCGGTCGGGGTGGCCCGCTGGCCACCCCGACCGGAGCGGTGCTAGTACAGCTTGGTCGAGCGCCACACCGCGTAGAGCGCGTAGACGCAGCAGCCGAGCAGGACCAGCCAGATCACGGTCCCGAAGCCGCTGGCGGTGAAGCGGCCAACCGCTGTCAGCGCCAGCGCGGCCACCCCGAGCGCCACGTACACGATCGCCCGCCGGCGGGTGCCGAGCGAATCGATCGCGGTCCGGTGCTCGACGTAGAAGCGTGAAGCCGCCCAGGCTGAGGCGGCGAAGAAGCCGAGGAGGATCGCCGTCTCCAGTGTGCCGAGCGCGAAGTCCCCGGTGGTGCCGAGCGCATAGATGACGCCCGCCATCGCGAGGACGATCACCGCATTGCGAAAGTTGGTGCTGACGGTCATGTTGCCCACAAGCTTAACCGCGACCGGGCAGCAACTCCGCCACCGCCGAGATGCCCGCGTGCAGCTCCGCGAAGCTCGTGCTGAGCGGTGAGAGCCCGATCCGCAGGCCGCGCGGCGGGCGGAAGTCGGGGATCACGCCCCGCGCCCAGAGAATCGGGGTCAGCTCGCGGAAGGCGTCGTGCTCGAGCATCACGTGGCCGCCGCGCACCGCCGCATCGCGCGGCGAGGCGAGCTCCACGCCGAACGGCTGGAGCAGCGCGTCGCCGCACTCGACCGCGAACTCCGTGAGCGCGACCGACTTGGCGCGGATCTGATCGATCCCAGCGCGCTCGATCAGCGCCAGCATGTCGCGCAGCGCCAGCATGCCGACGATCGGCGGCGTGCCGCTCGCAAAGCGTCGGATGCCGCTCGCGGGAGCGTAACCGGGCCCCATCTCGAACGGGTCTGCGGCCCCCATCCAGCCCGCGATCGGCTGTTGCAGCCGGTCCTGCAGGGCCGCGGCAACATACAGGAAGGCGGGCGACCCGGGGCCGCCGTTGAGGTACTTGTAGGTGCAGCCGACGGCGAGGTCCACGCAGGCCGCGTCCAGGCCGATCGGCATCACGCCCACCGAGTGCGACAGGTCCCAGAGCACGAGCGCGCCGGCGCTGTGCGCCAGCGCGGTGATCTGCGCGAGCTCGGCGATCTGGGCAGAGCGAAAGTCCACGTGGCTGAGCAGCACGAGCGCCACGCGCTCATCCAGCGCCCCCGCGACGTCAGCGACGCTGACGCCCGCCCGCGGCGCGGGCTCGATCACCCGCAGCTCGAGCCCGCGCTCCGCGGCCACCGCGCCGGCGAGGAAGCGGTCGGTGGGGAAGTTGCCGGAGTCCATCACCAGCACCTCGCGTCCGGGCCGCGCCGCCAGGCCGGCACGCAGCAGCTTGTAGAGCAGCACGCTGGTCGAATCGGCGACGAGCGTCTGCCCGCGCGCGGCGCCGAGCGCCACGCGCGCGAGACGGTCGCCGGTCTCGGTCGGAGCGTCCATCCAGCGCTCATCCCAGCCGCGGATCAGGCGCGCACCCCAGGCCTCTGAGACGAAGCTCGCGAGGCGCTGCTTGGATGCGTGCAGCGGCCGCCCGAGCGAGTTTCCGTCGAGGTAGGCGACCACATCCTCGGAGCCGATGAACTCGACGCGCAGCGCCGCGAGCGGGTCGGCCGCGTCGAGCTCCCGGGCGCGATCCCGCAGCGAGCTCACGGTGCGTCTCCACCGAGAGCCGCGGCGTGATCGATGCGCTCGCAGTCAGCGAGCCAGCCAATCAGCTGCTTGCTGTCGCGCGGAAACGGGTGGTGGCTCGCCAGCAGCGGCGCGCCGGACGCATCGCCACAGACCGCGTCGAGCAGCGCCTCGCCGGCGAGCCCGGCTTCGCCGAGCAGCTCGACCTCACGCGGGCTCACGCCGACCGGCTGCGTGCCGTTGCCCATGTCGGTGCCGTAGCGCACCCGGCCGCCCGCCGCGTGGAACCGGCCCAGGTTATCGACCGCTGTCGCGAGCGCCTCGCCCTCGTGGATCGCGAGCGTTGAGATCCAGGTCATGCCCGAGGAGGCGGCCCGGCGCGCCTGCGCCTCTGTCAGGCGCTCGTCCCAGGGTGTGTGCGCGAGCACATCCACCCCGGCGATGATCGCCCGCCACGCCTGCCCCGGCCCCTCCGTGTGCGCGATCACCGGCAGCCCGTGCGCGTGCGCGGCCCGGATGAGCGCCTCGAGCGGCTCATCGGCGAGCAGTGGCATGAGCGCGCTGAGCGCCACCTTGACCGCGAAGACTCCCGCCGCGGCCGCGCGCGCCACCGCCTCACTCGCCTCGCGCACGTCACGCAGCTGCACGACGGCGCCCGCGGGCGCCCACGCGCGGCCGCTCGGGTAGCCGCCGACCGCCGTGTGAAACGGCCCCGCGAAGCGGATCCGCACACCCCCCGGGGGCGCAGCCGCGATCGCCTGCACAGCATCCGGCTCCCAGCCGAGGTCGTGCACCTCGCACAGCGGCCCACCGGCCAGCCGCTCCCAATCCACCAGTCCCAGGTGCACGTGGTGATCCACCAACCCGGGAAGTTCGGTCCGCGCGGCGGGATCACTCACCGATCTCGCTCCTGACCGTGAACAGCTCGGGGAAGAAGCTCAGCTCGAGCGCGCGCTTGAGAAAGCCGACACCGGAGGAGCCGCCCGTGCCCTGCTTCCAGCCGATTGTGCGCTGCACCGTGCGCATGTGGCGGAAACGCCAGAGCTGGAAGGCGTCCTCGACGTCGACCAGATCCTCGCAGGTGGCGTAGGCCTCCCAGTTGGCATCGACGTCCCGGTAGATCTCTCGCAGCACCGGGACCAGGAGGGGTTGCTCGACCCAGGCGCCCGTCACCTCACGCGTGAGGATGGCGTCCGGGACAGGGTGGCCGGTGCGCGCGAGCAGCCTCAGGAAAGCGTCGTAGACGGTCGGCTCGGCCAGCGTCCGTGACAGCAGCGCGTGCGCCTCGGGGTCTGACTCGAACAGGGCGAGCATGCCCGAGTGCTTGTTGCCGAGGATGAACTCGACCGCCCGGTACTGCCAGGACTGGAAGCCGGAGGCGGTGGCAAGCGCGCCACGGAACTCCGCGTAGTCGTGCGGCGTGAGCGTCGCCAGCACCGACCACTGGTCCGCCAGCGTCCTCAGCACGTGCTTGACACGCGCCAGGCACTTGCGCGCCTGCGCCATGTCGCCAGCCCCGAAGTGCTCGCGCGCGCCGCGCAGCTCGTGCAGCACGAGCTTGAGCCACAGCTCCGAGGTCTGGTGGGCCACGATGAAGAGCAGCTCGTCGTGGTGCTCGGGACGGCTGCGCGGGCGCTGGGCGCAGAGCAGCGTCCCGAGCTCCAGGTACTCCCCGTAGGACATGGCGCCCCGCAGGTCGGTGCGGATGCCGGCCTCGAGCGGCCGCTGCCCGTCGCCGTCCACTAACCGGCCACCTGCTCGTATTGCGCGTAGAGCTCGTCGACGGTGCGCTTTGCAGCCTCGTGCCGCGCGCTCGACTGCCTCGAGCGCTCGGGGGTGGACCAGGCGGCCGTGTCGGCGAGCTCGTCCTCCACAGCCCGCAGCGCCGCCTCCGCCTGCTCGATCTGCGCCTCAAGCTTCGCCTGTCGCTTGGCCGGACCGCCGCCGGCGCCGTTGCCGCCGGCGGCCCGCTTGGCCGCCGGCCTGGGCTGCGACTGGGCGCGCGCCGGCGTGGCCGTCTGCGCGCGCTCGGCCGCCGCCTGCGCCCGCTGCTCGCGCACGCGCAGATACTCCGGCCAGCCGCCCTGATAGGAGCGCAGCGTCCGTTCCTCGAAGGCGATCGTGCGGCTGCCGATCGCGTCCAGCAGCGCCCGGTCGTGGGAGATCAGGAGCAGCGAGCCCTGGAAGTCGCGCAGCGCATCCTCGAGCGCCTCGCGACTCTCCACATCCAGGTGGTTGGTCGGCTCGTCGAGGATCAGCACGTTGGCGCCGGACTGCACCAGGATCGCCAGCGACAGGCGCTGGCGCTCGCCGCCGGAGAGCGCCTCGAGCGGCTTGTCGGCCTCCTCGCCGCTGAACAGGAAGCGGCCGAGCAGGGCACGGGCGTTGGCGGGCGTCAGTCCGGTGCGCGCCTGGCAGGCCTCGACCACGGTCCGCGCGCTGCCGGCGTGCAGGTCCTCGGAGTGCTGCGACAGGAACCCGACGTTGACATTGTGGCCGGTGAGCAGCTTGCCGGTCACCTGCGGTCCGGCCCCCTCGCCAGCGGGCGAGGGGGCCGGTGAAGCGCCCCCTTTCAGCGCCATGCCGGTCGCGTCGCGGGCGTCGGAGCCGTCGTCGGCGAACGGCCGCGCGCCCGCGAGCGTCTCGATCAGCGTGGTCTTGCCGGCGCCGTTGGGGCCGACGACCGAGACGTGCTCGCCGCGCTCGAGCCACAGCTCCGCTTGGTCGAGCAGTACGCGCTCGCCGATCTGCACGCGCCCGCGGTCCAGCTCGAAGACGACGCGGCCACTGCGCTGCGGCGGCTTGAAGGCGAACGCCAGCCCGTCGCGGTCGCGCTCCCCACGGTCGATCCGTTCGATCCGGTCCAGGCGCTTCTGACGCGACTGCGCCTGGCGTGCGCGGGTGCCGGCGCGAAAGCGGGTGACGAACTTCTCCAGGCGGGCGATCTCGGCCTGCTGGCGCTCGATCGCGCGGCCGAGCGCCAGCTCGCGCTGGGCGCGCTCGGTGCGCCACTGGTGCCAGGTGCCGGGGAAGAAGCGGCCGCGCCCAGCCTCCAGCTCCAGCACCGCGGTGGCGACCGACTCGAGGAACCAACGGTCGTGGGCGATCAGGATCACGGCGGCGTCGAGCGCGGCGAGATGCGCCTCGAGCCATTCGAGCGACTCGATGTCCAGGTGGTTGGTCGGCTCGTCGAGCAGCAGCAGGTCGGGCTGGCCGGCGAGCGCGCGGCCGAGCGAGGCGCGCGTGAGCTCGCCGCCCGAGAACGTTCCGAGCCGGCGGTCGAGCACGCTGTCGTCCTTGAAGCCGAGCCCGTGCAAGGTTGCGAGCGCCTGCTCACGCCAGGTGTAGCCGCCGGCGTGCTCGAGCGCTGACTGGGCGTCGGCGTAGGCGCTGAGCGTCGGCTCCTCGTAGTCGCCTGAGGCCATGCGCTGCTCGAGCTCGGCCAGGCGGGCCTCCAGTGCCAACAGCTCCGGCGCGCCCGAGAGCACGTAGTCGCGCAGCGTCATCCGCTGGTCGCGGGGCGGTCGCTGATCGTGGAGGGCGACCTTGGTGCCCTTGGCGAGCACCAGCTCGCCGCCGTCGATCGAAGCCTCGCCCGAGATCATCCGCAGCAGCGTCGTCTTGCCGGCGCCGTTACGGCCCGACAGGCTCATGCGGTCGCGGCGCTCGAGCTTGAACGAGATGCCGCGCAGCAGCGGCTCGCCGGAGATGTCCTTCTGGAGATCGCTTGCGATGATCACGGCCACGGCTCTGATGGTACGTGCGTTTAAGATGTCGGCGTGGGCACGAGCAGGCACGTTGCGGTGCCGCCGCGGGAGTTCCCGCCGGCGCGCACCGTGCTGATCCCAGGGCGGGGCGAGTTCTTTCTGCGCGACTCAGGTTGGGGTCCGGGAGCGCGCGCCGCCGCGGACGAGCGCCCGGTGGTGTTCATGCTGCACGGCTGGACGGGCAGCGCCGACCTCAACTTCGGATCGCTCTACGACGACCTGATCGCGGCCGGCTGGCGGATCGTCGCGATCGACCATCGCGGCCACGGCCGCGGGCCGCGGCCGCTCGAGCCGTTCCGGCTGCTGGCCTGCGCCGCCGACGCCGCCGCCGTGATGCGCGCGCTGGACGTGGCGCCCGCGATCGTCTACGGCTACTCGATGGGTGGCGCGATCGCGCAGCTGGTGGCCCGTGACCACCCGGACGTCGTGGCCGGGCTGGTGCTGAGCGGCACCGCCCAGCACTGGCGGGAGCCGGAGCTGCGCCGGGTGTGGCGGGCGATGCCGATGGTCGGTGCGGCCCTGGCGCTCGCGCCGCTGCGCGGCTGGCGTCTGCTGTTGGGCCGCTCCGGTTTCAAACCTGGGCCGGCCACCGCCTGGGTGCACTCGGAGATGACCCGCCACAGCGCGCGCGACATCGCGGAGGCTGGTCGTGAGCTCGGCCGCTTCGACTCACGGCCGTGGCTCGAGCCGCTGCCGTTCCCGACCGCCGTCGTGCTGACCAGCGAAGATGACGCAGTGCCACCGGCAAAGCAACGCGAGCTCGCCGAGGCGTTGGGCGCGCAGGTGTTCGAAGCGCCGGTCCGCCACCTGGACGTCGCGGCGATGGCGCCGGCCACGGCCGCACGCCGGTACAACCCGGCTCTGATCGCCGCGCTTGAAGCGCTACGCGTGACCGCGCCATCCGGTAGGCTTGCCCGCAATGAACCGTAAGCGAACGGCTTTGATCGCGGGCTGGGTGGTGTGGGCGATGCTAATCGCCGCGCCCAACGCGCTCGCGGTCACGCACGGTGGGCAGGGGATCCTCGGCCCCACCAACGCGCTGGAGATCACCGAGGTGATGTTCTTCTTGCTCTTGTTCTTCCCGGCGCTGATCGTGCTGTTCTCGCTCATCCAGAGCAGGCTCGACCACCGCAAGCACGCGCGCATGGACGCGGCCAAGCGCCGCACCACCGCCGAGGAGTGGAAGGGCGGCTGGTAGCCGGCTGCCGCCGGTTGACTCCCGGGCGTTATAGCCTGGGCGCAGGATGGCTTACCTGATAACGGGTGCGACCGGCTTCATCGGCTCGAGCCTGGTGCCGGTGTTGCTCGAGCGTTGCGGGCGGCGCCGGGGCGGCGCGATCAAGCTCTATCTCCTGGTCCGGGAGACCTCGCTGCCGCGGCTCGAGGCGCGGATCGACGGCTGGGTCGCCGCGCGGCCGGCTGCACGGCGGCTGATCGAGCCCGTCATCGGTGACCTGCACGAGCCGCTGCTCGGACTTGCTCCGGCGACGATCGCCCAGCTGCGCGAAGTCGGGATCGACCACCTGTTCCACCTGGCCGCGGTCTACGACATGACGGCCGGCGCGGAGCTCAACCAGCTCGCCAACGTCGAGGGCACCCACCACGCGCTGGCACTGGCCGAGGCGGTCGGCGCGAGGGTCTTTCACCACGTCTCCTCGGTTGCGGTAGCGGGTGGCTACCGCGGAACGTTCACCGAGGAGATGTTCGACGTGGGACAGCCGCTCGATCACCCCTATCACCGGACCAAGTTCGAGGCGGAGCGCCTGGTGCGCGACGGTGCCCGTGTGCCGTGGCGTATCTATCGGCCGGCGATCGTGGTCGGAGACTCTCGCAGCGGCCGTGCCGAGAAGGTCGACGGGCCGTACTACTTCCTACCGCTGCTCGAGCGCGCCGGCGAGCGCCTGCCGCAGTCGCTGCCGCTGGTCGCCCCCGAGCTCGGCCAGACCAACATCGTGCCCGTCGACTACGTCGCCGCGGCGATCGACCACATCGCCCACCAGCCCGATCTCGACGGGCAGACCTTCCACCTCGCCGACCCTGAGGGCATGCCCGTGCTCGACGTCGTCAACACGTTCGCGAAGCTCGCCGGCGCACCGACGGTGGCGGTGGCGATCGACGCCGGAGCGCTGGCAAGGGGCGCCGGCGAGCTCGCCGCCGCCCTGCTCGCCACGCCCCCCATCCGCGACCTGCGGCGCGCGCTGCTTGCCCGTGCCGGAATACCCGAGGAGGTCGCCGACCACGTCTCGCTCGGCGCCCGCTTCGACACCGCCGGCGCGCGGGCGGCACTGGCGGGCTCGGGGATCGAGTCGCCGCCGCTCGAGAGCTACGCCGGCAGGCTGTGGGAGTACTGGCGGGCGCACCTGGACCCCGGCCTGCACAGCCCGCGGAGCATCGCGCACGCAGTGGCCGGCAGGACGGTGCTGATCACCGGCGGCTCGAGCGGAATCGGCCGTGCCACGGCGCTGCTGCTGGCACGCCACGGTGCGCAGGTGCTGCTCGTGGCGCGGGGAGCCGAGCGGCTCGAAGAGACCCGGTTGGAGATCGTCACCGCGGGCGGCATGGCGCATGCCTACGCCGCTGACCTGAGCGACCCCAACGCGGTTGACTCCCTCGTCGCCCGTGTGCAGGCCGAGCACCCGGTGATCGACGTGCTGGTGAACAACGCGGGCCGCTCGATCCGCCGCTCGGTGGCGCTCTCCTACGACCGCTTCCACGACTACGAGCGCATGATCGGGCTCAACTATCTGGGCGCAATCAGGCTGATCATGGGACTCTTGCCGCGGATGCGCGAGCGCCACGACGGCCACGTGATCAACATCTCCTCGATCGGCGTGCAGACAAACCCGCCGCGCTTCTCCGCCTATGTCGCGTCCAAGGCGGCGCTCGATGCCTGGACGCGGGTGGTCAGCTCCGAGTGCCTGGCGGAGGGCGTCCACTTCACGACCATCCACATGCCGCTGGTGCGCACGCCGATGATCGCGCCGACGCGGCTTTATGATCGCTTCCCCGCGATCTCGCCCGAGCAGGCGGCGGAGCTGATCGCGGAGGCGATCCGGACGCGGCCCAAGACCGTCAACACGCGGCTGGGCACACTCGGCGAGGTCGGCTATGCGCTTTCACCGAAGCTGGTCGACCGCGTGCTGTCAGCCGCCTACAGGCTGTTCCCGGACTCAGCCGCCGCACGTGGCCAGCGCGACGCGACCGAGCACGCCTCGGTCGCCCAGGCGCTGTTCGCGAAGCTCACCGGCGGCGTTCACTGGTGAGCTTCCGCATCGAGCAGGACGCCCTCACGCAGGCCGCCCGAGCCGAACTCGAGCGGTAGCGAGAAGAGCTCACAGACGGCCCTCAGCAGCACCAGCCCGGCGGGCAGCAGCCGCGCCCGCTCGAGCTCGACGCCGTGACGTGAGGCGATCTGCGCAGCCGTGAGCCCGCTGACGGCGGCGAGCAGGCGGTCGATCCCCGCCAGATCCGTCACCGGACCGGCGAGTGTGCGCACCGACGAGGCGCTGCCGCCGACCGCGATCAGGCGCGACGCGGTTGGCGGCTCGAGCGCCGCAAATAGCTCGCGCACGTGCCGTGCCGCCGCGCTCACCGCTTCGCGTGCGGGCGGATCGGCGCTCAACCAGCGCTGCGTCACGTCACTCGAGCCGACCCCGACAGAGTCCCACCAGTGAACCTGCGCCGGCGGGTCGCCGACCACGATCTCACACGAGCCACCGCCGGCGTCGAGGACCGCAAGCCGCGCGCCGGCGTCGAGCCTCACTGTGCGCGTCACGCCGAGGAACGCCAGCTTTGCCTCCTGCTCGGCGCTCAGCAGCTCCAGCTCCAGGCCCGGACAGGCGTCCGCCACCATGCGCGCGAGCTCCGCGCCGTTGGCGGCGCGCCTGATCGCGGCGGTCGCCACGCAGCGCACCTGCACGGCCCCGTGCGCGCGCGCCAGCAGGTACTGGCGGCAGACGGCATCCCGCACCTCCACGAGCTTCGCGGACGGGATCGTCCGGGACTCGTCCAGCGAGCGGCCGATCAGCGTGAAGGCGCGCTCCTGCACGCACGGCGTCAGCGCGCTGCCGTCGCAATCGGCGACGAGCAGCCTGGTCGTGTTTGAGCCGATGTCGATGCAGGCGCGGCGCACCGCCCATGCACGCTAGCGCCTCCTATAGTCGCTGCCCATGGTCGCAAGCGAGACGCCGTTCACGATCGGCCGTGGCGAACAGCGTGACGGCGCCTTCGTGCGGCAGCAGAGCCGCTTCCGGGAATGGGTGACGGCGGACGGAGCGAGCGCTTACGCCCCCGAACCGGGTCGCTACCACCTGTATGTCGCGCGAGCCTGCCCGTGGGCGCACCGTACGCTCATCACGCGAGCGCTGATGGGTCTGGAGCGGGCCGTCACGGTCTCCTACCTCGACCCGATCCGCGACCAGCGCGGCTGGGCATTCACCGGGGCGGGAGCATACGAGGATCCGGTGAACGCCTTTCAGTTCCTCTCGCAGGCCTATCTCGCCAGCGACCCGGCCTTCAGCGCCCGTGTCACGGTCCCCGTGCTCTGGGACCGCGAGCTCGGGCGGATCGTCAACAACGAGTCGGCAGACATCATGCGGATGCTCTCGACCGTCTTCGCGTCGCTGGCCGACCACCCGGTCGACCTCTACCCACGCGCCCACGCGGGCGAGATCGACGCGCTCAACGACCTCATCTACGACCGTGTGAACAACGGCGTCTACCGGGCCGGGTTCAGCACCGACCAGCACGTCTACGAGCGGGCCGTGGGCGACGTGTTCGGGATGCTGGACGCACTCGACGAGCGGCTCGCGAAGCGTCGTTTCCTGTTCGGCCCGGAGCCTGTCGAGACCGACTGGCGGCTGTTCACGACGCTCATCCGCTTCGACCCGGTCTACCACATCCACTTCAAGTGCTCGCTGCGCAAGCTCAGCGAGTACACGCGGCTGTGGCCGTACCTGCGCGACCTGTACCAGTGGCCAAGCGTGCGCGAGACCGTCTCCTTCGATGAGATCCGCGCCCACTACTACCGCACTCACGGCGCGGTCAACCCGACGGGGATCGTCGCGGTGATGCCGTCCGAGAGCCTGGAGCAGGCTCCTGGGCGCGAGCAGCTGGGCGGCTGAGCTCAGCTCCAGCGCCGTGTCCGGTCGCGCCGCGGATCGCGGCCGGGGTCCCGCCGCGGCGCGCGCCGTGGGGAACGGCGTCCCGTGCGCGGCGTCCGCATCAGCTGGGTGGTCGGCTCACGCAGGCTGATCGACTCGGCCGTCGAGCCCTGGTTCGAGGCGCCCGCGGTGGCGACGTCATGCGGGTAGCGGTGGCGGCCGCGGAGCAGCACCACCCCGGCGCCGGCAAGCGTCACGAGCAGGATCAGGAAGGTGATCTCGAGCCCGTGCGCCTCACTCGAGCTGACCGCCGCCGGGTGCGTGCCGATCGGCGCCTGGGGCGGGTAGAAGCCGGCGATCAGCGACGCGAGCACGCCGAAGATCAGCGGCGCCAGCGCCTGCGAGACCGAACGGATCACGGTGCGGATGCTCTCCGCCCTGCCCCACAGGCCGGCGGGCATGATGTCCAGGCGAGCGGCGTCGAGCGGCGGGTTGGCGGCCGCGAGCAGCGCCGCGCCGGCGACGTCGAACCACAGCGCCGGGGTCAGGTGCGTGGCGACGAAGCCGGGGATCAGCAGCAGCGCCGCGAGCAGGTAGCAGATCGCCGGCAGCCAGACGCGACTCGAGAGCATGCCCCGGCGCAACAGCGTGTCCCCGAGCCAGCCGCTGACCAGCGTGCCGCCCAGCGCGCCGATCACCAGCAGCGCCAGCACCAGGTCGGATTCCACGGCGCCCACGTGGTAGTGGCCGCGCA
Organism: Solirubrobacterales bacterium; assembly: GCA_027449125.1. Taxonomy (GTDB): domain Bacteria; phylum Actinomycetota; class Thermoleophilia; order Solirubrobacterales; family Solirubrobacteraceae; genus Palsa-465. Next base: position 8,498 of record DAIDME010000065.1, on the reverse strand, counting down.
CGAACAGCAGCGCGAACGTGGTCAGGCCGGAGAAGAAGAAGTAACCGAGCGACGAGCTGACGATCATCATCACGTTCGAGGGGATCGACAGCGTGTAGCGGACCGCGTCGCGCAGCGAGATCGTGCGCGGGTCCTGGTCTAGCACCAGGTCGGGATCGGGCTCAAGGCCCAGGCGCCTGGCCGCCTGCTGGGCCAGGTCGTCTACGTGCGGGGGCAGCGCCGGCGCCTCGTCGAGCCAGTTGTCGCGGTGGCGGGCGCGAGCGCGGGCGCGGGCGCGGGCGGCCGCCTCGACCAGGTCCTCGACCCCCGGCTCCAGATGGCTCTGCCCGCCACGCAGCGGCTCCGGCACCGTGCGGTACAGCTCCCTGGCGAGAAAGAACCCGGGGACCGCCAGCAGCACGAAGGAGAAGCGCCAGCTGAAGGCGACCGCCACGTTGCCGGAGATGATGAAGCCGAAGGCGTTGCCGGCGATCTCACCGCCGAGGATGTAGGCGTAGATGCGGCCGCGCTCGCGCGGGTGAAAGTAGTCGCCGGTGAGCGAGGCGATCGCCGGCCCGGCGGTGGCGACGACCGCCCCGAGCAGCAGGCGCGTCAGCAGCAGCGTCGAGTAGCTGCCGGCAAAGGCGCTGATCAGCGACGCGACGCTCCACAGCACGATACTCACCGACAGCATCGGAATCCGCTTCATGCGGTCAACGGCCAGTCCCACCGGGATCGTCGTGAGCGCCCCGACGATCAGCGTCACCGAGGTGAGCAGGCCGATCGAGCCCGCACCGATGTGGAAGGCGTGCTCGAGCTGGGGCGCGACCGCACCGATGGTCGCCGTATCGGCGCCGTTCAGCGCCAGCACCAGCCCGAAGAGCACGATCACACGCGCGCGAGCGGCACCACCGACACGGCGGACCACCTCGCCACGGATCTGGCGGCCGGTCCAGCGCGAGGCAGCGACTACGCCGCGGGCGGCCGAGCCGCCGATCGACCTCTCAGCCATTGCCACCGTTCGAGTCCACCCTGCCAGTATGGCCGACAGCGCCGGGTCGATCGTGGGGCGGAGCGCTGAAAAAGGGGTGCGCGCCAGCGGGCGCGCACCCACCTTCAGTGGCGGTCAGTCACGCGCGCCGAGCAGGCGCCAGGCGCTCGGCAGGAGGCCAGCGGCGAGTGCGCACTTGATCGCATCGCCGATCCAGAAGGGCACGAAGCCGAGCGCGATCGCCCGGCCGACGCCGACGTGCAGGTCGACCGCCAGCCAGCCGACGCCGATCACATACATGACAGCCTCACCTGCGACCATCGCCGGGATCGCGGAAAGCAGGCGCCTGTCGGCGCGGCGCTCGGCGAGGTAGCCGCAGGCGCCGGCGGCGGCGATGAAGCCGAGGATGTAGCCGAAGTTGGCGCCGACATAGCCGCTCTGGCCGGAGGCGAACCACGGCAGGCCGGCGAGGCCCGCGAGCGCGTAGAGCGTGAGGGCGGCGACGCCGCGACGCCAGCCGAGCGCCGTGCCGACCAGGAGCACGCCCATCGTCTGGCCCGTCAGCGGCACCGGCGTGAAGCTCAGCCTGATCGAGATCTGGGCGAGCAGGCCGACCAGGCCAGCGCCGGCCAGCACGAGCAGCAGGTCGCGGACGCGCTCGCCCGGGAGCAGGTCGCCGAGCACGCGCGGGCGCGCGGCCAGCTGGCTCGAGAAGGGTGGGTTTGCGTAGTTGCTCATATCTGCGGGCGAGCCTAACACGCAGTCGCGCGGGACGCGGTGCTCGACCGGACGGCGCGCTCAGCGGGCGCCGGAAGGCCGTGGGCTTGCGACCTCCACCATGCGCCCGCCCTGATCGATCGCCGTCACCTGCGCAGGCGGCTGTCTGGTCAGGTAGCCGGGCCGCTTGCGCGCCGCGAGCAGGCCGGTGCCGTTCCACCAGTCGTCGTACTCGGCTGCGCGGTCGTCGTAGTAGTACACGCGCATCCCCGTGTCTACGACACGGTCGCTCACAGCGGCTGCCCTGCTGCGAGCTCGAGCTCGAGCTCGTCGTGGATTGGGATGCCGTATTCGCCGTGATGCGGGATCGACGGCTTCAGGCGGCGCGCGTGGTCCACCGCACCCCGGTGCACGGCGACGATCCGCAGCCCGCGGCGCTGGTAGAAGCGCAGCGCGTCGAGGTTGTCGTTACTCGTGACGAGCCAGAGTCGTCGGGCACCGTGCGCCCATGCGCGCTCGGCGACGTTGGTGAGCAGCGCCGAGCCGACCCCCAGGCGGGGCTCGGTGGCGTCGAGTGTGACCAGCTCACAGGCATCGCTATCCAGGCGGTAGGTCGCAAGGCCGACGAACACGCCTGCGTGCAGGGCCACGAGCGCCGGCAGCGTGGCCGCATCGTGGGCGACGCCGCGGCTGACCACCGTGGTCGATCCCCATGACTCCGTGAGCAGCCGCTCCACCTCCGCGCGGTCTGAGGCGGCGGCCGGCCGGATGGATGGCGCTCCAGCCGCTCCCGCGGCCACGTCTACCGCCCCGCCTCCGACCCGATTTGTGCTGCGACGCCGGCGTGGGCGGCAGGCGACCGGCGCACCAGGCCCAGGCGTGTGCCTCCAAGCTTCGCGCGCATCACACCGTCCAGCTTGCCACACGCGCCCCGAGCTTGATGCGGCTCAACGGGCGGCCCACGGCGGGCGCAGCGCCCGCTCGATCTTTGTGAAGAAACATGCAGGATCTTGCATGCTTTTTCACAAAGATCCACCTGCGCCCGCGCGCGTGCCTCCTGAGCCGGCCTCCGCTGGTGCGGAGGCCGGCTCAGGAGGCCTTTGCAACGACTGGAGACGACCAGCTCAGCAAGTGCGCCAATGCCTGCTCGGAGCGCATTGTCAAGACGCCCTGCCACCGCGTCCGGTCCCTCTGCCTCGGCCTCCGCCTCGAGCTCGGCGTAGAACTCATCGAAGCTCGTCATCTGCTGATTATGCGTCTTGACCACCGGTATCCTTGACGCAGTGACGGTCAGCGTCGTCGAGCGCGAACTCGAGCGAGCCGGCTGTACCCTGCCACGACAGGCGGGCAGCCACCGGCAGCACCGCCACCCGGACAACCCGAACGTCATCACGGTCAGCGGGAAGGCGGGCGATGAAATGACGCCCGGACAGCTCGCAGACATCCGACGCAAGACAGGATTGAGCCTCCGATGCGTGAGTACCTCGTAATCATCGAACCAAGCGATACAGGCTTCGGTGCCTGGAGCCCTGACCTCGGTGTCTATGCGACAGGCGCAACCAAGGACGAAACCGTCGCGCAGATCCGCGACGCCATCGCGTTCCATGTCGAAGGTCTTCGCGAAGCCGGCGATCCAATCCCCAGCCCGTCCGTCGATACAGTTCTCGTCGCAGCCTGAACGATTTGAACCCTCGTATACGAGGGTTCAAAAAGTGGAGACGGGGGGAATTGAACCCCCGTCCGAAGACCCGTCGCAAAAGTCTATTCCTGCGGGCCGTGTGCCGCAATCAGATATGGGGGCGCGGCAAGAGTAGCCGCCTGGCGACCCCTAACTGTTTAGGAAGTCGGGCCGGTTAAGCCCCGAAGACAGCCTGTGCTTCTGCCAGCACAATCCACGGAAGGAGCTGGCAGACATGGCCGTAACCAAACCCAAAGCCCAAATCCCAACCGTCGCGCAGGCGGTGCAGTTCTTCCTCGACCACAAGAGCCTCACCCAGCGCGCGGTGGAAACACCGCTCGGTGCTTCAAGGCCCGAAGAGCAATCGGGTTACAGGGCGGTGCGCCAGCGGAACCGCGCTCGCTGCCTCGAACCGGGGCGGCCTGCGGTTCGACCGTGTGACCGCATCCGACTTCTCCGCGTGGTTTGGCGAGCGTCACCCGGCGGAGATGGCCGCCGACAGCAAGAAGCGCGGACGGTCCTCGCTTAAGCAGTTGCTCGACTACGTGCTCGACTACGCGATAGCGAACGGGTGGGCCGACGAGACGATCCTCGCGGCGCTGCCCAAGACGAAGGCCAGCCCGCCGCGCCGCGAGTGGCTGCGTCCCGAGCAGGTCGCGGCGTTCTGCAACGTCATCGAAGGCTCACGCCTGACCGCAGTGAGCGGTTCATGTGGAGCTGCCTGCTGAATACCGGCGTGCGGACGGCGGAGCTTGTCGCGCTCAAAGCTGACGACCTCAACGCCATTGGCTGCACGCTGAAGGTCATCGGCAAGGGTGAGGGTGACGGGAAGCTCCGCCACGTCCCCGTCAGCCCGGAGTTCCGTGACGAGTGGCAACGCTACGTGCTCACGCGCCGCATCAAGCCGAGCGGCTGGCTGTTCCGGCAGAGCGCGTGGCGCTTTCAGGCGGGCCACTACGGAGCCTCCGAGCGTGTCATCACGGACAGCTCCAAGCACCTCACCGAGAAGGCGGGACGCACCGCGATGGACAAGCTCGTGGCGGAGTTCGACAACGCGCTGCGTCGCGGCGAAATCGCACCGGAACTGCGTCCGTCGTTCTCAGTCACGCCGAAGGTGTTGCGGCGAACCTATGCCTGCACCGCGCTCATCTTGGCTGACCGCCTCGGCCCCGGCTACGGCCTCGACCTCCGCAGCCTTCAGGTGGCGATGGGCCATGCCTCGTTGGAGACGACCGCCATCTATCTGACCGCCGTTGCCGACTATCTCAATCGCCACCGTCGTCCGGTCAGCATGGCTGACGGCGTAGCGATGCTCCTGGCGCAGCCGCAGGCGGTGGCCGCCTGACCTCTCCCCCGGTCAGGTGCTCGGAACGAGCTTTACATCAACGCCGAGCGCACGGGTGAGCGCGCCGAGCGTGGCGGTAGTCGGGTTGGACTGGCCGCGCTCGATGCGGCTTATCTCCGCTTGGTCAATGCCGGTCAGCTCCGCGAGCTGCGTCTGCGTGAGGTGCTGCGCTCGGCGCTGCTCTCCGAGCTGACGGGCGAGCGAGAAGTGCAGCTCAAACGCGCGGAGCTGCGCGACGGCCTCCGGCCCCTCGGCCTCCGCCTCCGCCTCTAGCTCGGCGTAGAACTCATCGAACGTGGTCATAGCCGGATTATGGGCTTTGCCACATATTTCGTCAAGGGTGCCGCCGCAGGTAGTCGGCCAGCCTCCGACGCGCCTCGGCTATCTCACGTTGCTGGCGGCGTTTGCTCGGGTCCGCGCCCTTGTCGTAGCCGCCGAGCAGCAGCACCAGCCGGTCGCCGTGGGCATGGCAGAACACCCGAAGCAGTACCCGCTCTCGGCGCCGTTCCGTTCTGGCCGGCTTCCCTAGCGACTGCAATATCTCCGCCGCGTCGTGGCGCAAGCGGAACTCGAACAGGCCATCCCCGAGCTGCTTGCCGTAGCCCGTACGACACACGCCGATGCCCTCAACCTCCAGGATTTCGCGCAGTGCCACGCCGACCGCGCGCCGCTGCATCGCTGACAGCTCCTCGCGGAGCCAACGGAGGACAGGCTCGACACCGTCCGCGTCGGCGTAGAACTCGAGTCGACAGCGCTGAGGCTCCTCCATCGCTTGGAGGCTAACTGGCCGAGTGGCGGTACCGGCGAACATCGGAAAGAGCGTTTTCGCACCAACCTTCTGCATCGAAGTCGACATCACGGCGGCGTCGGCGTAGCCGGGAGCAAGGTCGCTCCATGACAGCGACGAGCACCAAGAGGAAGACCCGGACCACGGGCGCGCAGCGCCCGTGGTCCGAGCGCAGCGAGGGCATATAGCCAAAAACAAACGGGGACCATCGGAGCTTCCCCGCATAACGCCATCAACCGTGCCCGCCGCACGCGCTGCCCCAACGCTCGCGGTTCCTACCTGTGGTCGCTCTCTACCGACCGGGCGGCAGAGTTGCCGTGTCGCCGGTGGGACTGCTCCCACTGCCAGCGCCGTAAGCAAGCGGCCGCGAGCCGCGTCATCAGCGAGGGAGTGCGCATCGCGTGGGAGAAGGGTGAGCGGGCGCGGTTCATGACCCTCACCGACACACGTGGCGGGACGATGACCGTCGCGGAACTCTATGAGGCGTGGAACAAGCTCCGCACCCGCCTGACCCGCGAGCGCAAGGGCGGGCGGCTCGTTCAGGAATACGCAGCCGTCGTGGAGGTTCAGACCCGTGGGGCGCTGCATCTCCATGTGCTGATGACGGGCCGGTTTGTGCCGCAGCGCAAGCTCGTCGGCATGGCGACCGCTGCCGGGTTCGGGCGCTGCGCCGACATACGCGAGGTCAAGCGGCTGGCGACGGGCGACGGGCCGGGGTCGGCGGAGTATTTGACAAAGCAGCTCGCTGGCTACCTGACCAAGCAGGCCGCCGCCGCGCTCGGCGAGAAAGCGGCGGTGTTGCGCGTCGCTCAGATTCGGCATGACGGCGTCACTGAAGTTCAGCATGAGGCCGGAGTTCCACAGCTCGTGGGCATCTGAAGTGGTCTCGGTGAGGCGTTTGTCCTGCAAGTAGTGGGTTTGGGTCGTGTGAGACTCCCAAAGTTGTAGGCACACGGTATCTCCGGGATCTACCGAAGATGGCGTGTGTAAGTGGTAGTGTTGTAGGTGCATGTACTTGCGGGAGACCAAGCGGCGCAACGCGGACGGAAGCTCGGTGTCGTATCTGGCGCTGGCCCAGAACGAGCGTGATCCGGTGACTGGGGTGCCGCGGGCGCGGATCATCCATCGGTTCGGCCGCGCTGACCAGCTCGACCGTGAGGCGCTTGTGCGGCTGGTGCGGTCGATCAGCCGCTTCTTGGACCCGGCTGACGCGGTCGCGGCGACCAGCTCGGGCGAGGTCAGCGTGCTGGACTCGCGGACGATGGGCGCGTGCTGGGTGGCTGACCGGTTGTGGGAACGCCTGGGGATCGGGCAGGCGATCATCGAGGCGGCCGGCGGGCGGCGACTGGAGGGTGAGGCGGTGGAGCGCACGATCTTTCAGATGGTGGCTTGCCGGTTGTCGGTGCGACCGTTGTCGAAGCTGGCCGGCTGCGCATGGGCGACCGAGCGGGCGTTCATCGATCGGCTGCCCGATGTTTATGACGAGGCCTGCTATCGGGCGATGGACTTCCTGCACGCGGTGCTGCCGGCGCTGCAAGAGCGGGTGTTCTTCGCCGTTGCCAGTCTGCTGGACCTCGAGGTTGACCTGCTGTTCTTCGACACGAGCTCGACCTACTGGGAGACCGAGCGGCTACCCGACGAGCTCCAAGACGACTCCCAGCCACCCGATGAGACCGCCGAGAGCGACAGCGACACCGGCCAGGACCGCCCGCTCAAGGAGCGCGCTGAGCGCAAGTTCTCGGCCCATAGCAAGGATCATCGCCCTGACCTGCCGCAGATCGTGATCGGGATGGCGGTCACCCGGACCGGGATCCCGGTCCGGGTGTGGACGTTCCCCGGCACCGCGTCTGACCAGCAGATCATCCGCAAGGCCAGAGACGACCTGCACGAGTGGAACCTCAACCGGGTCATCTGGGTGCTTGACCGCGGGTTCTCATCGGCGCGCAACCGCCGCTATCTGCAGCGCGCAGGCGGGCACTACATCGTCGGCGAGAAGCTGCGCTCTGACAACAAGGAAGCATCGGCGGCGCTGGGTCGCCAAGGCCGCTACCGCACCGTTCAGGGCAACCTGCGTGTCAAGCAGGTCCGCATCGACGACGCCACCAACCGTGACCGGTTCGTGATCTGCCACAACCCCGAACGCGCCGCCCGGGACCGGGTCGTGCGCGAGCAGATCATCGAACGCCTCGGGCAAGAGATCACTCAAGCCGACCGACTCGCGCCGTCCAAGCGCGCAGAGCTCTACGGCGCGCTGGCCACCAAGCCCGCCTACAAGCGCTTTTTGCGCCGCACCAAGACCGGCAAGCTGCGGATCGACCGCTTAGCCGTCGCCCGCGAAGCCAAGCTCGACGGCAAGTTCCTGCTGCGCACCAGCGACGAGAGCCTCACCGCCGAGGACATCGCCCAGGGCTACAAGGCGCTTTATGAGGTCGAGCGCGGCTGGCGCGATCTCAAACACGTCATCGACATACGCCCCGCCTACCACCGCCGCGAGGACCGCATCCAGGCGCACGTGCAGATCTGCTGGCTGGCGCTGCTGCTCATGCGCGTCGCCGAAACCGAAACAGGCGACACCTGGCGCAACCTCCGCAACGAGCTTGACCGCATGCACCTCATCACCCTGGCAACCAGCGAAGGACAAGCAGCCCAACGCACCGAGCTCACCCACCGCCACCGCCAGATCCTGGCCGCACTCAAGCTCCCCGAGCCACCCCGCTTCTACGACTTCACACCCACCACCGCGGCCGAATAGCCCCAACCGGCCGTAGACACACGGGCCGCCCCCAACCAGACACAAAAACGCCCTGCTCACACCAGGTTTTCGACGGCTTCGTGTGCTTCACATCTGTGGAAGTCCGGCGAGGGGACGGGCACGAAATTACGAAGAAAGCGTGCGGGCGCGACCGAGCGACCGAACGCGGAACGTGTGTTCGGTCGTGATCGGGGTTCGGAGCGTGGTCGCGAGCGTGGTCCGGGGGCCGGCGCCCCTTCCCCGGACTCG
>DAIDME010000064.1 GCA_027449125.1 Solirubrobacterales bacterium | reverse complement strand
CGATCACCGTGGGGTCGCCACCCTCAAGCACTGCCATGCAGCTGTTGGTCGTGCCGAGGTCGATACCGATTGTCTTGCCCATCGCGTTCGTTCTGCTCCTGTTAGCTCACAAAAATCTAAGCCAGAACATAGCAGATCTACTCAGGCTTGGGGTCACCTCCCCGCGCCAGCTCACCCGGCCACCACAGCCGGGCGCCGACGTCGATGGCGAGCGCCGGCACGAGCGCCGAGCGGACGAGCACGGTGTCCACGAGCACGCCGAAGGCGACCAGGAAGCCGACCTCCGTCAGCGCGACCAGCGGCAGCACGCCGAGCACCGCAAAGGTGGCCGCCAGCACGACCCCGGCTGAGGTGATCACGCCACCTGTCACCGCCAGGCCGCGGGTCACGGCCGCGATCGCGCCGGCCCGCGCCTCCTCCTTGACGCGCGCCATCAGAAAGACGTTGTAATCCACCCCCAGGGCGACCAGGAAGACGAACCCGAGGATCGGCACGGTCGGGTCAAATCCCGGGAAGGCGAAGATGTAGCGGAAGACCAGCGCCGAGACCCCGAGCGAGCCGGCGTAGGAGAGCAGCACCGTGGCGACCAGAAGCAGCGGCGCCACCAGCGAGGAGAGCAGCACCCCCAGCATCACCATCACCACAGCCAGGATCACGGGGAGCAACAGCTCGCGATCATGGCTGGCCGCTGCGGCCAGGTCAACGTTGGTTGCCGTCTCGCCGCCCACCAATGCCCGCTGGCCGACGGCGTGCAGAAGCCGGCGGCGCAGCGCAACCACGGTGCGCTGCGCCGCAACCGATGTGGGTGAGGCCGCAAGCGTGGCGTCCAGCAGACTTGCCCCGCCGCCAACCGCGACGGGCGTCGAGACGAATTTCACGCCGGGTGTCGCCCTTGCCGCCGCCGCCGCTGCGGCGGCGGCAGCAGCAGGCCGCACCAGGATCTCCGCCGGCGCGGCCGTGCCGGCGGCGAAGTTGGCGGCCAGGATCTGCTGGGCGGCGACCGAGCCGACACGGCCGCGGAAGCCGTTCTGCTGGCTCACACCACCGCGGTAGGCGATGAGGCCCAGGGCGCCGACTGCCAGCACAGCCGTCACCACAACCCAGATCGCGCGCCGGTGGCCCGGGATCGAGGCGGCAATCCTCTCCCACAGTCCGCCGCCCGCCGCGTACTCGGCACTGGGCCGCGGTATGAAGGGCCAGAACACGCGGCGTCCCAGCACCAACAGCAGCGCCGGCAGCACGACCAGCTGGGCCGCCAGGGCGCAGAGGATGCCACCGGCGCACGCTGGCCCGAGCGCGGCAATGTCGTTGAGCCGCGCCAACAGCAGGCAGATCAGCGCGAGCACGACGGTCAGCCCGGAGGCGAGGATCGCCGGGGCACTGCGGCGCAACGCCACCGCCATGGCCTCGCTCGTACGCTCGTGGCGATGCAGCTCCTCGCGGTAGCGGGCGAGCAGGAGCAGTGCGTAGTCGGTGCCGGCGCCAAAGACCAGCACCGTGAGGATGCCGACCGTCATGCCGTTGATCACGAAGCCGGCCTTGGCCAGCAGATAGGCGACGCCCTGAGACCACCCGGCCGCGAACAGGACCGAGACCAGCGGCACCAGCCAGAGCACGGGGCTTCGGTAGACGAGCAGCAGGATCAGCGCCACCACCGCGATCGTCACCGCCAGCAGCTTGCCGTCGATGCCCGAGAAGGCGTTCAGCGCGTCCGCCGCCGCCCCCGCCGGCCCGCCGACAGCGACGCTCAAGGCCCGACTGGCCGTGGTGCTGGTCGCGGGGGTCGCAAAGCGCGTCAGCAGCCCGCGCACCGCCTCCACGTCGTTGGCACTCGTGGCAGCCGTGGTGTGCGTGGCGACCGGCACCACGAAGTAAGCGGCCCGCCGATCTCGGGAGACCACCACCGGGCCCGGGTGCCCGACGCCTGGAAGCCCGCGCGTCGCGAGCGCGCGGCGCGCGGCCGCAATCGTCCCGAGCGCAGCGGCCGCCAGACGCCGCGGCGCCGCGAAGACCACCACGGCGGGGCTGCCGGATTCCCGTGAGTGCGCAAGGAGGTAGGTGGTCACGACGGTGGAGGGCGCTTTCGCTGGCAGGAAGCTGGTGGGCGAGTTGTTCTCCAGCGGCGCGAGCTTGCCGGCCAGCGGTCCGGCCACGCCGACGAGCGCGACAGCCAGCACAAGCACGAGCCACCGGGATCGCCGGCCGGTGATCACGGATGCGAGCGCGGCGCCCAGCGAGCGCGGCGCCTCCGAGGGGTATCGTCTAGCACGGTCAGTCACAGCGCCGACACTATGTCAGAGTCTGAACACCTTGTAAAGGGCCTTGCCGCGAGCCGCTGGGCCGACACGCTCGACGAGCACCGCGCCGCCCAGCGCGACCACATCCTCACGGTGGCCTTCGAGCTGCTGCGCGAACGCGGGATGACGACGATGAGCATGTCCGCGGTGGCCGCGCGCGCGGGCATCTCGAGGGCGACCCTCTACCACTACTTCCCGGACATGGACGCGTTGCTCAGCGCCTGGATCGGGCGGGAGATGGGCGCCTCGGTGGCCAAGATGGTCCAGAGCGCGCAGGCGGTCGCCGACCCGCTGGCTCGAATAGAGCAGCTCGTGAGCGCGCAGACAACGCTCTTTGCAAGCAGCGATCACCGCCTTTCGGTCGACCACCTGGAGTCCGAGGCGGGCTCACCCGCGGTGCGCCAGGAGGTGGCCACCCAGATGGCGCCGCTGCGCGAGCTGCTGGCCGACACGCTGAGGCAGGCCGACGCCGACGGCCTGCTGCGCGCGGAGCTCGAGCCGACGCTGGCGGCCGACCTCCTGCTCGGGATGCTGGGCGCGGCGCGGCGCCACATCGTGGCCGGCAACGTCTCAGCGCAAACCGCAGCCGCCGCGGTGACCGAGCTCGTCCGGCGCGGATGGTTCGGCCCGTGATCAACCCGATCCCCCAGCCAGCCGAGCCCAGGACCGGACTGAGACACCCAGACAGCGTCCTGTTCGACCTCGACGGGACCCTGGTCGACTCCCGTGCGGCGTTCGTGCACTCCATGAACCACGCCCTTCAGGCGGTCGGGCTGCCGCCGCGTGCAGCGGCAGAGCTGCACGGCTATCTGGGCCCGCCGATCCACGAGGCGCTCACGGCGCACATGCACGTGCCAAGCGAGCTGGTCGACCCGGTGATCGCCGGCTACCGCGAGCACTACGCCGCCCACGGCGTCGCCGAGACAGCCGTCTACCCAGGAATAGTCGAGCTTCTGGAGCGGCTGCACGGACGTGTTCGCCTGGCGGTGGCGACCTCCAAACCCGAACCGACCGCGGCGCACATGCTCCACGAGCTCGGTCTGGACAGGTTCTTCGAGGCGATCTGTGGCCCCGGTCCAGAAGCCGTGAACGAACCAAAGGCCGTAACGGTCGGGCGAACGCTCGAGACACTCGCACAGCGGGCGTTGGTGAGGCGCGCCGTGATGGTCGGCGACCGGCTCTACGACGTGGTCGGCGCCCGTCAGCAGGGCGTGCCAACGATCGGCGTTCTGTGGGGTGTCGGTGGCGAAGCCGAGCTGCGCACAGCCGGCGCGGCCGCGCTTGCGGCCTCGCCGGGCGAGATCCCGGCGCTGCTCGGGCTGTAGCAGGGCGACAGGGCGAACGCTGGGGGCGGACACGGCGACCGGGGCCTTGGTCACGTGTCCGCCACCCAGCTCGCTGATCGAGCCTCGGTTTGGCTGGGGGTCCGCGGAGACTCGGATCAGATCCCGTTCACTTGATCAGGCGGGGATCAGCACCCGGTTGATGATGTGAACGATGCCGTTTGACGCCATCACGTTGGCCTTGATCACCTCGGCGTTGTTGACGAACACGTGCCCGCCCTTGACCTTGAAGTGGACGAGCTGTCCCTCGAGCGTCTTTGCCGACTGCAGCATCTCCACCTTCGCGGCCGGGAACAGACCGGGGACGACGTGGTACTCGAGCACCTTGACGAGCAGCGCCTTGTCCGTGCCGAGCTTGGCGAGGGTGGCCTTCGGTACGAGCTTGAACGCCGCGTTGGTGGGGGCGAACACGGTCAGCTTGGTCTTACGGCTGAGTGCGCCCACCAGGTGAGCCTTCTTGATCAGCGAGACCAGCGTGGACAGCTGCGGGTCGGATGCGGCCAGCTTGACGATGTTGGGCTTGGCCTTCATCATCGACGAGGCCTGCGCCAGCCCTGGCGCAGCGATTGCCCCGACAGGAACAGCGACCGCCGCGGCGGCGGCCAGTGAGATCAGCAGACGTTTCATTTGTCCTCCACAGGAGTTGTTGGATGTTGCATCTGTGGATACGGACAAACACACAGTGCGGTTGGTCAACCGATTGCCCCGTCGCGCTCGTATAGACCCAGATGGCCATCTCCGGCACAGCCAGACTGAGCACACACCGCGACCCCGGCTCTGCGCGTCAGCGCCGCCGCCAGGACCAGCGCACCGTGAGGGCCCTGCGCGAGCGCGCTCCGGAGGCGATGGCCTACGTGATGGAGGCCCACGGACGCGCGCTGCTCGGCTTCCTGAGCAACATCCTGGGAAACTCAGCCACCGCCGAGGACGTGCTCCAGCAGGTGCTGCTCGAGGTCTGGCAGCGCGGCGGCGAGTATGACCCTGATCGCGCCGGCCTACTCACCTGGCTGCTCACGATCGCCCGCTCGCGCGCGATCGACGAGCTGCGCCGGCGCACACCCGAGCCTGTTGACCCGACCACCGACACGCTCGAGACCGGCGTGGAGGCCGACAGCGAGATCGACCAGTTGCTAGAGCAGTGGCGCATGGCGGGCCTCCTCGCACGGCTGCCGCGCGAGGAGGCCGAGCTGCTGCGCCTGCGCTTCTACGAAGGGCTGTCGCAGACGGAGATCGCCGACAGCACCGGCGTCGCCCTGGGCACGGTCAAGGCCCGCATGGTCAAGGGTCTCTGCCAGCTGCGCTCGCTACTAGAACTGGAGGAGGGATTGGGAGTCCAGCCATGAACACACCACGCCTGACACTCAAGTGGCGCCACACGTCGCGTGCGCGGCGGGCGGCGGCAGCACGGGTGGCTGCCGAGCTGGAGCTCGGCCTGCCGGCCGCCACCTCCGAACACGACGGCGCGCAGATGGACGCCGAGCTCGCGCAGATGCGGCGGGTCGCGACGATCCTGGGAGCGCTGCCCGAACACGCCTGGCCAGCACCGGCGGCGGCTCGAGCGCGAGCTGCCAGGGTTGCAGCACAGCGATCCTGGCTGCGACCGGTCCCAGCGGCGGCGGTCGCGCTCGCCTGCGCAACCCTGGCGCTCGCCTTCATCGTCGGCTCGCTCACCCATCCGTTGACCGGATCGGGCAGCCCTTCGGGCACCACCGCGACCGGGCGCCACGCTCCCCACGTGGTCCTCGCCCCGCTTCCGGCAAGCGGCCTCGCGCACAGCACGGCGGTCGCCTACATGACCGGTGGCGCGCACATGACACTGACGCTCAAGGGGCTGCCGCGCTCGGCCCCCGGGACCTACTACGAGCTGTGGCTGATGACGAGCTACACGCGGCTTGTGCCCGTCACGAGCTTCCGGGTGGGCGCGGGTGGCGACGGCACGCTGCGGCTGATTCTGCCGGACAACCCCCACGCGTACCGTTACCTGGACATATCTGTGCAACGCCTCGGAGCTGGTAGCGCGATCTCCCAGCAGAGCGTGCTGCGTGGCGCGATCCCAGCCTGAGCAGCGGCACGCCGGTCGCACCCCGTAAGTGCCCAGTCAAGGCTTGCGATAGCGTGCACACAATGGCGCTCGACGAGCTTGAACAGCGGGTCTGCGATGTGATTCGCGAGCGCTCAGAAGAGCTCGTCGATCTGGCCGGCGCGCTGATCGCCCTGGACACGACCGCGCGCGAGGTCGGCGATGCGCCGCGCCAGGAGGCTCAACTGCAAGAGCTGCTGGCAGCCCGCCTGCAGGCGGCGGGCGCGAGCATCGACCTCTGGGAGCCCGACGCCGCGGCACTCGCCGGCAGGCCGATGGTCCCGCCGGGGCTCAGCTTCGAAGGCAGGCCGCAGCTGATCGCGCGCTTCCCAGGCGCGGGCGGCGGCGCCTCGCTGATCTACAACGGCCACATCGACGTGGTCTCAGCCGAGCCGCGCGCGGCCTGGTCAAGCGACCCATTCACACCCACCGTCCGCGACGGCAGGCTCTACGGCCGTGGCGCCTGCGACATGAAGGGCGGCGTGGCAGCGATGGTGTTCGCCGCGCAGGCACTCGCGCGACTGGGCATCGGGCTGCGCGGCGAGCTGATTATCGCCACCAACACGGACGAGGAGTCCTCGGGGGCGGGCGGCACCGCCCTCGTCCAGCGCGGCTTGCGGGCGGACGCCGCGATCGTCACCGAGCCGACCAACTTCCGCACGTGGGTCGCCTGCCGCGGCTCCGAGTACGGCGTGATCCACGTCCCTGGGCGGCCCGGCCACGCCGAGGTGCGCCAGCCCGACTGGCGCCAGGGCGGCGCGGTCAACGCGATCGAAAAGGCGGCCGTTGTGCTCGACGCGATCGCGGCGCTGCGCGCAGAGTGGGAGACGCGGCCCGAGCACGCGCACCCACACCTCTCGCCACCGAGCCTGCTTGCGACTATGGCGCGCGCCGGTGAATGGCCGGTCACCTACCCGGCCTCCTGCGAGCTGACGATTGCGGTCATGTTCCTGCCCGTGCAGGCTGACGCCGACGGGGGCGGCGCACACGTGCGCCGGGAGGTCCAGGCGCGGATTCTCGCCTTCTGCGCCGCCCACGACGACTGGCTGGCCGCGCACCCGCCGAGCTTCGTGTGGTGGCCGAACCCGGTGATGCCGATGGAGACCTCCGAGCAACAGCCGATCGTTGCAACGCTGCGCAGCGCCAGCGCCGACCTGGGGCGGCCCAGCGCGCTGGGCGGCCTTGACTCCTGGTTTGACGGGGCGACGCTCACGCAGCTGGCAGGCATCCCGGCGGTCGGCTACGGGCCACCGGGCTTTGACCCCTCGGGGGTGAGCGTCGCGCATATGGTCGATGAGTACGTCCCGGTGGACGGTCTCATCGCCTGCGCGCAGGCGCTCGCGGTCACGGCGATGCGCCACTGCGGCCTGGCCTGAGCGCGCAGCGGCCCACCTTCCGTCTGCACGCCCACCCTTGCCCGCGGGCAGCGGCCCGCGGGCAAGCAGCGCACACGTCGTCAGCCCTCGACCCGTTGCGCGAGCTCGATGCCCTTCTTGCCGATGTCGATCAGGTAGCCGCGCAGAATCCCGTGGTTGGCCTCGCTGCCCGGGTTGATCGCGAGCGTCTCACCGATCCGCCGCTCACCGCCGGACTCGTGGATGTGGCCGTGCACCGAGAGCAGCGGCTGATAGGCCTCGATGATCCGCCGCACCGCGGTCGAGCCGACCGGGCCGCGCAGCACGTCACCGGCGGAGATCGTCGGGCGCAGGTTCTCGTCAAGCAGCGGCGCCTCGTCAAGCCCCGAGTCATAGGGCGGCACGTGGATCATGAAGATCGCACGGCGCGGGTCGCGGACCTGCTGGGCAAGGGCATCAAGGCGGGCGTAGAGCGCCTCCTCTGACTCCTCGCGCGGCGTGTTCCAGGGCGTGTTGTTGGACCAGCCGCTGGCCAAAAGCTGCAGTCCGCCGGGGATGTCGAGCACGCGCCCGTCGGCGTTGACCGGCAGGTGGCCGGGCGTGGCGAGTGCCTCGTCAATCGTGAACTCGTCGTCGTTACCGGGGATCAGATAGAGCGGCACCGAGCCGCCGGACAGCCGCTCGGTGGCAAGCGCCATCCACTCGTTCACACGCTCGGTCATCAGCCGCTCGAGCAGCTCGTCGCGACCGGCCTCGTCGCCGGCCAGGCGGTCGGCCTCCTCGCCGCTTGTCACAAACGAGTAGAAGCCGACATCGGCGATGTCACGGCGCAGCGTCG
>DAIDME010000063.1 GCA_027449125.1 Solirubrobacterales bacterium | reverse complement strand
GGGGCGTTCGTGCGCACCAAGCTCCGCCGCGCCAGCGACGGAAACGTGATTGACCGGACGTTCCGGGCGGGGGAGAAGTTCAGGCCGGTGCGGACCGAGGTTCGCAACATGCAGTTCCTCTATCGCGACGGCAGTGACGCGCACTTCATGGACACCGAGACCTACGAGCAGCTCACGATCCCGGAGAGCACGCTCGCCGACCCGCTGCGCTGGATGAAGGACTCAGATGAGGTCGAGGTGCTCTACATCGACGGCAACCCGGCCGACGTGCAGCTGCCGAGCGCCGTTGACCTGGAGGTAACCGAGACCGAGCCCGGGGTGCGCGGCAACACGGCCTCGGGCGGCGGCACCAAGCCGGCGACGCTCGAGACCGGGGCGCAGATCCAGGTGCCGCTGTTCGTCAACATCGGTGAGGTCGTGCGCGTCGATACCCGCTCGGGTGCCTACGTGTCCCGCGCCTGATGGCGCGGCGCACGCAGCAGCGTCGCGCCGCCGTGTGGGCGCTGTACCAGGGCGACCTGCTCGGCCGGCCGTTGGAGGAGACCTTCGCGCGCGACGCGCACGAGTACACGCGCGTGCTCGCGACCGAGGTGGTGCGCCACCAGGACGAGCTGGACGCGCTCATCTCGCGGCACGCGAGCGGCTGGACGCTCGCGCGGATCGCGCCGCTGGAGCGCGCGATCCTGCGCGTCGCGCTGCTGGAGATGACACGGCCGGAGCTGGTTCCGGGCGAGCACGAGATCCCAGCGGAGGGCGCGATCGACGAGGCGGTCCAGACGGCCAAGGAGTTCTGCGGCGCCGACGCGCCGGGGTTTGTCAACGGCATCCTGGCGGCCGCGCTGCGTGAGCGCAGGCTCCCGGCCGACGCATAGGGCAAACTAGAAGCCGATGGCCTACACGACGCAGGAGGGGCGCACGCAGATCCTCGAGGACACCGCGGACGCCGCGACGGAGCTGGCCCGCGCGCTGGCGGTGCTCGGTGAGGCCTACGAGCACCTGGACGAGCAGACCGCGGAGCTGATGGAGCAGCGCCTGTTCCGGCCGCTCCAGGGTGCCTACGGCCAGCTGAACCGGACCCGCACCGAGTTCGCCGCGCGCAGCGCCCTGGTGGCGCGAGAGCTCGCGCCCGTGCCGACGCCGGCGCCCGAGGGCCCACGGGTGTCGCTCGAGCACGCGGCCGACGCGATCAGCGACGCCGACCAGATGCTGGCCGAGCTGCAGGACACGCTGCTGCCGGTGGAGGTCGGTGACCAGCAGCTGCGGGCGGGGCTCTCAGAGGTCCGCAGCGCCATCAGCCCGCTGCCGGAGATCTGTGACGAGATGGTCAGGAACGTCGGGCGCTGAGCGCCCCCTTGTAGAGGAGCGAGCACGCTGATGGAGCAACGCATGATCGGACGCCTCGGCCGCTCGGTGAGCGCCGTCGGCCTGGGCACATGGCAGCTGGGCGGTGACTGGGGGACCGTGGACACAGACGCCGCGATGGCCACGCTCGAGGCGGCCCTCGCGGCCGGCATCACCTTCTTCGACACCGCCGACGTCTACGGCGACGGTCGCAGCGAGCAGTTCAACGGGGCGCTGCGGGCCGTCCACCCGGAGGTGTTCGTCGCGACCAAGATGGGTCGCCGTCGCGAGCAGCTGCTTGCGAACTACGCGCGAGCGAACTTCGAGGAGTGGACCGGCAGGTCACGCGAGAAGCTGGGGATGGCGACGCTCGACCTGGTGCAGCTGCACTGCCCGCCAGACTCCGTGTACGCGAGCGACGAGGTCTTCGCCCAGCTCGACGCGATGGTGGAGGAGGGCGTGATGGCCGCCTACGGGGTGTCTGTTGAGACCTGCGAGCAGGCGCTTCGGGCGATCGCGCGCCCGCACGTGGCCACCGTCCAGATCATCCTGAACTGCTTCCGGCTCAAGCCACTCGAGCAGGTGCTGCCGGCTGCCGCGGCGGCCGGCGTGGGGATCATCGCGCGCGTGCCGCTGGCCTCGGGGCTACTCGGCGGCGGCTATGACACCGCCACCCGGTTCGCGCCGGAGGACCACCGCAGCTACAACCGCTCCGGTGAGGCGTTCGACGTCGGCGAGACCTTCTCGGGAGTGCCCTACGAGGTTGGCTTGGAGGCCGTCGCGCGCCTGCGGGAGCTGGTCGACCCAGGGGTGAGCATGGCGCAGTTCGCGCTGCGCTGGGTGCTCGACCAGCCGGGCGTGAGCACCGTCATACCCGGTGCCCGCAACCCCGAGCAGGTGCGGGCAAATGCCTCCGCGGCGGCGCTCGAGCCGCTGCGACGCGAACAGCTGGACGGGGTCGTCGAGATCTACGACGGCCTCGTGCGCGAGCACGTGCACGCGCGCTGGTGAGGGCGCTGCAGGCGCCTCAGGCCTTCTGGACGCCGACGTTGGTGGCGGAGCCGGCGTAGCGGCTGACGGTCGTCGCGTAGGGCTCGATCGTGTGCCGGTCGAGCACCCGGATCCCCGTGTCGATGTCGGCTGGTCTGGAGAGGTGTCGGCTCGCGCGGTAGAGAAAGAGCTGCAGGACCGGCAGGAAGCCCTGCAGGTAGGGCTGCTGGTCGATCGCGAACTGGATCGTGTCGTCGTAGAGCAGGCGCTCGGTGTCGGGCGTCAGGTCAAAGCCGCCGCCTCGTACCTTGCCTTTGAGCCCCTGGCTCGCGATCGCCGTGGCGAGCGCCATGGTGCTGCCGGCGTCGACGCCGAAGTACCCCGCATAGCGGTCCTGGTGCTCGCTTATGAAGGCATCGATGGCGGTGCGCTCCTGGCTTGCGGAGGCGCCCGATGCCTGCGAGACAAGCTGGATGCCGCTGCCCTGGAGGGCCTGCTCGATCCCCGTCAGTCGCGGTGCGACGTTGGCCAGCCCCGGCGTGCAGATGAAGACGACGATCCGGGCGCCGCGGGGTACCAGGCGCCTGATCTCGGCACCCATCGCACGGCCGCTGGCCAGCAGATCCTGGCCGACGTAGGCGAGCCGTTCGCTGGTCGGGTCATCCGCGTTGTAGGTGACGACCGGGACGCCGGCACGCATCGCCGCCGACACCGGAGCCGCGAGGGTTGGGGCGATCATCGTCGTGGCGATGCCGTCCACCCCGGCACTGACGGCGGCGTTGATCGCGCGTGTCATCGCCGTTACGCTGCTGTCGTAGGAGCCGACCCAGTCGTAGGCGCAGCCGAGCAGCGCGCACGCGTCCTGGATGCCGTTGATCGTGGGGGTGAAGAAGATGTTCGAGCGGGCATGGCTCACGAAGCTGAAGCGGTACGCGGCGGAGACCCCGTACAGAGCGCCGGCAGCGCTCTTGGGCGCCTGCGCCTTGGCGTCGCTCGCGGAGGCGCTTGTGGCCGCCGAACCGCAGGCGTCGAGCATCGCTGCCGCGATGCCGGCGGCCGTGCCTGTGAGCGCCGTGCGCCGCGTCAGCCGGAGGTTGCGTGAGCCCCGGCCGCCACGCTCGTCGCTCCACTCCAGCCGCTCGAGCGCGTCATCCGCGGCGTCGTGCTCAGACATAAACCTAACTCCTTGACGTTCGGACGGCCCTCGCCGGAGAAGGATGGCGGTTTTTGCGGGCTGGTGCGTCGTGCCCATCCCCCGGTCGCCGCCCGTGGGCGGCGACCGGGGGCGAGCTCAGCGCGTACTGGAGCGTCGCCGCACAACCGCGTCAAGCGCGACCGCGGCGATCAGCACGATGGCGGTGGCGATGTTCTCGACCGCCACCGCGACGCCCATCAGTGCCAGGCCGTCGTAGACGACGGCGATGATCAGGCCGCCGAGCAGCGCGTTGACCATGCGCCCGCGGCCGCCGAACAGGGCGGTGCCGCCGATCACCGCGGCCGCTACGGCGAACAGCACCAGCTGGCCGCCGTCGATGTCGGTCGCCATCGAGCTCTGGGTGGACTCGTAGATGAGACCCGCGAGCGCCGCCGTCACTCCCGCCATCACGAAGGCGAAGATGATGATCCGGTCCACCTTGATGCCGGCGCGACGGGCCGCCTCCGGGTTGTTGCCGACCGCGTAGATGTAGCGTCCGGTTCGTGTGCGTGACAGCAGCCAGGAGTAGGCGAGGATGATCACCAGCACGAACGGGATCACCCACGGGACGCCCCGCACGACCGCCAGCGGGCTGCGGTTGTTGTTGCACACGTACACAAAGAGGACGCCGGCGACCGTGACCATCGCGATCGTCAAAAGCGTCACGCCAAGCGGTTCGGCGTGCAGGCCGCGCGCCCGTCTGGATCGGCTGCGGTTGAGTCTCAGACCGGCGAACAGGACAAGGCAGACCGCGAGCACGATCCAGCCCAGCGCCGGGCTCATGTTGTCCAGCACAAGCTTGTAGACCGGGCTGCTCGGGGAGATCTGGATCGATCCACCGACGGCGGTTGGATCGGCGTTTGCGATCAGCTCCATCACACCGAGGAACGCGAGCTGACCGCCCAGCGTCACGATGAACGATGGCAGCCCGAGTCGGGTCACGAGGGTTCCCTGGATCAGGCCCAGGAAGCCCACCACGGCGACGCCGATCAGAATGCCTAGCCACCATGGGAAGTTGATCGGCGGGGCGATCATCTCGGCGATCACGAACGCGCCGACCCCGGCGCCGTAGCCGATGCTGAGGTCGATCTCGGAGAGCAGCAGCACGAAGGTCTCGGCGGCGCCAAGGACCACGTAGATCGCCGCCTCCTCGAAGAGGTTGACGAGGTTGCCGTTGGTCAGGAAGGAGGAGCGCTCGATCTGGAAGAAGACGACGATCGCCACGAGGCCGAGGATGATCGGCAGCATGCCGCTTTCGCCACCCTTGACGCGCCGCCACAGAGCAAGCAGATACTCGCTGAGGGAATTGGCGAGCACCTCCGGCGCCATGGCGGCGAGCTCGGTTTCGCTCAGTGCAGGGGCAGGGCCCTCGTCGGGGGTGGCCTCGGTCTGCTCGGTGGTCACTGGAAGCTCACTTTCGGAAGGTCGGGTCTGTCGCGCGCTCAGGCGGCCTGCACCGCGTGCTTGGCGGTACCGGTCGTCATGTACTCGACGGCGGTTTGCGGCGTGAACTCCGACACCGGGCCCTGGACCACCAGGCGACCGAGATACATGACCGCGATGCGGTCGGCCACCTCGAATACATCGTTCAGGTTGTGGGAAACGAGCATCACGGCGACACCTCCGGCCGCCAGCCGCTTGATCAGCTCGAGCACCATGCGGGTCTGGCTGACACCCAACGCCGCTGTGGGCTCGTCCATGATCACGAGCTTGGCGTTGGCCATGACCGCCTTGGCGACCGCGACCGACTGGCGCTGGCCCCCGGAGAGCGAGGCGACCGGCTGGCGGATCGAGCGCACGGTGGTGACGCGCAGCTCCTTGAGGGTCTCGCGTGCCTTGGTCTCCATGGAATCCTCGTCGAGCAGTCGGTGTGCGAGGTGCTCGTGGCCGAGGAACATGTTCTGGACGATGTCCAGGTTGTCGCAGAGCGCCAGGTCCTGGTAGATCGTCTTGATGCCGAGCGCCTCGGCGGCGCGCGGGCCGCTCAGGTGGACGGGCTTGCCGTCCCAGAGGATCTCGCCGCCGTCGGGTGACCACAGCCCAGCGATCGTCTTGATCGTCACAGACTTGCCGGCACCGTTGTCGCCGGCAAGCGCGGTCACCTGGCCGGCCGGGATGTCGAGGGTGACGTCGCTCAGAGCCTGCACCGGGCCGAAGTGCTTCTTCACGCCGCGCAGTGACAGCAGCGCCCCATTGCCTTCAGTTGTCGTCATGTGCGTCTTGCCAGTGCTCGTCGTTGCAGGAACCTGAATGAAAAAGGGCGGGATGCCCGCTCACCAAAAGCCGGTGAGCGGGCATTATCCCACCAGTCAGCTGCGCTGCTGAACTACTTGATGCCGTAGCGCTTGCAGTCCTTGCCGTAGGTACCGGCGCAGAGCTGCTTGACGGGCACGAAGTTGTCCTTGACGATCGTGCTCTTCATGTTCTGCGGGGTGACCCACGTCGGGACCAGGAGCACCGACGGCACGTGAGCCTTGGTGATCGGGTCAAGCGTCGTGGTGTTGAGCAGGCTCTTGGGGGCCTTCTTGCCGGCGCGCATGTAGAGCGCCAGCGTGACGGCCGCCTGGGCCTCCTTGTAGACCGGCTTGTAAACCGTGCCGCACTGGTAGCCGGACAGAACGTTGTCCAGACCCGTGAGCGTGGCGTCCTGACCGGTTGTCGGGAACGTGTAGGGCTTGACACCCTGGCTCTGCAGGTACGAGATGATCGGCGCGCCGGTCTCGTCGTTGGGGATCACGGCCGAGTTGGGCGGCGTGCCCTTGGAGACGAGCTCGCTGTAGGCGGCCTTGAACTCGCTGAGCGCGTCCGGCGGCGGCGAGGTCGGGTTCCAGGTGTCAGCGGTCTCAAACAGCCTCTTCATCTTGCCCTGCTTGACGAGCGGGTTGAGGATGCTGTTGTAGCCCTGAGCGAACAGCGTCGCGTTGTTGTCGGTTGCGGCGCCGTGCATCTCGATGAACTTCGGCTCCTTGCCCTTCAGCCAGCTCTTGGTGCAGGACACGAAGCCCTTGCCGATGAGCTTGCCGACCGTGACGTTGTTGAACGAAACGTACGGGTCGTTCGGCGCGCCGGCGGCGACGCTGAGGCGGTCGTACTGGATGACGTGCACGCCGTGCTGCGCCGCGTACTTCATCGCGGCGATGCCCGTGCCCGGGTCCTCCGGGTCGATCAGCAGCACCTTCGCGCCGTTGCTGATGTCCGACTTCACGTCGGTCATGAACGTCGTGTCAGAGCCGTTGCCGTTCTGCGAGATCACGTCGGAGGAGGGAAGTCCGGCCGCGGCGGCCGCCCTCTTGAAGTCCGGCGCGTCGAACTCGACGTAACGCGTCGAGCTGGTGGTGTCCGGCAGGATCTCAGCGATCTTGCCCTTGCCCTCCGCCGCGAGCGCCTTCAGGCTCTTCATCGCGGTGAAGTTGTTGTTGAAGGAAGTGACCGACACGCCTGCCTGATGGCCGGTGGCCTTGGCGTCTGCGGTGGCGGCGAGGCCAGCCACGCCGGCGCTTGCGGCGATCGCGCACGAAACAATTCCAACCTTGCTGTTGCGCAGCAAGTTCACGAGTAACCTCCTAGGTCCTCTCTCCTGGGAGACGGCAAGCCTGGGCCGGCCGCTCCCCTATCAGCAGACCATCGTAAGAACTCGGCTGTGAACGAGGTATGAACAAACGCTACGTTCCCATAAAAACGGCGTTAACGTCGCGTATGGGTTTGGCGAGAGCAGGCGCAGTGCCTCGGGGCCGCTCAGTCAGGCGCGAAGCGGTAGCCGGCGCGTGGCGCCGTGAGGATCAGCTGCGCGCCTTCATCGCCCAGCTTCGAGCGCAGGCGCCTGATGTAGACGCGCAAGTACTCGGTCTCGGTCTGGTAGGCCGGTCCCCAGACGTGGCGCAGCAGGTGGGCGTGGGTCAGCAGCTTGCCGCGGTTGGTCGCCAGCTCACGCAGCAGCGCGAACTCCGTCGGGGTGAGGTGGATCGACTCGCCGCCGCGCGTTACCTGCTGGCGGCCGAGGTCGATCAGCACATCGCCCGCGGAGATCGTCAGCGCGGTCGGCTCGGGCGCCGGGGTCACACGGGTGCGTCGCAGCGTGGCGGTGATCCGCGCGAGCAGCTCCTCGACGCTGAAGGGCTTGGTCATGTAGTCGTCGGCTCCCATGTTGAGCGCGGTGACCTTGTCGCGCTCGCCACCGCGCGCTGACACCACGATCACCGCCACGCCTGAGCGTTCGCGGATCCGGCGGCAGAGCTCCATACCGTCGGCGTCGGGCAGCATGAGGTCCAGCAGGACCATGTCCGGCGCCTCGGTCTCCAGCAGGCGCAGCGCGAGGTCCGAGTCGGCGCAGACCATCGTGTCGTAACCGCGCACCGCCAGATTCGCGCGGATCAGGTCGACGATGTTGGGATCGTCCTCGACCAGCAACACACGCGTCCTGGCGGAGCCGTCAAGCACTGGCGGTCACCATCTCGCCATCGGTGCTCGGCGCGCTGCCGGCGTCGCCCGTGGCCGGTGACTCGAGCGGCAGCGATATCCGGAAGGTGGCGCCGGTGTCCGTGTCGAGCAGCTCGATCTCACCGCCGTGGGCCACGACGATGCCGCGCGTGATCGACAGTCCGAGACCCGCGCCAGCGGTCGCCGAGCGGTGCCTGCGGGTCGAGTCGAACGGTGCCCGGCGCAGCTCCGGTGGCAGTCCGGCGCCGTTGTCGCTGACGAGCAGCACGATCGTCCCGTCCGGGAGTTGGGAGCTGCTGACGGTCACGCGGGTCTCGTCCCCGTTGTGGCGCAGCGCATTGCTGAGCAGGTTGACGAACACCTGCTCCAGACGGTCGTGGTCGGCCCAGATCGGCGGCAGACCGGGCTGTTGCCTGACGCTCACGCGCTCGCGCCAGGCGTCCGGCAGGCAGGCGATGGCCGCGTCCACCACCAGCTCCAGCTGGCACCAGTCGAGCTGCATCCGCATCACACCCGAGTCGATCGCGGAGAAGTCGAGGAGATCCTCGACCAGACGCCCGAGCCGCGCCGACTCGTTGGCGATCGTCTCCAGAAAACGGCTCTGAGACTCCTCGTCCCAGACGATGTCAGGTGCGAGCAGGCTCGAGGCGTAGCCGCGGATCGCGGTCAGCGGCGTGCGCAGCTCGTGGCTGAGCCGCGAGAGGAACTGGCGCTGGAGCTCGCGCGAGCGCCGCAGCGCCGCTGCCTCAAGCTGTGCGGCCTCGGCCTCCTGGCGCTCGAGCGCGGCAGCGGCATAGCCGGCGTACAGGCCCAGCAGGTCGAGCTCGTCGCGCGACGGTGGCGCCTGGTGCTCGCGCCTGATCGTGATCAGGGCGCTGGTGCCGGCCGGCCCGACGACGGGCACCAGCCAGTCGTGCCCGTCGACGATCACGCGCTCTGCCGGCGTGTCGGCCGTGTCCGCGCGGACCACGTCGATCCGGCCACGGTCGAGGTTCAGAGCCGCGGCCAGAGCCGAGATGATCAGTGCCAGGCCGGAGCTCGGGTCGGCCACGGCGAGGCTGTCGGCGAGGCCGTGCAGACGGATCAGCTGGCGGCGGGCGGAGCCATCGACGGTTCCGCCGGCGAGCAGCGCGGCGACGTCGTCTGGATGGGAGTCCTGGGGCCGCAGCTCGGCGATCGTGCGGCCCTGGCGGAGCACCACGATCCTGTCGGCGAGCCGGAACATCTGATCTATGTCGCGTGTGGCGAGGAGCACGGCCAGCCCCCGGTCGCGCACGCGTGCGAGCAGGTGCTCGAGCTGGGCGGTCTCGGAAGCGCCCATCGCTGCGGTCGGCTCGTCCAGTGCCAGCACCTTCGGGCGACGTGCAAGCGCCATGGCCAGTGCCAGCAGCCCTCGTTGGCTGCCGGTCAGAGCGCGGGCCGGCTGTGCGAGCTCCAGCGATGTCAGCTCGAGCTCGTCGAGGATGCCGGCGGCGCGGGCGTAGAAGCGGTTTGTGGAG
The DNA here is from genome assembly GCA_027449125.1 of Solirubrobacterales bacterium. Taxonomy (GTDB): domain Bacteria; phylum Actinomycetota; class Thermoleophilia; order Solirubrobacterales; family Solirubrobacteraceae; genus Palsa-465. The sequence goes on along the minus strand of DAIDME010000063.1, from coordinate 22,287 downwards.
AGCGCTTGGGCGCTCGACTCGTGTCCGAGCAGGAGGTTGCCGGCGACATCCAGCGTCTCGCACAGCGCGAGGTCCTGCCAGACGACCGCGATCCCGTGCCGCTCGGCCGCGCGCAGGCCGGTGGACAGGAGCTTGCCGTCGACCCGAATCGTGCCCGTGCTCGGCTGCAAATCGCCGCCCAGACAGCGCACGAGCGCCGTCTTGCCAGCGCCTGGCTCGCCGGCGAGCGCGACGATCTCACCGGCGCCGACGCGCAGGTCGACACGATCGAGCGCATGCTCCTCACCAAAGCCCACTCCCAGACGCGAGACCTCGAGCACGCTCCTGAGACTAGTCCGATCGCCTCCGGTTTGGGTGCTTTCGCGGCCGAGCGGGAATCTGGTTAGGCGCGAGCGGTTGCGGCAAGGGGGACGAAGGTCTGGCCCAACACCGGCGTTCTTGCCGGGTTTGGGCCATACCTTCCGCTGGCCGGGGCCGGGGCCGGAGCTGGGCTGGGGCCGGAGCTGGGCTGGATCCGGAGCTGGGCCGGGGCCGGAGCTGGGCCGGAGCTGGGCCGGGGCCGGAGCCGGGCTCGGCCGCGACGGTCGGCCGTGGCGTGCGCGTCAGGGAACCAGGTGCGCGCCCGGAGCGGGCGAGACGACGGTCGCGCCAGCGGGCGCGACCGTGCCCGGGGGCATCAGCGCGAGCACGCTGCCGCCAAAGCCGCCGCCCATCAGCCTGGCGCCGGCCGCGCCCGCCGCCTTCAGGCGCGTGACCGTCGCCTCAACCGCGTCCGTGGAGACCTCGAAGTCGTCGCGCAGGCTCGCGTGGGAGCGGTCGAGCAGCTCGCCGAGCGTCTGGGGGTCGCCCTCGCTGACCGCCCGCAGCGCGGCGAGCACGCGGCCGTTCTCACTGATCACGTGCCGCGCCCGGCGCGCTAGCGTGTCCGGAAGCATGTGCAGGTCCTGGATCGTGGCGTCGCGGAGGCTCTGGACGCGCATGCGGCGGGCCGCCTCCGTGCACTCCGCGCGGCGCTGGTTGTAGCCCGAGTCGGCGTGCCGGTGTGCCTGCCCGGTGGGCAGCAGGACCAGCGTGAAGTCCCCGAGGTCGCAGGCCACCGGCGTCACCGCCAGCGTCTGGAAGTCGATCAGGAGGACGTGCCCGGCGCGTCCGTGCAGCGAGGCCAGCTGATCGAGCAGGCCCGTTTCGGCGCCGGCCCACTCGTGCTCGGCGCGCTGGCAGATCCGCGCGAGCTCGGGTTCGGGCGGCTGCTCGGCCCCGGCCAGTGCGAGGAGCGCCAGGCAGACGGCGATGGTCAGCGCCGCCGACGAGGACATGCCTGCGCCACGGGGTAGGTCGCTCGAGATCTCCAGGTGCGCGGATGGCGGCTCGTGGCCGTGCCGGTGCAGCTCCGCGACCGCCCCGCGGACGTAGGCACGCCAGCCGTCCGCGCCCGCCGGTGCCCGCGTGGGGAAGCTGTCGCGCTCGTTCAGGTCCCTGGCCGAGACCTCCATCTGCTCGCCCGGGCGCGCTGTGGCGCGGACGCTGACGCCGGCCCTCACCGCGAATGCGAGCGCCAGCCCGTCGTTGTAGTCGGTGTGCTCGCCGATCAGGTTCACGCGGCCCGGGGCGAAGGCGGTGACGCTTGTGCTCATCACCGGTAGCTTGCCAGCCTGCGCTCAACCGGGGCGATCCTGTACAGGGGCGAGCGGGCGCCTCTGATCGGGCGCTCGGCCCGGTGGCCGGCGGGGGCCTGTCAGGGCTCCGTCAGCCTACGGCTGTGTCGGGCTCGAGCTCGAGCCGTGCGGCGGTGGCGCGTGCGGTGGCCAGCGCGCGCGGCGTCGTGGTGAGTGCACCCACGACCAGCAGCGCGACCCCGAGGCTGACCATCATCCACCACCCGGGGTGGCTCGCGGTCGCAAAGCGCGGCCCGAAGCTGGTGCTCGTGCCGCCGACGATCGCGCCCACGACGGCGATGCCGACCGTGGAGCCGACCTGCCTGCTGGAGGAGGCGATCGCGCCGGCGACACCGGCCTGGGCGGGAGGCATGCCTGAGATGGCGGTGTTGGTGATGGGCGGGTTGACGAGCCCGAGGCCGCTGCCGAAGACGACGTAGGCGAGCATCAGCAGCCAGGTTGGCGTGTGGGCGCTCAGGCCGGTCATCAGCAGTGCGCCGACGGAGAGCGCGACGGCGGCGATCATCAGCGGTCGGCGGGTGCCCATCGACGCGACTAGGCGGCCGGTGAGCGGCGCGAAGATGATCGTCGAGGCGGCCAGCGGCAGCGTGTAGAGGCCCGCGCGCAGCGCCGAGAAGCCGCGCGCCTCCTGCAGGTAGAGGGTGTTGACGAAGAGGAACGCGCCGTAGGCCGCGAACGCGAAGATCGCGCTCAGTGCGGCGCCGCTGAACGGGACGCTGCGGAAGAAGCGCACCTCCACGAGCGGCTCGGCACGGCGCAGCTCGTAGGCCACGAGCGCGGCAAACGCGGTGGCGGCGAGCAGGAACAGCGCGATGATCGTCGCCGAGGCCCAGCCGTCTGACTGGCCCTCGATGATCGCGTAGGTGAGGGTTGCGAGCCCGATGATGACGAGCAGCTGGCCGACGGGGTCGATGCGCCGGGCGCGTGCCGCTCGGGACTCGGGTACGAAGATGGCTGTCAGCAGGATCGCGGCCAGGCCGACCGGCAGGTTCACGAGGAATACGTAGCGCCAGCCGGCGGTCGTCACCAGAATGCCGCCGACGACCGGGCCGAGCCCGAGGCTGACACCGAAGGCGGCGCCCCAGATACCGACGGCGCGGGCTCGCTCGCGCGGTTCCTCGAAGACGTTGCGCACGATCGACAGGGCCACGGGGTTCAGCATCGCCCCGCCCAGCGCCTGGAAGGCGCGGGCGCCGACCAGCACGCCGAGGCTGGGTGCCGCGGCGCAGACCGCGGAGCCGGTGACGAAGATCGCCAGGCCCGTCTGGAAGACGCGACGGCGGCCGAGTCGGTCGGCGACCGAGCCAGCAAGCATCATGAAGCTCGCGAGCACCAGCGTGTAGACGTCCACGACCCATTGCAGCCCGGACACCGGCGCGTGCAGTGTGCGCTGGATTGACGGCAACGCGACATTGACGATCGTTGTGTCGACGCCAGCGATGAGCATGCTCATCGAGCAGATTGTCAGCACCAACCAACGGTGGTGCGCGCCCGACTGAACATCGCCTATCCGTCTCGTGCTCACTTAGCCAGAGTAGCGGGCCGCGGTCGGAGGATCCTGCGTCCGTGGGCCCACCCCGACCGCAGCGTCTCGGAAATGCCGCGTCGGTGGCCACTCCACACGCGCGGACAGCGGATGATGTGTGCGGTGGCTGAGCCGATCTGCTCAGCCACCGCCACATCACAGTGGCTACCGCAGCTTCTCGATTGCGGTGGCCGGGATCGTGAAGGAGGACACGGGAGTCCCGTTAGGCTTCACGGTGAGCATCGCCTGGTTCGGGAACGAGTTGTGCCACTTGTCAAACCGAATCGGGCCGGCGGCGCCGATGTACTCGATCTTCTTGCCTCTCTTCAATGCCCTGAGGCCGGCCGCGTAGGAGTAAACAATGGTCTTACCCGGCCCGGGCTCTGTGACCTTCGGAATCCAGCTGTTGGCAACCTTGGGATTCGTGGAATGGCTTGCGTCCATCGCGAGTGCAGCCATGATGAGCCCGTCGTAATTCGCCTCGACGAACGGATTGCCGAGCCACTGAGAAAGCGGCTTGGGCAGCCGGTTGGCGATCTTTGTAACGGCGGCGTTGTAGGCGCTGGCTGCAGGTGATGTTCGAGCGCTTGCGTTTGCTTCGCCGCGGTAGTACCGCGACAGGTTCTTTGTGCCGATGGCCGCATCCAGAGCGTTGAGGTACGGCGTCTGAATGGTTGCGTTGGTCCCGTAGATCGGGACCAGCTTGCCCAGTTGCTTGAGCTCACCGAAGAATGTTGCAGCCGTGGCTCCGTCAGACTCGGTGAAGATAACCTGCGGCTTGGCGGCTATGAGCTGCTCTACCTGAGTGCGGTACGAGGTCTGGTCCGGTGTGAGGCCTATGTTGGCGACTAGCCGCATGTGCGCCGCCTTCACGCCGAACAGGACCCCGGGGAGGTCGCCCTGCGAGCCCTGGTCGGTGCCGAAGACTGCCGCGACGCGAGTCAGGTGGTTGCGCTTTGCGAAGAGCGCCATGGTCTCGCCGCCGACGGGGTCCGGTGGTACGAGCCGCCAGAAGTAGGGATCTGACGTGTGGTCAAAGTTGGGGTTGCCGCACGGGCAGACCGTGATCACGTTGTGGCGCTGCAGAATCGGCACCACCACGGGCGCTGTGTCTGTCAGCGGCCCGGTGACGACACCGATGTTGTTGGTAGCCAGAGCCCGCTCCACGGCTACCAACCCGTCCGCCGGGTCGCTCTTTGTGTCGATCGGGACGTTGACCACCTTTTCACCAAGGATCCCGCCCGCTGCGTTTATTGCGTACTCGGCTGACAACTGCGAAGCGTTGTCGTATGAAATGACCGCGGCGCCAACACCGGTGAAATCAGCGATCTGGCCGAACTGAATTGTCTTGCGGGCGGTATGCGCCTGCTTGGCGGTCGCAGCTGCAGTTCCGGCGGCGGCGACTATGAGCGCTGTCGCGATTGCACCGATTACACGCGGGCGGCCTGTCTTGACTGGCATTGCCCTCCTCCTCCTGTTGGGTATTGCTGCTGTTCCACCGGGACTACGGGGTTTCGGCCGCAGTCTCGAGTGGTCCGAAGAAGAGCTCGCTGACGTCAGGCAAGGCCCGGAACTCTTCGGCGGTTGTCGTAGATCTCACCCGGCCGTCCACCAGCACGGTCGCGTTGCTGGCTATGGCCGCGGCGAGCTTCACACGTTGTTCGATCAGGAGCACGCCGCAGCCTAGGCGTGCTAGCCCGACTACCAGCTCCTCAAGAACCTGGTGGGCGATCTTGGGTGACAGACCGGCAGTTGGCTCATCGAGTATCAGCACCTGTGGCGAGGCCATCAAAGCACGGGCGATCGCGAGCATCTTGCGCTCGCCACCGCTGAGCTGGCGGGCCTTGCGATGACGCAGCGTGCGTAACTGCGGAAAGCGCTCGTATGTGCCTTCGATCGCATGCCGGCAATCAGTGCGTGACAACCGGTAGCCGCCGACCTCGAGGTTCTCGGTCACGGTCAGCGTTGGGAACACGTCTCGGGTCTGTGGGACGTAGCCGATGCCCGCGGATGCCCGTTGCTCCTCACTCCAGCGCGACACGTCGGTCCCCGCGAACTCGATCTTGCCGGACAGAAGTGGCAGTTCGCCGATCACTGTCTTTACAAAGGTGCTCTTGCCGGCACCGTTCGGCCCAACGACGAGCGCTATCTCCGACGCGTTGACGGTGATGTCCACGCCGCGCACGATCGGTACGCTGTTGTACCCCGCCGACGCGCCGGCTACTGCTAGTAGAGGGTCATGCAAGGTACGCCTCCCGCACTGATTCGCCCTTCATGACCGACGCGAAAGACCCGTCGTCGATGACCTCGCCGGAGGCCATCACAACCACACGGTCGCAAATGCTGCCGATCACCTCCATCGAGTGCTCAACGATGAGGATGGCCACAGACCGCTCGCAGATAGCTCTGCAGTGCTCGCCGATTCTCTCGACGAGATGTGGCGCCACGCCCACCATGGGCTCGTCAAGCAGCAAGAGCTTTGGGGAGCGCATCAGGCAGCGTGCGATCTCAACTAGCCGCCGCTGGCCGCCACTCAGTTCACGCCCGTAGTGGTCCGCGATGTGCGAGATCTCGAACTCTTCGAGCACCCTTGCCGCGCGTGCAGCCGTGGCGCGTTCCCGAGCATGAAGGGCGGGGGTGCGCAAGAGTGCCCCGCGTAGTCTGGAGCCCTGATCGCCCAGCCCGGCGACCAGCAGGTTCTCAAACACGGTGAGACCGTCGAACACGCTCGCCGTCTGGAAGGTCCGTAGGATCCCGCGGCGTGCGCGTTGGTGGGGCGGGAGCTGGGTGACATCCTCGCCGTCAAAGGTGACCCTCCCTGAGGCGGCCCTTGACTGCCCGCCGATCGCTGCCAGGAGCGACGACTTACCAGCACCGTTGGGACCAATGAGCCCTACGACCTGCGGTGTCGGAATCGTCAACGATGCGCCGGCGACAGCCTCCACGCCGCCGTAGCGGACGCAGATGTCACTTGCCGCGAGCACGGGCGCGGAGGGCATCTGCGTGGCCGACAAGTTTGAAGTCTCAGTCGGCATCGCTCATCTCGGGTGAGGTAGAGGGCTGCAGGGTTGACATTCGAGTCCGGCGTTCGGGCAGAATCCCCCGTGGACGGAAGTAGATGACGAGGAGCCATAGCACTCCGATCACGACCCAGACCAGGGCATCAGACAACCCTGGGTAGCCAATCTGTGGAAGGAACAGGGCAGTTAGCTCCTGGAACGCGATCTGAACTAAGAACGTCCCCACAAAGACACCCCAGTTATTCGAGACGCCCCCAAGGATGATCCCGGTCAGGATGGCGAACGTCTCCGAGTACTCCCACGCTCCCGGGGACCAAGCTGAGATGAAGCCGACGAGCAGGCCGCCGCTGAGCCCGGCCAGCATGCCACCGATGAAGAAGACCTGCAGCCGCAGCACAGCGGGGTTTACGCCGAGAGCCCGGGCTCCGGCCTCGTCATCCCGAGCCGCGCGCAGTGCACGCTGCCAGCCAGAGCCGCCGAGCCCGCGCACGAGCGAGAGACCGCCAAGGCAGATGACTGCGGTGAATCCGGCGTACAGCCATTGGTAGCCCCCGAGGCCGAGCGTGGTCTGCAGACTGCTGAAGGGCTGCGGGACCGCGGCAAGACCGTTTGAGCCATTGAAGAGGCCCACGTCGGCCGAAACCACATCGCTCGCGATGACCGCGAACAACAGGAAGACCGCCGCCTGGTAATCCCGTCTCAACGGACGCAGCGTTATCAGCCCTAGCGCGAGCGCTACGACGCCGCCGGCACCAGCCGCTACAAGGAGTGGCAGAGGGAATGGAAGACTCGCACCCAAGATGTAGTGCTGGAACGCGGTGAGGCCGCCGCTCGGCCCGAGGGCGACTACTGCGTACATGTACGCACCGGCTGCCTGGGTCAAGATGAATGCAAAGTTCGGGATGCCAGCCCATCCGAACTGCATATTGAGGGCCCACGCGGCGAGCAGATCTACGCAGAAGTAGACCGCTATCGTTGAGAGATAAAAAGACAAGTTACTACCTCTCCTGCGTTACACGGTGACTTCGTCGCGGGTGGGGCCGCTCCACATCCCGGTGGAGGGTCTGAGTACCAGCACAAGTGCGAGTATCGCAAGGCCGGCTGCCTGGCTGTAGTAGGATCCGCCGAACGCGGCGACTACCTCAGTTGCAACCCCGATGACCAGCGCCGCCAGTACGGCGCCAACCGGAGACCCGGCGCCCCCGAGGATCGCGGCAGCGATCACAAGCACAAGGAAATTCAGGCCGGCGCCTGCACTGATGGTGAGGCTGTTGGTCACGTATACGAGACCCGCGAGTCCGGCCAGCGCGCCACTCACGATCCAGGTGAGGTTGATCATACGGCGCATCGGGACCCCGCAGGCTCGGGCCAGCTTCGGATCGACGGACAGCGCGCGCAGCGCCTTCCCTAAGCGCGTGAGGTGGAGCGCCGCGAGCAGCGCGGCTAGGACCAGTGCGGCCGCGCCGATCAGTGCGAGTGACAGAACGGTGAACACGAACGGGCCTAGGTGAACCGTCGCACCCGACGGGAACTGGAATTGAAAGACCTGGAGATGTGCCAGCGCATCGAGCGTATACTCGATGATCAGCCCGGCTGCGAGAGTCACCATCAGCAGCTCGAAAGCGCCGTTCTGACGTCTTGCGAAGACCGCCAGCAGTGTGCGCGCGAGCAGAACCGATGCGACGGCCCCAACAAGTGGGGCGGCGAGGATTGTAGGCACCAGCCCGAGATGCCAGCGCTCGACGATCAGCGACGCGAACGCCCCTAGGGTCATGATGTTGCCAAACGACAGGTTGAGTAAGTTCGTGACACCAAGCTGAAGCGTGAATCCCATCGCGCCGATCGCGATCACCGCGGCAGTAGTGATCCCGAAGCCGATGGACTGTAAAAGGATGGTGGAGTTCAAGAGCTATCTCTCCTCGTGCGCTGCTGAACCGTGGTGGCTAGGGGCTGCTTGCTGGTGCTGGGTCGCTTCACCTAAGTCCTACGGCCGGATGGATGCCTAGAACTCGTTGCGCGTTGCCTTCATAGATGGCAAAACGCTCCTCGTCGGTGAGGTCGAGATCTTCGAGGTTGGCGATTGTGGAGCGGATGTAACCTGGCCCGAGCTCGGGATCAAATGGTGAGTCCGACGCGAAGAGCACGTGGTCAACACCGAAGAACGCTAGCGAGCACTGAACAGCGTGACGAGAGCCAAACAGAGCGGTGTCAACGTAGAACTGTTTGAAATAGTCGATGGGCCGCTTGCTCAGGGGGTAGGTTTCGATGTACTGGCGATGGTCTGGCGGTGTGCGCGCACCGAGCTGATCGAGTCCTGGGCCGATCCGGCCCGCGAAGTGGGGCACCATGCTCCCACCATGATGGATCAGAAATTTCAGGTCCGCGTGGCGTTCAAGGACGCCTGACATCACCATGCGGCCCATGAAGATTGCAGTGTCGTACTCCCAGCCGAAGACCCACCAGAGCTCGTACTTAGATCGCTCTTCGCTCGGGTAGTCCGACCAAGATGAGTCACGCGAGGGATGTACCCAGATGGCCTTGTCCAAAGCTGCCATCTGGCTCCAGACGGGCTCGTAGCACGGATCGTCGAGCGCGCGGCCGTTGACGTGTGTGTAGATCTGGATGCCGGCCGCCCCCAAATCGCCGCACGCATAATCGATCTCCTCAAGCGTCGCGTCGACATCGTTCATCGGCATGCACGCGACAAACCCTGCGAAGTGCTCAGGATAGTCCCGAACCAGAGCGGCGAGTGCTTCGTTGCCGATGCGCGCCAGTTCGCGCGAGACCTTGACTGAACCGAGATCCTCGACTGGGGGTGCCGGGATGCTGAGCACCTGGCGATAGCCGTCACCGAACTCCTCAAGCTGACGGAAGCGCAGATCGAGATCGACCATCGCTGGAATCGCCGTGCTGCGCTGCCGTATCCCGCGGAATTGATCTGCCGGCGCGATCGCCTCGAGGCGATCGAGGTATGGCCTCGGAATTATATGACAGAAGGAATCTATTTTCACGCTGCGGAGCCTACACGATCTCTTCGGGAGATTGCAAGAGCTTGGTGAAAAACATACCCTGTGTAATAATGTTGGCACTGGACTCTGGTGGCATAGAGCGGTTGCGCGGCGTCTGGGTGGGCGACAGAGAGAAACCGGAGCGGGTAGACATGGCTGAGGCAGGGGAGCCGTCGCCGTCCTCGCGCAAGCCACGCCGGTGCCGAGACCGACCCGCGGCGGCCAAAGCCCTTCCTGAACGCCGTTCAGGCGTGATGGGACGTGGCGCGCGGTGGGCGAGCGATCGGCTGCGGTGGTGGGCTTGCTGGGCCAGAGCCTAGGTGGGCTCAGCGCCCGCATGGCGCGTACCGCTAGCAGCTTTGCGCTGTCCGCTCTCACGACTGCGTGGCGAAGCCCTAGCGCCGGTCCGCGTGAGCTCGGTATGGGCGGGGGCGCTCCGAGCGTGAACAGGAGCCGCCACGACTGCTGGACGGTGCGTGAAAGCGGACAGCTGGTCCGGATTGTCTACGGATGCGCGGCCCGCCGCAGCCGCTGCCTGGAAGGCGCACCGGCCGCACTTAATCGTTGCGCGCTGTCTTCATGGATCCTGATCTCCTCCTCGAGCGCCCAGTCGGTGAGTTGGTCAAGTGCTTCGGAAGCTGCCTCGAGCCGGCGTATCTCTGTCACCGAGCGCGTACGTAACGCGGCGCGGATCAAGCGGCGAGATTGCTCCCGCAAACGATCGAGCTCGGACAGACCCGCGTCAGTGAGCGCAACCATCACGATTCGTCCATCGGTTTCGGATCGCTCGCGCCGCACGAGCCCGAGAGCCTCCAACCTGGCAACCATGCGGGTGGCGGCGGGCTGGCCGATTCCCTCCTGCCAGGCCAGGTCCGTGATGCGCATCGGCCCGAATGCGAGCGTGAACACGGCGCTGCGCATGGCCCTTGGCAGGGAGCTGCCATCGGTCCGGTACAGCACTCGCGATAGGTACGAGACCCTGCGCGGGAGGCTGTTCACCAGTGCCTCCAGCCGAGCGGGGTCGTGTGCGGGCGTGGGTCCGGACGCGTGGGCCTTTAGCGCCACGCCGTCGCCGGCTGTCGTGTCGTCACGGCGGGAGGAGCCGCTTGAGGTCACAGGTGGCATGGATGGAAGCAGAATAAACAGAGAACCAGGAGGAGGACTATGTGGCCATGATGATGCCGACCGAGCCTGAGTCGTTGCTGATCGGCGGACGCGAGGTCGCTGCGGCAGAAGTGTTGGAAATCCGCGACCCACATGATGCGTCGGTCGTCGGCTACGCGCCGGCGGCGAGCCGCGAGCAGGCGCGCACCGCAGTCGATGCAGCCTTTCGTGCGTGGCCTGCCTGGGCCGCGATCCCTGTCGAGGATCGGGTGTCATGCGTCCTGTCAGCGCTAGCGACCTCGAGTCAAGACATGGCGCAGCGGGCGGAGCTTCTAGTGCGGGAGAACGGGAAAACGCTATCCGAAGCGAAGCTTGAGATGCGTGTCTTCGCGTCACGTTTCGAGCACGCCGCGGTCGCGGCGCGAGAGCTCGACGTTACGGAACGAATGAGCGGGCCGCCGTATGAGACCACGATCGTCCACGTGCCGCAGGGGGTGGTGACGATCATCATTCCCTTCAACGCGCCGTTGGCCATCCTCGCGGCTGCGTTGCCGCAAGCATTGATGGCTGGAAACACAGTCGTCGTCAAGCCACCACCGTCCACTCCGCTTGCCGTTTTGGCGACCTTGCGGCATCTGGTTCGGACACTCCCCGCGGGAGTTCTCAACGTCGTGTCCGGGGTCGATGATGTGCTCGGGCCGGTGCTCGTCGGAGACAAGCGGGTCCGGCACGTATGCTTTACAGGCAGCGTCTCCGCCGGTTCGCGAGTGATGGCGTTGGCGGCGCAAAACATCACCAATGTGACTCTGGAGCTGGGCGGCAACGATGCTGCGATAGTGCTGGAGGACGCACAGCTCGACGAGGCCGCCTTTGCCCGGCTCGCGGCTGGCGCGTTCAGGACCTCCGGTCAAGTCTGCATGGCGATAAAGCGGCTGTACGTGCCGCAGTCTATGTTCGACGATGTCGTAGACGGCATGCGCGCCGTCCTGAGTGAGACGCGCGTCGGTTCCGGGCTCGATCCGGTGGTGACGATGGGACCCCTCAACTCGCGTCGCCAGCGGGATTACGTCTCGGCATTGTGTGATGAGGCCGGTGCGGCCGGCGTCGAAATGATGCAGCTGGGCGAGTTAGTGCGGGCCGACCCCGAACGTGGCAACCACATGCTCCCCAGGCTGGTGCTGGCGCCTGCGCCGAGATTGCGGATCGTCCGAGAGGAGCAGTTCGGTCCGGCCCTGCCGATCATTCCCTTTGCGACTGAAGCTGATGCGATAGCCCAGGCAAACGACAGCTGGGCGGGACTGTGCTCAAGCGTCTGGTCCGAAAACGCCGAGCACGCGATGGCCGTCGCCAGGCAGCTGCGTGCCGGGGTGACGTTCTTCAACAACCACAATGCGGCCGCGGTAGACGATCGGGCTCCGTTCGGCGGCCTCCAGCAGAGTGGCATCGGGCGCGAGATGGGTCGCGAAGGGCTGCTCTCGTTCACCGAGACACATGTCATGAGCGTTCCCACTGCTACCGCGCGGCAGGAGTCGGCATGAGTGGGGCGGCGGCCGGCTGCCGCCTGAGCTGCGTGCTCCCGACGACCTCTGCTGAACCGCGTATCGGTCGCCGAGGGGACCGCCCGTTACCGTCCTTTGTCAAGCCCGCCCGCACTGTCGGTGTCGTGCCCGTTGGGGGCCACGCATTGAACCGGTTCGGGCCCCAGAAGCGACGAGGTCGAACAGCTCGGAAGACGAATCGGGCCGATCGCTGGGCGCGTCGGTGGCGTGCGGCTCGCCGGGCTGCGGGCGCACCCGAAGCGCTCACGTCGCGTCCCGCGTTCGCTCAGCACTTCCGGCACGTGGCGAACTCATGCACGAGAGCATCAGGAGGCTCGCCCGGGGGGTGCTGAGGGTACAGAACTTGTCGTGGCAAAGACGTCGAGCCTGGGTCCCGGGGGCTAGCCGTGGACCCAGGCTCGACGCTGTACTGCGACTCTGAGTGACTCGGGGGAACTCAGTGGTGAGCTTTGTGCTGCGCGGCGCGGGCCTTGCCGATCGCCGAGACGCACTGGGAGAAGGGGGTTCCGGGCGTGCCGGCGACGTGCTTCCTGCTCTCGGTGTTGCACAGCGCCCGGGCGTTCATCTTCGCCATGTGTGCAGCCTTCTCGGCGGCGATCACGCAGGCGCTGAACGGCGTTCCGCGCATGCCGGCGACGTGCTTCCTGCTCTCGCTCTGGCAGTACTTGCCGTAGGCGCTGGTGGGCGGAGCCGTGGGGGTCGTGGTCGTGCCGGTCGTCGTCGTGCCGGTCGTTGTGGTCGTCGTGGTGGTCGTCTGGTGGCGGCCGGGTGCGCTGCCCGACTTCCCCGCCGAGCCGGCCAGGGCAACCGCCGGGGTTGCGGCGATGACGGCGGTCACGGTTGCGGCGGTGAGAATCTTGGTGATCTGCATTGCTCCTCCTTGGTTATGGTTGAGGTCCAGGTTGCGCGCGTCCGGCGCGCCCTGCTCCAAGTGCTCGGATGAAAAACGCCGGTGCTGCGTGAAAGTCAGGGTGTTGTTGCGCCGCCATTCGTGTTCGTGTGCGGGCTGGCGGTGCCGGGGGCGTTGCCGTGCGCGCTCGAAGCCGCCGGGCTCGAGGGCGCGGCCGTCGTCGTCGTGGCCGTCGCCTGGGTGGTGGTGCTCTTTGAAGGCGCCTTGGGATGCTGGTGCTTGCTTCCAGCAGGGTGCGAGACCGGCGCTCGCGTACGGTGGTGCAGGTGGGTCTTTTCGTGCTTGCGTGCCGCCGCTGGCGCTGATGTGGCGTGGCGCCGCTGGGTGTGGGTGCTGCCGACATTCGCGCCGCCGTGGTGAGCGACGCTCGGTTGCGCGCCGGCGCGCCGGGCCGCGGCCGCCGGCGCCTGGGAAGCGTGCGATGCAGCGTTGCCGTGGCTGGCGGACGTCAGACCGGGGGAGTGCGCGCTGGTGCCGGAAGGTCGCGTCGCGCTCGCGCTGACACGGATACGGGTCTGCCTGGGGCCAGCAGCAGCCTTGATGGCTGAAGCCCGCAAGCGGTGCGCGGTAACGTCGGCGCCGCCGTCAGCGCGCTGGTGTGAAGAGCCGGCGGGTCCGCGCGCCTGGAGCGTGTGGATGGCCGCCGGCGCGCGTCGAGGCGTAGTCGGGTGAAGCACCGTGAGCGCGCCGGTGGTGACCGTGGCGACCGCCACCAGGCCAACCGCTGCCGCCTTGAGCGGGATGGTCGCACCGAGCCCCTTGGCGGCTGCGCCGACGGTCGCGGAGCCCAGCCCGCCGCCAGCGTGCGGGGAAGCCGTCCCGGTGAGCTTGGTCAGCAGACCGCCGGCCGCGGCCGCCGGTAAGGCAGGCCAGAGCACCAGCATCTGAGCCTGCCGGTCAGCGATCGCCTGCGCGAAGCTCGCGCAGGTCGGGCAGGCGCGGAGGTGTGCCTTGACGCGGCGGCCGCGCAGGGTGCGGCGGTCCCGAGCCGAGAGCAGCTCCTGAACGTGTGGGCAGTCCAGGCTGCGACCCTCCGCGAACTCCTGCAGGGAGCGTCGCGCCTCGAGGATCGTCTGCTTGGCGGCGCCTGGCGAGACTCCGAGCACCTCAGCGATCTCCTCGTGCGAGAGACCCGAGAGCTCGCGCAAGACCAGTGCGGTGCGCTGGCTCTCCGCCAGCTCGCGCAGGTCGCCGAGCAGAGTCTGGAACCGCTCGCTCACCTCGACCAGCTCCGGCGTATCCCGCGTAGTCGCAAGCTCGTCCGGAAGCTCGGCTGCTGTCCGGCGCGAGCGAACCAAGGTGAGCGACTCGTTGTGCGCGATCCGGAACAGCCAGGGGCGCAGCGGCGCGTTGCGCCGTCCGGCCCGGAGCGCCAAGAGCGCTTTGGTCAAGCTCGTCTGAAGTGCATCCTGGGCGTCCTGCTCGTTGCCCACGAGCGAGCGGCAGTAGCGGTAGAGGGACTGGTGATGGCGGCCGAAGAGGGTCGTGAAGGCGGCTTCGCGCCCAGCTTCGACCTCGCGCGCGAGCTGCTCGTCGCTCAGCAGACGTGCGGGGACCACGGTTGGTCCCGGCCGTCTGGGAGCTGGCATTGCCTCGACCTCCATCGATCACTCTGCTTGATACGTGTGAAGGGGCCGAAAGTCAGGGTATACAGGTTGGCTGCGGCAGTGCTTCCGTAGAGGACCGGCGCGAGCGAGCATCGGCAGACCGGGCGGCGAGGATGAGCGGAGCAGAGGCGTAGCCGTCCGCTCGTCCAGCGCTCCGTCCGTGGGCCCGGGCGTAAAGTTGAGACGATGCCGGTGGGCGTGACACTCCTGCTCTTGGCCGCCACCCAGGCTGCACGACAGAAGTCCGCGTCGGTGGCCGTGTTCCTGGCTCTGATCCTGTTCGCGGCGCTCTACATAGCGTGGCGGTCCGGGTGGCTGCGCAACCGGCCCGCTGGGGGCCGTGTCCGGGCTCTGCGGGCCGACCTGCGCGACCTGAAGGTGAGCCCGCTGGCACTCGTGCCGACGCTGGTTCTGGTGGTCGTGCTCGTCCTGCTGCTCGTCGTGCGCTGAGCCGCGCAAGGGCCCGGAGCTCAACCCCGGCGCTCAGACCAGGCGCCAGATCGCCACGATCCCGACGATCACGATCAGCGCGCGCAGCGCTCGCGGCGGTAGCCGCCGCCCGAAGCGGGCGCCCAGCACGCCGCCGATCATCGAGCCGGCGGCGATCAGCGCCGCCGGCGCCCAGGCCACGTGGGCGGCGAAGATGAAGACGACGCCGGCGATCAGGTTCGTGATCCCCGCCGTGACGACCTTCACCGCGTTCAGGCGCTGCAGGCTGTCGTCGACCGTCAGGCCCAGGACCGAGAGCATCAGGATCCCCTGGGCGGCGCCAAAGTAGCCGCCGTAGATCCCGGTCAGGAAGGTGCCGGCCAGCGCGGCGGCGCTGACCGCCTGTCCGTCCCCGCGGCGGTGGTGTCCGAGCATGCGGTTGATCTGCTTCTGGGTGACTATCAGCACGAGCGCGAGTGCGATGAAGAACGGCACGATCGCCTTGAACGCCGACGCCGGCAGGACCAGCAGCAGGATCGCGCCGGCGATGCCGCCCGCACCGGCCGCCAAGCCCAGCGTCAGAACCCGTTCACGCTGGCCACGGAGCTCGCGACGGTAGCCGATAGCGCCAGACACCGAACCGGGTACCAGCCCGACCGTGTTGGAGACGTTGGCGGTGACCGGCGCGTAGCCGAAGGCCAGCAGCGTCGGGAAGGTGATCAAGGTGCCGCTACCCACGACCGTGTTGATCGTGCCCGCGGCGATCCCGGCGGCGAAGATGGCGGCGATGTGCCAGGGACTCAAAGCTCGCCGGCCCGCGCTAGATGCTGACCTGCGAGCCCATCACCACGGTGCGCTCGACCGGCAGCCCAAAGTGCTCGATCGGGCTCGAGGCGTTGCGTGCCATCAACAGGAAGAGCTTCTTTCGCCAACTTGCCATGTCGCGCTCGTCGGTTTCGAGGATCGAGATGCGCGAGATGAAATAGGAGGCGCCCTCCAAGTCGAGGTTGCGCTCGAGCACTCCCTGCTTGCGGGCCAGCTTCAGGAGGTCCGGGATGCTGTTGCGATCGCGGTAGCCGTTGCGGATCACGACGTGCATGACCGGGCAGCGGCCGTGACCGAGCCGCCTGGTCGCAAACCGGCGGCTGCTGAGCACGTGCGGGACGTTGCGTGCCACGATCGAGACGACCAGCACCCTGCTCGGCAGGGTGTGCGTGTGCTCCACCAGGCCGCGCAGCGCCAGTGGCGTCGTCTCGCCGTTGGCGTTCAGGAAGACGGCCGTTCCGGACACGCGGTGAATCGGCGGCTTGGCGTCGGCGAGCGCATTGAGGAAGTCGTTCAGGTCACCCTCCTGCTCATTGCGGTTGCGCGTGACGATCACCTGTCCGGCCCGCCAGGTGAGCATCACGGTGGAGGTCGCGATCGCCGCCGCCAGCGGCAGCCAGGCGCCGTGCAGCAGCTTGGCCAGGTTCGCCAGGAAGAAGGAGAGCTCCACGGTCAGGAATAGCACCCCGAGCAGCGCCAGGCGCCAGCGTGGCGTGTGCCACATCGCGCGGGCCACGGACAGGAAGAGGATCGTGTTGAGCACGAACGTGCCCGTGACCGCAAAGCCGTAGGCGTTAGCAAGGCCATTCGAGTTCTGGAAGATTAGGACCAGCGCCAGCACTCCGGCGGCGAGCATCCAGTTGACGATCGGGACATAGATCTGGCCCTCCATCTCGCTGGTGTGGATGACCCGCAACCGCGGCAGGTAACCGAGCTGCATCGCCTGACGGGCGACCGTGTAGGAGCCGGAGATCACCGCCTGTGAGGCGATCACAGTGGCCACGGTCGCGAGCGCCACTTCCGGAATCAGAAACCACGAGGGCACTACCGAGTAGAAGGGGTTGAACGTGGTCACGTCGAGCGGCGCCTTGGGGTGATCCATGATCCAGGCGGCCTGGCCCATGTAGCTGATCAGCACCGCCGGCCAGACCAGGCTGAACCAAGCGATGCGGATCGGACCGGGTCCGAAGTGCCCGCGGTCGGCGTAGAGCGCCTCCGCGCCGGTGGCGCAAAGCACCACGCCCCCGAGCGCGAGAAACGCCTTCAGGCCGTGGTCGAGGAAGAAACGTGCGCCCCATACGGGGTTGATCGCCTGCAGCACCGCCGGGTGTTTGACCACCTCGGGCAGGCCAATCAGGGCGATCGAGACAAACCACAGCATCATCACCGGGCCGAACAGCTTGCCGACCGTGCCGGTACCGCGATGCTGGAGCAGGAACAGCACGACGAGGATCGCGATTGAGATCGGCACCACCAGGCTCGTGACGCCCGGCGTCACGAGCTCCACCCCGGAGACGGCCGAGAGCACCGAGATGGCGGGTGTGATCATGCCGTCGCCGAAGAACAGCGCGGCGCCCAGGATCCCGAGCGTGACGAGCATCGCCGCGCGTGGGACGCGGTTGCGGCGGCAGAGCGCCGCGAGCGCCATGATGCCGCCGTCACCGCGGTTGTGGGCGCGCATGATCACGCTCGCGTACTTGATCGAGACGATGATCGCAAGCGCCCAGAAGATCAGCGAGATGACGCCGTAGACGCCGGTGGGCGTGATGTGATGGGCCGCTGGGAAGGTGAACGTGACCTGCTCGGTGTAGAGCGGGCTGGTGCCGATGTCGCCGTAGACCACGCCGAGCGCGCCGAGCGCCAGCACCGCCTTGCCGGCGTGCGCGACCACGTCGATCTGCGCCTCGTCCTCCGCGGTCAGCTCCTCGGAGCCGTCGTAATCCTCGCCGCCGGTCGGGTCTGTGTGTGTCGGGACGCTCTGGGGCAGCTTGTGCGCCGCCTCGTTGAAGCTGCGCCTGCGTGGTGCCGGGGCAGCTTCCGGGCGGTCTTGGTCCCGCGAGCTCATGTCTGCCCTGAGCGTATCGCTCGCGCGCCGGCAGGAGTCTGCCGCGGGATGGCGAAGACCAGCCACGTGCTGCTTCGTAACCACGCGCCGCGGATCGCACTGCCCAGCGAGGAGGCGGTGGTCGGGTATGAGCACCTGCCACCGGCGTCGGTCGCCCTCGTCGGCTGGCTGGGGCAGGCGCGGATCGATTTTGTGCTCGTTGGCGCGCTCGCGCGGCAACTGAGGGGCGAGGACGGCGGTGCCGGCCCGGTTGCGATCGTGCCCGCGCCTTACGGGCGCAACCTCGACCGTCTCGTGCGCGCGCTCGTGGCGCTCCATCCCCGCGAGCGTGTGCCGACGCTCGCGCCGGCCGGCGAGCCCGCAGCCGGACAGCAGCTGAGGCTGAAGCCCGACCTACTGGTGCGGCCCCGACGTCTGGAGCTCTCGCTCGGCGCGTACGCGCTGGACATCGAGGGCCGACCCGACGCCGCCCCCAGCTACCAGTCGCTGCTCTACGAGGCCGTGCGGATGCAGATCTCCTCCGCCACAGCGGTCGAGGTCGCCGCCCCCGAGGACATCGAGTTCTACGACCACGTGCACCGCACCGGGGTCGCGCCACAGATCAGCGTCGCGCGACTCTGAGCAGCTGAGCGGCCGAGCAGCCGAGTGGCCGAGCGGCCGAGCGGCCGAGCGGCTCAATCGCGGTAGCGGCCCGGCTGCCACAGCGGCTCGGCGTCGCCGTTTGCGGCCCGGGCGAGGATGAACAGCAGATCCGACAGGCGGTTCAGGTAGCGGACGACCTCGGGGCTGACCTGCGACCCGCAGGCCACCGCCAGCCGCTCGGCGCGCCGGCAGACGGTGCGGGCGACGTGCAGCTGTGCCGCGGCCGGCGTGCCGCCGGGGAGCACGAACGAGGTGAGCGGCGCGAGCGCGGCGTTGACCTCGTCGCAGCGCGCCTCGAGCCACTCGGTCTGCGCCGGCGCGACACGCAGCCGCTCGCGCCGGCCGTCTTCGGGCGCGGCCGTGTCGGCGCCCACATCGAAGAGGTCGTTCTGGATCCGCTCTAGCCACGGCCGCTGGGCCGCCGGCAGGTCGGCCAGGGTCAGCACGACGCCGATCTGCGAGTTGAGCTCGTCCACCGTCCCATAGGCCTCGATCAGGGGGTGCGTCTTTGCCACCCGGCTCATGTCGCCCAGGTGCGTCTGGCCGCCGTCGCCCTTGCGGGTGTAGATGCGGGTCAGCTTGACCATGACGCCGCCCGAGTGTAATCGCCGGTAGGATTGACTCGTCCAAGGTCGGTAGTGATGGGAAGCCGGTGTGAAACCGGCGCGGACCCGCCACTGTGATCGGGAAGGACGGCGATGGACTGTGCCACTGGCGCCGGCGGGCGCTGGGAAGGCGTCGCCGGTAGGCCCGTAAGCCAGGAGACCAGCTCCGACCACAAAGCCGACAAAGCCCTCGGGTAAAGGGGTGGCTCATGCAGAGCAGACACATGTTGAGGACCGGCGTTGCGACGCTCGGTGCCGTAATCGCGGTTGCGGGCGCCCAGGCGGCCGCCGCCACGGCGACCACCAGGCACGCCAAGGCGGCGGCGCCGGTGGTCAGGATCACGATCAGGGGGCGCACGACGACGCTTCTGAAGACCACGAAGATCAGGGCCCCGCGCGGGTGGATCCGCCGCGGCCACCTGCCGGCCGGGAAGTGCTCGGCCGACAGCGCTCAGGGCGCGCTCAACGTGGCCACCCACGGCCACTGGCGTGGCAGCTGGTACGCGAGCTACCACGAGTACTACATAACGAGCATCCTGGGGCTCAGCGAGACCGGCAAGCACTACTACTGGGGCATCTACGTCAACGGCAAGGCCGCGAGCAAAGGCGCCTGCGAGATCAAGCTGCACCCTGGTGAACGGCTGCTGTTCAAGGTGACCAAGGGATGAGCCCGCGCCGCACCCGGCCGGTGCGCGCTGTGCTGGCAGGCGTGGCCAGCGCGGCGCTGCTGGCCGGGTGCGGCCTCGGCGCGGGTCCCGGCACAAAGAACGCGAGCCTGCTCGTGACCGCCGACTTCGGGGCCAAGGTCTACGGCAGCGCCGTCCAGAAGCGGGTTCCAGGCTCGGAGACGGTGATGGCGCTGCTGGAGCGCCACTTCAAGGTCACGACCAGCTACGGCGGTGGCTTCGTGGACTCGATCGCAGGCCACCACGGCAACTCGGCCCACCGTGCCTGGTTCTACTTCGTCAACGGGATCGAGGCGCCGAAGGGAGCCGCCGTGACCGACGTCAATCAGGGTGACCACATCTGGTGGGATCTGCAGGACTGGAGCGGGGCGCAGAACGTGCCCGCGGTCGTCGGCTCCTACCCCGAGCCGTTCACAAGCGGCGTCGGCGGCAAGCAGTTCCCGACGCTCCTGGACTGCGGCACCGGCGTACAGCAGGCGTGCGATACGGTCGGCAACGCCTTGCACAGAAGCGGCGTCAAGGCTGCCGACCAGCTGCTCGGAGTCGCCTCCGGCGCACAGTCGCTTCCGGTGGTGATCGCCCCCTGGCGCCAGGCCACGGCGCTGATCGCCGCCCAGCTGATTCAGGAGGGACCGAGCTACAGCGGCGTCTACGCGCAGTTCGTCGGCGCCGCCGGGCAGGCGCTCGAGCTCGACGACCCGCAGGGCAAGATCGTTCGCACGCTGCACGGAAACGTCGGCCTGATCGCCGCCACCGGCAAGCCCGCCAACGGTGAGCCAACGTGGTTTGTCACCGGCACAGACGCCGCCGGCGTGCTCGCGGCCGCGCGCGCCTTCACCGCCGCCAAGCTGCGTGACCACTTCGCCGTTGCAGTCCAGGGCAAGCGGGTCATCCCGCTGCCGCTCGACCCGGGATCATGAGCTACCGCCGCAGGGCGAGCCCGCTGCACGCGGCACGCGCTGCCATCGCGATCTGCTGGTGCGCGGCGCTGATGCTGGCCGGCCTGGTCGAGCCGAACCCCATCATGCTCGCCGCCACGCTCGCCTGCGTGCTCGGCGCCGGGGCGCTGGCCGGGGTCGGCCGCGAGCTGGTGCGGACGCTGCGCTGGTCGCTGCCGATGCTGCTCACGATCACGCTGATCAACGCGCTCGCTAGCCGTGACGGCCTGACCGTGATCTGGCGCTTTGGCGACCTGCCGCTGCTGGGTCAGACCAACGTCACCCTGGAGGCGACCGTGTACGGCGCGGTGCTGGGCCTGCGGGCGGTGGTGCTGGTCAGCGCCGGGGCGCTCTACTCGGCCGCCGTCGACCCCGACGAGGTGCTCAAGCTGTTCCGCTCGCTGTCCCTGCACTCGGCGCTCAGCGCCACCGTCGCCACCCGCATGGTGCCGGTGCTGTTGCGTGACTCGCGCCGGCTCGCCGACGCGCAGCGCTGCCGTAGCGGCCGCCGGCCGGGGCGCCTGGCGCTGCTGCGGGCGAGCACCGCGGGCGTGCTCGACCGGGCGCTCGACGTGGCCGCGACGCTCGAGGTCCGCGGCTACGGTGCCGCGCGCCAGCGGGCGCGCGGCGGCGCCCCGGGCCGCTGGTCACGGCACGACATCGGCTTCCTGCTCTCGGCGCTCGCCGTCGCCGGGGTGGCGGTCGCGGCGCTCGTCTCCGGCGCGGGGGCGTTCAGCGCCTATCCGCTGTTGCGCGCGCCCGCTGGCGCGCGCACGCTCAGCGCCGGGTTGGTGCTCGTGCTCGTCGCGCTGGCGCCGTTCGCCGACCGGCGGGGGGTCGGGCGGTGAGCCTGGCGCTAGTCGAGCGGGTGAGCTACCGCTACCCGGGGGCTGCACGTCCGGCTCTGGAGGAGGTCTCGGTCCGGATCGAGCCGGGAGAGTTCGTCGTGGTGGCGGGGCTCTCTGGTTCGGGCAAGAGCACGCTGCTGCGGGCGCTCTCCGGGCTCGTGCCGCACTTCTACGGCGGCAGCTTCGCGGGTCAGGTGGTGGTCGGAGGGCTCGACACCCGCTCGCACGGGCCGGGTGAGCTGGCGGCCGTGGTCGGCTCCCTGTTCCAGGACCCGGAGACGCAGGTGGTGCTCGGCACCCCGCGCGCCGAGCTCGAGTTCGCGGCCGAGAACCGCGGCTGGGGGCCGGCCCGGGTGGCACGGGCGGTCGAGGAGACGGCACTCGCGCTGGCGATCGAGCGGCTGCTCGACCGCCCGGTCGAGGAGTGCAGCGGCGGCGAGCTGCAGCGGGCGGCGCTCGGGGGGACGCTCGTGACGCGGCCGGCGCTCGTCTGTCTGGACGAGCCGACGTCTCAGCTCGACCCGGTCGCGGGGGATGAGCTGATCGGGTTGCTGCGGCGCCTGAACGAGGACGGTGAGGTGGCGGTGCTGCTGGCCGAGCAGCGTCTGGAGCGCTGCCTGGGCGCCTGTGACCGGGTGCTGGTGATGGACGCCGGGCGCCTGGTCTTTGACGGGGCGCCGGAGCGCATGCTCGCCTGGGCTCGCGGCGGGGCGCCGGCCCTGGTGACTCCCGGGGCGGCGCTGCTGGCGGGGCTCGGGCTCGAGCCGGTGGCCGGTGTCAAGCGGGCGCGGGCGGCGCTGCGGGGGGGCGGGTTCGGGGGGGATGTGGACGGGGTTGGGG
>DAIDME010000062.1 GCA_027449125.1 Solirubrobacterales bacterium | reverse complement strand
CAACAGCAGGTCGAGGTCGGCGAGCATCGAGGCCCTCCTTGAAGGGTCGGCGGTGGTATTGAGCACCACCGACCTTCGACCTGCTGTGTTATGTCTCCTCCATAAACCCTGCCTGACCACAATCCGTATAACTACTCATCTAGCGGCGGCTGACCAGACGGCGCCACAGGCTCGGGCGCGGCTGCCGGTCCGGCTGGGCGCGCTCCCACTCGGCCCGCGTCGGCAGCTCGCCACGCTCACGCGCGGCGAGCACGCAGGCCGTGTGCGCGTGACGGCGGCGGCTGCGATCTCCCTCTGGGAACATCAGCATGTGCGCGCGCAGCGCCGGGAGCAGCTCCCCGCAGAGCGGGCAACGGTAGGTTGAGGGCTTGAGATTCTGCGCGCTGCGGATCTCCCACCAGCGGGCGTCAGTAGCCTTTCCGGACCCTCGTCGCGACACGCGTCACTATCCTATGACCATGCCCGCGCCGCATCCAGAGGAGCTCGAGGGGATGAGCCGCAGCCAGTTGCTGAGGGCCTCACCGACGATGTTCGACATCAAGTGGCTGGACAAGCTCTCCCGCGTGCATTGGACCGTGCCGCTGCTCATCTTCGTGCCCGCCATCGCTGCCGCGCTGCTGCTCGGCTTCATACACGGTGTGGGCGCCTGGGCGCTCGCCTGGGTCGCCGGTGGCTACGTGATCTGGACGCTGACAGAGTATTGGCTGCACCGCGTCGTCTTCCATTTCGCGCCCGAGGAAGGTGTCGGCGCGCGGCTGCACTGGATCATCCACGGCGTACACCACGACCACCCCAACGACCCGATGCGGCTGGTGATGCCGCCATCGGTGAGCGTGCCGCTTGCGGCGCTGTTCGTCTACGTCTTCTATCTCGTCTTCGGCTCGCCCGGCTTCCTGCCACTGAGCGCGGGCTTCCTCGGCGGCTACCTGGCCTACGACATGCTGCACTACCACGTGCATCACCGCCACGCAACCACCAGGCTCGGCAAGCTGATGCGCGAGCTTCACATGCGCCACCACTTTCAGGACGGCGGTACCGGCTACGGAGTCAGCGCCCCGTTCTGGGACCACGTGTTCGGCACGGCAACCAGGCGGCCGGCGGGCCGCCAGGCCGGGCCGCGCCAGCCAGCCGCGCGTCACTGAGCCGAGCGATCGCGCAGAGCGCCAACGATGTGGTCGGCTATGGCCAGCGCCGCGGTGGCCGCCGGTGACGGCGCGTTGCGCACCAGCACCACGCCAGGGATCACGTCGATCCGGAAGTCGTCCACGAGCGAGCCGTCACGGTCCAGCGCCTGGGCACGGACGCCGGCTGGCGCCGGCTCGACGTCAGCCACCACGAGCCCGGGGATGTAGCTGCGCGCGCGCGCGACGAACGCACGCCGTGAGAGCGAGCCCCATAGCTCAGCGGCTCCCGCCCGCCAGTGGCGGCGCGCGAGCCGCCTGAGTCCCGGGTAGCGCAGCGTCTCGACCACGTCCCTCGCCACGACGTCAGACCACCGGTAAGCCTCGCGTCCCAGCGCAAGGACCGCGTTGGGGCCGATTTCCACCCCACCAGCCACGCGACGCGTGAAGTGCACCCCCAGGAACGGGTAAGCCGGATCCGGGACCGGGTAGATGAGACCGCGCACCAAGTGCTCGCGTGCGGGCAGAAGCCGATAGTACTCGCCGCGGAAGGGCACGATCTGAGGCTCGGCGGCCGCTCCCGCCAGGCGCGCCAGGCGGTCGGCGTGGAGTCCGGCGCAGACGATCAGCCGGTCAAACGCCAGCTCCGCACCGCCGCCGGAGCGCACGCGAACCTCTCCTGCGCGGCGGCTCACGCTCGCCACCTGAAAGCCACACCGCACCTCTCCGCCGGCGGCCCGCACGTCCGCCGCGTAGGCGCTGGCCACGACGCGGTAGTCCACGATCGCGGTCTGCGGCGAATGCAGAGCGGCGATGCCGCGCACATGCGGCTCGATCTGGCGCATCGCGTCGGCCGCCAGCCGTCGCAGGCCGGGCACGCCGTTCGCACGAGCGCGACGCTCGAGCTCGTCCAGCCGGCCGAGCTCATCGGAGCCACGGGCCACGATCAGCTTGCCGCAGCGCTCAAAGGCGATGCCTCGTTGCGCGCAGTAGCGCTCCAGACGCTCGCCCCCCTCACGACAGAGCCTCGCCTTCAGCGAGCCCGGCGCGTAGTACACACCGGCGTGCACGACGCCACTGTTGTGGCCGCTCTGATGGGTGGCGACATCGCGCTCCTTCTCGAGCACTGTGACCACGGCCGGCGCCTGCCCCTGCGCAAGCTCGCGGGCGACGGCGAGTCCGACTATGCCTGCGCCCACGACCCCGATCCGCATCGTCACTTGGAGCGCCCGAGGGACAGCGATCCGGAGTGGGCGAGCGCCGCCACTGAGCCTGCGCCTGGCACACACCGATCATACGGCGCGGTAGTGTCGTTGGAGATGTGTCGCCTGTTTGGCATGACCGGGGGCGCGGAGCCCGTGAGCGCAACCTTCTGGCTGCTGGAGGCGCCCGACTCCCTGGCCACGCAGAGCCACCGCGACCCAGACGGCACCGGGCTCGGAGCATTCCTGCCCGACGGCGCCCCCTATCTCGCCAAGCAGCCGCTCGCCGCCTACGCCGACCGGGCGTTTGCTCACGAGGCTCGCAGCGTGCGCTCCCGGACGTTCATCGCGCACATCCGCTACGCCTCGACCGGCGCGGTCGCGCTCCAGAACACGCACCCCTTCGAGCAGCACGGCCGGCTGTTTGCGCACAACGGCGTGATCGGCGAGGTCGAGCGCCTGGAGCAGCGACTCGGCCCCGCCCGTGACCTCGTGCGCGGGGAGACCGACTCCGAGCGCTTCTTCGCCCTGATCACACGCGAGGCCGAGGCAGACGGTGACATCGGCGCCGCGATCGCACGGGCGGCCGGCTGGATCGCCGCCAACCTGCCGGTGTACGCGCTCAACTGCGTGCTGATCACGGACACCGAACTCTGGGCGCTGCGCTACCCGACGGTGCACGAGCTCTACGTACTCGAACGCAGCGGCGGCGCGGACGCGCCGACGAGGAGCCGGCAGCTGCTTCACCGCGGCTCCGCCGGAGAACTTCGCGTGCACTCGCAGGAGCTCGCCGAGCGCCCGGCGGTCGTGGTGGCGAGCGAGCCGATGGACGATGACGCTGGTTGGCGGCCACTCGCGCCCGGGGAGCTCCTGCACGTGGACGCGGACCTGCGGATCCATAGCCGCGTCGTCCTGAACGACCCGCCCTCCCGTCCGCTGACGCTCGCCGACCTGGATCCACGCGCGGCGGCTTCTCAGCGGACGACCCAGGGGCCGGCGCACGCCTGAGCCCCGACACCGAGAACCTCTACACTCCCGCTCACACCCGGCTCGCCAACGCTGCGCGCGCGGGCTCCCGGAGAGGTGGCCGAGTGGCTGAAGGCACTCGCCTGCTAAGCGAGTATGGGGCGAAATCTCCATCAGGGGTTCGAATCCCCTCCTCTCCGCTCGCCCGAGTAGCCCAGCGGACCCGGACGCCGCGGCCACCTCCATTCCCCAGTCCATGCGCTTCGGCATCTTCGACCACATCGACGCATCCGGGATCGCGACCGCCGAGCAGCTCGAGCAGCGCCTGCGGCTGACCGAGCAGTACGACCGGGACGGCTTCCACGCATACCACCTGGCCGAGCACCACGGCACACCGCTGGGGCTGGTCGGCTCACCGAACGTCTTTCTCGCCGCCGTCGCGCAGCGGACCAAGCGGCTGCGTTTCGGCGCGCTCGTCAACGTCCTGCCGCTGTACCACCCGGTCCGCCTGATCGAGGAGTGGTGCCTGCTCGACCAGCTCAGCGCCGGCCGGCTCGAGGTCGGCGTCGGCCGCGGGGCATCAGCGATCGAGGCTTCGTTCTATGGAGTGCCGGGCGAGCTCACGCCTGAGCTCTTCGAGGAGTCCTACGACCTGGTGGTCGGCTACTTCGCGGCGCACGCGAGCTTCAGCCACCACGGCAAGCACTTCACCGTCTCGGAGCTGCCGCTCACGGCACGGCCGCTGCAGGCACCACACCCACCGCTCTGGTTTGGCGCCTCGCGGCCTGATCGCGCCGGCTGGTGCGCCGAGCGCGCGATCAACGTCATGTCGCTGGTCAGCGCGCAGCGCACGCGCGTGACGACCGACCGCTACCGGGAGCGCTGGCAGGAGCTGGGCCGCGCCGATTCCGAGCTGCCGCACCTGGGCGTCAACCGTCACATCGTCCTGGCCGACACCGAAGCAGAGGCGTTGCGCGTAGCCGAGCGCGTCTACCCGCGCTTCAAGGCGTCGCTCGACCACCTCTGGGTCGCGCGCGGAATGCCGCGGCCCCCGGTCTACCCGGAGACCCTCGGGCAGCTGGTCGCGCAGGGCGCCGCATACGCCGGCACTCCGGAGGGAGCGCGCCAGTACGTGGCCGAGCAGATCACGACTGCCGGCATCAACTACATGACGGCCGACGTGGCCTTTGGCGGGATCAGCTTCGAGGAAGCGTCGCGAACCGCGAGCCTGTTCGCCGGCGAGGTGATGCCGGCCTTCACGGGCACCCTCCCCAGTGTCGGTGTGGCGCGCTGAGCACCCGCAGCACCCTCGACGTTCCCTACCGGACGGTCGCCTCGACACAGCTCTGCCTCGACGTCCACCGCCCTGACCACGACCGCGAGGCACCCTGCGTCGTCTACTTCCACGGCGGCGGCTGGGCGCGCGGCTCACGCAGGGACAGGGTTGCCGAGCGGCTGCTGCCACTCGCCGCGCACGGGCTTGCAGTTGCGAGCGTCAGCTATCGCCTGACGGACGTGGCCACGCATCCAGCCCAGCTGGAAGACGCCCGGGCGGCGCAGTACTGGCCGCGTGCGAACGGCGCCGAGCACGGCCTCGGGACCGAGCGGCGAGTCCTCTCACCCACGCCCACAACGCCGCGTGCCCGATCGGGCTGATCAACTGCGCCCAGAGCCGGGCGCTGCACACAGCCATCAGCGCCGCCGGTGGCGACTCGCAGCTCCTGCTGCTCGCCGGCGCAAACCACGAGGATGAGGCGTTTCACAAGCCCGCCGTGCTTGCGGCCACGGCGGGCTTCTTCAGCGCTGCCCTGACCCGCTAGCGGCCGGTGTTCAGCGGTCGAGCGCCAGTCCGACGCCGACGCCGACCAGCACCAGGCCGGAGATCCTGTCGATCGTCGCCTTCACGCGTGTGCGGCTCAGCACGTCAGAGAGCCTCACCGCCGCGACGGCGTAGCTCGACATCCACACCAGGTTGAAGGCGATGAAGATGGCCCCGAGCAGCAGCATCTGCGGCAGCGCCGGCGCGTGCGGGGAGATGAACTGAGGCAGCAGGCTGGTGAAGAAGATGCCGACCTTCGGGTTCGAGAGGTTGCTCAGGAGGCCCTGACGCAGGCCGCCGCGGCCGTCCACCAAGCGCGCGCCCGGCGCCGCCCGCGCGCTGCCCGCGGCCGCACGGCGCGACTCGAGCAGCGTGCGCACACCGATCCAGATCAGGTAGAGCGCGCCGGCCAGCTTCAGCAGGTCATAGAGCGTGGCGGAGCTGCGCAGTATCGCCGCGACTCCGAGCGCGGTCGCCGCGGTCCAGACCATGAGCCCGATGTTTACCCCCACGGCGCTCCCGAGTGCCGCCTCGCGCCCGTGCACGAGCGCATTACGGGTGACAACCGCCGTGTCCGGACCCGGCAGCAACGCGATCGCCACCACGACTCCGACGTACACGATCAGGTGGCTTGGCACCACCCGAGTATCTCAGACGCCGTCCGGCTCCTCACCTGAGAGGACACGCTCGATCGCCCCGGTGATCTTCGGCCCTTCCGGTGCCACGGTGGAGCCCCAGTGCTCGATCAGACGCCCGTCGCCGCCGACGAGGTATTTGGTGAAGTTCCATTTCGGGGGCGCCGAGCCCGGCTGGCTGGTCAGGTCGGCCCACAGCGGGTCTGGATGGTCGCGTACAGACGTGCGAGCGCTCAGCGGGAACTGAACGCCGTAGTTGCGCTGGCAGAACGAGCCGATCTCAGCGTCGTCCTCGTACTCCTGGTCGGCGAAGTCCCCGGACGGGCAGCCGAGCAGCTCGAGGCCGGCCTCGTGATAGCGCTCGTACAGGCGCTGGAGACCCTCGTACTGTGGCGTGAAGCCACATTTGCTGGCGGTGTTGACGATCAGCGCCGGGCGGCCACGCCAGTCGGCCAGGTCCAGCTCGCCGCCGTCGATCAGCGTCACGCGGTGCGAATAGAGGTCCGTCGGCTGCTGCAGCCGCTCGGGCCGACGCATGTACATCTTGAGCGTCGACAGCTTGCTCATGACTCCAGTGTACGCTCGGCACCGCTGGCTTCCAGCTGGTCGTGCACGTGGCTGCCGAGCTTGCGGTCGGGCCGGCCGATCAGGTAGTAGATCCCGCCGATCAGGCCGATCAGCACCATCACCATGAGGGTGATCCAGTCGATGTTGAAGTACGAGCGGGGGCTCGCCAGGCCGCTCGGCAGCACCACGTTGATGAACATCAGCGCCAGGTAGGCGCAGGCGATGATCGAAACCGCCCAGCCGAAGCGGCCGAGCCTGAAGGCGCCGGCCGGCACCCAGCCCCGGGCGCGGGCGATCATCGAGCCGATCACGGTCATCAGGAAGGACAGGTAGATGCCGCTGACGCCGAAGGAGACCAGCGAGACCAGGGCGCTGGTGTTCGCCGGGTAGGTGAACCAGAGGATGCTGACGTTGTGCTTGGGCGAGACGAACACGAGCAGCACGAACAGCACCGTCACCCCGGCGCCGCCGAGCAGTGCGTTGACCGGGATGCGGTGGCGGTCGCTGACCTTGGAGATCCAGCGCGACGCGGGCAGCGCGCCGTCACGGGCGTAGGAGAATGCCAGCCGCGAGCCCGCGCCCTGTACGGAGGTGCCGCAGGAGAAGAAGGCGTAGATGATCAGCAGGAGCAGCACGTCCTGAAGCCACTGCGGCAGCTGCGCGAGGATCAGCGGGATACCGCCGGCCACGGCCTGGGCGTTGCTGGTGTGGGCGGGGATCGCGAGCAGCAACCCGCCGGTCAGCACGAGCGATGCGACCCCGCCCCAGATCAGCGCCAGGCGCATCGACCGTGGGATCAGGCGGCTCGCCTCCTTGGTCTCCTCGGCGATGTCACCGGCGGACTCGTAGCCGTAGAAGATGTAGACAGGTGCGAGCACGGCGATCAGCGCCGCCCCGGTCCACCAGTTGCCGTGGAAGTTGAAGCCGTAACCGTTGGTCTTGACGTTGGTCGCACCGTGGCTCGAGAACAGGTACCCGAGTCCGTGGTGGAAGCCGTTGATGGCCAGGATGATCGCGATGCCGAAGGTGCCGACCATCTCCACATACACGCCGTAGCGCGCCACCCGCGCCATCACCGCGGTGCCCGTGATGTTCATCACCGTCTGGATTCCCACGAGCACGAGCGTCACGACGAGGATCGTCACGTGGGCGCTGGGGTTGATGTTCGCTCCGAACCAGTTGTGCAACAGCGACGTGACGTAGCTGACCACACCGGTGTCCACCGAGGCGACCGTGACGAGCAGCGCGACCCCGTAGAACCAGCCGACGAACCAGCCGTAGCCGGCCCCCACCGAGAACTTGCCGTAGTTGTAGAGCGCGCCGGCGACGGGGTAGTGGCTCGCGAGCTCGCCAAAGACCAGCGCGACGAAGAGCATCCCGATCAGCGGCACGAGCGTCAGCCAGATGTAGGACGGACCGGCCATCCCCAGGCCGAGCACGAACAGCGAGTAGATCCCCACCATCGGCGAGAGGTAGGTGAAGGCAACCGAGAAGTTGGAGAACAACCCGAGCACGCGCGTCAGCTGCGGCTTGTATCCGAGCTGCTCGAGCCGCTGATCGTCGGTGAGCGTCGCGGCGTTCACCGCCACACCCGCTGCTACCTGTGAACTGTCACCACTGGACACGCTCATCCCCTCCTGTTCGGTGGCAGACCTAACGCTGGCCTAAGCGAGGGTTTCTATCACCGAGCGCGGTAGTCGGCATGCGCCACCACGGCTAATGCCCCGCTCAGTGTTGGACGCGCAGGCTAAGCGGGCAGGTCCGGCGGCGCCAGCCGGTAGCTGACCGGCGTGCGCGAGAGTTTGATCGGGTTGCGTGGCAGGCCCAGCACCGGCCCGCCCGACACCGAGAGGTTGACGATCGGCTCGAGTCCCAGGCGCCGCGCCAGCTCGAAGGCGGCTCCCAGGTCGTTGACGGCACCGGCCGGTACGCGCGCGTCGGTCAGCCGCGCCACCCAGTCGGCCGCCGGACGCGCGGCCAGCAGCCGCTCGAGCTCGAGCCGCAGGGCGTCACGGTGTGCAACCCGCTCGGGGTTGGTGGCAAAGCGCTCCTCGGCGGCCAGGCCCGGCTCGCCCAGCACGCGGCATAGGTCCTGGAACTGGCGGTCGTTTCCGACCGCGAGCACGAGCCGCTCGGCTCCCGCCCTAAAGACGGCGTAGGGCGCGATGCTCGGGTGCTCGTTGCCCATCCGCTCCGGCACGACGCCGCCGGCGGTATACGAGGACGCCTGGTTGACCAGCGCCGCCAGGAGCGAGGAGAGCAGGTCCACTTCCACCAGCTGCCCTTCCCCGGTCGACCGGCGATGCTCGAGCGCGGCCAGGATCCCGACCGCGGCAAAGAGCCCCGTGATCACGTCGACGAGCGCGACACCGACCTTCTGGGGCTCGCCGCCGGCCTCTCCGGTGATGCTCATCAGCCCCCCCATCGCCTGCACGAGCAGGTCATAACCCGGCAGAGCGGCCGCCTGCGGCGTGCTGCCGAAGCCCGTGACCGAGCAGTAGATCAGCCGCTGGTTGGTGGCGCTCAGCTGCTCATAGCCGAGTCCGAAGCGACCCAGCAATCCGGGCCTGAAGTTCTCGACGACGACGTCGGCCTGACCAGCCAGCGCCCTGACGCGCTCCAGGTCAGCCTCGTCGGCCAGGTCGATGGCGATGCTGCGCTTGTTGCGGTTGACGGCGTCGAAGTAGGTGGCACGCCCAGCCGGGTCGTACGGCGGCCCCCAGGCGCGCGTGTCGTCGCCTGACCCGGGCCGCTCGACCTTGGTGACCTCGGCGCCGAGGTCACCGAGCACCATCGTCGCCAGCGGACCCGCCAGAACGCGCGAGAAGTCCAGGATCCGCAGGCCGTCAAGCGCGCCGTGGCCAGACCTCTCGCTCATCTGCGACGATGCTATGAGTTTTTGCAACCGGACGGAGATCAGCTCGAGGAGCCGCCGACGTGCCACGGCCACACGACTTTCTGGACATTGACTTTCTGCTCTCCGACGAGGAGCGCGAGATTCGCGACATGGTCAGGCGGTTCGTGGCCGAGCAGGTCACGCCGAACGTATCCGAATGGTTCGAGCAGGCGACGATCCCGCTCGAGCTGGCCCCGCAGCTCGGCGCGCTCGGGCTGCTCGGCATGCACCTCGAGGGGTACGGCTGCGCCGGCGCGAGCGCTACCGCCTATGGCATCACCTGCGCCGAGCTCGAGGCCGGTGACAGCGGTGTGCGCAGCCTCGTGTCGGTGCAGGGCTCGCTGGCGATGTTCGCGATCCACCGCTGGGGCTCCGAGGAGCAGAAGCAGCAGTGGCTGCCCCGGCTGGCGGCCGGCGAGGCGATCGGCTGCTTCGGGCTGACCGAGCCGGACGCGGGCTCAGACCCCGGTGCGATGCGCACACACGCGCGTCGCGACGGCGGCGACTGGATCCTCAACGGGCAGAAGATGTGGATCACCAACGGCTCGGTCGCCGACGTGGCCGTGGTCTGGGCACGCACGGATGAGGGCATCAGGGGCTTTCTGGTGCCGCGCGAGACCAGCGGCTTTACGGCACCCGAGATCCACCGCAAGCTCTCGCTGCGCGCGTCGGTCACCTCTGAGCTGGTCCTCGACGACGTACGACTTCCGGCGGAGGCGCAGCTGCCGCTGGCCACGTCGCTGCGCGCGCCGCTCTCATGCCTGAACGAGGCCCGTTACGGCATCGTCTGGGGAGCGATCGGAGCCGCGCGGGCGTGCTTCGAGGCGGCGCTCTCCTACAGCCAGGAGCGGATCGCCTTCGGCCGGCCGATCGCCGCCACGCAGCTGCAGCAGGCCAAGCTCGCCGAGATGGCCACAGAGGTCAACCGTGGCATGCTGCTGGCGCTGCAGCTTGGAC
Source organism: Solirubrobacterales bacterium (assembly GCA_027449125.1). GTDB lineage: Bacteria > Actinomycetota > Thermoleophilia > Solirubrobacterales > Solirubrobacteraceae > Palsa-465. The sequence continues at coordinate 44,181 of DAIDME010000062.1, read as the reverse complement.
GCCTCAAGGACGCCGGTCGCCTCGAGCCCGAGCAGGTGAGCATGGGCAAGCTCGCGAACGTGAACGCGGCGCTGCGCGTGGCACGTACGGCGCGGCAGGTGCTCGGCGCCAACGGCATCACGCTCGAATACCCGGTGATCAGGCACATGAACAACCTGGAGTCGGTGGTCACCTACGAGGGAACCGCGGACGTCCACGCACTGGTCGTCGGCGGAGCGCTCACGGGGATCCAGGCGTTCCGCTGACGCCGGCGCGCGAGCCCGCGAGCACCGCCAGCGCCGCCAGCGCCACGAGCGCCCCCAGCAACGGTGTGTCCCGCAGGCCGCCGCCCCGCAGCGCCAGCGCGCCCAGCAGCGGACCGCTGCCGATCCCCAGGTTGTAGACCGTTGAGTACCACGCCGTTCCGTTCACCGGCCCATGCTCCATCACCGCCAGCTGGTTGCCGACCGTCATCAGGCTCTGGCCGAGGCCTAGGAGCGCGAGCAGGGCGATCGCCAGCAGCGGTTCCGCGCCGAGCGCGAACAGGCCGAGCAGCGCCAGCGCCATGAGCGAGACCGCGCATTCGCCTGCATGGCGCGGATGGCGTGCGTAGAGCACAGCTCCGGAGCTCAGGCCGAGCGTCGAGGCAAGGCCGACCGCGAACAGCGCCGGCGCGACGTCCGCGCGCGGCAGTCCGGCGACGCGAACCAGGAGCGGGCTGGCATAGGTGTAGGCGGCGAAGTAGGCGCTCACGGCCAGGCAGGTGGCGACGAGTACGGTGCGGTACCGCGAGCGGCCAGCGGGCCGCTCGCGGTGTGAGGCAGCCGGGGCCCGGCCGCGGGCGGGCAGCGCCAGCCGCAGCAGGGCCAACAGCACGAGTCCGGCGCCGCCCAGCGCAGCGAACGCCACTCGCCAGCCGGCCAGGTGGCCGATCGCGGTCCCGAGCGGCAGGCCGATCACGAGGCCCGCGGCGCTGCCGACGAACACGGCGGTCACCGCCCGGCCCTGGCGCTCGGGGCGAACGAGCGCCGCCGCCTCGACCGGGCCGACCGCCCAGAAGACGGCCTGTGCGCAAGCTGTGAGCGCTCGCGCGGCCAGCAGGAGCCCGTAGTCGGGAGCCAGCACGGACCCCAGGCAACCGAGCGCCAGGGCTGCGGCGGTGGCCATCAGCACGGTGCGTCGCGGGACCGCCCTGAGCGCATGGCTGAGCGGCACCGTCGTGACGACGACGATCAGCGCGTAAATCGTGACCAGCAGGCCGGTGAGCGAGAGCGAAGCGCGCATGCCCGCCGCGATCTGCGGCAGCAGCCCGATCGGCAGGCTCTCGGCCGTCACGAAGCAGGCCGCGCAGGCCGCCAGCGACACCAGCGCGCCCAACAGCCCGACCTTTGGCCCAGCATCTGGCATCTCTTGCTGCAACCGGTTGCAAACTAGCATGCGGACCGCTAGTCTGCAACCGGTTGCAGATGATGACCGCACGCCGCCAGGGAGCACCTGAGAAGCCGCTCACGATGACGGACATCGCCCGCCTGACGGGTGTCTCCAAGGCAACCGTGTCGCGAGCGCTCAACGACAGTCCCCTGGTCAGCGCGAGGACCCGCGAGCGCATACGCGAGGTCGCAAGCGCAAACCGCTTCGAGATCAACGCCACAGCGCGCAGCCTGAGCCGGCGTCAGAGCAACGTCGTGGCACTTGCCACCTACGCCTACGGGCCGGCCGGACCGCCGCAGCTCGGTCCCGAGACCGCTTCCCAGGTCACCGCAACGGCCGGCGAGAAGCTTCCTGACGCGTTCGTGCTCGAGCTGACCAGCGGCCTGATCGCGGGGCTGCACCGACACGGGTACGACCTGCTCGTGATCCAGATCGACGCCACCGACACGAGCTGGGTCGGCCGCTACCTGGACTCGCAGCGCGCAGACGGATTCGTCCTGCTGAGCGCCCACTGCACCAATGGTCACCTGGAGGCGATCGAGCGCAGGGGGGCGGCATCCGTGGTCTGGGGCCTGGATTCGTCCAGCCGCAGCTTCAGCTCGGTGACGGGCGACAGCTTCGCCGGCGGGCGGCTGGCCACCCGCCACCTGCTGCAGAACGGACGCCGGCACATCGCCTTCATCGGCGGCCCCGAACGGGAGCAGGAGGTCAGCGACCGCTACCGGGGCTACGCGGCCGCACTCGCAGCCGCCGGGATCCCGGTCGACGAAGCGCTGGTGACCTACGGCTGGTACAGCCGAGAGTCGGCGACCGCCCGGATGCTCGACCTGCTGGGGCGCAGCGGCGAGCTGGACGCGGTCTTTGCGTGCAGCGACGTGATGGCGCTGGCGGCGATCGACGTGCTGCGCGCCGCGGGCCGTCGGGTGCCCGAGGACGTCGCCGTCGTGGGTTACGACGACATCGCCCTGGCCGCGCACACCGACCCGCCGCTGACGACCGTGCGCCAGTCCGGACCGCTCGCCGGTCGACTGCTGGCCGAGAGCCTGATCACCCAGCTGCGGACGGGCGCGATCGGCCACGTGTCGATGCCGGCCGAGCTGATCGTGCGGCGGTCGGCGTGACCAGGGGGCCAGCGCCTACGATCGCACCGTGACCCCGCTCGAAGCCGTCGTGGCACTCGTGGCCGCCTTCGCCGCCTGCGTCCAGACAGCCGTCGGGATGGGGTTTGCGCTGGTCCTCTCCCCTGTGCTGCTGGTGGCGGCGCCACCGCGGCCGGCGATCCTGATCCTGACGGTGCTGGGCCTCACGGTCAACGTGCTCACCCTGCTGCGCGGGCGCCACCGGTTGCAGGTGGCCTGGGATGAGGTCGGGCCGATCCTGCTCGCAGCCCTGCCGGGCAGCGTGGGCGGCCTGCTGGTGCTGCGGGCGCTCAGCAAGCCGACTATCGAGGCCGTCGTCGGCCTGATGGTCGTGGCGCTCGCGCTGGCCCGGCTGGCGTCGATCGACCCGGCGGTGTCAGGGCCCGTCAAGCCGGCGCGGCTGGCGGTCGGCGCGCTCGCCGGAGTGCTCTCCACGGCGAGCGGCATCAACGGGCCGCCGCTCGCGATCTGGCTCTCACAGCGCCGGCTGCCGGCGACCGCCATCCGCGACTCGCTGGCTGTGATCTTCCTCGGAACGGGGTTGATCACGACCCTCACGCTGCTGCCGGGGATCGCTTCGACGCACCTGCCGTGGTCACTCGCCGGCCTCGCCCTGGTGGCCGTGCTGGCGGGCCAGCACGTCGGCCACCACATCCACCTCCGCGCCGGCGCCGAGCAGCTGCGGCGCGCGCTTTCGCTGATCATCCTGCTGACGGGGATCGTCGCGTTGCTCTCCGGCCTGGGCGTGCTGTAGTTCCCCAGGAGCATGGCAGCGCGATGGTGAGATGCAACTGACCGACGTGACCAGAGCCCGGCGCACGCCCGGGCTGGTGGTGCTCGAGGGCTTCCACGCGGTCAAGCACGCACTGCGCTTCGGTGGCGAGCTGCTTGGCGCCTGGACGGCCGACGCGGTCGCGCTGGAGGACCTGCGCGACCGGCTGGCACCGGACGTCGCGCTGCCCGTTGAGGTCGTCGCGCTCGACGACCTCAAGCGCGTGGTGCCGCGCGGACAGGTGGTGGCCGTCGCCCGCCGACCCACGCAGCCCGATCCGCTCACGGTGCTGGCCGGCTCAGGCCACGTCGTGCTGTTGGAGGACCCCCGCCACCTGGGTAACCTGGGCGCCGCAGTGCGGGTGGCGGCCGCCGCGGGCGCGGCCGGCGTGATGACCACGGGCCGCCAGGACCCGTGGCACCCCGATGCGCTGCGCGGCAGCGCCGGACTGCACTTCGCGCTTCCCGTTCACCACCTGCGCACGCTCACCACCGGTCGCCGCGAGCTGGTGGCGCTCGACCCCGAGGGGGAGCCCCTCACAGCGGCAACCGAGCTCCCGGCGGCGGCGGTGCTCGCCTTTGGGACTGAACGTGACGGCCTCAGCGATGAGCTGCTCGGCGCCGCGTCGCGTCGCCTCGCGCTACCGATGACACCGGGCGTCTCGTCGTTGAATCTCGCGACCGCCGTGGCCGCAACCCTGTACTCGCTGGAGCTGGCGCGCGGTTGAGCGCCGCCTGTGGGCGCAGCGCCGGCCCCCGCGATAATCGAGCCGTGTACGTGGCCGCGATGCGTATCGAGCTTCACATCCCCGCCGCCGGCTCGCTCAAGGCCAAGCGCTCGGTCGTCCGCCACCTGATCGAGACCGCACGCCAACGCCACGGCGTCTCCGCATCCGAGGTATCGCACCACGAACTGTGGCAGCGCGCCGGCCTCGGGTTCTGCGTCGTGGCCCCCACCGCGGCCCATGCCGAGCAGCTGCTAGACCGCGTGGAGCGCTTCGTGCTCTCGCACCCGCAGGTTGAGGTGATCTCGACCGAGCGCCACTGGCTGGAGCTCGGGTGAACGTCACCGGACCAGCCGGTTGGTAGCCTGCGGTCAGAGCTAATGCGCCCGGAGGGGTGGCAGAGCGGTTGAATGCACCGGTCTTGAAAACCGGCATCGGTTTGCGCCGATCGCGGGTTCGAATCCCGCCCCCTCCGCTGCCCGGGCACGAAACTTTTTTCGCACACGGGGCGGTGGCGGGGCTATCTTCGCCCTGCATGCCTCAGGTCGCGCAGCTCGGTGCCGAACCGGTTCGCGAGTCGGCTTCGGCAGGTGGACCACCCGCCGTCCCGGCCTTCCGGATCCTGGCGCCGCTCGGCCTTGCGCTCGCGGCGGTCACGCTTGTGGCGCTGGTGGTCGCGGTCGTGGTGGACGCGACGTGGCCGCTTGACTTCATGCACGTGGTGTTCGGGTCGGCCTGGACCATCATCGACCTGTTCGTCGGGCTCATCGTCGGCCCGATCCTCGGCAGCCTGCCGGTCCCGGCGCGAATCGAGTTCACCGTCAGGTTCATGCCGAAGATGGTGGTGCTGATGCCCACCGTGGTGACCGCGACGCTCGTGGCAGGCTGGCAGCTTGCGACAAAGCTCGGCACGAACCTGACCAGCTATCCGAACCACGGCTGGGTCGTCGCGAGCATGATCGTCGTGGGCGTGATGGCGGTGATCGCGCTCGGGCTGCTCGAGCCGGCCAACATCGCCGTGCTGGTGGAGCTGAAGAAGCCGCGCCCGAACCCGGCCGTGATCGAGCGGCTGATGAAGCGCTTCGTCTACTGCTCTGGGATCACCGGCCTGATGCAGATCGCGACGTTCGTGATCATGACGCGGATCGCCACCTGAGCCGCGGTGGGGATCGGGGAACGCGTGGAACCGCAACGCTATCCGCCGGTCACGCAGACCGCGATGCTGTCGCTGGCGCTGATCGTCACCGGTGGCATCTATCTCTCGGCGCACCTGCCTCACCACGTGCCGCTCGCCCCAGCAGTGGGCCTGCTGGCCCTGTCGGCGGCATTGATGGCCTACAACCTCTGGTCACTCACGCGGGTGCGTGGGTTCGCCTGGAGGCGCTTCCTCGAGGTGGCGCGGTGGGCGCTGCTGGCGTATTGCATCACCGCCGGCATGATCGAGTTCGTGTTCGTCCGCAACCACGTCAGCGGCGGGGTCCTGGTCGTCCTGACCCTCTCGGTCGCCGTCTACGCGGTCCACGTACCGATGCTGATCGGCTTCACCGTGGCGCGCTACCACACGGGCGACTGAACGACTGGCGGGGCTGCGGCGACGCCGCCCAACGCTGCCGCCGGGGGGCGCGGCCCGCTGGCCGCGCCCCCCGCTGTGGCGGCTTGATCGTGACCGACCGGTCAGTGGCCGATCGTGTCAGCCGACGGATAGACGTCCTGGACGTACTCGTCGACCTTGGACTCGGGCAGGCGCGCAGACATCGCCCAGTAGAAGCAGATGACTGCCCATACCGCCGAGGCGGCCAGGGTCCCGCCGAGCGTCAGATCGTCGTTGCCGCCGTTGCTCAGGACGTTCTTGAAGAAGCCGACGCCACCGATGATCCCGCCGGGGCCGAACGCCCCGAAATACGAGATCACAAGCAGCCCGAGGAAGTAGCCGGCGATCCAGGGGAGCGCCTGCCAGTCCATCGCCGGGGCGTTTGCGTTCGCGTTGGTCCTGTAGGAGATCCAGATCAGCAGGTAGCCGAGCAGCATCGCCACCATCAGCGTCGTGTAGGTCTCCCAACCCGAGAAGATGATGATCCAGGTGGCTCCGACGAACGCAGCTGGCGCGAGGAACCCCATTCCGGAGACGGCGTACGGGCGCTCCAGGTTTGGCTTTGAGCGGCGCAGAGCCGCCGCCGACAGCGGCGCACCCGCGTACATCAGCACCGAAGCGCTGGTGACGATCGCTACCAGCGACGCCCAGCTCGGGAACGGCAGCAGGAACAGAACCCCGACGAGCGTCGCGATCAGGACGCTGAACACCGGGATCTTCGTGCGCTGGTCGATCCGCTCGAACGCCGAGGGCACGAACCCGTTCTTGGAGAGCCCAAAGCTGAGCCGTGACGCGGACGTCGTGTAGATCAGACCGGTACCGGCCGGCGAGACGACCGCGTCGATCCGCAGGACCGTCGCCAGCCAGAAGACACCTGCGAGGCTGGAGATCTCAAAGAACGGGCCGCTTGTCAGCAGGCCCACCTCTGGGATCTTGGCCGCCGTGGGGCTGCTCAAGCCCGCCCAGCCGCCGACCTGCTTGAGCAGATGCGGGTCCATCGCACCGATGAAGGCAATCTGCACAAGGATGTAGACGACGGTGCCGATGATCACCGAGCCGATCACCGCCTTTGCGAGATGTCGTTTGGGATCCGCCGCCTCACCGGCCAGCTGGACCGCCTGCTCGAATCCCAGCAGCGAGAAGACGATCCCCGCCGGAAGTGTCTCGATGATTCCCTTGACCGCGTCGTGCTTGAAGAAGAAGCCTCCGGCGGCGGCGCCGAAGTTGCCGCTGTGGAAGTGCCCGAAGATCAGGATGACGATGGCCAGGCACGGGATGATCACCTTCCAGGTGGTCACCACGTTGCTGATGCGCTCGAGCCAGCGGATGCCGACCAGATTGAAGATCACGAACAGCACCAGCAGGATCAGGGCGACCAGGTAGCCGAAGCCGTGCAACGTACCCGCGGCGCCACCGGCGGCTGGGTTGTACTTGAAGAAGGTCCGCGCCCAGTGCGCGGTCGAGAGGTACTGGACAGCAGCGAGCACCTCGATCGGGGCGACGCTCGCCGCCTGCAGGTAGGACGCCCAGCCGAACGTCGCGCCCGCAAACGAACCAAACGCGTAGTGCGGGAAACGGCTCGTCCCACCGGTGACGGGGAACAGACCGCCGAGCTCGGCGTGCATGAGCGCGAGCACGGTGATGATGATCGCCGCGATGATCCAGCCGAGGATCGCGGCCGGCCCGGCAAGCAGGGCTGCACCGAGCGCGCCGAACAGCCAGCCGGAGCCGATGATCGACGTCTCCGAGGCCCACATCAGGCCCAAGAAGCCCAGTTTGCGGTCTAGCCCGTCCGCATCCAATCTGACAGACGGCTGTGTTGCAGTAGCTCCCAACTTCCCTCCCTAGGGTGTTTGCCAAAGCGCGACTGTAACCGACGCTGGCGACGATTTGTAGAGCGTTTATCTGACGCACCGCACGACGGAGCGTGACCCACCGGCAGCCCGGCACCGAGCACCCACTCCACCCGGCGCGTCCGATAGGGAGAACCTTGTCGAACTCAGCGGCACCCGAACAGCGCCAACTGGAGGCATTTGTCGCGTCGCGGTTGGCCCGCTGGCCGAAGCGGTCACGGCCGCGCCCGGATCGGCGCTCCCCGCACCTTCGCACAGCGAACTACGCCGTTCACTTCCGCCGTGCGCGCCGCCGCCGCCGCGCCCGTGGAGATGGCGTTATCCTCATTGAGCGCACGCGAGCCTGCCGCGACCTCTAACCCGGTCTGGCTGGCGCACGTGGCAAAACTCGCGCCCGTAGCTCAGCTGGATAGAGCGTCGGTCTACGGAACCGAAGGTCAGGGGTTCGAATCCCTTCGGGCGCGCTAGAGAAAGGCCTGCTAATTGCAGCGTCGGCTTGAGAAGCAACGCCTACTCACGCTTACAACCGAGCAGGCGAACCGTGAGCACAAGGCGGACGATCACGAGCAGATCGCCGTCGTGTCAAGCGAATGCCTTATCGAGCCGGTGCGGTGCTCGCAAGCGCACGGGGCCACGCCTCTTTCGGTAGCGGCTGACTGGACGTAGGCTCGGTAGGTCGCGTCCAGGTGAGGCGCGGATGGCGGAAAGGCGCGGTGGTGATGAGCGACAACGCGGACGGCGAGCCGACAGAGCTGGACGAAGCAGCGCAGGTGCGCTGGGACGCCCTCAAGGACGCGGTCGTTGAGCTGGCCGGCTCGGCCGTGGACGTCGACGGTTTCGCCGCAGCGTTTGCAGCGATGCGGCAGGTCGGCCAGGGCATCGACCTTCAGGAGGTCCTCAACGCCGTGCACGTGCCCGATGACGCGGGCGAGTATGCGGGGGCGCTGAGACGGATGCTGGTGCGGATCCCCGACGGCTGGGGCCGGTGGATCAGCTGTTCACGCGGCTGGTATCCGATCCTTGTCGACCTCGACCAGCAGCTCGCCGTCCTGTTCCCCACATACGAGATCCACCAGGCGAAGGAGAAGTACGGCGGGCTGCGGTTCTACTGGCACGCGAGCGAACGCGTGACCGACCCAGAGGATCCCGAACCCGACTGGCCAACACTGGGCGACCAGGCCACCAAGGCGGAGAACGACGCGGCCTGGGCCGCCTGGCAGGTGGTCCACGATGCATGGCGGGTTAGGCTTGCGCGGTACGTCGAGACCGAGGTCGGCGCCGCCCGCCAGGCGGACTTGGAGCGTCGCGCCAAGCTCGCCGAGCAGCTCGTCGATGCCGCCGAGCAGCGCGCCAGCGTCACCTGCGAGCTCTGCGGCCGCTCTGGACAGCTATGCCGCACACAGGCACGGCACGCGTGGTACCAGACACTCTGCCCTGGCTGCGCCGCACAGAAAGGCTATGTTCGCGCGAAGGAGGAGAGCGAGTGACGGACGATCCGGTACGGAGAAGCCGTCGCGGCGATGAGGCGAACGAGAACGTGCGCCAGACCGAGCGCCCGGCCGACTTGCTGGGATCCGGTCCCTGTAGCGCGGGGACCGACGGGTGCGCAGAGCCGGACCGCAGGCGGTTCGCAGAGCGAATCGAAGCGGCAGGACAGGCGCTGCGCAAGGGCAAGGCTGCGGCTCTCGCCTACACGCTGGGCGTCAGCGAGCAAGATGTGGAGCGACTCGGGGGCGTCACGGAGGGTCGCGATGCCGCGTCACGCAGCATGAAGCGCGACCTCGAATCAGACGACCGCGCGACCGATCGTCCGTAAGGCAGCCGAGCCTTGACCAGATTGAGGGAAGAGAGTGTGAGCCCATCTTCCTGCGTAGACATGATTCCCTGCCGTGCGCGACAGGAGAGCGTGTTTTGCATATTCATCCCCCGCACTGCGTAAACTGGATGCCTGTCGTCTTCCGCAGGAGGGACTATTTATGCAGGGCACAGCTGTAGCGATTGAACGTGAGGCTCGCCACCGTGTGCCGGGTTTGCTCGCGACGCTTCTCGGCGACTCCCACGTCGCGCTTGAACAGAACGGTCGCGAGCGAGGTACGCGTGCGGACCTGGTGGCCTCCGACCAGCGCGGTCGTCGCTGGGTGATCGAGGTCAAGACCTCAAGCCGTCCGGGCCAGGTAGCGAACGCAGCCGAGCAACTCCGCGCATATACCGGAGAGGGGATCCCGCTACTGGTGGTGCCGTTCATGTCGCGCGCGGGCGCGGAAACGGCAGACCGCGAGCATCTCAATTGGCTGGACCTATCGGGCAACGCGCGGATTCGAGCCGGAGACCTGAACATCTGGGTGCAAGGCCAGCCCGATCAGCTCCGGGCGCGGGGACGGCCATCGTCGCCGTTCGCGCCAAAGAGCGCGCGGATCACCCGCCTGCTGTTGTTGGATCCGGAACGGTGGTGGCGCCAGCGCGACCTCGTACAAGCCACGGGGATCGACGATGGAAACGTCTCACGCACCGTGAGCCGGCTCAACGCTGAGCTATTGCTGGAGCGACGCGGACCTGAGCTACGGCCACGGGACGCCGGACTCCTGCTGGATGCGTGGTCCCAGGATTACCGGTTCAGCGCCCACGACATCCTCCTCGGGCATGTGAGCGGGGACGGGATGGAAGTAGCGCGAACCCTTAGCCAGCAGCTTGACGACGCCGCCGTGCACCACGCGTTCACCGGACTGCCGGCAGCGTGGGTACTCGACCAGTTCGCCCGATTCCGGCTGACAAGCGTCTACGTCGACGCGGACCCGCGCGAGGTCGCCGGCCTCCTGAAGCTGCGCCAACCGACACGAGGATCGAACGTCCAGCTGGTCGGCCCCAACGATGCCGGGGTGTTCGCCGGCGGGCAGGTTCACGACGGTCTCTCCTGCGTCTCGATACCGCAGATCTACCTGGATCTCCAGCACCTGCCAGAGCGGTCGCCAGAAGCCGCCGAGGAACTCCGCACTCGACACCTGAGATTCTCAGATGCCGCCGCCGGATAAGCCACGGCATCACAGCGGCTACCGGCGCGAGCAAACCGAGCTCGTCGAGGCCGCCTGCCTGACGATCGCGGTCACGCTTGGCGCGCTGATGGACCAACTCTGCATCGTCGGCGGACTCGTACCGTGGAATTCCCCCGAGCTAGTTTTCCATCTCGGTGCAGTCGAAGCACGGCGTCGTCGTGATCTTCAAGTGCCGCAGAGACGCGGTGAGCGCGTCCCTGACGGGTCGACAGCTGGTTCTCGTCGCCGGAAAGCAAGGCGCTTGACGGGCGGCTGCTGGCAGCTCACATCGGCACGCCACTGCACTGAGATGGAAAGCCAGTTCCCCCGATTTTGCGGAGTCCGGACTGCTTGCGGCGAAAGCTCGTCGCTAGAAAGGATGGACTGCAATGACAAAGACGAAGCCTGCCTACCCGGACCAGTTTCGGCGTGAGGCGCTGGAGCTGGTCCGTCAGGGCCGCTCGATCCCGGATGTCGCGGCGTCCCTCGGGGTGTCCGCGCAGGCGCTGCGTAACTGGCGTCGCCAGGACGAGCGCGATCGTGGTGAGCGTGATGACGGGCTGGCGGGCGCTGAGCGTGAGGAGCTGCGCGAGTTGCGTCGCAAGGTGAAGCGCTTGGAGCAGGAGCGCGAGATCCTCAAGCGATGCACGGCTCTCTTCGCGAGGGAGACCGAGGCCCGGTGAGCGTCTACCGGTATATCTCGGCGCAGAGAGCCCATTGCACCCACCCGGTCTCCCTGATGTGCGAGCTGCTTGGTGTCTCGGAGTCCGGCTATTGGGCGTGGTTGACGCGCGCACCGTCGGACCGTGAGCTCTCCAACGCGTGGCTGACCGCGCAGATCCGCCGCGTCCACGCCGCCTCTGGCGGCCGGTACGGCAGCCCGCGCGTGCACGCGATGCTCGCCCGGGAGGGCATCTGCGTGGGCGAGAAGCGGGTCGCGCGGCTGATGGCGCTCGCGGGCCTTCAGGGCGCGTACCGGCCGCGCAGGAAGGGCTGCACGATCCGGGTGCCCGGGGTTGAGCCGTTCCCGGACCTGGTCAAGCGCGAGTTCCGGCCGGCCGCGCCGAACGTGCTGTGGGCGACCGACATCAAGCAGACGATGACCGGCGAGGGGTGGCTGTATCTCGCCGCGGTGCAGGACCTGTTCAGCCGCCGGATCATCGGCTGGGCGATGGCGCCGCACATGCGGGCCGAGCTGGTTGTGGAGGCGCTGAGAATGGCTCTCAGGGCCCGTCGGCCCGACCCCGGGACGACGGCGATCCACTCTGATCACGGCGGGCAGTTCGTCGGGCTGCTGTTCGGCCAGGCGTGCCATGACGCGGGGATCGCGCAGTCGATGGGCGCGGTCGGGACCTGTTACGACAACGCGGTCGCGGAGACGTTCTTCGCGACCCTGACCAAGGAGCGACTGCTGCACGACGCTCCCGAGGGCGGCTGGGCGACCAGGCCCGAGCTGCGCTCGGCGATCTTCGAGTACATCGAAGGGTTCTACAACACGACCAGGCTGCACTCGACGCTCGGGATGCGCTCCCCCGTCGAGTACGAGGCCGATCACGCCGCCGGCGACCCCGACGGCCTGGCACGCCTCGCGTGCGCTCGCACACACGCGCACGCGCGCGAGAAAGCTGTTGACAACCGTCGGTTGTCAACAGCTACAACGACAACGACCTCCTGACTCCATCAAATCGGGGGAGGTCCAAAACGCCCGTTGCACGTAGAACCACGGAACCGAAGGTCAGGGGTTCGAATCCCTTCGGGCGCGCTTCGGAAACCGCTGCTAGTCGCCGGTTTCCAGCTCTGAGGGGCGGCTCAGGCGCTGACGCGGGCGAGCGGGCGGGAGCAGCGGTCAGAGGCGCCGCGATCCGTCACGGGCACCGGCATCCGCGTCCTATCCTCGTGGGCGCGGACCGACCGCGGATCCGGCCGGCGGTGAACCGGCCGGTGGACGACCGCCACGCGGAGGGACATGACAGCCGGAGACGCGAGCAGCAGACACGAGCGGCGGTTCCCGCCGGCGATCGTCGGGCTCACCCTCGCCGCTGCGATGCTGGCAATCGTGCTGCTCGCCACCGGCGGTCGGAGTGGCTGGAGGCTGAGGGCAGCCGGCAGTGGCTCCGGGGCGGGTGCCGCTCCCGGGCGGGCCGCGACGGCGAGAGCGAACCCGCCGCCCCTGCCGCTCGCCAGGGCCGTCGGGCAACTGATCATCGCCACGTACGCCGGCACGACCCCGCCGCACTCGATCCTCGCCGCCGTCCGGGCCGGTCGAACCGGTGCGATCATCCTGATGGGCGACAACACCGCCGGGGGCGTGGCCGGAACCCGCGCGGCAGTCAATGCGCTCCAGGCCGCCGCACGCGCCGGTAACAACCCGCCGCTGCTGATCATGACCGACCAGGAGGGCGGCGAGGTCAAGCGCCTGCCGGGCCCGCCGGACTACGCCGCCGCCCAGATGTCCAACCCGCGTCTGGCTTATTCGCAGGGTGTCGCCACCGGACGGTTGCTCCGCCGCGCCGGAGTCAACCTCGACCTCGCTCCCGTCGTCGACGTCAGCCGGATCGACGGCTTCATGACCCGGGAGCAGCGCACCTTCGGCTCGCGTGCGGCCGGCGTCGCCCGGGCGGCCTGCTCCTTCGCGCGCGGCCTGGAGCGCGTGGGGATCGGCTACAACCTGCAGCTCTATCCTGGCTTGGGCGACGCGCTCCACAGCACGGACTTCGAGCCCGTGCACATCACGGAACCGGCGGCTGAGGTCCGCGCCGACGACGCGGCCTACCGCGCCTGCGGCGACCAGCCGCGGGCGAGTGTGATGGTGGACAGCGCGAGCTACGCCCACATCACGGGTTACGCCCCCGCCGTGCTCGCCCCGGTCATCTACCACCGGTGGCTGCCGAGCGACGGCTTCCACGGCCTGACGATGAGCGACAGCTTCGAATCAGGCGCCATCAAGCACGTCTTCGAGCCGGCGCTGCGTGCCATCGACGCCGGGGACGACATGGTCACGTACCCGGGCGCAGAGTCAGCGAGCGCCGCGGCTTACCGGACGCTGCTCGCCGACGCTCGGCTCCGCACGCTGCCGGCCAACCGGCTGGCGGCCGCCGCGGGCGCGGTGCTCGCCTACAAGCGTGCCCTGGGACTCACCTGAGCCGGTCAGTGCCCCCCAATCGCAAGACGGCGCTAAACATTGCCTGATCGGTACCTTCCTCTTTAGTGAGAGTCGGTGAAGCCGGAGGATCTGAGAAGCGGCGAGCCACTCTACGGGACCGTCCCGGACCGGGCAGATGAACGTCTCCAAACCTGACAGAGATCCCCGGCGGGCCTTCAACGGCACCGAGCGTGCGGTACTGGGCCTGCTGGCGGATTGGCGTTGTCGGTCCTGTGGTGCACCGCTTGCGCGCGGGTGGCATGCCGACCATGAGACCCCCCACGCCAGGGGCGGTGATACTGACGTGGCCAACGGCCAGGCGCTCTGCCCGGCGTGCAACCGAGCCAAGAGCACAAGGTGAGGCTGCGCGACTGGCAGCAGCGGCTGCTCGATGAGGCAGGCGCGTGGGATGGCGGCGCGAGGCTGATAGTCGCCTCGCCGGGCTCCGGCAAGACGACCGCCACCGGCGCTCTGGTCTCCCGGCACTTCGCGCGCCACCCCACGCGCCGGCAGCAGCTGATCGTGATCTGCCCGTCGACCGAGCTGCGCTACCAGTGGGCCGACTCGCTGGCTGACTGGGGCATTCATCTGAACCCGGAGTGGTCGGGCACCGAGCCGTGGAGCGCCGACTACCACGGCGTTTCACTCACCTACGCGGGGCTCAGCTCGAGCGCGACCGAGCTCGTGCTGCGCAAGCTGATCCGACCGGGCGCCGTGGTCGTGCTCGACGAGGTTCATCACGCGGCCGAGCAGCGCAGCTGGGGGGCCGCGCTGGCCAAGGCCTTCCAGTACGCGAGCCTGGTCGTAGCGCTGTCGGGCACACCGTTTCGCTCTGACGGGCGGCGGATCCCATTCATCCGCTACGACGAGCACGACGTCGCGGTGGCGGACTTCGACTACGGCTACGGTCACGCCGTCCACGACCGTATCTGCCGGCCCGTCAACTTCCACGTGCGCACCGGTGACGTCGAGTGGTTCTCAGACGACGAGTACGCCGCGCACTTCGACGACGATGTGCCCGATGAGATCGCTCGTCAGCGACTGCGCGCCGCGCTGGCACCGGACCACGAGCACGTTCAGGGCAGCCTCACCGACGCGCACGAGCGGCTGCTAGCGCTGCGCGCCAGCGAGCCGGACGCGGCCGGCCTGGCGATCTGCATCGACGCGCCACACGCCCGCTCGGTAGCCGCGGCGCTGCACGAGATAGCTGGCGAGGCCCCGGAGCTGATCATCTCCGCCGAGGCCTCAGCCCACGAGCGGCTGCGGCACTTCCGCAACTCGCAGCAGCCATGGGTTGTGTCGGTTCGGATGATCTCCGAGGGGGTCGACATCCCGCGCCTGACGGTGCTGGCGATGCTCACCACCGTGCGGACGGACCTCCACTTCCGCCAGGCCGTCGGCCGGGTGATCCGCACCCGTGCCGGACAGCCACCGGAGCGGCCCGCGGACGTCTTCCTGCTCGGCGACCCAGCGATCCGCAGGCTGGCTGAGCAGATGGAGGAGGAGCAGCGCCCCGGCCTCAAGCATCGCGCCGCGCGCCCGTCGAACCTCGAGCCCGGCCACCACGCCCCGCACCGCGAGGTGATCACCACCGACTCGAGCTCGCG
Organism: Solirubrobacterales bacterium; assembly: GCA_027449125.1. GTDB lineage: Bacteria > Actinomycetota > Thermoleophilia > Solirubrobacterales > Solirubrobacteraceae > Palsa-465. The sequence goes on along the minus strand of DAIDME010000062.1, from coordinate 28,914 downwards.
GCGAGACGGGCTGATCATCGCCGGGGTCCACTACACCCCGCAGGAGGTCACACAGGCCCAGACGATGCTCAGCTTCCTGCCCGGGGGCACGGACATAGCCGGCGTCCTGCAGGGTCTACGCGCAACGGCTGCCCAGGCACCGGCGGCCTCGCACGCCACCGGACCAGCGGCTGATGGCCCGCAGGCCCCCGCCTACCAGGAGGCCGCGGCGCTCAAGCGGGAGCTCAACCGGCTGGTCGCGGCGCTCGTCAAGGCCCGCTCCTACATGCCCGGCTACGACCAGCGCGAAGCCAACCGCGAGATCAACGAGCACATCGGCGTGTACACGCGCAGGAACGCGAGCGTCGAGCAGCTCAGACTCGCCGTCCAGTACTGCAAGGACACCCTCAAGCAGCTGCGCGCAGAGCTCAGCGGCGGCTGAGTGACGGCTGAGCCGACGAGCCTTGTGCGCTCGGCGTGTGAGGCGCTCGCGCAGGCTGAGGAGAGCTCGGCGCGGCTCAAGCGAAGCACGTTGCGACGCGCTGCGATGCCCAGCCGGCTCGCCTCCTGATCGCTACCGATGCGCCGTGGCCAAACCCCGGTTACAGCGGGGCGCGGCACAGCTGCCCCAGAGCTGGCGGTGGCGTGCTGGCGGGAGGCTAACCGCCCGCCACGTCGCGGCGCAGGAAGACGAGCAGCGCCACGATCAGGGCCGGCACTCCGTAGAGCGCGGAAACCCACAGGGCGCGAATTATCGGCACCCAGTCAGTCGGCGTTCGCAGCAGGCCCTGCCAGGCGTTGAACTGGGTGCTCAGGAGGTAGGGCTGGGCGCCTGACATGCCGGGCAGGATGCCGATCAGCTGGATCAGCAGCGAGATCATCAGCGTGCCGACCACGGCGGCGGCGCTGTTGCGCGTAAGCGTCGAGAGCATCAGCCCGATCGAGACGATCGCGGCGGTGGGTATCAGATAGACGACCAGGCTCGCGTAGACCAGCTCGAGCCCCCTGGGCGCCGAGACGATCGTGCCGGACAGGCTCTGCAGGCTGTTGAACCCAGATTGCAGCGACCCCGCGATCACGCCCACGGTGCCGCCCAGCAGAATGGCGAAGACCGCGTACGTCGCCGCCACGAGCATCTTGCCGGCGAAGATCTGGTGGCGTTCGAGCGAGCGTGTGAGCACCGTTTTGAGGGTGCCGTTGTGGTCCTCCGAGGCGAATATGTCGCCGGCCACGAGCGCCACGATCAGCGGGAACATCCAGATCGCGCCGAACAGCAGGATGACGAGCGGGACGACCAGCCCGCTGCGCGTCAGGTAGTTGGAGAACGCAAAGGCGTCGCCGTGCCCCGCGCCGGAGCGCAGGTTGATCGCGAGGACCAGCAGCAGCGGTGCGAGGATCGACGCGCCCAACCCGAGATAGGTCCGCTTCTGGTAGCGCAGCTTCACCAGCTCCCAGCGGTAGACGGCCCAGACGCCGGGGCGACGGCCGGTAGCCGCGCCGGAACGCTCGGAGGGCGCCGCCAGCGCCGTCATGACGCGCCCGGCACCGCTGCCGCCGCCTCGGCACGCTCGGCCACGAAGCCGTCGCCCTCTGTGAGCGAGAAGAAGAGGTCCTCCAGGGTGACCGTCTGCGGGGCGAGCTCACGGATCAGCACGTCAGCCTCGATCAGCGCGCGGGAGAGCTCCGCAACCGCCTGCTCGTCCGCCGAGAAGACGATGTGGCCGTGCTCATATCCGACCTCTGCGATACCCGGTCGCGCTACGCAGATACCCAGCGCACGGGCGTCGTCAGTGCTCGCCAGCCGGTACCTGGTCCCAGCGCCGCGGGCCAGTTCGGCGATCGTCCCCTCGTATACGATCCTGCCGCGACGCAGCACTGCCACGCGGTTGCACAGCTCCTCGACTTCGGCCAGCAGGTGGCTCGAAAGCAGCACCGTCATGCCCTCGTCGGCGAGACGCCGGATCAACAGGCGCATGTCGCGCATGCCCGCTGGGTCGAGGCCCGTGGCGGGCTCGTCCAGCAGCAGAAGCTTCGGCGAGCGCAGCAGCGCCGCCGCGATCCCCAGGCGCTGGCGCATGCCATGGGAGAACCCGCCGACACGGTCACTCGCGCGCGAAGCGAGCTCAACCGTGTCGAGCGCGAGGTCGATGCGGGTGGGGGCGCTGTCACCGTCGAAGGCGGCCATCAGCTCCAGGTTGCGTCGCGCGCTCAGGTAGGGGTAGAAGGCCGGCGCCTCGACAAAGCCGGCGACGCCGGCGAGCGCCGCGACCGTCGCGTTGGGGTCGCGGCCGAACAGACGGACGGTCCCCTCAGTCGGCCTGATGAGCCCGAGCATCATGCGCAGCGACGTCGTCTTGCCGGCGCCGTTCGGGCCCAGGTAGCCGTACACGTCACCGGCCTCGACCGTCAGCTGCACACCGTCCACCGCGGTCAGCGCGCCGTAGCGCTTGACCAGCCCGCGGACCTCGATTGGGGGTGCGCTCATGCTCGCCCTGAGAGCCCGCGGCCCTCAGAGGCCACGCGCGATCGAGTCGATCGTGGAGGCACTCACGGAACCCGCAAGCAGGTAGCTGACACCGCTGCGCGTGAACGCGAGCACCGTTCCGAGCGAGGTCGGCAGCTGCTGCCCAGTCGCCCCGTCGATCGTGACCGTCTCCAGCGGCAGGGAGCCGAGCACACCGCCGGGCGCCGATCCGGCAGCCGTGTCTGTGGCGTGCCGGGCGACGATCACCGCACCGGGGCCGCTACCGACCACAGAGACCGAGCTGCCGTTCCCCGCCGTGTCCGGCACAGAGGCGGTGGCGGACGCGGGGAACGCGAGCTTGACCACCTGAGCGCCGGCGGGCGGCGCGATCTGGAACACCGAGCTGGCGACCGGCCCATAGCTGACGGCCGTCGCCTGCAGCGCGAGCGCCGGCACCGACTGGCCACGAGGGATCACGGCGAACTCCAGCGGCACGGCGTGGGCCGAGTCGAAGCCGACGCGCAGCGCGCCGATCAGGCCGGCACCGCTCGTCGGCGTGATCGTCTCCACGTAGGCCGGCTGCCCACCGATGTCGGTTGCGCTGGGAGTCGAGAGCGACGCCTGCTTGGCCGCGTTGGCGAGCGACGCCTGGATCTGGGTCACACTCGGGACCGCAGGCGTGCTCGCTGTGCCGCTGCCGGCCGGCTGATCGGGCAGCGTGCCCTCGTAGACCGTGTTGGACGCCGGGTCGTACGCCCAGACGCTGCTGCCGTCGACCACGACCTGGCTGTCGCCGTTCGAGCCCTGCAGCTCGAGACGAAGATGACCCTTGGTCGCCCAGAGCCGCCCGCTGGCGCCCGTCAGCAGCGGATCCGGCGTCTGGATCGCGGCGCCGGAGAAGAGATTGTCGGTGAAGCCGACCTGCGCCGTTACCCCGCTCACACCGCCGCCCTGGAGCGCACCGTGAATAGCCTGCGCGAGCGTCACGCCTGCGGCCGGAACCGGGCCACTGCCAACAGCCGCAAACGCGACTGCCGCCGTCACCAGACCGGCGAGAAAGACGCCGGACAGTGTGGTCAGCAGGCGGCGCGTCGAGACGGTGCGGAGAACGTTCACGGGCATCACACTCCTTAGTCAACGCTCAGCGTAGGACACGTTCGTGCGGTCGACCTAAATCTTGGCCTCACGCCTCGCGCCCGTCACGCCGCGCGAAAGCTCCCCGCGGCCACCACCACCGCGCGGCCCCCGACGACGATCCGCTCCGGGCGCGCGGCGGATCCCTCCAGACGCGCGACCAGCTCCGATGGACGCCCCAGCTCGACGCCCTGCACGATCGTGACGCCCGTGCCTGGCGCACGCCAGCCGTGGCGCACCAGGTGCCAGGCGAGCGGACCGGCGGCCGAGCCGGTGGCCGGGTCCTCCGGGACCCCGAGGCCGGGACAGAAGACGCGGCAGCGCACGTATGCGGGCACGCCCGCTGGCGTGCCCGCACCAGGCTCAGGCCGCGTGAAGCAGTCGATGCCGAGCGCGCCGAGCTTCGCGATCGCCGCCAGGTCGGGCTCGAGCATGCCCAACCGCACGTCCTCGGGCAGCGCGACCATCACGTGCGTGGGTCCGTTGGTGTAGGCCTCGATCGGCAGCGCCGCACCGGCGAGGCCCAGCGCCGCGAGCAGCTCGCCGGCACGCTCGAAGGCCCGCACGCTGGGCAGCGGCTGCTCCATCTCACCGGAGACGACCGCGCCGTGCTCGCGGGTGAGCGCCACGGGCACGATCCCCGCGCCGGTCCGCAAGCGGACGCGCCCGAGCTGCCGCTCGGCCCCGACCACGAACGCGGCCCCGAGCACCGGGTGACCGGCGAACGGCAGCTCAGCCCGCGGCGTAAAGATCCGCACCGTGGCGTCGGCCTCCGTGTCGCCGGGCAGCAGGAACACGGTCTCCGAGAGGTTCAGCTCGCGCGCGAGCGCCTGCATCAGCCGGCTCGGGATCAGCTCGCCGGCGGTGAACACCGCCAGGGGGTTGCCGGCAAGTGGCGTGTCGGTGAAGACATCCAGCACCTGATAGGGGTGACTGGGCTCGCTCATCAGTCTGCCGGCACCAGGTCGAGCAGGGCCCTGACCGTCGCCCGGTTGCGCGCACCCAGGTCGACCCCGCGCAGCAGCACCACCTGCCTGGGCACCGGCGCCTCAGCCCAGGATCAGCTCGAGTCGGCGCTCGAGCGCGGCACCCAGCACGTCGCGCACCGGCCCCGCCTCGAAGCGCTCGACCAGCGCCGCGAGGAAGCCCTCGATCACCAGACGCTTGGCCTCGGCCTCGGGCATCCCGTGCGAGCGCAGGTAGAAGAGCTGCTCGGGATCGACCTGGGCCACGGCCGCGGCGTGGGTGCAGCGCACGTCGTTTGCCTGGATCTCCAGGCCCGGGATCGAGTCCGCGTGGGCCCGCTTTGAGATCAGCAGGTTGCGCGAGTCCTGAAAGGCATCGGTCTTCTGGGCGCCGGGGTCGACGATGATGTTGCCCTTCCAGACGGCGCTGGAGCGACCCGTCAGCACGCCGCGGAAGGCCAGGTCGGAGGTGGTGTTGGGCGCCGCGTGCTCCTGGGTGGTGTCGAAGTCGATGTGCTGGCCGCCACGGGTGGCGTAGGCGCCGGTGACCCGCGCCTCTGCGCCCTGCCCGACAAGCCGCGTCTGCATCAGCACGTGGCCCGAGCGTGAGCCGAAGCCGAGTGCGACCCAGTCCAGGCGTGCGTCACGCCCGACGCTCGCGTGCTGCGCGCCGAAGATCCATGCCTGCTCCGAGAGTGCCTGACCGTTGACGTAGCGGAGGCTCGCGTTGTCTGCGACCTGGAGCTCGGTTGCGAGGTTGAGCAGGCAGTCACCTGGCGATACGAACTGCTCCCAGACCTCGGCGTGGGCGCCCTCCTCGATCACGATCCGGCTGCGCAGATTCCCGAGCTGGCCCTCGGCGAGCACCGAGGTGAGCGCGATCGGCTGTGCGAGCGTCGTGCCGCGCGGCACCGTGATCGTGACCTCGCCGTCGCCGATACCGAGTTCGACGCCCGCCGGCAGACTCGCCGCCGGCAGGTCCCAGAGCGTGCCCGGGGCATCCGAGCCGCAAGCCGGATGCACCGGCGCCAGCTGGTAGGCGGAGACGTCGAGCGCCGAGATGTCGGTGAACTCCCACCCCGGGCGGCCTTTGAACGTTGGGACGCCGCCGGCCAGCGGGCCGGCGGCGACGGCGGCGAGCTCAGCCAATGGAGCCCTCCATCTGCAGCTCGATCAGGCGGTTCATCTCGACCGCGTACTCCATCGGCAGCTCCTTGGTGATCGGCTCGATGAAGCCGTTGACGATCAGCTTGGAGGCCTCGTCCTCGGGGATGCCGTGGCTCATGAGGTAGAAGAGCTGGTCCTCGCCGACCTTCGAGACGGTCGCCTCGTGGCCGACGTTGACGTCGTCCTCGGAGATGCGGATCGTCGGATACGTGTCTGAGCGGGACTGCTCGTCGAGCAGCAGCGCGTCGCAGACCACCTTGCTGCGCGCCCCGTGCGCGCCCTTGGCGATCTCGAGCAGGCCGCGGTAGGAGCCGCGGCCGCCGTCCTTTGAGATCGACTTGGCGAAGATGTTCGACGTCGTGTTCGGCGCCACGTGGATGATCTTGCCGCCGGCGTCCTGGTGCTGGCCGTGCCCGGCGAAGGCGATCGAAAGGATCTCGCCGTGCGCGCGCTCGCCCATCAGATACACGCTCGGGTACTTCATCGTCAGCTTCGAGCCGAGGTTGCAATCGACCCACTCGACGGTGGCGTCCTCGTAGGCGACGGCGCGCTTGGTGACGAGGTTGAAGACGTTGGCCGACCAGTTCTGCACCGTCGTGTAGCGGATCCGCGCGCCCGGCTTGGCGATCAGCTCGACCACCGCGGAATGGAGCGACGATGAGCTGTAGGTCGGCGCTGTGCAGTTGTGGGAGACGACGCCCTCACAGACGTAGCTCTCGTCCTCCTCCACGCTCATGTTGAAGACCTCACAGGTCGCGTTGAACTGCTCGATCGAGGAGATCGGCATCCAGAGATAACCGTCGGCCATCACGGTCTGAGCATGCGTTGCCCTCGCGGGTCCGGGGTCGGCGGCGCCGAGCACCAGCCGCTCGAAGCGTGGATGGTCCGCCTTGGAAACCGCCACCTGCCACATTGGCTGCCGTGGCAGTGGACGCTCAGTCACGCTGAGCGTGGCGCGGATGCTCAGCGAGAGCAGCAGCTCGCGCAGGCGCTGAGCCACCTGCCTGTTGGTTTGATTGATGCGATAGAGGTCAAGCTCACTGTCGTATGAGCCCTCGCCGTCGTAGAGCCCGCGCACAAACGCTGCCCTGTCGCGCTCCGCCAGCGAGAAGACCCAATCCGGGATGTGCAGCTCCTCGGTCGTGCGCCCGAAGGTCTGGGCGAAGAAGCGCGCCGCCCGCACGGAGGAAAAGCGCAGCGAACGACCGGCGCGCTCATCGCGATAGTCGTACTCCCAGCTATCCAGCCCGAAGGCCCCACCGACCACGGTCTCCACGAGCTCCCGCAGGTCTCGCTCGTGCGCAGCGCTGTCAAAGGACAGGTAGGAGGTGTTGGCGCTGACCGACCCCTCCGCGATGTAGAGGCCCATGACCCGCGCCATCTTGTCGTCGACGGCCACCGCGACGCGCTCGAGCGTGGCCGCGTGGCGGCCTGCGCCGACGCTGACATCGGTCTCGACCAGCAACTCCGGCTCAGGCTCGACATCGATCCGGGCCGGCAGTGCCAGGTAGTCGCCCTTGCGCAGCTCCTGGGCGGTGATCCACTCGGGCTGGAACGTGCGGTTGTGCTCGCGCTCGCGGCTGCGGCGCGCGACGAGGAAGGGGTGCCCAGGCGTGACCGTCAGAGACCTGTAGCCCTCCCCTTGGAACCTGATTCTGTAGATCGGCCCGGAGCGGCGCCGGCGCATGGGCTCGAGCACACGGCGAAAGCGTCCCTGATGGGTGAGCACCTCATCCCCAGGCTCGATCTCCTCGATCGGCTTCTCGCCGTCGCGCACGCGCACCATCGAACCAGCGAGGTGGCAGCCCTCCACGTAGTGCACATAGGAGCCCTCGTCGGCGATGATCAAGGTGCGCTCGAACTGGCCCATGTTCTCGGTGTTGATGCGGAAGTAGGCCTGCAGCGGCATCTCGACGTGGACGCCCTTGGGCACGTAGACGAACGAGCCGCCCGACCAGACGGCGGAGTTGAGCGCCGCCAGCTTGTTGTCGTTGGGCGGGATCACGGTGGCGAAGTACTCGCGCACGATCTCCTCGTGCTCGCGCAGGCCGGAGTCCATGTCGAGGAAGACCACGCCCTGCTTCTGGAGGTCCTCGCGCACCTGGTGGTAGACGACCTCGGACTCGTACTGGGCGCCGACGCCCGCCAGGAACTTGCGCTCGGCCTCGGGGATCCCCAGGCGGTCGAAGGTGCGCTTGACGTCCTCTGGCACGTCGTCCCAGGAGCGGCCGGGCCTCTCGGAGGCACGCACGAAGTAGTGGATGTCGTCGTAGTTGACCTGCTGGAGCATCGGCGAGCCCCAGGTCGGCTGCGGCTTGGCGAAGAACTGCTCCAGCGCCCTGAGGCGGAACTCCCGCATCCACGCGGGCTCTGACTTGAACTCGGAGATCTTCTCCACGATCTCGCGGTTGATGCCCTTCGGCGCCTTGTAGAGGTAGTTCTCGGCGTCGTGGAAGCCGTAGCGCTCGTCGTAGTCAGAGTTGATCTGGGCGAGCCGCTCGTTCTCGCTGAGCTGCGCCTCCAGTTGCTCGGGCGCCGTGAGCTCGTCGGCGGCGGTTCGGGTGTCGGTCGTGGCCATCAGTCCACCTCCAGCTTGATCATGTCCTCGTCGACGGTCACCGTGAAGGTGTCCACCGGCTCATACGCGGGTAACGTTCGCGGCCTGCCCGTCCTCAGGTCGAAGATCGCTCCGTGGCGCGGGCACTCGACGGTGCAGGCGTCCACGTCGATCGCGCCCTCTGCGAGCGGGCCATCGTCGTGGGAGCAGCGATCTTCGATCGCGAACAGCTCGCCGCCGCAGTTGAACACGCCGACCTCGACGCCGGCGTGCTCCACAACGCGCACCCGACCGGACGGAAGCTCGCTCAGCGGACAGACCTCGACCACACTCGTCACGGCTCAAATCCTAGCGAAACAATCGGATTTAGCGCGGTCACTCTGGCTCCCACCCGACCTCGTGACCGAGCGCGGCCGCCTTGACGACCTTGAGCGACAGCAGCGCGCACTTCATGCGCGTGGCCGAGATGTCGATCCCGAGCAGCTCCAGCACCGCCTGGCGATCCAGCTTGAGCAGCTCCTCGGTCGTCATCCCGCGCAGCTCGTCGGAGAGCATCGACGCCGCCGCCTGCGAGATCGCGCAGCCGTGCCCGTCAAACGCCACCTCGCTCACCCGGCCCGCGCCGTCGAGCGCGATCTGGAAGGTGATCTCGTCGCCGCACAGCGGGTTCAGGTCGTGGGCCTGCATGTCGGCGCGTTCCAGCGAGCCGAAGTTGTGCGGGTGCTTGTAGTGCTCGAGGATGTATTCGCGATACAGCTGGTCGTCCATCTAGAGCGCCAGGACCCTTCTGACGCTCTCCAGCCCGTGCATCAGCCGGTCGATGTCGTCGGTCGTGTTGTGGATGGCAAACGATGCGCGCGTCGTCGACCCGACCCGCAGGCGGCGCATGAGCGGCTGCGCGCAGTGATGTCCCGTGCGCACGCAGACCCCCTCGCGGCCCAGGATCTCGCCGATGTCGTGCGGATGCGCGCCGTCCATCGCAAAGGAGACGAGCGCGCCGCGCTTTGCGGGGTCGAGCGGCCCGTGCACGTGCAGGCCGGGGAACTCCGCCATCCGCTCAAGCAGGGCGGCCGTGAGAGCGGACTCGTGGGCCCGGATCGAATCGATCCCGATCTCCTGGATGAAGCCCACGGCCGCGCCCAGGCCGATCGCCTCGGCGATCTGTGAGGTGCCGGCCTCGAACTTGCCCGGAAGCTCGGTCCAGGTCGAGCTCGCCTGGAACACCTGCTTGATCATGTGCCCGCCGCTGATGAAGGGCGGCATCGCCTGGAGCAGCTCCCGGCGGCCGTGCAGGACGCCGACGCCGGTGGGCCCGTAGGCCTTGTGCCCGGTCCACGCATAGAAGTCCGCGTCGATCTCGCGCAGGTCCACAGCGATCTGGGGCACCGCCTGGGTGCCGTCGATCACGACGATCGCTCCGGCGGCGTGGGCCTCGCGTGTGATCTCGGCGACGGGATTGATCGTGCCGAGCACGTTGGAGACGTGCGCCACGCAGACCAGCTTTGGCGCGCGCGCCAGGAGCAGCTGGTAAGCATCGAGGTCGAGCGTCCCGTCGTCGAGCACGGGGATGTACTCGATGCTGGCGCCCCGCTCCTCACAGATCAGCTGCCAGGGCACGAGGTTCGAGTGGTGCTCCAGCTCCGTGACGAGCACCGTGTCGCCCGAATTCAGGTTCGCACGTCCCCAGGAGTGGGCGACGAGGTTCAGCGACGCCGTCGCGTTGGCGGTGAAGATCGTCTCGAGCGGCGTCGATCCGAGCCAGGCGGCGATCCGCTCCCTCGCGCCCTCGTAGAGCTCGGTGGCCTCCACGATCAGCGGGTAGACGCCGCGATGCACCGACGCTCGGTGATTGGTGTAGTAGTCGACGATCGCGTCGACCACGACCCGCGGGGTCAACGACGTGGCGGCGGCATCCAGGTAGGTGATCGGACGACCGTCGATGCGCCGTTCGAGCACCGCGAACTCCGCGGCGAGCTCGCCGATATCGGTCACCTGCAGCGTCATCAGACCGCCGCCGCCTCCTGCGCGTCGACCTCGTCGGTGATCCAGCCGTAGCCCTTCGCCTCCAGCTCCTCGACCAGCTCCGGGCCGCCCTGCTTGACGATGCGGCCGCGGTAGAGGACGTGCACATGGCTCGGCTTGACCATGTGCAGGATCCGCTGGTAGTGGGTGATGATCAGCACGCCCAGCTCGGCGCCCTGCTGGCCGGCGACGGTGTTGACACCCTCGGCGACGATCCGCAGCGCGTCGATGTCGAGACCCGAGTCGGTCTCGTCGAGGATCGCCAGCGCCGGGCGCTGCACGGCGAGCTGCAGGATCTCCAGCTTCTTCTTCTCGCCGCCGGAGAAGCCGTCGTTGAGGTAGCGGCGCGTGAACTCCTCGGGAACGCTGGTCAGCTCCATCGCCGCCTGCACCGTCTGACGGAAGTCCTTGAGCGAGATGGGCTGCTCCCCGCGCGCGCTGCGGTGGGCGTTCAGCACCGTGCGCAGGTACTTCGTGACCGTCACCCCCGGCACGGCGACCGGGTACTGGAACGCCATGAACAGGCCCATGCGGGCGCGCTCGTCGGTCTCGGCCTCGGTTATGTTCTCGCCACCCCAGATGATCTCGCCATCGGTGACCTCAAGGCTCGGATGGCCCATGATCACGTTGGCGAGGGTCGACTTGCCGGAGCCGTTTGGCCCCATCAGGGCGTGAACCTCGCCGCCGCCCACGTGCAGATCGACGCCGCGCAGGATCTCCTTCTCGCCGGCGCGAACGTGGAGGTTTCTGATCTCTAGGTCTGGCATCTATCTCTCGAATTGTGGTGTTTTACAGGTCTTTCAAACGACATACAGCGGCCCGCGCGGCGGTCAGAGCTGCGGCTGCAGCACAGGTAGCTCTACCTCTAGTCGAGGCTGAGACTCGCGGCGTGAGAACGCGACGAGCTCTGCCAGCGTGGTGGTCTGCAACGAGCGCACGATGCCGCCCTGCACGCGGGTCCAGAGCAGCTTGGTCGCACACGGACCGCTGCTCTGCGCGGGCAGGTGAGAGCAGAGGACGCGCTCCATCTCGTCGTGCACGAAACACTCCATCGGCGCGATCGGGCCCTCCAGCGCGCTGACCACGTCATACATGGTGATCTCGGCCGGCTCGCGCGCCAGCCAGTAACCGCCGTGCGCTCCGCGCGCACTCATCACCAGATCGGCACGCCGGAGCCGGGCCACCACCTGCTCCAGGTAGGCGAGTGGGAGTCCTTCCGCGTCAGCGATCGCCTTCAGGCTCACGGGCCGCTCCGGGCTCTGACGCCCGAGCTCAACCATCAGCCGCACGCCATATTCGGCTTTGGAGGAGAAGATCATCGGCACTAAATCCTACCATGCAGCTAGGTCTTGGCCTTCGCGCGGCACGCGCAAAGCCGATAGGGTCCCGTCATGCCCGAGACCGAGCGGCACAAACTGGCAGGGAGCGCCGACATAGCGGCCGCGGCAGAGCTGGCGGGCGCCGCCGGACGGCTGGGCATCGACACCGAGTTCATGTCGGAGGGGCGCTACCGCGCCCTGCTCTGCCTCACGCAGGTGGCAGTCGAGGACCCGAGCGCCCCCACCGGGATCAGGACGCTCCTGATCGATGGCCTGGACGCCGCCGTCGACGTGCGCCCGCTGGCAGAGCTGCTCGCGGACCCGGCGATACAGATCGTCGTGCACGCCGGACGCCAGGATGTCGCGATCCTGCGCCGCGCCTGGGCCACCGAGCTGTCCAACATCTTGGACACACAGCTGGCGGCAGGCTTCGTGGGCGAGAGCGCGCAGGCTGGGTACGGCACCCTGATCGGTTCCGTGCTCGGCCTGCGGGTCGGCAAGACCGCCAGCTACACGCGCTGGGACGCGCGGCCACTGACGGGCGAGCAACTCAGCTACGCGGCCGAGGACGTGGCCCACCTGCTCGCGCTGGCCGACGAGCTGGGCGACCGCCTGGCGGCGACGGGACGCGCGCAATGGGCGCTCGAGGAGTGCCGCCGCCTGGAGTCCGCGTCCGACGAGCGGGATCCGGAGACAGCCTGGGAGCGGCTCCCGCGGGCCAGCCAGCTCGACCCCAAGGCACGCGCGGTGGCCCGACGGCTCGCCGCCTGGCGCGAGCGCACGGCATCCGAGACCGACCGCCCCGTCGGGCAGATCCTGCAGGATCCGCCGCTGCTGGAGCTCGCCAAGCGTCAGCCGCGAAGCCTCGACCAGCTCACATCGATCCGCGGCATACATCCGTCGTTCATCAAGCGCCGAGGCCGGGAGGTGCTCGAGCAGGTGGCCGCCGGGATCGCGGATCCGCCGATCCCGCGGGAGTCCCGGCGCTCGAGCTCAGACCCGCGCGACGCGCCGCTGATCGCGCTGGCCGAAGCCCTGTTGCGGGCCCGCGCCGCGCAGGCGAGGCTCGCGTATGAGCTGATCGCGAGTCGCAGCGACCTCGAGCAGATCATCTCCGCCAGCCGTCAGGCCGCGCCGGAGCCCGAGGTCCGGACGCTCGCAGGCTGGCGGCGCGAGCTCGTGGGCGCGGACCTGGAGGCGCTGCTCGACGGCGCCGTCGCCGTCGCCGTGGGAGCGGACCGCACGCTCGAGCTGCACCCCGTCGAGCTTTCCCTGGCCGAGCGAGCGCCCGCCGCCGGCGGGCGCTCGCTCGGCTAAGCTCCCGGTTCGTATGCCCTCCGCGGAGCAACTGCTGAGCGACCCCGAGCTGGCCGCTAGCGCCTGGGACCTCGCGCCGATAGTGGACGGTGAGGCCGAGGCGGGCGTCAGGCGGCTGCTCGACGATGCGCTGAGACGTGCAGGCACATTCGCTCAGGCCCACGCGGGGAGAGTCGCGGCCCTGGACAGCGACGGCCTGCGTGCGGCGATGCTCGAGCTCGCCGGGATCACGGAGCTGGTCGACCGGGCCGGTAGCTACGCGATGCTGAGCTTCAGCACCGACACGGCCGACCCGGCCCGCGGCGCGCTGCTGCAACACGTCCAGGAGCGCGGAACGGAGCTGGAGACCCAGTTGCTGTTCTTCGAGCTCGAGTGGGCGGCGCTGACCGACGATCAGGCGCAGGCCCTGCTGGGTGGCGGGGCGGACCTCGAGTTCTGCGCCCACCACCTGCGCAGCGCACGCCGCTACCGCCCGCACCTGCTCTCCGAGCCGGAGGAGCGGGTGCTCGCGGAGAAGGGCCTGAGCGCCAGCGCCGCCTGGGCGCGCCTGTTCGGCGAGCAGGTCGCGGCGATCCGCGTCGCCGGCGACGACGGCACCGAGCGGCCGCTGGAGGCAGCCTTCAGCGACCTCCAGAGCCCGAGCCGCGCGCTGCGCGCGGAGGCTGCAGGAGCGATCAGCGCCGCCCTCGAGCCGGGGCTGCGCACACGCGCGTTCATCTTCAACACACTGGTCTACGACAAGTCCGTGGACGACCGGCTGCGCCGCTACCCGCACTGGCTGGCGGCGCGCAACCTCGCCAACGAGGCCGACGACGACTCCGTGCTGGCGCTGATCCACGCGGTGCGCAGCCGCTACGACATCCCGCAGCGCTGGTACCGGCTCAAGGCGCAGCTGCTGGGCCTGGACCGGCTCAGCGACTTTGACCGCAACGCGACGGTGGCCGCGAGCGAGCCGCTCTACTCCTACGCTCAGGCGCGCGAGCTGGTGACGGACACCTACGCGCAGTTCTCGTCGCAGGCGGGCGCGATCGCGCGGCGCTTCTTCGACGAGCACTGGATCGACGCACCGCTGCGGGAGAACAAGCGCGGTGGCGCCTACTGCGCAACCGTGGCCGGCGTGCACCCGTACGTGATGCTCAACTTCACCGCCCGCCGTCGCGACGTGATGACGATCGCCCACGAACTCGGCCACGGCCTCCACGCCGTGCTCGCCGACAAGCAGGGCGTCTTCCACCAGAGCACGCCGCTGACGGTCGCCGAGACCGCATCGGTGTTCGGCGAGACGCTCGTGTTCGAGCGGCTGCTCGAAGAGTGTGGCGCGGAGCGGGAGCGCCTGGAGCTGCTCGCGGGCAGGATCGACGATGCGGTCGCGACGGTCTTCCGCCAGATGGCGATGAACCGCTTCGAGCACCTCGTCCACACCCGCCGCCGTGCGCAGGGCGAGCTCTCCGTGAACGACATATCCGACGCTTGGGTTGAGAGTCAGGCCGAGATGCTCGGTGACGCGGTGGAGATCACCGATGGGTACCGCTCCTGGTGGTCCTACATCCCGCACTTCATCAACACGCCGGGCTACGTGTACGCCTACGCCTACGGGGAGCTCCTGGCGCTTTCGGTCTACAGCCGCTACAGGGCGGTGGGAGCGGCGCTGGTGCCGCGGTATCTGGAGATGCTCGCCGCCGGCGGCTCGCGGCCGCCGCAGGAGCTGGGCGCGATGGTCGGCATAGACCTCGCCGACCCGGGCTTCTGGGATGCCGGACTCGCGCTGGTCAACGAGCAGCTGCTCGCCGCCGAAGCGCTCGCGCAACGGGTGCTGCCCAGCGCCTGAGCCGTACACCACCGGTCGGCTCAGGCGCGCTCGCGCTCAAGGTTTGCCGCCACCCGGGCGAATACCTGGGCCATGACGACTTCAGCCTTCGCGCCCGGGCCACACGCGGCGCCACAACCAACAGCCGACCGTAGCGGCAGCCTGATCGGTCGGATCGGCAGCCTGACCGTACGCGCGCGGCTGGTGGTGCTCGGCGCGACGCTCGCGGTCCTGCTGGCCGTTGTCGCGGCCGTCGCCTACACGGGCTTCGCCTCGATCCAGTCGGCCCACAGCGCCGACCAGGCGCCCAAGGCCAACAACAACTACGCAGCCTACGCCTTCGAGGGCTGGCTCACCTCTGATGACCAGATGAACATGTACGCGGCCGTACAGGCGCTGCACAACCCCAAGTACAACGCCCTGGCCGCCGCCACCTGGCAGCAGCTGCTCGCCGGCCGCGCGCAGGAGAACAGGAACATGGCGCTGCTCGGGCACGACCACCTGAGCGCGCAGTCTGAGGCCATCTACCGCCGGCTGCTGGCCGACATCCCGGTCTACAACAGCTGGACCGACAAGATGTACGCGCTGCTCAAGAACGTCAACACGCTCTCACCGGCGTCGCAGAATGCGGCCATCCTGCTCGGCGTGAAGTACATCACCGTCAGCAACTCGAACATCTCGAACGACGTGAACAACCTGTTCGTGAAGCTCCGCAGCCAGATCTCGAGCGAGGAGGCGACGATCGGCGCACGGATCCCGGCAGCCGTCAGCAGCGGCCAGTCACTCTCACTGATCATCGGGATCGCGGCGCTGCTGATCGCGGCGCTGCTCACCTACCTGATCATCCGCTCGATCACGCGCCCGCTCGCGAAGGTCGCCCAGGCCGCGGGCAGGGTCGCGGAGGGCCGTGTGGATGTGGAGCTGGACATCCACGGCCGCGATGAGATCAGCCAGGTCGCCGAGTCCTTCCGCGCCGTGATCGCGCACCTGCGGACGATGTCCGAGACGGCGCGGGAGCTCGCGGGCGGCCACCTCAACGTCCCGATTGAGCCGAAGTCAGACGGGGACG
The DNA here is from genome assembly GCA_027449125.1 of Solirubrobacterales bacterium. GTDB lineage: Bacteria > Actinomycetota > Thermoleophilia > Solirubrobacterales > Solirubrobacteraceae > Palsa-465. The sequence continues at coordinate 13,114 of DAIDME010000062.1, read as the reverse complement.
AGCTCGGTCACGCCTTCGCCGAGCTGCAGGCGCAGCTGCGCGGAGAGCTCGGCGACCACTCGAGCCTGGAGGCACTGAGCGACAGGCTGGAGTCGCTCAGCACTCGCTGCCTGACCTGGCTGCAGGAGGGCCTGGAGGCGATGAACGGCGGCGACCTGACGCGCACGATCACGCCCGTGACCGCCACGATCGACGCCGAGACGGGGCTCGAACCGGGCAAGCTGGCCGACACGTTCAACGAGATGCTCGCGAAGACCAAGTCGGCGATCGCGGCCTACAACGAGATGCGCGCCAAGCTGGCGGGCATGATCGGAGAGATCTCGCAGAGCAGTGAGTCGCTGTCGGCCGCCTCCGCACAGATGGCGTCCACCAGCGAGGAGGCTGGGCGCGCGGTCGCGGAGATCGCGCAGGCCGTCGGCTCCGTCGCCGCCGGCGCCGAGCAGCAGGTGCGTGAGGTCGACGACGCCAAGCGCGTCACCGAAGAGCTCGCCGAGGCCTCGCGCCTGTCGGCGGAGACCGCTGATGAGACCGCTGCCGCGGCGGCACAGGCCCGCAGCCTGGCCCGTGACGGCGTCAGCGCCGCCGACGAGGCCAGTGCGGCGATGCGGGCGGTGCGCGACTCGAGCACCCAGACCAGCGAGGCGATCCGCTCGCTCGGGCAGAAGTCCGACCAGATCGGCGGGATCGTCGAGACGATCACCGGCATCGCGGCGCAGACCAACCTGCTGGCGCTGAATGCCGCGATCGAGGCGGCCCGTGCCGGCGAGCACGGGCGCGGCTTCGCGGTCGTGGCCGAGGAGGTCAGGCATCTGGCCGAGGAGTCCCAGCAGGCCGCCGCCACGATCGCGGAGCTGATCGAGCAGATTCAGCAGGAGACCCAGCGAGCGGTCGAGGTCGTAGAGGTCTCGGCCGAGCAGACCAAGGGCGGCGTCGGCACCGTGGAGCAAGCCCGCGAGGCGTTCCTGCAGATCGGTCAGAGCGTCGAGGACATGAGCTCACGGGTCGAGCAGATCGCAAGCGCGATCCGCCAGATCGCGGCCTCCGGGGACCGGATGCGCGCGAGCATGAACACGGTCGCAGCCGTCGCCGAGTCCTCGAGCGCATCCACCGAGCAGGTCTCGGCGAGCACCGAGCAGACCAGCGCCTCGACCCAGCAGATCGCCGCCAGCGCGCAGCAGCTGGCCACCACAGCCGAGGAGCTCGACAAGCTCGTCGGGCAGTTCGTGCTCGTCTGAGCGGCGGACGAGCCGCCACGCGCCGCGTCCGCGCCCCGCTATTGGGAGCGGACGCGGCGCGTCCGCGTCCGCTCCTCCTGCGCCTCCACGACCTTGACGATCAGCTTCAGGTACTGGTCGATCCCGGTCGCCCTCGCCTCGCCCCGCTCGAAGGCCTGGCGCCAGTCGGCCAGGTGGCCCTTGGCGGCCAGCTCGTTGAAGCGCTCACGGCGAAGCTCGAGCGTCACCCTAGCGTCGGCCGGCACGGTCTTGCTGACCACCGGTCCCGGCAGCTCGATGCGGTAGAGCTGTACGTCGCCGCGCCCGTGCAGTTCGAGCCCGGCCACGAGCCTGAGCCGCGCGAGCCCCGGCACCTCCTCCAGGAAGCGGCGGATCGCGGTCTCGATCAGGCTCTTGGTGTCAGCCGGCGTGGTCAGGGCACAACGAGCTTACAGCGCGGCTCAGGCTGCGGCTGCCTCGCTCTGAGCAGCCTGAGGCACAACGGCGTCGGCGACTGCCACCGACTCGGCGAGGATGCGCACGCCCACGCGCGCGCCCAGATCGAGGTTGGCACTGTGGCTCGAGGCCTCCACGAGCACGCGCTGCCCGTCGTCGAGGGTGACCTCGAGCCGCACAGATGAGCCCAGGAAGGTCCGCTGGCTGATCTCACCCGCACCGGCGGAGTCGGCCACCACCGACACCGCCTCGGGCCTCAGCAATGCCAGGCACGGGGTCCCAGCTCCGCGTCCCTCGATGTTCAGCACCTGCAGGCGCTGGCCCAGGACCTGCACCTCACCGTTGTCGCCGATCCGGCCTGGCAGGCGGTTCATCGCGCCGACGAACTCGGCTGCGAACGCGGTGGCGGGCCGGCGGTAGACGTTCTCCGGCGTGTCGAGCTGCTCGAGCCGTCCGTCGTGCATGACGCCGACCCGGTCTGCCATGGACAGCGCCTCGGACTGGTCGTGGGTCACGAACAGCGTGGTGATGCCCAGGCGCCGCTGGAGGCTGCGGATCTCACCCCGCAGCTGCGCCCGCACGCGCGCGTCGAGCGCCGAGAGCGGCTCGTCCAAGAGCAGCACCTTGGGCTCGATCGCCAGCGCCCGGGCGATCGCCACCCGCTGCTGCTGGCCGCCGGAGAGCTGGTAGGGGTAGCGGTCGGCCGCCTCCTGCAGGCCGACCAGCTCGAGCAGCTCGTCGGCGCGGCGCAGGCGCGTGGGCTTGTCCTGCCCGCGCATCCGCAGCCCGAAGGCGACGTTGTTGCGCACGTCCAGGTTCGGGAACAGGCTGTATGCCTGGAAGACCATGCCCATGTCGCGCTTGTTGGCAGGCACCCCGGTGATGTCGCGGCCGTCCATCAGCACGCGCCCGGCGGTCGGCTGGTCAAAGCCGCCGAGGATCCGCAGCGCCGTCGTCTTGCCGCAGCCGGATGGTCCGAGCAGGGCGACCAGCTCGCCGTCCTCGATCTCCAGGTCGAGGCCCGCGAGCGCCGCCACCGCGCCGTACAGGCGCTTTACGCCTTCAAAGCGAATCATCAGATCACCCGTGAAGCTTTAGTGCCGCGCCTGCGCCCGGCGAGGAAGGATAGGGAGAACAGCAACCCGAAGACGAACACCAGGCTGACGACGGAGAGCGCCACCGACGTGCCGGCATTGCCCGACTGGCTTGCCTGGATCAGCTCCACCGGCAGCGTGATGTACAGCAGGATCGTCGAGATCACGACCTCGCCGAGGCAGAAGGCGACCGTCAGGAAGACCGCCCCCAGGACCGCCGTCTGGACGTTGGGGAGCACCACGCGCGTGAGCGTCGTAAACCAGGAGGCGCCGAGGCTGCGAGACGCGTCGACCAGCGTGCGCAGGTCGATCGCGCGCACGCCGGTGTCAAACGCGCGGTAGCTGAAGGGCATCGCGAGCACCACGTAGACCGGGGTCAGGCCGGTGATCGGCGAGTTGAACCACAGCTTGATCAGCCACTCGGGCGCGCTCGACTGCAGCTGCGCCAGGCCGGCGGCGATCACGATCGGCGGCACCACGATCGGCAGAACCGTCACCCCCTCCATCAGCAGCGTCAGCTTCGGCAGCCGCAGGCGCACCAGCACCACGGTCGGCAGCATCAACGCGACCACCACGACAGCGGCGATGCCGGCGATCTCGAGCGATGTGATCAGGGCGCTGCGGATGGCGCCGTTGGAGATGATCGCCGTGTAGTTGCCGATCCCGTAGGCGCCGCTGTTGAGGATCAGGCTGTACTTGATCGAGGCGATGATCGGGCCGAGGAAGAAGATCGCCGCGAGCACCAGGATCGTCACGCGCCAGATACGCGGGCGGCCCTGCCTGCGCGCCGGGCCCTGCTGCGGCTGGGGCTCGTCCTCGATCTCAGCGAGCAGGCTGCCCGCGCCGATACCGCCAGCGGCGGCGCCGAAGCTCACTGCAGCCACCTCCGCGCCCGGCGCTGCACGAGCCAGTAGCCCGTCATCACGATCGCCGCGATCAGGATCATCTCGACCCCGAGCGCGAGCGCGATCCCAGCCTGGTTGACCAGGACGTTGCCATTGATCGCGTTGTTGATCGCCGCCGGCACCAGCGGGATCGCGGTGCCGACCAGCGCCAGCGCCGTGGCGTAGGCGGAGAAGGCGTTTCCGAAGAGGATCAGCAGCGAGCCGATGAAGGCGGGCGCCATCACCGGGATCGCGATGCGGCGCATGTACTGCAGGCGCGAGGCGCCCAGGCTCTCCGCCGCCTCGCGCCACTGCGGCCGCAGGCCCTCCAGCGCCGGCGTGATCAGGATCACCATCATCGGCACCTGAAAGTAGGTGTAGGTGAGGCCGACGCCGAACAGCGAGGTGATCGAGAAGCCGTGGGCGTAGAGGTCGATGCCGATGTGCTTGAGCCAGGTGGTCAGGACGCCGCCGGGCGCGCGACCGAGCGCCGCGATGAAGGCGAACGCGAGCGGCACACCCGCGAAGTACGCGAGCACCCCGGAGGCGCTAGAGACGACGCGGCGCAGCAGGCTACCGACCGGGCTGGCGACCACGGCGGCCGCCAGCCAGGTGCCGAAGATCGCTCCGGCAAGCGCCGTCCAGGCGGAGAGGATGACGCTGTTCTCGAGCGGGATCCAGTACTGGGAGCCGCTGAAGATCGCCCTGAAGTTCTGGAGGGTGAAGGCGCCTGAGGTGGTCGAGAAGGCGCCACGGACCACCTCGTAGATCGGCAGGCCGAGGAATACCAGGACGTAGATGCTGAACGGCAGGATCCCGATCCAGGCGCTGCGCCCCGTCGAGGCGCGGGCGATCCCGCGGCGCCGTGGCGCCGCGGGACCCTTGACTGCGTCGATTGTCGGTGAGGCTGTGCTCAAGCCGGGAAGGCGGCCGAGATGGCGAGCCCTGCCTTGGCCGAGTCAGCGACCGTCGGCAGCACCGGCGTGCCCGTCACCTTCGGCAGCGCCGCGTAGGCCTTCTTGTTCTCCATGCCCTTCTTGACCATGGCCGTCAGCTCGATCGGGCGGGCGCCGCCCTCCAGCCAGATGTTCTGGCCGGTGGTCGAGAACAGGAACTCCTCCCAGAGGCGTGCGGCCGCGGGGTGCGGGGCGTACTTGCTGATCGCCTGCGCGTAGTACCCGGCGAACTCCTTGCCGCTGGGGTCGATCACCTTCCAGTGCTTGGCGAAGCTGGCCGGCAGGCCGTAGGACTTCGAGCTGTTGAGGTAATCCCAGTTGATCAGGATCGGGCACTGGTTGGCCTCGAGGATCGAGACCGCGTTGCAGTCGGTCGTGTTGAAGTTCCCGATCGACTTCAGCTTGTTGAAGAAGGCGATGCCGGGCTTGGCGTTGGTCACCGAGCCGCCGTAGTTGAGCGCCGCGGCGTAGACCGCGTCGGTCGCGGCGGCGGCCTGGCCGATCGCGCCGTTGAGCGTCACGTCACCCTTGTACTGCGGGCTCAGCAGCGCCTTCCAGGTCGTCGGGCACTTCTTGACCACGGCCGTGTCGCAGCCGAACGAGATGTACCCGCCGTAATCGTTCCACCAGCGACCGTTGGGGTCCTTGGCGGCGGCCGGGATCATGTTCCAGTTCATGACCTTGTAGGGGGCAAACAGCGACGGGTCCGGCGCGGCCGTGTAGGACTCACCCACGTCGATCACGTCCGGCTCGGAGCTGCGGCCGCGGTCCTGCTTGAGCGCCTGGATCTCCTGGGCGCTCGAGCCGTTGGGGTTGAAGCTGTTGACCTTGATGTGGTAGCGCTTCTCGAAGGTCTTGATCTCGGTGCCGTAGTTGGCCCAGGTGGGCGGCAGCGCGATCACGTTCAGGCTGCCCTCGGCCTTGGCGGCCTTGATCAGCGCCGCCATCCCGCCGCCGGCCTTGGCGGAGGTGACGGTGGCCCAGTTGACCTTCGCGGCCCTGGCATTCCTCGCGCTCGCAATCGAGCTGATGCCGAGGCCGCCCGCGGCGGCTGCCACAACTGCTGCAGCTGAGACGCCGACGCGACGTTTGATAACAGACATGACCCTCCTCACAGGGACGATGTGATTGGTCGCCTTCCGACCGGCCATGCTGCGCCGGTCCTTACCAGCAGCAACCTAGCCTGATCCATGGAAGAAATTGTGACGATCTTGTCAAGGTCTGATTCATATACCTTTTGACTTGCGTTCGTCAACCCAGTGTTTCATTGCGGCTCCGTTAGGGGACGGTCGACGTGCTAGCGTCGCGATCGGATGACGCTCACGCCACGGGTGGTGGCGCACCGCGGCCTGCACACGGGCGCTGCCGTCGAGAACACGATGGCCGCATTCGAGCTGGCGCTCGCGGCCGGCGCCGAGATGATCGAGCTGGACGTGCGGCGCACGCGCGACGGCCGGCTGGCCATCCTCCACGATCCCGGCCGCGACGGCGTGGCGCTGGCGGACTGCGACACCGACGAGTTCGCTCGCCGGACCGGCCTGCGCCCGCCGCTGCTGACCGACGTGCTCACGTGGGCGGCCGGCCGCATCGCGCTCGACGTCGAGCTCAAGGAGGACGGCTACGCCGAGCAGGTGGCGCCGCTGCTCGGCGCCTTTCTGGACGCGGGCGGGGAGCTGATCGTGACCTCCTTCATCGACACGCTGCTCGCACGGCTCGCAGCGCTCGCGCCGCGCCTGGCACTCGGCCTGCTGATCGAGGCCAGCGCGTCGGACGCGGTGGCGCGTGCCCTCGCGGCCGGTGTGGGCACCGTGCTGCCGGAGATGGCGATCCTCGACGAGGCGCTGGTCGATGCGGCCGGCCGGGCCGGCCTGGAGCTGATCGTCTGGGACTTCATGGCGGCCGACCACGCGTCACTGCTCGCCGACACGCGCATCGCGGGCGTGATCACTGACGACGTGCCGGGCGCGCTCCAAGCCCGCGCACGGCTGCGCTCCCGCACCGCGCACGAGTAAGCTCGTGACAATGTCAGACCGCCGCCCGCTCATCGGCATCCCCACCGCGCTCGAGCGGGCGCGCTACGGCGTCTGGGACGGGCCCTGCGCGCTGCTGCAGTTCAGCTACGTGAGGGCCGTTCAGGGCGCCGGCGCGATGGTCGTGATGCTCCCGCCCGACCCGGAGCTCACCCGCGACCCGAGCGCGGCGCTGGAGCTCGTCGACGGGCTGATCCTGGCCGGAGGCTGCGACGTGGACCCGGCACGATACGGACAGCGGCAGCACCCGGAGACGGTGGGTCTCGTGCCCGAGCGCGACGCCTTTGAGCTGGCGCTGCTGGAGCGCGCGGTCGAGGCGGACGTGCCGACGCTCTGCGTCTGCCGGGGCATGCAGGTGCTCAACGTGCTGCGCGGCGGCACGCTGATCCAGCACCTCCCCGACGTTCTGCACAGCGAAGAGCACCGCCGCCACTCGGGCACCTTCGACGGCAACGAGCACGACGTGCGCCTGACCCCCGGCTCGCTGGCGGCGCGGGCGGCCGGCGCCGAGCTGACCATGACCAAGTCCCACCATCACCAGGGAATCGACGAGCTCGGTGAAGGGCTCAGGGCTACGGGCCACGCCACCGGCGACGGGCTCATCGAGGCGATCGAGCTGCCGTCCGCGAGCTTTGTGCTCGGCGTCCAGTGGCACCCCGAGGCCGATCCGCAGAGCACCGTCATCGCGGCGCTCGTGCAGGAGGTCCGTCAGCGGATCTCCGTGGCCTCGTGGTAGCCGGCCGCCTCGATCGCGGCGCGCACCGCGGCCGCGTGATCGGGTCCCCGCGTCTCCAGCACCAGCTGCACCGCCGTCTCCTGGATGTGCAGGTCGAGGCCCTCACGGATGTGCTGCACGTCCAGCAGGTTGGCGCCCGCGGCGCCGATCGCCGCCAGCAGCGCCGCGAGCCTGCCCGGTAGATCCGGGATCCTCACCCGCAGCACAAGCCGCCGCCGGGCCTGCGTCTCATGGCGGCGCGCGACCTCCGCGAGCATGCCGGCGCCGACGTTCCCGCCCGACAGCACAAGCACGGTCACTCCCTCACGCGGCGGCGGCGGCAGGCGCTCGGCCAGCAGCGCGGCGACCCCGACGGCGCCTGCGCCCTCGACCACGAGCTTCGAGCGTTCCAGGAGCAGCACCATGGCCTCGGCAACCTGGTCCTCGTCGACGGTGACGACGTCCGTGACCCAGCGCCCCATCAGCTCGAGCGTCAGCTCTCCGGGGCGCTTGACGGCGATCCCGTCGGCGATCGTGCGGGCGGTGTCGACGGCGACCGGATGGCCGGCGCGCAGCGACGCGGCGACGGGGGCGCAGGCCTGCACCTGCACCCCCACCACCTCAACCTCCGGCCGGCGCGAGCGCACGGCCACGGCGATGCCGCTGATCAGGCCACCGCCGCCGACCGGCACAACGACCCGCGCCAGATCCGGCACCTGCTCGAGCAGCTCGAGCCCGACGCCGCCCTGACCGCAGACCACGTCCGGGTCGTCGAAGGGGTGGATGAAGCACATCCCCTGCTGCCGGGCACGCTCCTGTGCCTGTGCGACGGCATCGTCCACCGAGCGGCCGCTGAGGTGCAGCGTGGCGCCGAGCGCCTGCACGGCGTCCGCCTTGGCGATCGGCGCGGCTTCCGGCATGAAGACCTCGCAGGCGACGCCGCGGGCCCGGGCCGCGTAGGCGACGGCCTGCGCGTGATTGCCCGCGCTGCCGCAGACCACACCCCGCTCCGACCGCTCCCCCAGCCCGGCGAGCTTGGCCAGCGCGCCGCGCAGCTTGAACGAGCCCGTGCCCTGCAGGTTCTCGGCCTTCAGCAGGATCCTCGCGCCGGCCCGCTCCGACAGGGTGCCGGCGCTCAGCACCGGGGTCTCGCGCACGACCCCGGCAGCGAGCGCCCGGGCTCGGGCGATGGCCTGCGGACCGACCTGCGCCACTGCCGCGGGCGTCTGCACCGGCGAGCGCACTCCTACGCCTCCACGGCCACCACTGCGTCGATCTCCACCTGGGCACCCCGCGGCAGGGCCGCGACCGCCAGCGCCACCCGGGCCGGCGGATCGTGCCTGAAGAAGTCCGCATACACCTCGTTGACCTCAGCGAAAGCGTTGATGTCGGTCAGATAAACGGTCACCTTGACAGCGTTGCGCAGCGACGCGCCGGCCTCTGTGGCGATCGCGTCGAGGTTCTCCAGGCAGCGCCTGGCCTGCTCGCCTGGCGTGTCGCCGACGATCTCGCCCGTGCTCGGGTCAAGCGGGATCTGCCCGGAGATGAAGAGCAGCTCGCCGCTCGAGCGCACCGCGTGCGAATAGGGCCCGACCGCAGCCGGGGCACTGCCTGAATTGATCGTGACTCTGTGCAACGCCGCCTCCCTCTGGACGTCAAACCCTGGAACTGGTTTCAGACCTACGCTTTCACCAATCGTGACAGCAACACGCCAAGCAGGCTTTGACGGCGGCCCCCTGGCGGCTCTGCGCGTACGGCCGTTCCTCTGGTGGTTCGCGGGCCAGGTCACCTCCGCCTCGGGTGGCATGACCCAGACGGTGGCCGTCGGCTGGCTGATCCTGAGCTGGCACGGCAACGGCCTGGAGCTGGGGCTGCTCTCGGCGGCGGCACTGGGGCCGACGCTGCTTCTGGGGCTGTGGGCGGGCGCGCTGATCGACCATCACCAGCGACGCACGATCCTGATCTGGACCCAGAGCCTGTTCACGGCGCTAAGCCTGCTGCTCTACGCGATGATCGTCTCCGGCACCGCCAGCTATTGGCCGCTGATCGCCATCACGCTCGCCACCGGGATCGTCACCTCGATCGACGCGCCCGCGCGCCAGATCTACGTGCTCGACCTGGTCGGGACCGAACGGGTGACCGGCGCGGTCAGCCTGTACGAGGTGATCGTCAACCTCTCGCGGGTGCTGGGGCCGGCGGTCGGTGGCGCGCTGCTTGCAACCGCCGGACCATCGTGGTGCGTGCTGGTGAATGCGCTCAGCTTCCTGGCGCCGCTGGCGGTGCTGCTGCATTACCGCCCCGCGGGCACGCCCGTGGCCCGGCCCGCCGGCCCACGCTCGAGCATGATCGCAGGCGTCCACTACGCCTGGTCGAGGCCGCTGCTGCGCACGCTGGTGCTGCTGGCCGCGAGCGCCGCGCCGCTGTTCACCCCGACGCTCTTCTACCCGCTGCTGGCCACGCGCGTCTTTCACCTCGGCGGCAGCGGCTACGGGCTGCTGCTCGCGCTGTTCGGGATCGGTGCGCTGCCCGGGGCGCTGCTGGCCTCGCGGCGCACACCGACCGGGCCGCAGATCCGGACGCTCGCGCTGGCGACCGGCCTCTGCGTGCTGATCTCCGCCGCCGCCCCGGCGCTGGCGGTGCTCTTCGCGGGCACCGTCCTGACGGGCACCACCTCGATCTGGATGATCGCAGCGGCCAACACGCTCGTGCAGCTGCGCGCCGACCCGGAGCTGCGTGGGCGCGTGATGGGCGCCTGGACGGTAGCGCTGCCGGGCACGCTGCCGGTCAGCGCCGTGCTGGCCGGTGTGATCGCCGACGCCTTCGGCCCGCGGGTCGCCTACGCCCTGGCGGGTGTGGCGATCGCGCTGGTCGCGCTCGGCGGCTGGCGCGCCTTCGTCGAGCCGCCCAGCCCCGGGGGCGGCTAGCGTCGACTGCGGCTAGCCTCAACGCATGAACCGGCTCGCGCAGGAAACCTCCCCATACCTGCGCCAGCACGCAGACAACCCGGTCGACTGGTTCCCGTGGGGCGACGAGGCCCTCGAGCAGGCCCGCACCGCAAACCTGCCGCTGCTGGTCTCGATCGGCTACTCGGCCTGCCACTGGTGCCACGTGATGGCGCACGAATCCTTCCAGGACCCGCAGACGGCGGCGCTGATGAACTCCCGTTTCGTCTGTGTGAAGGTCGACCGCGAGGAGCGGCCGGACATCGACGCGATCTGCATGACGGCCTGCCAGACGCTGACCGGCCAGGGCGGCTGGCCGCTGCACGTCTTTCTCACTCCCGACGAGCGCCCGTTCTTCGCCGGAACCTATTTCCCGCCCGCGCCGCGCCCCGGCATGCCGAGCTGGCGGATGGTGCTCGAGGCCGTGGACGAAGCCTGGCGCACACGGCCAGAGGCGATACACGAGCAGGGCGAGCGCCTGGCCGCCGCGATCGCCGCCCGCGCCAGCGGCGTCCGCACGACCAGCCCGGCCGGCGAGGCTCTGTCGCAGGTTGCGATCAGGAGCTGCGTGCGCACGCTGACCCAGACCTTCGACCGCGTCCACGGCGGCTGGGGCGGCGGCTCGGGAGGCTCGGGCGGCGGCCCCAAGTTCCCGCCACACTGCACGCTCGAGTTCCTCCTGGCCGCAGGCGACGTGGAGCTCGCGCCGGCGACACTGCACGCGATGGCCAGTGGCGGCATCTACGACCAGCTGGCCGGCGGCTTCGCGCGCTACGCCGTGGACCCGGGCTGGACCGTGCCGCACTTCGAGAAGATGCTCTACGACAACGCGCTGCTGGCACGCGCCTACCTGCACGGCTGGCAGGTCACGCGCGAGCCGCGCTTCCTCGAGGTCTGCACCGAGACGCTCGACTGGGCGCTGGCCGAGCTGCGCGGGTCCGAGGGCGGCTTCTGCGCCTCCCTCGACGCGGATTCAGGCGGCGTCGAGGGCAGCTTCTATGTGTGGACGCTGCCAGAGCTGCGCGAGCTGCTCGGCGCAGAGGCGGCGGCGCTGGCGGCACGCTACTTCGGCGCCACCGAGCAGGGCAACTTCGAGCACGGCACGAACGTCCTGCAGGCGCGCGGCGAGCCACCCGCGCAGCTGCCGGAGATCCGCGCGGTGCTGCTCGCCGCCCGCGCGGGCCGTGAGCGCCCCAGCCTCGACGACAAGCGCCTCACGGCCTGGAACGCGCTGATGATCGCCGCGCTCGCCGACGCCGGCGCCGTGCTCGCGCGGGATGACTACCTGCAGGCCGCGCGCGCCTGCGCAGGCTTCGTGCTGGGCGAGCTGCGCGACGGCGAGGGCAACCTGCTGCGCAGCTGGCGCGACGGCCGCGCCGGCCTGGCGGCCTACCTCGAGGATCACGCCTACCTGCTTCAGGCCCTGCTGGTCCTCTACGAGGCGACCTTCGAGGAACACTGGTACGTGCACGCGGTGGCGCTCGCCGACACCATGATCGCCCGCTTCGCCGACCGCGAGCAGGGCGGCTTCTTCACCACCGCCGCCGACCAGCCGCACCTGGTCGCGCGCGTCAAGGATCTGGAGGACATGCCGACCGCGTCCGGGAACTCGGCGGCGGCGATCGGCCTGCTGCGGCTCGCCCGCCTCTCCGGCGAGGACACCTACGAGCGGCTCGCGGCCGGCGTGATCGAGCGCCACGCACCGCTCGCGCTGCGCCAGCCGCTCGCCTTCGGACAGCTGCTGCAGGCGATGGACCTCCACCTCGAGGCCCCGCGCGAGGTTGCGATCGTCGGCGCCGGCCCGCTGGCCGGCGCCCTCCGTGCCCGCTACCGCCCCCACACGGTGATCGCAGGCACTGAGGCCGACAACGCCGACGGCAGCGCCGTGGCCCTGCTGCGCGGGCGCGGGCTGGTCGACGGACGCCCGGCGGCCTACGTCTGTGAGCGCTTCGCCTGCCGCCTGCCGGTCACCGAGGTGGAGGCGCTGCTGGCGCTGCTGTAGGCAACAGGCGGGGCGCCGGCGCGTTCGCAGGTCGCCGGGCGCCGGCCAGCGAGCCGGCGCCGCTACAGGACGGGCAGGTAGCGCTGGAGCTCCCAGGGGGTGACCTGAACCCGGTAGTCGTCCCACTCCTGGCGCTTGATCTCGATGTAGCGGTTGAACGTGTGCTCGCCCAGCGCGCGCAGCACGAGCTCCGACTGTGCGGTCAGCTCGATCGCCTCGCCGAGGGTCGCGGGCAGCTGCTCGACGCCGAGGCGCCGGCGGTCCTCCGGTGAGAGCCGGTAGAGGTTCTTCTCCATCGGCGCCGGCAGCTCGTAGCCCTGCTCGATGCCCTCGAGCCCCGCCTGCAGCAGCACGGCGAAGGTGAGGTAGGGGTTGCAGGCCGGGTCGGGGCAGCGCAGCTCGATGCGGGTGGCGCGCTCGCGGCCGGGGTGATACATGGGCACGCGCACAAGCGCGGAGCGGTTGCGCCGCGACCAGGCGACGTAGACCGGCGCCTCGTAGCCGGGCACCAGCCGCTTGTAGGAGTTGGTCGTGGGGTTCGTGAGGGCGACCAGGGCGGGACCGTGCACCAGGATGCCGGCCAGGTAGGAGCGGGCCAGGGCGGACAGGCCGGCATAGCCGTCGGCGTCGAAGAACCGGTTCTGGCCGGCGAGGAACAGGCTCTGGTGCACGTGCATGCCGCTGCCGTTCTCGCCGAACACGGGCTTGGGCATGAAGGTCACGGTGCGGCCGTGGCTGTGGGCCACGTTGCGCAGGAGGTACTTCACCTTGAGCACGTTGTCGGCGCTGCCCACGAGGTCCGAGAACCGGATGTTCATCTC
>DAIDME010000061.1 GCA_027449125.1 Solirubrobacterales bacterium | reverse complement strand
TCATGCCCGCGGGAGTGATGCACCCGGCCAGCCAGCCTGACCGCCTGCCACATCCCGGTGACCGTGTGATCGGCCACCCGGCCGACGAACCCGCACACCAACGCCCGAAACGTCTGAAACGTCGGTTGCGAGAAGCACGGCGCGAGCAGGGACAGCAGACCATCCAGAAAACCGGAAACATGCAAGGGCATCGGCGATGACCTCCACGAAGGCCCCAACACCCCGTGGATTCGAGGGAACCGCCGATGCCCCTTCGCATCCCCAGCTCGCCGCCGCCTGAGATCCCGAAAGTCGAGGACAAACGTGAAGTCCTGGTCGGGACGACGTACTCGATCCCCGCCTCCGCCGGCGCGGCAACCAGCTCACGCGGCTCGAACGCCACCAGCTTCGTCAACCCCGCGACGGAGCTCGTCCAGCGCCGCGCTCAGCCGTGCGACGGCGTCGAGACGCGCCGCCATCGTCGCCGCCTCGTCGTCTCGCTGCTCAGCACGGCGGGCCGCTTGATCGGTGGCACGACCCGCCCCCAAGATTCGGGCGCGTTGGAGCAGACCGGCGTGGCGGACGCGCGCGTGCCGTCACGAGCCCGCGGCCGCGCCGCGCGCCAGCGCCTCGCGCACGCGCTTGACGGTCGCGCCGGGCCGCACGAGCGGCCCGGGGGCGAGCTGGGCGACCCGCAGCTCCTCGAGCGCCCAGCGCAGCTCGCGGCGGCGCCCCGCGGCCTCCACCTCCGCCTCCAGCCCATGAAGCACCGCCATGCGCTCACGGTCGGCAGCCAGGTTGCGCGGCAGCCGCTCGAGTCGCCAGGCCGCCGCCCGCAGGTAGCGCTCCACGTCGCCTGCCCGCTCGATGCCGCTGTCTGTGAGCATGCCCGGGTAGACGAGTCGGCCCAGCTGACGGGAGACGTCCTCACGCGCCGGGGCAAGCACCGCCGACGCGGGCAGCGTCGTCAACAGCTCGCGGACGACGCGCGCCGCGTCGAGGATCGCGCCCAATGCGCGCAGCGCCTCCAGGGTCACCGGGCGGACCTCACCGCGCACATGCTCGCGCAGAGCCGCAAACCCAACCGCGTCCCAGGCCGGGCCGCCGCCCGTCCCGATCAGGAGATCCACCGCCGCGCTCACGGCGTCCGCGACGGTGGCATCCAGCGAGCCGTGCGGCGCCGCGGCCAGGGTGAGCGTCAGCGCCGGGCCTAGCTGGGCGCCGACCCAGCCACGCGGGGACGGCACCGTCAGCAGCAGCAGCCGCCGCGTGCCGCGCGCCATGCTCGCCGCCTGCTGCGCCGCGCTCTGGAGGATCGCCACGCCGACCCCGTCGCCCTCGTCCACCAGCGCCGGGTAGCCGCGCAGCCCACCCGCGAGCTCGACGCTTGCCGGCAACGACGCCAGGTCAAAGTCGCGCATCCCATGCCGGTCGAGCTCGGGCGCAGCGCGCGCCACACGCGCCATCAGCAGGGGGCGAAGCTGCTCGCGCAGCACCTCTAGCGAGCCACCCGACGCGAGCACCGCCCCATGCTCATCCTCGACCGAGAAGGTCATCCGCAGGTGCGCGGGCAGCGCCTCCAGGGACCAGTCGCCCGGGCCGATCGCCACGCCGCGAAGCGCCAGGATCGCCTCCGCCAGCACCTCGAGCAGCGGCCCTGAGCGCGGCGCCACCGCCGCGAGCAGCGTGGCGGCCGTGTCCGGGATCGGCACGAGCGCCGTGCGCAGCCGCTTTGGCAGGGAGCGCAGCAGCGCCACGACCAGCTCCTCGCGCAGGGCCGGCACGAGCCACTCAAAGCCGGTCTCGCGCACCACGCCGAGCAGCGACAGCGGCACGTGAACGGTCACGCCGTCGGCCGCCGAGCCTGGATCGAACCGGTAGGAGAGCGCGAGCTTCACCGCACCCTGCAGCCACCCCGACGGTCGGCCGGCGCCGTCGGCTGCGGCGTCGCCTCGGACGAGCAGCTCCATCGGGTAGTGCAGCAGCGCCGGATCCTCCTGGCGCGACTGCCGCCACCAGCGGTCGAACTCGCGCCCGCCGACCACCTCCGCCGGCAGGCGCTCGTCGAAGAACCCGGCGCGCACGGACTCGTCGGCCAGCAGGTCGCGGCGCCGCGCCCGCGCCTCGATCGCCTCCACCTCCGCCACCCGCCGCTCGTTCTCGCGCATGAACGCGTGCTGCTCGTCCCAGTCGCCCTCCACGAGCGCCCGGCGGATGAACAGCGCGCGTGCGGCCGCCGGATCGATCCGCCCGTACTGCACGGTGCGCGACGCGACGACCGGAAGCCCGTAGAGCGTCACCCGTTCGGGCGCGACCACAGCGGCGCGCCTGCGGTCCCAGCGCGGCTCTCCGTAGGAGCGCTTCAGCAGGTGCTCGCCCAGCTGCTCGACCCGCCGCAGCTCGACCGGCGCCGCCGTCCGTCCCCACAGGCGGCTCGTCTCGACCAGCTCCGCGACCATCGCCCACTGCGGCCCGCCGCGCGCGAGCGCCGACCCCGGCGCGATCGCGAAGCGCGCGCCACGGGCGCCCGTGTACTCCCGGCCCGTGCCGTCCCTGACCCCGATGTGAGACAGCAGCCCCGAGAGCAGCGCGGCGTGGATCTCCGCCGCCTCCGCGGGCCGCTCGTTCAGCGTCAGGCCAAGCTCGCCGGCGGCGGCCTGCACCTGCGCGACGAGGTCCTGCCATTCGCGCACGCGGAGGTAGTGCAGGAACTCGGCGTGGCAGCGCCTGCGCAGCTGCGAGCGTGAGAGCTCCGCCTCCAGACCGCCCAGGTAGCCCCACAGGTTGAGCAGGCCGAGGAAGTCGGAGCCGGGATCCCTGAAGCGCGCGTGGAGCTGGTCGGCCTGGGCGCGACGCTCGGCGGGCCGCTCGCGCGGGTCCTGGATCGAGAGTGCGGCCGCGATCACGATCACCTCGCGCGCGCAGCCCAGGCGCGCGCCCTCGATCACCATCCGTCCCAGCCGCGGATCCAGCGGCAACCGGGCGAGCGTGCGCCCGAGCGGCGTGAGCGGCTCGGGCGCACCTGGGTCGAGCGCCCGCAGCTCGTGCAGCAGCGCGACACCGTCACGGACCTGGCGGCGGTCAGGCGCCTCCAGGAACGGGAAGCTCTCAATCTCACCGAGCCCCAGCGCGGCCATCTGCAGGATCACGCTGGCGAGGTTCGTGCGCAGGATCTCCGGGTCGGTGAACGCCGGCCGCGCCGCGTAGTCCTCCTGCGAGTAGAGCCGCACGCAGACCCCGTCCGAGACACGGCCGCAGCGCCCGGCGCGCTGGTTGGCCGACGCCTGGGAGATACGCTCGACCGGCAGCCGCTGGACTTTCAGCCGTGTGCTGTAACGCGAAACGCGGGCGAGGCCGGTGTCGACCACGTAGCGGATGCCCGGCACCGTAACCGAGGTCTCGGCGACATTGGTCGCCAGGACCACGCGCCTGCCCGCCGGCCCGCTTGGCCGGCGGGCGAACACCCGCTGCTGGTCGGCCGCCGCCAGGCGCGAGTAGAGCGGCAGCACCTCCACGCGCGGTCCGAGCCGGCCGGTGAGCAGCTCGGCCGCGTCGCGGATCTCGCGCTCGCCGGAGAGGAACGCGAGCACGTCCCCGCCGCCCTCGCCGAGCAGCTCGTCGACGGTGTCCGCGAGCGCGTCGAGCAGCTCCTCGTCATCGGCCGGCGGGCGGTAGCGCACCTCAACCGGGTAGACCCGGCCCGACACCTCGACGATCGGCGCGCCGCCGAAGTGGGCGCTGAAGCGCTCCGGGTCGATCGTCGCGCTGGTGATGATCAGCTTCAGCTCGGGGCGCCGAGGCAGGATGCGGTGCAGGCAGCCGAGCAGGAAGTCGATGTTCAGCGAGCGCTCGTGGGCCTCGTCCACGATCACCGTGTCGTAGCGGCGTAGCAGCGGGTCGCGGCGGATCTCCGCCAGCAGCAGGCCGTCCGTGACCACACGCACGAGGGTGCGCTCCGAGCCGCGGTCGTCGAAGCGCACCGCGTAGCCGACGGCGCCGCCGAGCCCCACGCCGAGCTCGTCCGCTATCCGCTGGGCCACGGTCCGCGCGGCGATCCGGCGCGGCTGTGTGTGCGCGATCGCACCACGCACCCCTCGCCCGAGCTCGAGGCAGAGCTTCGGCAGCTGCGTGGTCTTGCCGGAGCCTGTCTCCCCGGCCACGATCACGACCTGATTTGCGGCGATCGTGGCCAGCAGATCCTCGCGCCGCGCCGAGACGGGCAGCTCGGGCGGGTAGGTGGCCTCCGGCACCGATTCGCGGCGCGCCCGCACCCGCTCCTGTGCCGCCACCAGCTGTGCCTCGAGGCGCACGCGCGCCGCCTGGTCGCCGCGGCGCAGAGCCCGAGCCTGCCGGCGCAGGCGCTGCTCGTCGCGCAGCGTCAGCTCTGTCAGGGCTGCCTCGTCCACAAGCGCCATCGCGAGTCGAGCATAGGCGGCCCGGAGTCGTACGTCCGGCCCGTGCGCTTGCATGTGCAACCCCATGCACGAGACCACGCCACAGGTGTTCCTGATCGCCCGCCCTGCGGTGGACGTCGAGGGCATGCGCGCCTACCTCGATTCGGTCGGGGGCAGCTCGTGGCTGGACATGCGCGAGCAGGCGCGCGCGGAGACCGGTGACGGCGAGCTGCTGGCCGAGTTCGGCGGGCGGATGTGCTATCGCAGCTGGGAGCCCGGGCTCAACCGGAACGTGACCCGCATCCGGACAGACCAGCGCGAGTACTTTGCCAACGTGCTGGCCAGCGCGCATGGCAGCGTGCTCGAGCACGCCAACTACAGCTTCGCGCTGCGCAACGTCTCGCGTGTTTTCACACACGAGCTGATCAGGCATCGCGCCGGCTCGGCCTTCAGCCAGGAGAGCCTGCGCTACGTGCGGCTGGCCGATATCGGGTTCCGTGTGGCGCCGGCGCTCGAACCGCTGCGCGAGCAGGTGATCAGCATCGTGGAGCAGCTCGAGGAGTTTCAGGCAACCGCGGCCGCGCGGCTCGAGCTGGACGGTGACGGCCTGCCGTTCGCGGTCAAGAAGGAGATCACCTCGGCGCTTCGCCGCCTCGCGCCGATCGGGCTCTCCACCGACATCCTCTGGACCGCGAACGTGCGGACGCTGCGGCACGTGATCGAGATGCGCACCGCACCGGGCGCCGAGGAGGAGCTGCGGCTGGTCTTTGACAGGGTGGCCGAGCGCATGCGGGCCGAGGCGCCGAACCTGTTCCAGGACTTCACCCGTGAGGAGGACGGCGCGTGGGTACCGCAGTGGCGCAAGGTGTGAGCCCGGCGGGCGTGTTCGCAGCCGCCGAGCGGCCTCTGGACAATTGAGCCAGCAACGAGCCGCGAGCGTCAAGCACGGGCCGTCGCGCGCCGACACCGAAGGCAGATGAGCTCACCAGGCGAGATACGCGCGGCGCTCGCCGCCCTGAGATCGGGCGCCCGCGCGATCACCGCCGAGCAGTGCCAGGAACTGCTCGACGCGGTGGAGCAGATGTTCGACGCGCTGAGCGCGGCGCCGCGAGGCGGTGACCCGATCGCCTCGGGCGTCTGGTACAACCACGACCGCGGGCCGGCGCTCGCGCGCCTGGCCGACGCGCTGACCGCGCCCGCTCCCGGCAACACGCCCGCCGTGCCCGTTACCAACGCGGTCCAGACGCTCGCGCAGCAGCGCGCCCATGATGCGAGCATCGCCCGGGCGCTTCACCAGTCGCTGCTCGCCGGCCGCGGCGACTGACTCGGGCGGCCCGCCCC
Source organism: Solirubrobacterales bacterium (assembly GCA_027449125.1). Taxonomy (GTDB): domain Bacteria; phylum Actinomycetota; class Thermoleophilia; order Solirubrobacterales; family Solirubrobacteraceae; genus Palsa-465. The sequence goes on along the minus strand of DAIDME010000061.1, from coordinate 15,121 downwards.
GGGCGCTCTCAGCGCAGACCGACCAACACCGCGCCCGCGTGCGCGACGAACTGGAAGACCGGCCCCGGCACCACGCCGAAGACGATCGTGAGGGCGGCGAAGACGGCCGCCACCAGCAGCAGCTCGGGGTCCGGGTCAAGGCGCTCGAGCACCCCCGCCCTGGCAGCGCCCGCGCCGTCCGTCTCAGCCTGCGCGTCAGCCTCGGGCGAGCCGCCGGCGATCGGCGCGAAGCCGCCGAGAGGGGTGCCGGCCAGCGGGCCGGCACCGGCGCCTGAGACAGCGGCGGCGCCATGACCCTCGGCCGGCGTCATCCAGACCGCGGCGACGACGCGCAGGTAGTACCCGAGCGAGATCATCGCGCCCACGACCAGCACGATCGCCAGCCAGCCATAGCCACCGTTCACCAGTGCGTGGATCAGCTGCACCTTGCCGATGAAGCCGATCGTGCCGGGGATGCCGGCGAGCGCGAGCATCGCGATCGTCAGCGACCAGGCGAGCGGGGGGGAGCGCCGGCCCAGGCCGGCCAGGTCGGCCATGCGGTCGCTGCCCGACACCCGCTCCTGGTGGACGATGACGGCAAAGGCGCCGAGGTTCATCATCAGGTAGGCGACGACGTAGAACATCGTGGCCGAGACGCCCAGCTGGGTGCCGACGACCAGGCCGGTCAGCATGTAGCCCGCCTGCGCGACCCCGGAGTAGCCGAGCAACCGCTTGAGCGAGCCCTGGCCGAGCGCGCCGACGTTGCCGACGATGATCGTGACGGCCGCGAGCGCAGCCACGGCGGGCGCCCAGTTGACGTGCTCGGCGGTCACCGCGAAGTCGAAGAAGCGCAGGAAGACGGCGATCGCGGCCGCCTTGGTGGCGGTCGCCATGAACGCGGTGATCGGCGTCGGCGCGCCCTCGTAGACGTCGGGGGTCCACTGGTGGAAGGGCGCGACCGACGCCTTGAAGGCGAAGCCGACGACGACGAGGGCGATGCCGGTCAAGAGCAGCGGGTCACCAAGCAGACCACCGCTCGCGTGGGTGGCGAGTGCGCGGGCGATCCCGCCAAAGCCGGTCTGGCCGGTGGCGCCGTAGATCAACGCCAGGCCGTAGACGAGCGTCGCCGAGCCGACCGAGCCGATGATCAGGTATTTCAGTCCCGCCTCGAGCGAGCCCTCGCGGCGGTACTCGGCCGCGCAGAGGACATACAGCGGGATCGACAAGAGCTCCAGCCCCAGGAAGAGCGTGATCAGGTCCTGGGCGGAGACGAGCACCGCCATGCCCATCAGGCTGAAGAGCAGCAGCGCGTGGAACTCGCCGTGGCCGGCGTCACGGGGCGCCCGCGCGCGCAGCGACAGCAGTACGGCGGCGAGCGCCGCGACCGCGCAGACCAGGTCTGCGATCAGCGCCAGGTCGTCGATTCGCAGCGCCCCGGCGACGATCGTCTGCGGGGCGTAGGTGAAGCGCCAGATCTCCGTGCCCATCGCGCCGGCGATCGCCACGACCGCGAGCGCCGGGACGACGCGCGCACGGACCATCTGGCTGCCGGCCAGCCCGACGAGCAGGACGATCAGCGCGCCGGCGGCGATCAAGACGATCGGCGAGAGCTCCGCCCAGGCGATGTGCGGGCCCCTGATGTGGGCCGCGGCGATCAGCAGCGCGCTCATGGCGTGAGCGTTTTTGATCATTGCTTGCTCCCCTGCTGCGATGGGGGCGTGGTGTAGGTGTAGATGCGCCGCGGCTTGCCCGGCAGGCTCGCGAGGCCAGCACCGAGCGGCGCATAGGACCACCAGCCGAGGGGCGCGTCGAGCGAGGCGTAGGTCAGCGGCAGGGTGCGCGACTCAGACCCCCTGAAGCTGGCAGACGCGGCCGGCGCGATGGCCAGCTTGACCGACGCCTGCGAGCGGCTCAGCCCGAACTGCGGGTAGAAGGCCAGGACGAGGATGATCAGGCACAGCGGCACGATCGCGATCGCCTCCGCGCGCCCCAGCTCGAAGGACTGCACGCGGCCGCCGACACGGTTGTGCATCGCGCCGATGAACAGCCGCAGGGCGTAGAAGGAGGCGCCGACGACGCCCAGGGTCGCGATCACCGCGATCGCCAGGTGCGACTGGAAGGTGCCGAGCAGGATCATGAACTCGCCGATGAAGTTCGAGGAGCCGGGCATCGCCAGGTTCGCGAAGGTGACGACCAGGAACAGGGTCGCGAGCAGCGGCGCGCGGAACGCGATGCCGCCCATGTCGTCCATGCGCTCGCTGCCGCCCGCGCGCGCCGCCACCGCCGCCACGACGAAGAACGCGGCCGCGGTGACCAGCCCGTGGTTGAGCATCTGCAGCAGCGCGCCCTGGTCGCCGGGCGCCCGCAGCGAGAAGATGCCGAGCAGGATGAAGCCCATCTGCGCGACGCTCGAGTAGGCGATCACCAGGCGCGCGTCGCGGGTCGTGAAGGCCATCGCCGTCGCCCACAGGATCGACGCGAGCGCGATGATCAGCAGCAGCACCTGGAAGTGGTGTGAGGCCTGCGGGAAGGTCGGCAGCACGATCGCGAGGAAGCCGTAGCTTGCGACCTTGGCGACGACGCCGGAGAAGACGGCCACCGCCGGGATCGGCATCGACTTGTAGGCGTCCGCCAGCCAGCCGTGGAACGGCACGACCGGCATCTTGACCAGGAACGCGAGCGTGAAGCCGAGGAACAGCCACTCGCCGTCGGTGCGTGAGACCGGCAGGTGCTGGAGCACGCCGAAGCTGAAGTCGAGCGGCGTGTGGTGGTCGCCCGAGGCGATCACCCCGGTCGCCACGGCCGCCGCGAGCATCAGGAACGAGCCGACGGCCGTGTAGATGACCATCTTGATGGTCGCGCGCACGCGCTCGCCGCTGCCCCAGGAGCCGACCAGGAAGTAGAACGGGATCAGCATCAGGTCGAAGAAGGCGACGAACAGGATCAGGTCCTGGGCGAGGAAGGCGCCGAGCACGGCGCTCTCGGCGAGGCCGAACCAGAAGTAGTAGAGCCGCGGCCGGTCGATCTCACGCAACGCCGACCAGGCGAGCGAGACGGTGAAGAGCACGGTCGTGAGCAGCACGAGCGAGACGTTCAGGCCGTTGATCGCGAGCGCGTAGCGGATCCCGAGCGAGGGGATCCAGGCCTGGCTCGTGACGAACTGCGGGAAGGGGTAGCTCGAGTTGAAGTTCGCCACGAAGGTCACGGCGACCGCGAGCGGCAGGAGGCTCGCCACCGCCAGGACCTTGCCGGTCAGGCGCGCGGGCAGGGCGGCGCTGAGCAGCGCGAGCGTCAGCGGCAGCCAGAGCAGGACCGATAGCGAGAAGGGCGCGGATGAGGCGTGGGTGAGGATCACGGGGCCGGAACGCTCGAGTCGGTCAGTGTGCGGAGATCAGGAAGTAGAGGACGACGGCGGTCAGGCCCAGCACCACCGCACCGGCATAGAGGCGCAAGAGCCCCGTCTGGGCGCGGCGCACGGCGGCCGAGCCGGAGCGCACGAGGCCGGTGACGCCGCCGGTCAGCGCGCCCGAGATCACGACGCGCTCCAGCACCGCCTGCGCGAAGCGCCCGAGCGTCAGCGCCGGGCGGACGATGACCACGTCGATCAGCTCGTCGAAGTACCACTTGTGCGAGAGGAAGTTGTGCAGCGCCGCGAAGCGCGCCTGCAGCGCGGCGGACGTGCCGGGCTTTGAGATGTAGACCCGGTAGGCGACGCCGATGCCGGCGAGGCCGACGATCGTGCCGATGATCAGGCCGATCCAGGCCGCGCCGGTGGACGGCTGATGGCTCGCCGCGGCGAGTGCGTCGCCGCTGAGCGCGGAGGAGAGGAAGCTCGACAGCACGTGGTCCACCCCGGGGATCTCGACGAAGCCGCCGACCACCGCAAGCAGGGCGAGGATGCCCATCGCGACCTTCATCGCCGGCTCGCGCTCGGCGATCACGTGCTCGGGGCCGGGGAAGCCGACGCCGGTGTCCTCCTCCTCGCCGTTGGCGGGGTTGCGGTGGACCTCGGCGTGGGCGAGGTGCCCGTGCTCGAGCTCGCGCGCCTCCGCGCAGGGCTCGCCGTAGAAGGTCCGGAAGATCAGGCGGAAGGTGTAGGCGCCGGTCAGGAACGCGCCGGCGTAGCCGAGGATGCCAAGCACCTCGTAGAGGCCGCCGCGGTTGTTCATGTAGCCGAGGATGTCGTCCTTGGAGAGCCAGCCGGCGAACGGCGCCACCCCGGACAGCGCAAAGCCGCCGGCCAGGAAGCAGATGAAGGTGAAGGGCATCGCCTTGCGCAGGCCGCTCATCCTGTCGAGCGACTGCTCGCCCGCCATCGCCCCGATCACCGAGCCGGCTCCCATGAACAGCAGCGCCTTGAAGAAGGCGTGCGTCATCAGGTGAAAGAGCGCCCCGACGTAGGCGCCGGAGGAGGCGCCCATGATCATGTAGCCGATCTGCGACATCGTCGAGTACGCGATCACCCGCTTGATGTCGGTCACGACTAGCGCGATCGTGCCGGCGATCAGCAGCGTCATGCAGCCGACGATCGCGCCGACCTCGGCGGCGGTGGGCGCGAGCACGAACAGCGGGTGCAGGCGCACGATCAGGTAGACGCCCGCGGTGACCATGGTGGCGGCGTGGATCAGCGAGGAGACCGGGGTCGGGCCCTCCATCGCGTCCGGCAGCCAGGTGTGCAGCGGCACCTGCGCGGACTTGGCAAAGGCGCCCACCAAGAACAGCAGGCAGCCGGCGACCAGGTCGGGCGAGTCGGTGTGGAAGACGTGCGGGGCGGCCGCAAAGCTGCCCAGGAACGAGACGGTGTGCGTGTGGCGGTAGATGAAGAAGGTGCCGAGCACCAGGCCGACGTCACCGAGCACGTTGATCACGAACGCCTTGATGCCCGCCTTGGTGGCCGTCGAGCGCCGGTACCAGAAGGAGATCAGCAGGTAGGAGGCGGCGCCGACGAAGGCCCAGCCGATGATCAGCATGATGAAGTTGCCGCCCGTCACCAGCACGAGCATCGAGAGCACGAAGAAGTTCAGGTACGCGAAGTACCGCGAGTAGCCCTCGTCCGAGCGCATGTAGGCGGTCGAGTAGAGGTGGATCAGCGTCGAGACGCCGGTCACCACCAGCATCATGAAGACCGAGATCGGGTCGACCAGGATCTGCAGCTTGGCGTCGACGCCGGCGCTCGCGTCGTAGTTCCAGAGGCTCGAGACGACCTCGCGGTGGGCGCCCGCGCGTCCCAGCAGCGCGATCAGCGCCCCGACTGAGCAGACGAAGGCGAGGAAGATGGCGGCGGTGCCGATCACGCCGGCGGCCCTGCTGTAGGTCCGGAAGCCCAGGCCGATCGCGATCGTGCCCAGCAGCGGAAACAGCAGGACGAGCCAGCCCCAGGTGGTCGGGCTCATCCGTTCAGCTCGTGCAGTTCGTCGACATCAATGGGCAGGTTGCGGCGGCTGATCGCGACCAGCAGGCCTAGCCCGACGGTCACCTCGCAGGCCGCGACGACCATCACGATCAGCGCGAAGATCTGGCCGCCCTCGCCGCCGTGCATGCGCGCGAAGGTGATCAGCGCCAGGTTGGCGGCGTTCAGCATCAGCTCCAGGCAGAGCAGGACGACCAGGGGGTTGCGCCGCACGAGCACGCCGCCGGCGCCGATGCAGAAGATCAGGGCCGAGACGGCCAGATACCAGTCGAGCGCCATCAGCTCCGCTCCGTTGAGCCGGCGGCGGAGCCCGCGGGCACGACCTCGGTGACGCCACCGTGGGCCTGCTCGATCTGCTCACGCACGCGGCGCACGCCGACGCCCTCCGCGATCGTGCCGGTGTAGGCGGGCCGCGGCGCCGCCAGCAGGTCCTTGAGCTCCAGGGCCCCGTCCTCCAGCCCGCGCCTGCGGCGGGCGAGCACGATCGCGCCCACGGCCGCCACCAGCAGGAGCAGCGAGGCCACCTCGAACGGGAACAGGTAGTCGGTCAGAAACAGCCTGCCGATCTGCTCGGGCGTGCCGAAGCCGAGCTTGTATGGCGCGCCGTAGCGGTGTATGCCTGAGAGCGCGGAGCCGAGCAGCGCGATGAACAGCTCGACCGCCAGCGCGAGCGCGAACAGCGGCCCCAGGATGCGCAGCGTGCTGCCGGCCGCGACCTCCTCGCCGCCGCCGACGTAGGCCACCACGAACACGTAGAGCACCATCACCGCGCCGGCGTAGACGACCACCTGCGCGGCGGCCACGAACTCCGCGCGCAGCAGCAGAAACAGCGCCGCCAGCGCGACCAGGTGGCAGACCAGCGCGAGCACCGAGTAGAGCGGATTGCGCAGCGTCACCACGCCGATCGCACCGATGATCGCCGCGGCCGCGGCAAGGAAGAACATGACCACCGACATCGCTTGCCCCGCTACTCCCCCGCCGCCCGCAGTGGCGTGCGCTCGAGCGGCTCCGCCAGCAGCATCTCCTTGGTGAAGATCAGATCGGAGCGCGTGTAGTCGGACATCTCGTAGTCATGGCCCATCGTGATCGCGTCGAACGGGCAGGCGACCTCACAGTAGCCGCAGAAGATGCAGCGGCTCAGGTTGATCTCGTACACGGCCGCGTAGCGCTCGCCCGCCGAGACGCGGTGCTCGGGCGTGTTCTCCGCCGCGACCACGCGGATGCAGTCGGCCGGGCAGGCGGCGGCGCACAGCGAGCAGCCGACGCACTTCTCGAGCCCCGGGTTGTCGGGGTCGCCGGTCTCGAAGCGGTGCAGCTTGTGGCGGCCACGGAAGCGCGGGTAGACCGGCGTCTTCTCCTCCGGGTACTGGATCGTGAGCGGGCCCTCGACCACGCGCGCGAGGGTGGTCTTCATGCCGCGCAGGGTCTCGCCGAAGATGCGGTACGTGCTCGCCGCCGCGCTGCGCGGCGGGTGGCGCACAACCTCAATCACGTCTTTGCCGGGGTCGTATGGCATCAGCTTGTCCAGATCTTTGCTTTTCAGGCGACGACGATGATCGCGGTTACCAGCAGGTTGAGGGTCGCCAGCGGCAGCAGCACCTTCCAGCCGAACGACATCAGCTGGTCGTAGCGCAGGCGCGGCAGCGTCGCGCGGATCCAGATGAAGAGTGTCATGAACAGCATCATCTTGGCCAGCACGACGAACGGATCGACCCAGCCGGGCGGGTGGATCCCGAACGGCAAAAGCCAGCCGCCGAGGAACAGGGTGGCAGCCATCGCCGAGACGACCATCATGTTCACGTACTCGGCGAACAGGTAGGCGACGAAGCCGGTGCCCCCGTACTCGGTGAAGTAGCCGCCGACCAGTTCCGCGTCGGCCTCGACCAGGTCGAACGGCGCCCGGTTGGTCTCCGCAAACGACGCCACCATGAAGATCAGGAACCCGACGATCTGCGGGATGAAGTACCACATGCCGCGCTGCGCGTTGACGATCCCCGTCAGCGACAGCGTCTGGGCGGTGATCAGCACGCCCACCAGCGCGAGCCCCTGCGAGACCTCGTAGGAGATCAGCTGCGCGGCGGCGCGCATCGACCCCAGGAACGAGTACTTGGACCCGGACGCCCAGCCGCCGAGCAGGATGCCGTAGAACGAGATGCCGCCGAGCGCGAACACGTACAGCGGCCCGATCGAGACGTCGATCCCGTAGAGCCCCACGCGCGTGCCGAGGATGTCCTGCACGTTGCCCCACGGGATCAGCGCCAGCCCGCCGACCGCCGTCAGGATCGAGATCGCGGGCGCCAAGCGGAACAGGAAGCCGACCGACGTCGTGGGCCTGAAAGCCTCCTTGCGGGCGAACTTGACGATCTCCGCCAGCGGTTGCATCAGCCCGTAGGGTCCGACCCGGTTGGGCCCGTAGCGGTGCTGGAACCGCCCGAGCAGCTTGCGCTCGTAGACGGTCAAAAGCGGCAGCACTCCGAAGATCACGGCGAAGATCAGGATCGCCTTGAGGATCTGGATCCACCAGGGCTCGAAGTAGTTGACAGCGGCGAAGGCGATCACAGCTTGCTGACCTCCACCAGCGGCTCGGTCAGCGCGTTGGCCGACTCCTCGGCGATCCCGGCGGCGAGGAAGGCGGTCCCGGCGGGCACGCCCGAGCGGATCGCGGCGCGCCCGCGCAGGCGCGTCCCATTCTGCGCGACCCGCACCGCGGCGCCGTCCTCGATCCCGAGCCGGTCGGCGTCCTGCGGCGAGAGCTCGACGACCTGCTCGGCCACCGCGAAGCGCAGGGCCGGCGAGATCTCAACCTCCGAAGCAGCCCAGATCGACCGGTAAGTGCCCGCCAGCAGGTGGCCGTTCGCCTCCGCCCGCGGCCCGCTGGCCGCGGGCGTCGCTGAAGCGCCCGCCGCGGCCGCCAGTGGCCCGGGCGCCGGCATCGCCGCAGCGGCTTCGGTCTCCGGCCAGCGCAGGCCGCGCCCGCCGATCGCCTCGAGCGTCAGACCCTCGTAGAACGGCACGGCGGCGATCAGCTGCCTGAAGGCCATGCCGGCGGTGAGCACGCCGGTGTCCAGGCCGACCCTCTTGGCCAGGTCCGCCAGCACCTGCCAGCCGGCACGCACCTCCCCCGGTCGCCTGATCGCGCTGCGCAGCCGCTGCAGGCGGCCGTCGGGGTGCACGACCGTGCCATCCTTCTCGGCGCCCGACTCGGCTGGAAAGATCACGTCGGCGTGACGGGCGAGGCCGTCGGTGAGCGTCGCCGCGTGCGCGACCACGAGCTTCGCGCCCGCCAGCGCCCGCTCCCAGCCGTCGCGGTCAGGCAGCTCGCGCAGCGGGTCGATCTGGAAGAGATGCAGCGCGCCGATCTCCCCTGCCGCGGCGGCGGCGGCGATCTGCGCCGCGCTGCGGCCGGGGCTCGCCTCGCCGTAGCCGGGGCCGGCGCCGGGCAGCGCCCCCGCCTCGCGGATCCCGCGCGCGTTGGTGCCGAGCGGCACCTCCAGCAGACCGGCCCCCTGACGTTCTGCGAGGCCGAGCCGGTCGGCGATGCGCAGCAGCGTCGCCCGCGCCGGGGCTGACAGGCTCTCGCCCCAGAGGATCACCACCTCCTCGCCACCGTCGCGCAGCAGCGCCGCCAGCTCGTGCGTCTCGCCCGAACCGGGCGTCCCGAGCGCCCACTCGAGCGACTCGAGGAACTCGGCCTCGCCACCGGGGGCGAAGCGGATCGCGAGCTTGGCGTTGTGATCCAGGGCGCTCGGCCTTGCGCTGGCAATGGCGAGCTTGACGCCGTTGCGCCGCACCCCCTTGCGGATGCGCAGGTCGAGGATCGGCGAGTCGTCGATCGGCTCCGTTCCGAGCACCAGCACGATGTGCGCGAACTCCAGGTCGCTCACGCTCGCCTGCAGCGCGGGCGCGGCCAGCGCGCGCATGAGGTTCAGGTCGAGCTCACCCGCGGCCCCGAGCCGAGAGTCGATGTCGCCCGATCCGAGCCCTTCGCGCAGCAGCCGGGCGAGCAGGAACGCCTCCTCGTTGCTTGCCTGGCCGCCGATCAGCGCGGCGGCGCGGCCGCGGTGCTCGGCCAGCGCCCCCGCCGCCTCGAGCGCCTCGTCCCAGCCGGCCGGCCGCAGCTCGCCGTCCGCGCCGCGCACGAGCGGCGTCGTGATCCGCTCGTCGACGTGGATCGCCTGGTAGGCGAAGCGGCCCTTGTCGCACAGCCAGCCGTCGTCGACACCCGGGTTCTCGCGCGCCAGCACGCGCGTGACCTTGTCGTCGCGCACCGTGAACTCGACGTTGCACTGCGACGGGCAGAGCGTGCAGACGCCGCCGGAGCCCTCCACGTCCCAGGGCCGCGCGCGGAAGCGGTACGGGCGCGAGGTGAGCGCACCGACGGGGCACAGCTCGATGATGTTGCCGGAGAACGGGGCCACGTAGGGGTGCCCGTCGTGCGTGCCGACGAACGTGTGCGCGCCGCGCTCGGTGAAGATCAGCTGCCAGTCCTCGGCGATCTCCTGGCTGAAGCGCACGCAGCGGTAGCAGAGGATGCAGCGCTCGCGGTCGATCGCGATCAGCGGTGAGAGCGCGAGCGGCTTGACGAAGTGGCGCTTGGGCTCGATCACGCGCGTGCGGCCCTTGCCCCAGCCGAAGGTGATGTCCTGCAGCGGGCACTCGCCGCCCTTGTCGCAGACCGGGCAGTCCAGCGGATGGTTGACGAGCAGGAACTCGACGATCGAGTTCTGCGCCTCCTTGACGCGCTCGACGGTCGTGTTGACGACCATGCCGTCGCGCACCGGGGTCGAGCAGGAGGTCTGCAGCTTGGGGATGCCCTCGATCTCCACCAGGCACATGCGGCAGGCGCCGACCGGCGCCCCCAGCTTGGGCTCGTAGCAGAAGTAGGGGATCTCCACGTCGGCGGCGCGGGCCGCGTCGACGAGCATCGTGCCCTCGACGGCCTGCACCTCGCGACCGTCGATCGTGAGGCTTATGAGCTTGCGTTCAGGCCGTGGCATAGGCGAGTGAGTTGGCGCGCTCGCGCGCGGCCTCGATCTCCTCCGCGAGCTCGTCGCGGAACTTCTCGACGATCGAGCCTACCGGCATCGCCATCGCGTCGCCGAGCACGCACAGGCAGTGGCCGATGATCTGGCTCTGCGCCGAGGCGAGGATGTCCAGGTCCATGGGCGTGGACTCGCCCGCCTCGATCCGCTCGATCATCTTGAGCGTCCAGTTGGTGCCCTCGCGGCAGGGCACGCACTTGCCGCAGGACTCGTGCGCGTAGAACTTGACGACCTTCTGCATCACCTCGAGCGCCGTGTGGCTGTCGTCCACGACGATGATGGCGCCCGAGCCGAGCATCGACCCGGCCTTGGCCATGGTGTCGAAGTCGTAGGCGAGGTCCAGGTCGGATTCGAGCAGCACCGGCGAGCTGGAGCCGCCGGGGAACCACATCTTGACGCTGCGCCCGTCGCGCGGGCCGCCGCAGAGCCCGTAGATGATCTCGCGGCTCGGCATGCCGAGCTCGATCTCGTAGTTGCCGGGCCGCTGCACATCCCCGGAGACCGAGATCAGCTTGGTGCCGGTGGAGCCCTGCGTGCCGATCTTGGCGTACTCGGCGCCGCCCATGTTGATGATCGTCGGCACCGTGCCGAGGGTCTCGACGTTGTTGACCAGCGTCGGGCCGGCGTAGAGCCCCTCGATCGCGGGGAACGGCGGCTTCAGCCGCGGGTTGCCGCGCTTGCCCTCGAGCGAGTCCAGCAGCCCGGTCTCCTCGCCGCAGATGTAGGCGCCGGCGCCACGGTGCACGACCAGCTCGAGGCTGTGGCCGGAGCCGAGGATGTTCTCCCCGAGGTAGCCGGCCGACCTGGCCTCGGCCACCGCCTGGTCGAGGATGTCGGCCTGCAGCTGGTACTCGCCGCGGATGTAGATGAAGGCGCGGTGAATGCCGGTCGCGTACGTGGTGATGATGATCCCCTCGACCAGCGTGTGCGGGGACTTCTGCATCAGCTCGCGGTCCTTGAAGGTGCCCGGCTCGGACTCGTCGGCGTTGCAGACCAGATACTTGGCCATCTCGCCCTTGGGCAGGAACGACGCCTTCTGCCCCATCTGGAAGCCGGCGCCGCCACGACCGCGGATCGCAGACTGCTTGATCTCCTCGATGATCGCCTCCGGCGGCATCTGCAGCGCCTTGCGCATGGCGCTGTAGCCGCCGCGGCGCTCGTACACGCCGATCGTGTTCAGGCCGGGCTCGTCGATGCGATCGAACAGCAGATGCCTACTCACTTCTCGCTCCCGGGTCCGCGCAGGCGCGGTGGCGCAGCTGCTTGTGCTCCAGCACCGCCCGGCCCGCATCGATGTCCTCGACGATCAGCGACGCGTCGTCGAGGTTGAGCGGGCCGACGTACTCTCCGTCCACGGACGCCATCGGCGCGATGTCGCAGGCGCCGAGGCACTCGAAGCCGCGCACGGTGATGTCGTGCCCCTGGGCGGCCTGGCACATGCGCTCATAGAGCTCGTCGGCGCCGAGCAGCGAGCAGGTGATGTTGGTGCAGACGTAAACCTCGTGAGCGGCCTTGGGCTCGAGGTAGAACATGTCGTAGAAGCTCGCCACGGACGTCAGGTACGCGGGGGTCAGGCGCATCACACAGGCGACCTGGGCGATCGCCTCCGGCGAGCACCAGCCATGGTGGCGCTGCGCGAGGTGAAGCGCCGGGATCGACGCCGACCGGCGATCCGGGTACTTGGCCATCTCGGCCTCGATCGCCTCGCGAAGCTCGTCCGGCACGGGCGTGAGCGCCGGGTCAGGGACGGTCGCGGGCGGCTTCTCCAGGTCCACGGCCTCGTCCCAGCCTGGCACCCGGGAGCCGTGCGCGTAGCGTGGGACCGGCGGCCGGCGGTCGATCGCGCTCATCGGTCCACGCCGCCCAGAACGGGGTCGACCATCGCCAGTGTCGCGATCAGGTCGGCGATGTAGGCGTCCTTGACCATCGGCGCAGTCGCCTGCAGGTTGATGAAGCTGGGGTCGCGCATGTGCACGCGGGCGGGCTTGGCGGAGCCGTCGGAGCGCACGAAGCAGCCCAGCTCGCCGCGCGGCGACTCGATCGGGTAGTAACACTCGCCCTCCGGCACACGGAAGCCCTCCGTCACCAGCTTGAAGTGGTGGATCAGCGACTCCATGCTGGTCGCGAGCTCATGGCGCGGCGGCAGCGCCACCTTGCGGTCCTGGACGATGTGGGGGCCTTCCGGCAGGCCTGCGAGCGCCTGTCCGATGATCTTGGTCGACTCGTACAGCTCGGCGTGGCGCACGCGGAAGCGGTCGTAGTTGTCGCCGACCGTCCCGACCGGGACCCTGAAGTCGAAGTGGTCGTAGCTCGAGTACGGTGCGGCCTTGCGCAGATCCCAGGGGTTGCCCGCGGCGCGCAGAAGCGGCCCGGTGACGCCGAGGCCGAGCAGCGTCTGCTCGTCGAGCACGCAGGTGTCGCGCAGGCGTGAGAGCAGGATCTCGTTCTTCTCGAGCAGGTCCGCGTACTGGTCGGCGCGGCTCGGCATCTCGTCGATGAACTTCTTCACCTTCTGCGCGAAACCCGCCGGGATGTCCTCGATCACGCCGCCGACCTGGAAGTAACGGGTGTGCATGCGCTGCCCCGAGGACATCTCGAACAGGTCGAGGATCGTCTCGCGCTCACGGAAGCAGTACCAGAACATCGACATGGCGCCGAGGTCAAGCGCGCTGGTACCGAGCCACACCAGGTGCGACATGATCCGGTTGAGCTCGAGGTGGATCACACGCAGGTACTGCGCGCGGGGCGGCACCTCCAGCCCGAGCAGCGTCTCCACGGCTCCGCAGTAGGCCATCGCGTTGAAGTAGTAGGAGAGGTAGTCCATCCGCTCGACGACCGGGATCACCTTCCAGTAGGACTTCTGCTCGGCGGTCTTCTCGATGCCGGTGTGGACGTAGCCGATGATCGGCTTTATGTCGCGCACGACCTCGCCCTCGAGCGTCGCGATCAGGCGCAGCACGCCGTGTGTGGCTGGATGGTGTGGACCGATGTTGAGCGTCAAGAGCTCATGCGTCTCACCCATGCCGGCGGACTCGCTGGACATCGTGATCGACTCTTCACGACGCCGGTAGTCGCTCACGGCGCTCATCGGTCGGCTCCGTAGCCGTCTGACTCGTTGTGGGTGAAGAGCACCGGCTCGCCGCCCACCGGGAAGTCCCGGCGCTGCGGGTGCCCCTCATAGTCCTCGGGCATCAGGATCCGGCGCAGGTCGGGGTGGCCGTCGAAGCTCACGCCGAACATGTCGTAGAGCTCGCGCTCGGGGAAGTCCGCTCCGGGCCACAGGTCGATCACGCTGCCGATCGCGGGCGCGTCGGTGCGAACCCGTGCCTTGACCGAGACGCGGTCGACGTTCTGCATGTCGAGCAGCTCATAGATCACCCCGAGGCGCGGCTCGTGCGGGTAGTAGTCCACGCCGTGCAGGCTGGCGAGGAAGCTGTAGCCCTGCTGTCGCAGCCAGCCGAGCACCGCCACGTTCTGTTCGGGCGAGATCTGGATCTCAGCGCGGCCGTGTGCGTGGCTTGTTGCCAGCACGCTGCCTGCGAGCGCTTCGCTCAGTTGCTGCGCCAGGGCGTCCAGCCCGCTTGAGTCAGGCACCCAGGATCTCCTCGGTACCGACCGCGCCGTAGCGCTCCCGCCAGCCCTCCCGGTCGTTGCCCTGAACCTTGTCGCGGAGCTTGAGGATGCCGTGCGCGAGCGCCTCCGGCCGTGGTGGGCAGCCGGGCACGTGCACGTCGATCGGCATGAACTTGTCGCTCGGCACCAGCGCATAGTTGTTGAAGACGCCCATGCTCGAGCAGCACGCCCCCATGCTGATCGCGAACTTCGGCTCGAGCATCTGATCGTAGATGCGGCGCACGACCGGCGCCATCTTCATCGAGACGCGGCCGGAGAGGATGATCAGGTCGGCCTGGCGCGGTGAGGCCCGGAACGCCTCGAAGCCGAAGCGGGCGATGTCCACCCGCGCCGCCACGATCGACATCATCTCAATCGCGCAGCACGCCAGGCCGAAGGTGAGCGGGTAGATCGAGTTGCCCTGCGCCCAGGCGACCGCGCGGTCAAGTGTCGTGGTCACCACGGCCTGCTCCACGTAGCGGTCCAGGTCGTCTCCTTCGAGCGTGCCGCGCAGCATGTCGCGGGCCATCAGCTGGCGCGAGCGGAACTCGTGCGCGGGCTCGCGCGTCACTTCCATTCCAGTGCCCCCCGGCGCCACACGTAAACGAAGGCGATCATCAGCAGCGCGACGAAGGTGATCGTCTCGCCCAGCGCGAAGCCGCCGAACGAGCGCAGCTCCACGGCGATCGGGTAGATGAAGATCACCTCGATGTCGAACAGGATGAAGAGCATCGCGATCAGGTAGAAGCTGATCCCGAAACGGAAGCCGCGCTGGATCTCCGACGGCAGGCCGCACTCATACGGCGTCGAGCGGTTGAGGTTCGGGCGCGTCCGGACACCCGTGAGGAGGTTCAGGGTCGAGAACAGGACCCCGACGGCGCCGCCGAGAATCAGGAAGACGATGGCTGGCAGGTAATCCCTGAGCACATTAAAGAGTTTTATCACCGCTCGCCATAAGACGGCTGCGCCAGGATCCGCGCCCGCCCCCGCCCGTACGCTCCCCCGCCCCGTCGCGCGCCCGCCCCCTCGCGCGCCCCGGCCCGAACGCGCGGCCCCCGCCCCGTCGCGCGCCGGCCGC
>DAIDME010000060.1 GCA_027449125.1 Solirubrobacterales bacterium | reverse complement strand
TGGTGGCACGCGCCTTAGCGATCGGTGCCCGGGGTAGCGGAATTGACTGGGCGCCGCGGCGCATTCAGGGTGCCGTGCTCAGCGCGTGCCCGTGAGCAGGCGCTTCAACGTGCCGGCGACGTTCCAGCTCGTGCTGCCGTGAGTGGTCACGGCGTCGTATAGCTCCGCCCCGGTGCGCTTCAGGCAATCGACGTGGCGGCGCCGAAGCTCACGGCAACGGCCAGAGCGCCGGATGAGGCGTGTCTCGCGAGCATCACCGGCGACGGTACAGCTTCTGCCGAGCGTTGCCAACGGTCGGTCGACAACGGGCCCAGGGTGTGCAATAATCTAAGTCCATAAGACTTAGATCTGCCACGACGAGAGGCTGATACAGCGATGCAGGCCGACCGCTTCACCATCAAATCCCAGGAGGCGCTCGAGGCAGCCGCGCGGCTGGCGAGCGAGCGCCGCAACCCCCAGACACGCCCCGAGCACCTGCTCGCCGTGCTGCTCGAGCAGGATGGAGGCGTGGTCGTACCCGTGCTGCGCAAGCTCGGCGTCGACCCGGCGGCCGTGCGGGCGACGCTCAATCCGGCTCTGGACGCGTTGCCGCGCCTGACCGGTGCGACGAGCGAGCCCACCGGGCCGGCGAGCGAGCTGATCGAGCTCTTGCGCGGCGCCGAGGAGCAGATGCGCGCGCTGGGTGACGATTACATCTCGACCGAGCACCTGGTGCTTGCACTCGCCAAGTCCAAGCAGACCGCGGGCGACGTGCTGCACTCGGTCGGCGCCGGCTATGAGCCGCTGCTGAAGGCTGTCAACGAGGTGCGCGGGGGCCAGAAGGTCACCGACCAGAATCCGGAGGACAAGTTCCAGGCACTGGAGAAGTACGGGCGCGACCTCACGCGCGCAGCCGGCGACGGCAAGCTCGACCCGGTGATCGGCCGCGACGACGAGATCCGCCGTGTCATCCAGGTCCTGAGCCGCAGGACCAAGAACAACCCGGTGCTGATCGGTGAGCCGGGTGTCGGCAAGACCGCGATCGCCGAGGGGCTAGCGCAGCGGATCGTCTCCGGTGATGTGCCCGAGGGGCTGAAGGACCGGCGCGTGGTCGCGCTGGACATCGGCGCGCTGATCGCAGGGGCCAAGTACCGCGGCGAGTTCGAGGACCGGCTCAAGGCGGTCCTCAAGGAGGTCCAGAACGCGGGTGGCAATGTCGTCCTGTTCATCGACGAGCTGCACACGATCGTCGGCGCCGGTGCCTCCGAGGGCGCCGTGGACGCCGCCAACCTGCTCAAGCCGATGCTCGCCCGCGGCGAGCTGCGCGCGGTGGGCGCCACGACGCTCGACGAATACCGCAAGTACATCGAGAAGGACGCCGCCCTGGAGCGCCGCTTCCAGCCCGTGTTCGTGGAGGAGCCGAGCGTGCAGGACACGATCGCGATCCTGCGCGGCCTCAAAGGCAAGTACGAGGTCCACCACAAGGTCAGGATCACCGACTCGGCGCTGGTGGCGGCCGCCACCCTCTCCGACCGCTACATCGCCGACCGCTTCCTGCCCGACAAGGCGATCGATCTGGTCGACGAGGCCGCGTCGCGGATCCGCACCGAGATCGACTCCAAGCCGACCGAGATAGATGAGGTGGACCGCCACATCCTGCAGCTCGAGATCGAGCTGCAGTCACTCGGCAGCGCCGACACAGACGACGCCGGCACCGCGGCGCGGCGCGAGCAGCTGGAGCAGGCATTGGCCGAGGAGCGCGAGCGCTCCGCCGCCATGCACGCCGAGTGGCAGCACGAGAAGGAGGCGCTCGGCGCCGTCGCCACGCTGCAGGAGCAGATCGAGCAGGCCAGCCTGGAGCTCGACCAGGCTCGCCGTGCCGGCGACCTGGAGCGCGCCGCGGAGCTTCAGTACGGCACGATCCCGGAGCTGACGCGCAGGCTGGGTGAAGCGGAGCAGGCGCAGGGCGCCGCCACTGGAAAGGACCCCGCCCACCCCAGTGGCGGCGGGCACCGGTATCTCAAGGAAGAGGTGGACGCCGAGGACATCGCCGAGATCGTCGCCAAGTGGACGCGGATCCCCGTCGCGCGGCTGCTCGAGGGTGAGATCGAGAAGCTCGTGCACATGGAGGCGCGGCTGCACGAGCGCGTGATCGGCCAGGACGAGGCGGTCGGCGCGGTCGCGAGCGCGCTGCGGCGCTCGCGGGCGGGGCTGTCTGATCCGGAGCGGCCGATCGGCACCTTCCTGTTCCTCGGGCCGACCGGGGTCGGCAAGACCGAACTGGCGCGCTCGCTCGCGGAGTTCATGTTCGACTCGCCCGAGGCGATGGTGCGGATCGACATGTCCGAGTACATGGAGCGCCACTCGGTCTCGCGGCTGGTCGGTGCGCCCCCCGGTTACGTCGGCTACGACGAGGGCGGGCAGCTCACCGAGGCGGTGCGGCGGCGGCCATACGCGGTGGTGCTTTTGGATGAGATCGAGAAGGCGCACCCGGACGTGTTCAACACGCTGCTGCAGGTGATGGACGACGGGCGGCTGACCGACGGGCGGGGGCGCACCGTGTCGTTCAAGAACGTGGTGCTGATCATGACCTCGAACATCCCGGGTGGGCGGGACGGGGCGGAGGGGCACTTCAAGCCCGAGTTCATCAACCGGCTGGACGACATCGTGGAGTTCGCGCCGTTGACGCGCGCGCAGCTGGGGGAGATCGTCGATCTGCAGGTCGCGCTGGTGGTCGCGCGGCTCGCTGAGCGCGGGATCGAGCTGGCGCTGTCGGATGACGCGCGGACGCTGCTCGGCAACCTGGGCTACGACCCGACCTACGGCGCGCGGCCGCTCAAGCGCGTGATCCAGAAGCGGCTCGTCGACCCGCTGGCGCTGGCGCTGCTGGAGGGGCGGTTCTCCGCCGGTGACCGGGTTGAGGTTGAGGCGCCGGACGGTGAGATCGTGTTCGTGCCGGTGCCGGTGCCGGTCGGGTCCTTCGGCGCGGTGGGTGGGGGGCCGGGCATGTCAGGGTGAGCAAATCAGGCTGGCGCCGCGCAGTTTGCGCGCTTATGCATCTGGAGCGTGCGTTTTGGAGCAAACTGGCGCGAG
>DAIDME010000059.1 GCA_027449125.1 Solirubrobacterales bacterium | reverse complement strand
AGCGACCCAAACGGCTCCCTCGCCCGGCGTGGAGGCGGCGAGAGGCGCGGCGGGAGCCGGCCGCGCTGCGGATGACCGACGTCTGGCACGAGCTGCGCGACGGGCCGGCGATCCTGCGCGGCGTGGACCTGGCGGTGGCGCCGGGGGAGCGCGTGGCGCTGATGGGCCGAAACGGCGCCGGCAAGTCGACGCTCTTGCGCCACGCCGCCGCGCTGATGCAGCCGACCAGGGGGCGCGTGCAGGCCGCCGGGCGGGTGGCGCTGCTCCTGCAGAACCCCGGCGACTACCTGGTGCACGAGCGCGTCTCGGAAGAGGCGGAGCCGGGGGCGCTCGCGGCCGTGGGGCTGGGGGCGCTCGGGGAGCGCCATCCCCGCGATCTGAGCGGCGGCGAGCGCCAGCGGCTCGCGCTCGCGATCGTGCTCGGCGACCCCGCCGGCAGCGAGCGGCCGGCGCTCGTCTGCCTGGACGAGCCGACGCGCGGCATGGACCGCGCCGCCAAGGACCGGCTCGTCGGCCTGCTCGAGCGGCTCGGGACGGCGGTGGTGGTCGCCACGCACGACCCGGAGTTCGTGGCGGCCTTCGCGCAGCGGGTCGTGCTGCTGGCGGACGGCCGCGTGATCGCCGACGGGACGCCGGGCGAGGTGCTCGCCGACGGCACCTATTTCGCCACCGAGACGGCGCGGATCCTGGGCGGCGCGGGCGGGGTGCTCTTGCCCGCTGAGGCGGTGGCGTTGCTGCGCGCCGGGACGGAGGTGCCCGCTTGAGCTGGCCGGTGGCCTCACTGGTCGTGCTGGCGATCGGCCTGGCGGCGGGCTTTGCGTGGTATGAGCGCACCAGGCCGGACGCGCGGATCGTGGCGCTGGTCGGCAGCCTGGCGGCGCTCGGGGCGCTCGGCCGGATCGCGTTTGCGGCGGTGCCGAACGTCAAGCCGACGGGCGACATCGTGCTGATCTCCGGCTACGCGCTCGGCGGTGCGCCCGGGTACGTGGTCGGGGCGGTGGCGGCGCTCACCTCGAACTTCTTCTTCGGCCAGGGCCCGTGGACGCCGTGGCAGATGGCGGGCTGGGGCATCACCGGGGTCGCCGGCGCGCTGCTCGCGCGCCTCACGCGCCGGCGCATCGGCCGCACGCCGCTCGCGCTCGTGAGCTTCGTGCTCGGCTTCGCGTTCACCGCCTTCCAGGACTTTGGCGACTGGGCGATGTACAGCGGCCACAGCCTCGCCCAGCTCGGCGCATACGTCGGTGCGGGGCTTGGCTTTGACCTGATCTACGCCGTCGGCTGCTTCGGCTTCGCGATGCTGTTCGGGCCGGCGCTTGTGCGGATGCTCGAGCGCTTCCGCAGCAGGATCCAGGTGAGCTGGCTGCCGGGCGCGAGCGGCGGAAGCGGGGTGGTGCTGATCGCCGTTGCGGTGGCGCTGAGCGCGGGTGCGGGCGCGGCCGTGCCGGCCGCGCCCGCCCGGGCGGCTGTGGTGCGGCCGGCGGCTGCGGGGCACGGCTCGCCCGTCAGATACCTGCTCGCGGCCCAGAACCGCAACGGCGGCTGGGGGGCTGCCCGCGGCCAGCCCCCCTCGTCGATGTTCACGGCCTGGGCGCTGCTCGCGCTCGAGGCCTCGGGCCGGAGCGCGCGCACGCGTGCGGCGGTGCGCGCCGGGCTGGGCTACCTCGCGCCCGAGGCGCGCCGCGAAACCGACCCCGGGTCGGTCGAGCGCACGATCATGGCGGTCGCGGACGGCGGTGAGAACCCGCGCTGGTTCGGCCAGGTGAACCTGGTGGCGCGGCTCGAGCACATGATCGGCCGGGACGGCTCGATCGAGGGGCTCACGAACCTGACCACGTTCGGGGCGCTGGCGCTGCACGCCGCCGGCGTGGCGGTGCCGCCCAGGCTGATCGCCTGGCTGACGCGCCAGCAGGACTCAGACGGCGGCTTCAACTACGCGACAGCGGGCGGGCCGAGCGACGTGGACGACACCGGGGCGGTGCTCGCGGTGCTGGGCGAGCCCGGCGTGCGGCGGCGCTACCCGCGAGTGCTGCGCCGCGCGGTCGCCTACCTGCGCGCCCAGCAGAGCGGTGACGGCGGCTTTGGCGTCGGCGGCGGTGCACCGTCAAACGCGCAGTCCACGGCGTTCGCCGTCTGCGGGCTGGTCGGCGCGGGCATCGACCCCGCGACGCTTCACCGCCGCGGCGCCCCCTCGCCGCTTGCCTACCTGCGCTCGCTGATCGCGCCCGACGGGGCGCTCCAGTACGCCCGCGGCCAGACCCAGACGCCCGTGTGGGTCACCGCCGAGGCGCAGATCGCGCTCGCCGGCCGAGCCTTCTGACCGGCGCAGGCGCTAGATTCCCGCCGGGATGAGGGTCGGGGTTCCACGGGAGGGCAGGCAGGGCGAGACCCGGGTCGCGGCGACACCGAACACGGTCGCCCAGCTGATCAAGCTCGGCTACGAGGTGGTGGTGCAGGCCGGGGCCGGCGAGCGCTCGAGCTTCACCGACGATGCCTACGTGGCTGCGGGCGCGACGATCGGCGAGCCGCTGCACGCGGAGGTGGTGCTGATGGTGGGCGCCCCGACGCTCGAGCAGCTCGATCGCATGGAGCCGCACACGACCGTGATCGGGTCGCTCTCACCGGCGCTCGACCCCGAGTTCGTGGCCGAGCTTGCCAGGCGGCCGCTGACCGCGCTGGCGCTCGACGCGGTGCCGCGGATCAGCCGCGCACAGTCGATGGACGTGCTCTCCTCGATGGCCAACATCGCCGGCTACCGCGCCGTTGTCGAGGCGGCGCACGAGTTCGGGCGCTTCTTCACCGGCCAGGTGACGGCCGCCGGCAAGGTTCCGCCCGCCAAGGTGCTGGTGGTGGGTGCCGGCGTGGCCGGGCTGGCGGCGATCGGCGCCGCCGGCAGCCTCGGCGCGATCGTCTACGCGACCGACCCGCGGCCGGAGGTCGCAGACCAGGTCAAGTCGCTGGGCGGCGAGTACCTGAAGGTCGACACCGGCGAGCAGGAGGAGGCTTCCACGACCGGTTACGCGCGCGAGATGGGTCAGGACTACAACCGCCTGGCGGCGGAGCTCTACGCGCGGACGGTCCCGGAGATGGACATCGTGATCACCACCGCGCTGATCCCCGGCCGGCCGGCGCCAAGGCTGATCAGCGAGGAGATGGTGGCGAGCATGAAGCCGGGCAGCGTGATCGTGGACCTGGCGGCCGCCAACGGCGGCAACGTGGCGGGCACCGTCAAAGATCAGCGCACGCTGACCGCAAACGGGGTCAGGATCCTCGGCTACACCGACCTCCCCGGACGGCTGCCGACCCAGGCCTCGCAGCTCTACGGACAGAACCTGGTGAACCTGCTCAAGCTGCTCACGCCCGGCAAGGACGGGCAGCTCGTGATCGACTTTGACGACGTGGTTGCGCGCTCGATCTGCGTGGTGCGCGACGGTGAGCTGACCTGGCCGGCGCCGACGGTCACGGTCTCAGCCGCGCCGGGCGCCGCGCCGGGCGCCGCCGCGGCAATCCGCGCCCCGGCAGCGCCCGAGAGGCAGCCGGCGCCGTCACGCAGATACGCCTACACGGCCGTCGGCGCGCTCGTGTTCTTCCTGCTGGTGGCGATCGCCCCGGAGGCGCTGGTGCCGCACCTGACCGTGTTCGCGCTCGCGATCGTGATCGGGTACTACGTGATCGGCAACGTGCACCACGCGCTGCACACGCCGCTGATGTCGGTCACCAACGCGATCTCCGGGATCATCCTCGTGGGCGGCATCGAGGAGGTCGGCCACTACTCGACGGCCGTCACGATCGTCTCGGCGTGCGCGATCCTGCTGGCGAGCATCAACATCTTCGGCGGCTTCGCGGTCACACGGCGGATGCTCTCGATGTTCGTGAGGAGCTAGCGCCGCGTGAGCGTCAACACCGTTTCGCTGGCGGCGTACCTGATCGCGGCGCTGCTCTTCATCCGCGCGCTCGCGGGCCTCTCCAGGCACGAGACCGCGGTCGCCGGGAATTACTTCGGGATCGCGGGGATGGGCGTCGCGCTGGCGGCGACGGTGCTGCTGGCGGCGCACGACGGCATCAGCGCGCTCGGTGTGGTGCTGCTCGTGCTGGCCGTGCTGGGCGGCGCGAGCGTCGGCCTGTGGCGGGCGCGGGTGGTGGCGATGACCCAGATGCCGGAGCTGATCGCCCTCTTTCACAGCTTCGTCGGGCTCGCCGCCGTGCTCGTCGGCTGGGACGGCTACCTCAGCGTCGAGCGCCACCCGCTCGGGCCGGCGGCCAGCGTGTTGCGTGTCGAGGGCACCTACGGCATCCACCACGCAGAGGTGTTCATCGGGGTGTTCATCGGCGCGGTCACGTTCACCGGCTCGATCATCGCGTTCCTCAAGCTCTCGGCGCGGATCAAGTCGGCGCCCCTGATGCTGCCGGCCCGCAACCAGCTGAACCTCGGCGCGCTGGCGGTGTTCGTCGGGCTGACCGTCTGGTTCATCGCGCACCCGGCGCTCTTGCCGCTCGTGATCGTGACGCTGATCGCGTTGGTGCTCGGCCTGCACCTGGTGGCGAGCATCGGCGGCGGTGACATGCCGGTGGTCGTCTCGATGCTCAACAGCTACTCGGGCTGGGCGGCCGCCGCCTCCGGGTTCCTGCTGAACAACGACCTCCTGATCGTCACCGGGGCGCTGGTGGGCTCCTCCGGCGCCTACCTCTCCTACATCATGTGCGAGGCGATGAACCGCTCGTTCATCTCGGTGATCGCCGGCGGGTTCGGGATCGAGGCGCCGAGCGGCGCCGCGCAGGACATGGGCGAGCACCGGGAGGTGAGCGTCGCGGAGACCGCGGAGCTGCTCGCGGATGCGGGCTCGGTGATCATCGCCCCCGGCTACGGGATGGCGGTCGCACAGGCCCAGCACGGCGTCGCGGAGCTCACGCGCAAGCTGCGCGACCGGGGGGTCACGGTGCGCTTCGCGATCCATCCCGTCGCGGGGCGCCTGCCGGGGCACATGAACGTGCTGCTGGCGGAGGCGAAGGTGCCCTACGACATCGTGCTCGAGATGGACGAGATCAACGACGACTTCCCCGCCACCGACGTGGTGCTCGTGATCGGCGCCAACGACACCGTCAACCCGGCCGCGATGGAGGACCCGGGCAGCCCGATCGCCGGCATGCCGGTGCTGCACGTGTGGGAGGCAAAGCAGGTGATCGTCTTCAAACGGTCGATGGCCTCCGGCTACGCCGGGGTCCCCAACCCGCTCTTCTACCGCGAGAACGCAGCGATGCTGTTCGGCGACGCCAAGGACCGCGTCGAGGACCTGCTCAGA
Source organism: Solirubrobacterales bacterium (assembly GCA_027449125.1). Classification (GTDB taxonomy): domain Bacteria; phylum Actinomycetota; class Thermoleophilia; order Solirubrobacterales; family Solirubrobacteraceae; genus Palsa-465. The sequence goes on along the minus strand of DAIDME010000059.1, from coordinate 363 downwards.
GCGATCTGAGCGCGTGTGCTTCACTGAAGGCGCACAAACGAATCGCCGGCCGCTGCCCGCAACGCGGCCGGAGCCAACCGATCCCTCCGAAGGAGAATCACATGTCTGTACTTGACCGCTCGGTGCTCGAGCAGAGCACGCTTGCCGACCTGCATCTGATCGCAGCCGAGCTTTCGATCGAGCACTACCGTCGCCTGCGCAAGGGCGAGCTGATCGAGACGATCATCACCCGCCAGGGCGGTGAGCCGTCCCCGGCCGAGAAGCCGGCTGTGGCCGAGCGGCCGGCCGCGAGGGCGCGACAGCGCCGCGCCGCCGCAGCGCAGGAGGCCGAGACCGCTGAGGCCGCCCCGCGGGAGCAGGCGC
>DAIDME010000058.1 GCA_027449125.1 Solirubrobacterales bacterium | reverse complement strand
CGCGTCACTGCCGTCGCGATAGAGGAACTGCATGTTGCGAACCTCGGTCCGCACCGGCCTGAACTTCTCCCCCGCCCGGAACGTCCGGTCAATCACGTTTCCGTCGCTGGCGCGGCGGAGCTTGGTGCGCACGAACGCCCCGCCCTTGCCGGGCTTGACGTGCTGGAACTCCATGATCTTGTAGATCGTGCCGTCGACGTCGATGTGAGAGCCGTTGCGAAACTCGTTTGTGCTGATCATGCGACGGCTGAGTGTATAGGCAGGCGGCCACACAACCGCCCATGCAGGCGGATATGATCGCGCGATGCCCCGCCAGAACGGTCGCTTTTAGATGCGCTACGCGATAAGCCACCTGAGCGGCCTGATCGCCGCCGACGTCAGGCAGGTCGCCCGCGAGGTGCTCCTGGCGCGCCGCCCGCCTAGCCGGGCTACGCTCGAGGGGGTCGTCTTGGAGTTCGGCCCCGGCGTCTCAGAAGAGCTCCGCGGGGCCATTGCCCTCGGGGGCTACGAGCGCCGCGAGCGTGAGATCATTTCGGCGACACTGCGCCCTGATGACGTGGTGCTGGAGCTCGGCGCCGGCATGGGGTTCATCACCACCGTCGCCGCACGCATCGCACGCGAGGTTCGCTCCTACGAGGCAAACCCGGAATTCGCGCGGGCGGCGGCGGCGACCGTGGCGCGCAACCACGCCCGTGCGACCGTCACCAACGGTGCCCTGATGCGCTCGCCACACGCGGCCACCGTGCCCTTCCATCTGCACGAGCACTTCTGGGCCTCCAGCCTCCTGCCGATCGAAGGCAGCCCCACGATCGAGATCCCGGTCTTTGACTTCGCGCAAGCCTGCGCAGGCTCCACCTACCTGATCGTTGACATCGAGGGCGGCGAGGTCGAGCTGCTGAGCGGCCCGCTGCCGGGAATCCGGGCGGTCTGCGTGGAGTGCCACCCGGCAGTCGTCTCGCGGCAGGCGATCACCGGGATGCTCGCCTCGCTCTTCGAGCAGGGCTTCGCGCTCGATCTCGCGCACAGCCAGGGGCAGGTGCTTTACCTCGAGCGCGGCTGAGTCCCCGTCGGCGGCGGGCGCTCCAGCCGGGTCACTGGCCAGCGGGCCAGTGACCCGAGCGGCAAGCTCAGTCCACGATCCGCAGGCCCTTCGGGATCTGCGTGAGGATACGGGGGGCGCCGTCGGTGACGACGACCAGGTCCTCGATGCGGATCCCGAGCTCGCCCGGGAGGTAGACGCCCGGCTCGACCGTGACCACGGCGCCGGCGCTGAGCGTGTCCTCGGAGCGGAACGAGAGCGTCGGCGCCTCGTGGATCTCCAGGCCGACGCCGTGGCCGAGCCCGTGGCCGTAGTGGCCCTCGTGGCCGGCGCCGTAGATGATGTCGCGCACCGCCTTGTCGATCGCCTTGCAGGCGCCGCCGGCGCGGACCTCATCGAGCCCCACCTGCTGGGCGCCGAGCACCAGCTCGTAAGCCTCGCGGGCGGCCGGTCCCGGCTCGCCTATGGCGACCGTGCGCGTGCAGTCAGAGCAGTAGCCGCCGTACCTGGCGCCCCAGTCGACCACGACCAGCTGGCCCTCCTCCAGCTTCACCTCGCGCGGCGTCGCGTGCGGCAGCGCGCCATGCGGCCCGCCGGCGATGATCGAGTCGAAGCTCGGCGCCTCCGCGCCGCGCAGGCGCATGTCCTGCTCCAGGGCGAGCGCCAGCTCACGCTCCGTGCGCCCCTCGAGGCCGCCCGCGAGCAGCGCCTCGAAGGCGTCATCGGCGATTCGGGTGGCCGCCTCGATCAGCTCGATCTCAGCCGCGTCCTTGACGATGCGCATCCGTTCCACGAGCCCCTTGACAGCCACCAGCTCGGCCCGCTGCGGGTAGTGCTCGCGCAGGCGCTCGAGCGTGTCGACACTCACGTGCTCGGACTCGAAGCCGACCCGCAGCGACCCGTCGGGCAGCAGCTCCGCCGCCGCCTTGGCGAGCTCCTGGGCGACCGTCAGGCGCTCGAACTCGCTGCCGACCTCGGCCTCGGCCTGCTCGGTGTAGCGGAAGTCTGTCAGGAAGGCGCGTGTCCGCGGGCCGATCAGCGCGAGGCCGTTGGAGCCGCTGTAGCCGGTCAGGTAGCGGACGTTGACGAGGTTCGAGACCAGCAGCAGGTCGACACCGACCGCCTCCAACTCGTCGGCCAGGCGTTGTGCGCGTGTGCTCATCCGGTCAGCTCCTTCTCGAGAATTTTCAGTGCTTCCAGATACCCCTCGGCACCCTTGCCGGACACCGTCGCCACACACAGGTCGGATACGACCGAGGTTTGCCGCCAGGCTTCGCGGGTCGACACGGCGGAGAGGTGAACTTCCACGGCGGGCAGCCCGGCGATCTCGAGCGCGTCGTGGATCGCGTACGCGTAGTGCGTCCAGGCGCCCGGGTTGAGGATGATGGCGTCCGCCATGTCGCTGACCTCGTGCAGGTGCTCGACGAACGCGCCCTCGTGGTTGGTCTGAAAGAACCTGGCGCTGAGCCCGAGCGACTGGGCCCAACTGCCGATCCGCCGCTCCAGCGCCTGCAGGTCGAGGCTGCCGTAGTGCGCGGGGTCGCGGCGTCCGAGCTGGTCGAGGTTGACGCCGTGCATGACCTCGATGCGGTTGCCCGCGATCGTGCTCATCCGCGCAGCTCCAGGACGGCGGCGCGCAGGTCTTGCGGCGCGACCAGCTGCCCGGTCTGCGACCGGCCCGGCGCCATGCACAGCGCGAACGGCACCGGCCCTTCGCCGACACGCTTCTTGTCGCGCGCGGTCGCGAGCAGCACCTGCTCGACGTCCACGTGGGCGTCGAGCCTGATCGGCAGGCCAGCGGCGTCGAGCAGCGCGAGCGCCTCCTGGCGCAGTGAGTCCGCGCCCGCCAGCCGCAGCTCCGCCAGCAGCCCCAGCGCGACCGCCTCGCCGTGGCGGTAGCGGGCGTACCCGGTCGCCGTCTCGATCGCGTGCGCGACCGTGTGACCGACGTTCAGCAGCTGCCGCACGCCGGTGTCCAGCTCGTCTTGGGCGACGATCCGCAGCTTCGTGAGCGCGCAGCCGGCGACCACCTCCGGATCGCTCGGCGAGGCGCCCGCGGCGATGCGCCGCCAGAGCTCGCCGCCGGCGATCAGACCGGTCTTCACAACCTCCGCGTAGCCGGCGGCCAGCTCGGCCGCCGGCAGCGTCGCGAGCGTCGCGGTGTCGGCGATCACCGCCGCCGGCTGGTGGAAGCTGCCGACGTAGTTCTTGCCCTCGGGGATGTCGACCCCGGTCTTGCCGCCATAGGCGGAGTCGACCTGGGCCACCAGCGTCGTCGGCACCTGAACCACGGGCATGCCGCGCTGGTAGGTGGCGGCGCAGAAGCCGGCCAGGTCGCCGACCACGCCGCCGCCGAGCGCGACGGTGACGTCGGTGCGCGTCACCCCGGCGCGCGCCATCTCGCGCCACACAGCTTCGGTCTGTGCGAGCGTCTTTGACCGCTCGCCGGGCGCGATCCTGATGTCGGCGAGCGCCCCGGCGAACAGCTCCCCGTAGTGGCCGGCGACCGTGGTGTCGCTGACCAGCACCCGCCGCCCGGTGACCGACGCCGGCCAGAAGCGCCGCTCGGTGAGCAGGCCCGCGCCGATGTAGGCCGGATAGTCGGCCGAACCGGTGGCCGCCCAGATCAGCTTCGCACCGTCCGGCAGCCCTCTGAGGGCGGTGACCGGCTCGGCGATCAGGCCAGAGCGGCTCGCGGGGACGATCGCGTCAGCCAGGCGGGCATAGTGTGGCTGGCGCTCGTCGTAGAGCCTGCGGAAGCCACGCTCGTCCGCGGCGAGCGGGCGCGTAGCGGCCCGCTCGACTCGGCGCCAGGCCTCGTCAGCGTCCACGTCGAGCCAGACGACCCGGACACCGGCAAGCGCCTCTCGCGTGCGCTGCGAGGCGAGCGCACCACCGCCGAGTGCGACCGCCCGCACCGTCGGGTCGGCGAGCAGCTCGAGCGTCACACGCTCCTCTCGCTCGCGGAAGCCGGGCTCGCCTTCAGTGGCGAAGATCTCGGCGACGGTGCGCCCCTCCCGCGACTCGATCAGCTCGTCAACGTCCACACCGCCGAGCGCATGCACCGCCGTCGTCTTGCCGGCGCCCATGAAGCCGACCAGCGCGATCTTCGGGGGCGCGGCGGCCGGGGGGGCGGCGGCCGGGGGGGCGGCGGCCGCCGGCACGGCGCCGTCCGGTGGTCCGGCGGCGCTCACCGCCGCCAGCCGATCCGCTGCTCGTATGCGGCCACCGCCTGCTTGACGTCGTCGATGTGGTCACCGCCGAACTTGCGCCGGTAGGCGTCTGCGAGCACGAACGCGACCATCGCCTCGCCCACCACGCCGGCCGCGGGCACGGTGCACGAATCGGTGCGCTCGCGCAAAGCCTGCGCCGGCTCGTGCGTGGCGATGTCGACCGAGCGCAGGGGCTTGGTCAGCGTCGGCAGCGGCTTCATGAAGCCGCGCACCACGACCGGGTCGCCGGTGGTGATGCCGCCCTCCACACCGCCCGCGTGGTTGCTCTCGCGGTAGTAGCCGCGCTCGGGGTCGTGGAAGATCTCGTCGTGCGCGAGCGACCCGGGAAGACCCGCGACCTCGATGCCGTCGCCGATCGCGACGGCCTTCATCGCCTGGATCGAGAGGATCGCCATGGCCAGGCGTCCGTCCAGCCGCTCCTCCCAGGAGACGTGCGATCCGAGCCCCGGCAGCACGCCGAAGGCACGCACCTCGAACATGCCGCCGAGCGACTCGTTCTGCTTGCGCAGCGCGTTGATCTCGGCCACCATCGCGACGCTCGCGTCCGCGTCCAGGCAGCGTACCGGTGACTCATCGACGTGGGCGAAGTCGGCGGGCGTGAGCGGCTCGCGACGCGGCGCGTTCACCGAGGTGATCTGCAGCACGTGCGAGTAGACCTCGACGCCCAGCGCGCGCAGGAACTCCTTGGCCAGCGCCCCGCCGGCCACACGCGCCGCCGTCTCACGCGCACTGGCCCGCTCGAGGATGTCGCGCACGTCGCTCAGACCGTACTTCTGTGTGCCCACCAGGTCAGCGTGCCCGGGGCGTGGGAGATGGACCTCGGGGACCTCCGCCGCCACGGGCCAGGGGTTCATCCGCTCCTCCCAGTTGGCGTAGTCGCGATTGTGGACCTGGATCGCGACCGGCCCGCCGAGCGTGCGCCCGTGCCTGACGCCGGCGGTCACGTCGGCGCGGTCGCTCTCGATCTTCATGCGCCCGCCACGTCCGTGCCCGAGCTGCCGGCGTGCGAGGTCGCGGTCGAGCGCTTCACGCTCGAGCCGGAGGCCGGCGGGCAGGCCCTCCACGATGCAGGTGAGTCCCGGCCCGTGCGATTCGCCGGCTGTGATCAGCTTCAACATAGGCACGCTAGGTTACGGGCTCGTGCCCTGACCGGCGCTCCGGCCACGCTCAGCGCTCAGGTCGCCTCTGGCGCTCAGGTTCCCGGTAGGCGTCCGCCCAGCGCCGGGCCAGCCAGCAACGCGACCGCCCCGCCCAGGGCAAGGAACGGACCGAGCGGTATCGCGGTGCGGGCGCCAGCGCGCAGACCGCGCCTGACCAGCACCCCGAGGCTGAAGACCGCGCTCGCCACCAGCCCCAGGACCATCGCCAGCAGCACGTAGTGGCCGAGGTAGAGCCCGAGCACCAATCCGAGCTTTGCGTCACCCATGCCGAGCCCGCCCCGCGTGAGCACCGCGAACAGCGTCAGGAACACGCCGGTCGCCAGCCCGCCCAGGATCTGCCCCGGCACCTCTGAAGGGTCCAGGAGCAGGCCGATGAGCAGTGCCAGCACACCGGCCGGCAGCGTCACGCGGTTGGGTATCCGCCGTTCCTCCAGATCCGAGACGGTGACGCGAGCGAGCACGGCCAGGAGCGCTACACCCAGAACCCGCTCGGCCGTCGTACGTGGGAGCGCGAGGTCAGCCGCCCACAGCACACCCAGCGCCACCACCGCCACGATCCGCAGCGGCTGGCTGCGTCCGACGCCACGCTGGCCGTGCTGCGCTGCCGGCGGCTCTGGCATCGTCGCGGGCGATCCCTGGGCTCGCCGGCCGATCAGTCCGCCGCGGCGGTCTGGATCTGCTCGCCCGTCTGCGCGTCACGGCCGGGATGGAAGCGCCCGTCGCCGTCGCACCAGGGGCAGCTCACCTCATGCGGTGTACCGCCCTTGCCCGAGATCAGCTTGCCGGTGCCGCGGCAGGGCGTACAGGCGCCACGGTCGTACTCTGTGCCACCTGCGCTCACGGCACGGAGGATATAGCCAGCGCCGCCCGCATGGCCCGGCCGGCATCCCGCCCGCTGCGGCCGGTGAAGAGCTCGAAGCTGATCGCGCCCTGCCCGACCAGCAGCTCGAGCCCGTCCACGCAGGGCACAGCCGCCGCCCGGGCGCCGTTGGCAAGGTCGGTGCCGCCGGGCCGGTAGACGTAGTCAACCACCACACCCCAGCCCGTGAGCGCCTGCGCGCTCAGGCCGACCTGGGCCAGCTGGTCACCGCCGTCCAGCCCCGCGGCGGTGCAGTTGATGAGGACCTCGCCCTGCCGCGGCGGCGCCCCAGCGAGTGCCCGCGCTCCGCAGGCGTCCGCCAGCTCGCGCGCCCGGGCCGGCGTCCGGTTCCACACCGAGATCTCGCGTGCTCCGGCCTGTGACAGCGCCCACACCGCCGTGCGGGCGCTGCCACCGGCGCCGAGCACGACCACGCTCGAGCCGCGGATCTCAGTCCGCGCGCTGAGTGCCGCGATCAGCGCGGGTGCGTCGCTGTTCTCGGCCTGGATCAGGCCGTCCGGCTCGAACAGCAACGTGTTGGCAGCCCCACTGCCGCGCGCACTCTCCGCGGCCGCGTCGGCGAGCGCGAGCGCCGCCCGCTTGTGGGGAATCGTGACGTTGACACCTCGGAAGCCGACCGCCGACAGCGCCCGGACCGTCTCGCCAAACAGCTCCGGCGGCATCGGCAGCAGCTGGTAGCGCCAGTCCGCGCCCATGCCCGCGTCTCTGAGCGCCGCGTTCTGGATCAGCGGCGAGAGGCTGTGCGCCGCCGGCCAGCCGACCACGCCAAGACGCTTGACGCTGACGCGGGGATCGCCGCTCACGGGTCCCTGGGGATCGCCGCTCACGGACGCCCGCCCCGGCAGAACTCGGCGCTGCCGTGGTTCCTGGCGGCGAGCGCGAGCGCCCGATCCCACGCGCGTGACCAGGTCAGAAAGCGGCTGTAGCTCGCGGTGAAGCGCAGCGCGCCGTTGCCGCAGACCCGGTCGATGAAGTACAGGTCACCGGTGTGCGCCGGGTGGGCGGCCGCCTGGATCGCGGCCATGTCAGGGCTGTCGATCGGGGTTGGCGGCAGGCCGCGGTGGTTGAGCGTGTTGTACGGGGAACGCGACTGCAGGTCGCGTTCGGTCAGCGTGCCGTAGTTGCCGGTTGCGTAGGCGACCGTGGAATCGAGTCCGAGCTTCATTCCCAGCCGCAGGCGGTTGTAGATGACCGAGGCGGCGCGCGGCAGATCCCCCGGCAGCATCGCCTCCTCCGAGACCAGTGAGGCGACCTTCAGCACGTCGTAAGGGCTCAGGCCGTGTGCGCCTGCATAGCTGAAGTTCACCTTGGCAAACTCCTGCTTGAAGCGCTCGAGCTGGTCGGCCACCAGGACCGAGACCTGGACGGGCTTGCGCAGATCGTAGGTGTCGGGCCACAGGAAGCCCTCGAGCGTCGGAACGCTGGCGGGTGCACCGTAGCTCGAGGGATCGAGCAGCGGCGAGCGCAGCGTCGCGCGAAGGTAGTTCCCGCGCACGCCATCGGCCCTGAGCTGCGCCTGCACCTGCTGGCGTGAGCGCCCCGGGATGATCGTGAGCTGCAGGCTGGGTGGCAGCCCCGGCTCCGTCAGCAGCAGCCTGAGAGCGGCCCCGTAGCCCATGCCGTGGCGCAGCACGAAGTAACCGGCGCGCAAGCGGCTGCGGTCACCCGCGAGGCCCGCGCGCAGCTCGAAGAAGAATCCGGACGTGATGACCCCGCGGCGCGCGAGCAGCGAGCCGATCTGGCTGACGCTCGCGCCGGACGGGATGCGCACCACCACGCGCCCGCGACCGCCGCCACCGCCCAGGGGCTGAAACAGCGACACCGCGAACCAGGCGAGCCCGATCACCGCGAGCGCACCGATGAGCGCGAGCGCGCGCCTGACGGCGTACACCCTAGTCGCGAGCATGACGCTCGAGCCACCCCGAGAGGAGATGAGCGGCCGCGCGCGAGTCTTCGCTCGAGCGCGGCACGCGGCCGCCGTCGGTCACGTCGCGCTGCGCGAGCACGGTCGTGAAGCGCTCGTCGTAGAGCTCTACCGGGATCGGGCCGAGTACTCGTGCGAGGCCCGCCGTGAAGCGCCTGACCTCGCGAGTCTGCTCCGAGTCCTCACCGGACAGGCTGAGTGGCAGGCCGACCACCACGCGCTCGACCTCCAGCTCAGCCACGAGCTCCAGAAGCCGGCGGCGCCCATCCCGCCCAGCCGGCCTCAGCACGGGATCAAGGGGCCTCGCCAGCACCCCGGTCGGGTCGCTGATGGCCACCCCACAACGGGCACTGCCGTAATCCAGGGCCATCACCCGCACCGCTACTGATTGATCGCCGAGGAGATCACCACCGCGGCCGCGTCAACCGCGTCGGGCAGGCGGGTCAGGTCCCGACCGCCAGCGCGGGCCGCGGCCGCGCGACCGCCACCACCGCCTCCGAGCAGCTCCGCCCCCGCGCGCACGGCAGCCCCGGCGTGCGCCCCGCGATCGACCAGGGCGGGCGCGACGCACGCCACGATCTCGGCCTTGTCCCCGGCGATCACGCCGAGCACCACCGCGCCCTCGCCGAGCCGTGCACAGAGCCGGTCGGCCAGATCCAGCAGATCCTGACCGGCCGGCCCCTCAACCACGCTCGCGATCAGCTTGAAGCCCGGCCCGCCTTCGACCTTCCGCGCCGCGCCGAGCAGCGCGTCTTCGTCGGTCGCCGCCCGCCCACCTCCTTCCCGCAGCTGCCGTTCCAGTGACCGCACGGTCTCTCGGAGCCCTTTGGTCGTTTCAGGGACCGCCTCCGCGGTCACGCGCAGGATCGTCGCCGCCTCCAGCAGCCGTCGCTCGTGCCGGCGCAGCGTCGCCAGCGCGACCGGCCCCGTGACCGCCTCAATGCGCCGCACGTTGGCGGCACTGGAGGTCTCGGCCAGCAGCTTGAACACGCCGACCTCAGCTGTCGAGCGCACGTGCGTGCCGCCGCAGAGCTCGCGTGAGACGACCGTGTCGGTGGCGTCGGCGTCACCGACCTCGACCATGCGCACCACCTCGCCGTACTTCTCGCCGAACAGCGCCATCGCACCCATGGCACGCGCCTGGTCCAGCGTCGTGGTGAGCGCCCTCACCGGCAGCGCCTGCACGATCAGGTCGTTGACACGCGCCTCCACAGCCTCGACGTCCTCGGCGCTCAGCGCCCCGTTGTGCGTGAAGTCAAAGCGCAGCTTATCCGGCCCGACGTATGACCCCGCCTGGTGAACGTGATCGCCCAGGCGCTCACGCAGGGCCGCGTGCAGCAGGTGCGTCGCGGTGTGGTTGCACGCCACCGCGTGGCGCTTGTCGCGGTCCACGCGCGCGAGCACACGCTCTCCCGCCCGCAGCGTCCCGCGCTCGACCCTTAGCGCCACCACCTGGTCGTCCCCGAGCCTGAGCACGTCCTCCACGGTGGCGCGGCAGTCACCGTGCTCACATTCGATGTAGCCCTGGTCGTGCACCTGTCCGCCACCGGTGGCGTAGAACGGCGACTCCACCAGCTTTACCAGCAGCGGCCCGCCCCCGGCCCGCCCGTCATCGCCGTGCGCATCCACGCCATGCCCGTCAGCGCCCAACCCGCCCTGCCCGGTGACCCCACCGGCGAGCGCCCCGACCGTGGTGCTCACCACGGTCGCTTCGTAGCCCTTGAACTCGGTTTGGAAGCCGGCCTGGACGGACAGCTCACCAGCCTGCTCGCGCAGGCTGCGGCCACCGTCTGCGACGCGCGCGCCACTGGCGCGCGACTGGCGGCGCTGCTCCTCCATCAGCTGCTCGAAGCCCTGCTCGTCGACGCCGAGCCCGTGCTCGGCGACGAGCTCGAGCGTGAGGTCGATCGGGAACCCGTGCGTGTCGTGCAGGCGAAAGGCGTCGGCGGCGGAGATCCCCTCGTCGCCGTGCCCGCGGGCCCGTTCGATCAGTTCCTCTAGCAGCTTGCCACCGTCCTCCAGCGTGCGGCCGAAGCTCTCCTCCTCCGAGGACAGCCAGCGTGAGACCGACTGGCGGCCACGCAGCAGCTGGCTGTACTCGTGACCCATCAGCTCGGTGACCACCGCCTGGTAGCGCTGCATGAAGCCGGGCGCCAGTCCCAGGGTGCGCCTGCCCTGCAGGATCGCCCGGCGCATGATCCGCCGCAGCACGTACCCGCGCTCCTCGTTGGACGGGACGACGCCGTCGGCGATCAGGAAGGTTGCGGCGCGAGCGTGGTCGGCGAGGATCCGCAGCGCCCGGTCGGTGGCGAAGCTCGCGCCATAGCGGACACCCGAGAGCTCCTCGCCGAGCGCGATCAGCGGCGCGAACTGGTCGGTCTCAAAGACCGTCTCCTTGCCCTGCTTGATCGCCGCCATGCGGTTGAGGCCCATGCCGGTGTCGATGTTGCGCTTGGGCAGCGCGGTCAGGCGATTGGCCGGGTTCTGGTCGTACTGCATGAACACCAGGTTCCAGAACTCCAGGAAGCGCTCGTTCTCCCCGCCCGGCAGGTCGTCGGGCTTGCCGCGCTCCACCCCCAGGTCCAGGTACAGCTCCGAGTCTGGGCCGCAGGGCCCGGTCGGGCCGGACTCCCAGAAGTTCTCTGCGCGCGGGCACTGCACGATCCGCTCGCGCGGCATGCCGACCTCGAGCCACAGGTCGATCGCCTCCTGGTCTGGGCCGACGCCGAGCTCGTCGTCGCCGCCGAACACGGTCACCCAGATGTCCTCCTCGCGCAGCCCGAAGCCGTGGCGCGACAGGTCCCAGGCGAAGCTGATCGCCTCGCGCTTGAAGTAGTCGCCAAAGCTGAAGTTGCCGAGCATCTCGAACATCGTCAGGTGCCGGGCGGTCATACCGACGTTCTCGATGTCAACGGTGCGAAACGACGGCTGGCAGGTCGTCAGCCGGGTGGCCGGAGGCTGCTCGGAGCCTGCGAAGTAGGCCTTCAGCGGGTGCATGCCGGCGACGATGAAGAGCGCCGAGGTGTCGCTTGCGGGCGGGATCAGCGACGCCCCGCGCTGCGCCAGGTGCCCGTTCTGCTCGAAGAACTGCCTGAAGGTGTCGCGGATCTCGTCGGAGGTCATGGGCATGGCGGGGCTTCAGTGTAGGCGCAGCTATATGATCGACGCGTGGTCGATCTGACGCTCGTGGGCGGCCCGACGGCGCTGCTCCGCTACGCAGGCAAGCGCTGGCTGACCGACCCCACCTTCTCACCTCCCGGCGAGTACGACGGCCTCGTCAAGACCACCGGTCCTGCGCTGCGGTTCGAGGCGCTTGCACCCGTGGACGCGGTCCTGCTCTCCCACGACCACCACGCAGACAACCTCGACCCGGCCGGGCGAGAGCTGCTCGCGGACGCGGGCCGTGTCCTCACCACCCGCCTCGGCGCGGAGCGGCTCGGCGCCGGCACAACCGGTCTCGACCGGTGGGCGGAGATCCAGATCGACGAGGTGAAGGTGACGGCTGTGCCCGCACTCCACGGCCCGCCAGGGTCTGAGACGGTGACCGGCCCGGTGACCGGCTTCGTGCTGGAGGCACCGGGCGAAGGCAGGCTCTATGTCTCTGGCGACAACGCCTCGGTCGACGTCGTCGCACAGATCGCTGAGCGCTTTGGCCCGATCGAGGTGGCGGTCCTGTTCGTCGGCGCCGTCCAGATCGCCCAGCGCTTCGCCGGCGCCTATCTAACCCTCTCGAGCGAGCGCGCCGCGATCGCCGCCGAGCTGCTCGGCGCCCGGTCGGTGATCCCCGTGCACTTCGAGGGCTGGACGCACTTCACGCAGGGCCTCGACCAGGTCCGAGCCGCCTTTGCCGGCTACGGCCTGAGCGACCGTCTGCTCGTCGCCGAGCGGGGCCAGACGGTCAGCGCGTGATCGTCCCCCAGCCGACGATCAGCTCACCGTCCATCAGGCACGCGAGCTGGCCCGGCGCAGCTCCCGCGACCGGCTCGGCGAGCTCGAGCACCAGCTCCCGGTGACGCCCGGCCCGCGCCTCGCCGCTGACCCGGGCCAGCAGCGCCCGTGAGCGGTAGCGCAGCTTGACGCGATCGACCCGCGCGCCGTCACGGTGAAGTCGCGCGCCGCGCACCCGCACGCGGTCGGTCAGCAGCCGCTCACGCGGCCCGACCGTGACACGGTTCGTCTGCGCGTCCTTGCCGGTCACATACAGCGGCTGCGCAGAGCGCACGCTGAAGCCGCGCCGCTGCCCGACCGTGTAGAGCTCGTGGCCTGCGTGGCTGCCGATCGCCTCGCCTTCCGGGCTGACCACCTCGCCCGCACCGGAGCGCAGACCGCCGTGACGCTCGAGGAACCGCGCCCGCGTGGTCCCCGCCAGAAAGCAAAGGTCCTGCGAGTCGGCCTTGCCGGCCACCGGCAGCCCCGCCGCAGCGGCGAGCGCGCGCACCTCCGGCTTTGTGTAGCCGCCCAGCGGGAAGCGCATGCGCGCCAGCGAGTCCGGCGCGAGCGCCGCGAGCATGTAGGTCTGATCCTTCGCGGGGTCGGCGGCGGTTCGCAGCAGGCCATCCTGCACGCGCGCGTAATGGCCGGTAGCGAGCGTCTCGCAGCCGAGCCGCTCGGCCAGCTCGAGCATCGCATCGAGCCGCACGTGCCCATTGCAGCCGACACACGGGTTCGGCGTCTCGCCGGCGGCGTAGCCGGAGATGAACGGCTCCACCACCCCGGCCCGGAACTCGTCACGCAGATCAAGCGTGAAGTGCGCCAGCCCGAGTGAGTGCGCAAGCGTCCGCGCCTGGGAGACGGCGCTTGACGAGCAGCAGCTCTTCTCGCCGTCGCCCTCGGGGTCCGCCCAGAGCTCGAGCGTCACCGCCACCGCCTCGCCATCGCGCGCGCACAGGAGCGCCGCGACACTCGAGTCCACGCCACCTGACATCGCAACCAGCGTCCTGTGCGCACCGGCCGCAGCCGGCCCGGGCAGCGCCCCGCGGGCGCGGGCAGCGGCCCCGAGCGCCCGTGCGAGTGCGTCGGCGGCGACCGCCGCGGCGTGCTGCTTGGCCGGGCTGAGTCCCCCGAGCTCGGCGGCGATCTCAGCCGCGCCGACCCGTGCGGCGTCTATCAGCGTCGCGCCGCGCACGAGCGTCACCGCCGCTGAGCCGGCGGCGTGCGAGGCGCCGCACCCGCGTGCGCTGAAGCCGGCGTCGGTCACGCGCTGAGCGTCGGTCTGCACGCTGAAGCTGACCTCGTCGCAGCACTCGCCGCCGCCAAAACGCACCGTGAACGCGTCCTCCGGCACGTGCCCCTCGCCCTGCGGCGAGGTCAGGTGGTGCTCGAAGGCTTCCATCGCGCGTATCAGCATATTTGACCGCGCGCGGGCCCCCGGCCGCACGCGAGCCCCCGCATCAGGTCCGCTGCCACCTCCGGCCCTTCGCGAGTGACCTGGTGGTGCGTGTAGCGGACCACCTCGATCCCGGCGGCCCGTAGCCGCAGCGCCCGCCGCTGGTCGCGGTTGCGCTGCGGGCCGCTCGAGTGGTTGCCGGCGCCGTCCAGCTCGGCCACGAGCCCGGCGTCCGGCCAGTACGCGTCGACCTCCAGGCCGCAGACGACCGCGTTGACCGCGGGCGTCGGGATCCCATGACGGGCGCACAGCCGCAGGAACGCATCCTCCAGCTCGCTCCTGGTCACGGCCATGGCCGGGATGTAGCGCCCGAGCGCCGCCGCGAGAGCGGCGCTCCCGGGTCGCCCGCGGGCGCACACGGCGCGGATCGCGCCCGGATCGAGCACCCGCTGGTAGTCGAGCTGCGCGAGCGCACGGTCCACGAGCGCCGGCGACTCACTCGCAGCCAGGTCAACGAGCGTCTGGATCACGGTCGTGCACGGGATGCCGCCCACGAACTCACGATCAAGCGAGCGGCGGCAGTGCAGCCGCACGCCGGCGAGCGAGCCGCGGACCTGCCGCGGCGTGCTCACGTGCACAAAGGAGCCGGCATAGCGCACCCAGCCGCGGCGGTATGCCGCGCTCAGGTGGCTCAGCGCAGCCCCCGGCCCAGCGAACAGGACCAGCGAGAACAGCCGCTCGTGCTCCGCGCCCGCATGATGCCCGACCGCATAGACACGCGGGACGACCGGGATCAGGTACCCGTTCGCGACCCACCGGCGCACCGTCGCCGGCGCCACGCCCAGATCGCGCAGCTGCGCCCAGCTCACCTGCCCGAACTGCCGCCCAGCCAGCCGCCCCAGCCGAACTTTGTGCGTTTGGTGTACATCCTGCGCCCCATACGCACATCCAGCCCCGTCCATGCCCCCAGTGTCGCGCTGCGCCGCGGTCGCGCCGCGGATTGGCACACTGTTTTCACAATCGCTGTACCTTCGGCCGGCGGCCCGCTGGCCGCCGCCCGGCCCAACGAGCCACGCGGCCCAACGAGCCGCCCGGCCCGCCTAGCGCAGGCGCAGTCCGAGCTCGCGCAGCTGGATCTCGTCGACCGGCGCCGGCGCCCCGGTGAGCGGGTCGGCGCCGCTCGTCGCCTTGGGGAAGGCGACCACCTCACGGATGTTCTCGCGGCCGCCGATCAGCGCCACGATCCGGTCGAGCCCGGGCGCGATCCCCCCGTGCGGCGGCGCGCCGTAGCGTAGAGCGTCGAGCAGGAAGCCGAACCGCGCCTGCGCGTCCTCCGGCCCCAGGCCGATGATCTCAAAGACCCGCTGCTGGACCTCGCGCCGGTTGATGCGGATCGAGCCGCCGCCGATCTCAAAGCCGTCGAGCACTATGTCGTAGGAGTCGGAGAGCAGGGTCGCCGGGTTGCTCAGGTCATCCCCGAGCGGCGCGGTGAACGGGTGGTGCTCAGCCGTCCACCCGCCCTCCCCGTCCGGCGCGAACATCGGGAAGCGCACGACCCAGTGGATGTCGTGGCCCGCGTCGTCGCCCACCAGCGCAAAGCGGCGCGCGAGCTCGAGCCGCAGCGCCCCCAGCACGG
>DAIDME010000057.1 GCA_027449125.1 Solirubrobacterales bacterium | reverse complement strand
GCGTTGGCGGCGTTTGCCGCTTCGAAGCCGGGGCGGGTGCCGTCGGTGGAGCAGGTGGAGCTGGAGGAGCTGCGGGTCGAGAACGCGCAGTTGACCGAGACGATCAAGGAGCAGGCGATCGAGCTGAGTTTGCACAGGGGACTATCTGCCGCGCCGGATTATCTGCAGTCGTCTTGGTTTCCCCTGCTCAGGGAGGGGTTCGTGGTCTCTGCACTTCGGATAATCAGAGCTGGTCGAGGAACGCGATCACGGCGTCGCTGGGCTGGTATCGGCCGGGCGGGGTGCCCGTGGGGGTGATGCGGTCGAGCGTTTCTTGCTTGATTGTTTGGTCGGCGTGGAGGTAGGTCTCGGTGGTCGTGGCGCTCTCGTGTCCGAGCCACAGCGCGATCGTGAGGATGTCCACCTTCTTGGCTCTGAGCAACATCGCATTCGAGTGACGTAGCACATGTGGGGTCACCCGCTTGGCCGCGAGTGACGGGCAATGGGTAGTGGCGGTCGCGATGTGCTTGTCGAGCAGCCAGGCAACGCCGCGCGGTGTCAGCGGCGCTCCTTGCCGGGTTGGGAACACCGGGTCGGTGGGATCGCCGGTGCGTTCGCGTAGCCATTCGCGAAGGACCGCGACGGTCTCGGGGGTCAGGCTCGCGGTTCTCGTCTTGCGTCCCTTCGCGATCACGCGGCAGTGCGCACCGGGCTTCTTGAGTGTCACGTCCTGCAGGCGCAGGCTGGTCAGCTCGGAGACGCGCAGCCCGGTCATGATCGCTGTCAGCAGCAGCGCGTGGTCACGTCGGCCGAGCCAGGTGGCGCGGTCCGGGGCGGCGAGCAGTGCCGTGATCTCTGGCATGTCGAGGTAGCAGAGCAGCGGCCGGGTGTGGCGTTTGGTGGGGATCTCGATCACGCGCGCGATCGTGTGCGCGTGCTCGGGGTGGCGCAGAGCCGCGAACCGGTAGAGCGAGTGGATCGCCGCAAGGCGCGCGTTCCGGGTCCGGGCGGTGTTCCCGCGCCCGTGTTCGAGGTGATCGAGGAACCCGGAGATCAGCGGCGCGTCGAGTTCGGCGAAGTCCAGCTTCGACGGCTGCGTGCCGGTGCGCTCAGAGGCGTAGCGCAACAACAGCTTGAGCGTGTCTCGATAGGCGGCGATCGTCCGCGGGCTAGCGTCCTTCTGGTTGATCAGGCGCTCCACGAAGAACGCCTCGAGCGTCGGGGCCAGGACGGTCATGACCCGGCTCCGAGCAGTCCATCGAGGCGCGCGGCGACGAGCTCGGTCAGCTCCGGGACCGCTTGGAGATACCAGTATGTGTGCTCGGGCTTGGCGTGGCCAAGCATCGAAGACAGCAGCGGCAGCTTCGCGTCGACGTTCTCGCCGTCGCGATACCAGTCCAGGAGCGTCGCGACACTATAGGCATGCCGAAAGTCGTGAGGTCGGGGTCTGGCTCGCTGACCGCAACCCTCAAGGCCAACCTGGCGGATCAGCTGCGGGAAGGTCTTGTGCACCACCCCCTTGCGCAGCCGCTCGCCGGTGCTACAGACGAAGAACCCAGGGGTCTTGGGCTGCGGCCACTCACGGTCGCGCAGGCTGGCATAGTCGCTGAGCGCGCTGGTCGTGGTCTCATGCAGCGGCACCTCCCGCCACTTCCCGTTCTTGCCATGGACGCGCAGCACGCCATCGTGAAGGTCGACGTCCTGGCGCTCGAGGCCGAGCGCTTCCCCGAGCCGCAGCCCGGTGACGGCCAGCAGCCCGATCAGCGTCCGGTGCGTCGCGCCCCGCAGCCGGGGCTGCAGCGCGCCAGCCGCTGCCATCAGCGCCCGCGTCTCGGCCGGCGAGTAGATATACGGGGCAAGCCGTTGCTCGCGGACGGGCAGTAGATCCCGGGGCGGAACCTCGGTGCGCGGGTCGATCGTCGCCAGATACCGGGCGAACCCGCGGACCACACCCAGCCGGCGAGCCCACCAGATCGGCTTGGCGTCCTTCGGCAGCCGTGCCCACCGGACCGCGATCTCGATCGTGACCGTTTCGACGCCGGCCCGTTCCAGAAACGCGACGAAGTCGTCCAACAGCAGCTCGTGGCTATAGAGCTCATAGCCGAGGCTGCGACGGATCGCCAGATAGTCCCTGGCCGCTTTGCGCAGCGGGCTCATGACGCACCACCTTCCGGCCACGGCCGCGCTAGTTCCCTGAGCCGGTGGCGGTCGACCTTGGCGTAGATCGCGGTGGTCGCGAGATCACGATGACGGAGCACCTGCGCGACCTCCGGAAGCGACCCGCCCGCCCGCAGCAGCTCGGTCGCGGCCGTGTGCCGCAACCGGTGAGCGTGAACGACCGGCACCCCGGCGCGGACGCACGCGCGATGCACGATCCCGGAAACTGCCTGCCCGCTCAACGGGCAGAACGGCGCGCGCGCCAGCAGAAACACCGCGCGCGAGCCGCTGCCAGGGCGCAGTCGCAGATAGCTGACAATCGCTTGGCCGATATCGACAGGCACAGGCAGACGATCAAGACGTGCTCCTTTGCCACGAACCTGAAACTCGCCACGGCGCCAGTCGATATCGTCAAGTTCGATCGCGGCGACCTCGCCGGCACGCAAACCGAGCCGCGAGAGCAGCAACAACACCGCGTAATCACGCCGGCCGATCGTTCGCCGTCGATCACAGCTGCCCAGCAGCCGCGCCACCGCCTCCGCCGGCAACCCGCGCGGCAGCGAGCGGTCACGCTGGTAGGCAACCCCCGGAACCGACCACTGCAACGGCGCCGCGATCACGCCGCTCAGGTGCAAGTACCGCAGCAGCCCTCGCAACCCCTTGACCAGATCCCGGGCGCCCGAGACGCTGCGCTTCGGGCACTCGGACGCCAAGAACGCGCTCACGTCCCCCGCGGTCAGACGCTCCAGCTCAAGGCCGCCGCGCCCCTCACGCTCGTGCAAGAACAGACGGGCGACAAGCGCGTGCTGATAGATCGTGTGGGTCGCCAGCCCACGCTCACCAGCCAGATACCGCCGATAGTCGGCGAGCAGCCGCTCGGCCGGCCCGTCCGGCGCCACCGGCACCGCCTCAAGGATCCCCGCCTCGCGCAGATACGTCAGCGGGACGCGCAGGCTCTGTGGCGAGAGCCACGTGCGAGCGCCAGCCGCGCGACGAGCCTCGACAAACCGCCGCTGATGCTCGGCCGTCAGATCCTCCAGGCCAAGCCGTTCCATGCCGAGCCAGGCGCTGAGACGACCGAACTGACCCAGCCGCTTCTCGATCCTGCTCCGCGAGAACCCACTGTCCGCCAACCACCGCGCGTATCCGACCGCAAACGGCTCCAACGGCCCCGGAGCCGTCCGAGACCAAACAGGCGTACCACCCATCGCTGCCTCCAATCGATCATGACACCAAAAACAGCATCAACGATCGACAACAGCAGCGATTATGCGCAGTCGCTCACGACCCCCACCACGCCATCAGCAGGCAAAAGATTGGCCGGCACGCCCGTCACTGCAGATAACCAGGCGCGGCAGATAGTCCCCTTTATCTGACATGTCAGATAAAGGGGAAGGCAGCGCTCGGGCTTACTGGCCCGGTCCCCGCGCGGGTGAGTGCGGGGGTCAAGCTCGAGCTTTTGGGGCTGATCGATGGTGCGCTCGGGCAGGGGTGGGCGCACGCGCGTGCGTGCCGGGTGCTGCAGGTAGAGGATGTGCGCGTGCACCGCTGGCGGGCGCGCCTGAGAGAGACCGGGAGCTTGGAGGACCAGGCTCCGGGTGGCGGGGCGGTGCACAGCCTGCTTGAGTGGGAGGAGCAGGCGATCCTCTGCCTGATCGAGACGTGGGGGCCGGTTGATCGCTCGCACCGCAAGCTCGCGCACCGTGGCAGCTATACCGGGACGGTGTTCGTGAGCCCGTCCACGGTGTTGCGTGTGGCGCTCAAACACCAGGTCACGCTCCCTGGGGAGCCGGTTCGCGCACGCCCGCAAACACCCGTGTTTCCCGTGATTAGCTGGGAGAAGAACCGGATCTGGATTTGGGACGCTTCGCACTTTGCCCGTGCCAAGCGGGTTGCTTACGCGATCGTTGATGTCGTGACCCGCTACTGGATCGG
>DAIDME010000056.1 GCA_027449125.1 Solirubrobacterales bacterium | reverse complement strand
CAGCAGGATCAGGAACAGGATCAGGCTCATCGCGGCTGCCAGTGAGAAGTTGAAGTACTGGAAGGCCGTCTGGTAGATCAGCACCGCGTCGGTGGTGGTCGAGAACGCCGGCCCGCCACCGTGGCTGTAGGCCCCGCCCGTCAGCGTGTAGATCTGCGCGAAGGTCTGGAGCGTGTTGACCGTCACGAGCAGGCACACGAGGAACATGGTCGGCTTGAGCAGCGGCAGGATCACCCGCCGGAACGCCTTGAAGCCGGTGACACCCTCAATCTGCGCGGCCTCGATCAGGCGGTCCGGGATGATCGCCAGGCCGGCGAGGAACAGGACCATGTACAGCCCCAGGCTGTGCCAGAGCGAGTAGATCATGACCGCCGGCATCGCCCACGCGGTGCTGTTCAGCCAGCCGGGCTGAACCGAGGTGAACAGGCCGATGACGAAGTTCAGAAAGCCGTACTGCGGGTTGAAGATGTAGACCCAGATCAGCGAGGTGGCGACCAGCGGGGTCACGTGCGGCAGGAAGATCAGCGCCTGCGTGACGCCGCCGCGCCGGCCGCGTCGAGCGAAGTCACGAACGAGCATCGCCAGCGCGAGTGACAGCGCCAGCGTGGCTGGGACCATCACGACCACGAAGTACCCGGTCACCAGCAGCGACTGAAAGAACAGCGGCTGGGCGAACAGGAGCGTGAAGTTGCCGAGGCCCACGAACGAGCTGGTGCCGGCTATCTGGAAGTGCATGAACGCGATTACGAACAGCAGGACCGCGGGCAGGTAGGAGAAGAGCAGCAGGACCGCCAGCGCGGGCAGGATCAGCGCGTAGCCCGCGAACGGACGGAGCAGGCGTCTCAGCGCAAGCGCCCTCTGCCCGCGCGTGGGTGCGGACGGCCCCGGCGCCGCCCAATCCATTGCGCTCACCGCAGCACTCCGTGTGCAGACGCTGCCATGGCGCCCGCTGCTGTCGAGAGCGGCTCCAACCGGCGACCGCTGTTCGCGTCGAACAGATGCAGATCGCAGGGTTCGACCCACAGCTCGACCTCGCCGCCGAGTCCTGGGACCGCGTCCACGCCGGTCGTAGCGACGATCTCGCTCTGGCCGTGGAAGGCCCGCACGAAGGCCGTCTCCCCCTGGGGTTCGACGGTCGCCGAGCGGCACCGCAGCCGGCACGCGGCGGAGCTCGGCCGAGTCAGGCCGATACGCTCCGGTCGGGCGCCGACGATGACCGCGCAGGGGTCACGGCCGGGGGCACCGGGGAGCGGCCACTCAGTCCCGGCGTCTCCGACCAACACCGCGCCGCTGCCGTTGCCGGCCAGCTGCATCGGCCACAGGCTCATCCCAGGGCTGCCGAGGAAACGCGCCGCGAACGCCGTCGCGGGCTCGCGATAGACGTCGATCGGCCGGCCGACCTGCTGCACCGAGCCGCCCTCGATCACCACCAGACGGTCGGACATGCTCATCGCCTCGCGCTGGTCGTGGGTCACGTACAGCGTGGTAGTGCCGGCGCGCTCGTGGAAGCGGCGCAGGTCACTGCGCATACGCTCGCGCAGCAGCGCGTCGGCGCCAGACAGGGGCTCGTCCATCAGCAGCACGCGCGGCTTGCGGATCAGCGCGCGACCGAGCGCGACGCGCTGGCGCTGCCCGCCGCTCAGCTCACGTGGGCGGCGAGCGAGGAGCGCCTGGTCGAGGTCCAGCAGCTCCGCGATCTCACCAACCCGCGTGGCGAGCTCGTGCTTCGAGACCCTGCCCTTGAGACCAAACCCGATGTTTCCGGCGGCGGTCAGGTGCGGAAACAGGGCGTAGTTCTGAAACACCAGGCCGACCCCTCGCTCCGCCGGGGCCTTGCGGCTGACGTCCAAGCCGCCGAGTTTCAAGACGCCGCTGTCCGGCCGCTCGAGGCCGGCCACGATCCGCAGCAACGTCGACTTTCCGCAGCCCGAGGGGCCGAGGATCGAGAAGAACTCACCCTCCGCCACCTCAAAGCTGACCTCCTTGAGCGCATCGGTTGCGCCGTACGCCTTCCGGATTGCGTAGAGCTCGACGCTCATCGGCCACCGAGTCGCTCTAGTTGAACAGCAGCCATAAATCTCCTGTCAGGCCGGATGCATGTCTCAGCTACCGCCATGCGCCTTCCGTGAGCCGGCAAGGCGCTGGTCGTTTCACCGCAGCTGACGCTACGCCTGTGGTTGAGCGGCTTTGTGACCGGACGGTTACGCGCCCGAACTCTGGACGATCGGTGGTCCGCCGATCGTCAGAGAGTCACGTGCTGGTGCTCCGCCAACGCTGGCGCCGCGACCGGAATGCGGCAGCTCACAGACGTGCCCTGCCCGGGGCTCGAGGAGATCTCCACGGCGCCGCCTGCGACCTCGACGCGCTCGCGCAGCGAGGCGAGGCCGATGTGCCCTGCGCGCAGCGCCATGAGGTGATGCCAGTGCGTGAACCCGCGGCCGTCGTCAGAGACCTCCAGGACCACGTCCTCACCGTCACGAGCCAGGCTGAGCACCACGTTTGCGGCCTGCGAGTGGCGGGCGGCGTTGGTCAGCAGTTCGCGCGCCAGCGAGAGCACGAGCTGGTCGTGCGGCTCGGCCGCGGACGGATCGACGTGGAAGTGTGGCGTGAAGCGGCCGCGCATCGCCTGCTGACGGGCTATCGCCTCCAGCGCTGCGTCCAGCCCGAGATGGTCGAACAGATAGGTGGGATGCAGGTCGACGATGATCTGCCGAAGCTGGCCGATCGCCTGCTTCAGCGCCAGGTCTGCGGAACCGAGCAGCTCGTCGTTGCCGTCGCGTGCCTCGGCGAGGTCTTGGCGGGCGGTCAGGATCGTCTGCACGACTTCGTCATGTAGCTGGTCCGAGAGCCGGCGCCGCGCGCGCTCCTCGGCTGTCGCCGCCTCCGCCACCAGCCGCGCGCGTGCCTGTGACAGCTCCGCTATCCGTTGGCGGCGCGCGCTGAGGATCGCGGCGAGCAGGACCGCCACGACGCCGTCCCACGCCACGTACAGGCCGGCCCCGAGCGCGATTGCGAGGCGGCGGTGCTCGGGGGTCTCGGGGTGCACGATCGCAAGGAGCAGGTACAGGATCCCAGCGGCGAGCGCCACGCCGCCCGTGCGCCGCGGCGAGGACAGGAGCGCAGCGGCAACGGGGAGGGTCAGGAACGCTGCGCCCAGCTGAGAGAAGGCGCCTCCGGACTCATAGGCGAGGGCAGCGACGAGCGCCATGTCGCAGGCGAGTTGTCCGGTCGGCCGGAGCAGCGGCCCGCGCGCTCTCCAGTTGTCGGCGAGGACCAACGCGCTGTAGACCGTTGCGATCACGATCACCGCATCGAAACCGCTCGTGCCGACGGTCTCGTGGTCCACGAGCCGGTCGCCGGCGAAGATCACGGGCAGCAGCGCCAGCCGCAGGATCGCGAGGATCCGCGTCGTTGCCCGGGCGGACTCGAGCCCGGGTTGCAGGCGCTCGATGAGGCGACCGAGTCGCCCGGCGGGCCAGCGGGATCGCGCACTCACTCGAGCACCCCGCGGCGCATCCCCTCGGCCACCGCGGCCGCACGGTCGTTGACCCCCAGCTTCTCGTAGACGCTGGTCAGGTGAGATTTGACCGTGCCGGTGCTGAGGTGCAGGGCGCGGCCGACCGCCGGCGCCGATCGACCCTCGGCGATCAGCCGGAGCACATCCAGCTCGCGCGCGGTCAGCGCCGGGTCCGCATCGCGGGCGCGTGTCCTGATCTCGGACGCGAGGCCCGCATGGAGCCACGCTGGAAGCACGACGTCTCCGCGGGCCACCGCCACGATCGTCTCGCACACCTCGAGTCGGTCCGCGTCCTTGGATACGAACGCGCGGGCGCCCGCGGCCAGCGCCTCGAAGACGAGCGCGCTGTCGAGGTGGGCGCTGAGCAGCACCAGGTGCGTGGTCAGCGCTTCACGGGTGAGCGCTCGCGCCACCCCGAGGCCGCCGCCTCCAGGCATCTTCAGGTCGACGACGGCGACGTCCGGTTTCAGCGCACGGACCAGTTCGATGACCTCGTTGCCGTCGGCAGCCTGGCCGACCAGCTCCAAATCCGGCCGTTCCTGGACACGCCTTGCGAGCCCGTCTCGGAACAGCGGGTGATCGTCGGCGATGATCACCCGGGTGCGCTCGCGGGTGTTGGGAGGGCCAGCTCGAGCGGCCGCTGCGTCCGCCGCCTTCCTGCTCGCTGGGTGATCGAACACGGATCTCGTCTGTGCTGACTCGCCGCCAGACTTGCTGGGAAGCTCGTGTTCGCGAAATTCTAGCGGGCGGCTGCGCTGCTCGCGGGCGCCTGCGCAGGCGAGATCCGCGAGCGGGTCGAGCGCGATCGGGACGAGCGGAACGCCACCTGCATGTTCGGGTGACCGAACGGGCATGGGCTTCGTTGAGTCTGTAAGTTGCGCCGCCATGGAGCTTGAAGAGGCGATACGGACGCGTCGTACGCATAAGGTGTTTGGCAGCGAGCCGGTCGCGCGGGAGCTCTTGGATGAGCTGTTCGGGCTTGCTTGCTGGGCGCCCAATCATCACCTGACGAACCCCTGGCGGTTCCGGGTGTTGGGGCCGCGGGCGCTTGGCGAGTTGAAGGTTGCGGCTGGTGTGGAGGCGGCGCGTAAGCTCGAGCGCGCGCCGACGCTTGTGGCTGTCAGTCAGGTTCGTGCCGAGGATCCGGTGCAGGACGAGGAGGATCTGTGCGCGGTCGCCTGCGCGGCCTATGTGCTGTTGCT
>DAIDME010000055.1 GCA_027449125.1 Solirubrobacterales bacterium | reverse complement strand
CTGCGCGCCGAGCTCGCCCGTGTCGAGCGCCCAGCGCAGCAGAAACTGGATCAGGGTCTTTGGCACCGAGGCGTTGACGTTGTAGTGCGACATCTGGTCGCCGACACCGTAGGTGCTCCAGCCGAGCGCCAGCTCGCTGAGGTCGCCGGTACCGAGCACCAGCGCACCATGGAGGTTTGCCAGGCGGAACAGGTGGGCGGTCCGCTCACCGGCCTGCACGTTCTCATAGGTGGTGTCGTAGACCTGCGCGCCAGCGGCCGCCGGGTGGCCGATCGACTCGAGCATCAGCTGCGACGCCGGTCTGATGTCGAGCTCGGCGGCGCTCACCCCGAGCGCCTGCATCAACTCACGTGCGCTGCCAAGCGTGGTGGCGCTGGTGCCGAAGCCGGGCATTGTGTAGGCGAGAATGTTGGTGCGTGGCAGCCGCAGGCGATCCATCGTGCGTGCCGCAACAAGCAGCGCAAGCGTCGAGTCAAGCCCGCCCGAGACGCCGATCACGACGCGCTCGATACCGGTCGCCTGAAGCCGCGTCTGCAGGCCGCTTGACTGGATCATGCTGACCTCGCGGCAGCGCTGGTCGCGTGAGGCGGGATCCGCGGGCACATACGGGAAGCGTGCGACCTCGCGCTGGAGCGGCAGCGAGCGGGCGGGTGGACGGAGGCGAAAATCGATGCGACGAAGCCGACGCAGCAGCTCCCGGTGATCGTGGGCGCAGTCACCGAACGACGTGAGCCGCACGCGGTCGGCGGTCAAGCGGTCGAGATCGACGTCGGCGCAGGTGAGCGTACCGGTCGCGGCGTAGCGCTCCGCTTCGGCGAGTGCGTCGCCATTCTCATAGATGAGCGCCTGCCCGTCCCACGCCATGTCGGTGGTGGACTCCCCAAGCCCGGCAGCTGTGTAAACGTAGGCGGCGAGCGTGCGCGCCGAATGACCGGCGCACAGCAACCGCCGGTACTCGGGCTTGCCGACCGTGACGTTGCTGGCCGACAGGTTGGCCAGCAACGTCGCGCCGGCCAGAGCGGCATAGGTGCTCGGTGGGATCGGGGCCCAGAGGTCCTCGCAGATCTCCACATGCAGGGCGAGCTGCGGCAGGTCGGCGGCGGCGAACAGCAGGTCGCTGCCGAACGGCACCGAGACCCCACCGATCTCGACCTCGGCGCGGATGGCGTCGCGCGCCGCACGGAACTGCCGCTTCTCGTAGAACTCCCCGTAAGCAGGCAGATAGCTCTTCGGCACGGCGCCGAGTATCCGGCCGGCATGGATCACGAGCGCGACGTTGAAGATGCCGTCCTGCGCGCGCAGCGGCGCACCGATCACAACGACGGGTGTGAGCTCTGCGCTCTCCTCGCGCACCTGCGCGATCGCGTCAAGCGTCGCCTCGAGCAGCGCGTCCTGGTGAAAGAGGTCGTCGGCTGTGTAGGCGGTGAGGCCGAGCTCCGGGAAGACCACGAGAGCTGCTCCCTGCTCGTGCGCCGCGCGGGCCAGCGCGATGGTTTGCCGTGCGTTCGCGGCTGGCTCGGCGATCCGGACGGGCGGGACCGCGGCAGCGACGCGGACGTAACCGTGGCGGTAGATCGAGTCGAAGGGGAGCCGGCCCAGAGCCGTGACGGTCGCCATCGCGCTCTAGTTTCCCGCAAACTTCCCGCAAATGCAGGTGGCGCCAGCTTGCCACGCACCTACCCGGCGATGTAACTTGCCACCTGTGAGCGAGAAGATCCGGATCGTGATCGCCGATGACCACGCGATCGTGCGTCGTGGCCTACGACAGCTGCTCGACAGCGAAGCGGGTTTCGAGGTCGTGGCGGAGGCCGAAGATGTGGCTTCCGCCCGGCGTTACGTGCGTGGCCACCACCCGGACGTGCTGGTGCTCGACCTGAACATGCCGGGCGAGGAGAGCATCGAGGCGATCCCCGGGCTGCGCAGCGAGTTCCCCGAGACGCAGATAGTCGTGCTGACCATGCAGAACGAGCCGGCGTACGCGCGGCGCACGCTAAGTGACGGCGTGCTCGGCTACGTGCTCAAGGAGTCAGCCGACGGCGAACTGGTCGACGCCATACGCGCCGCCGTCGCCGGTGAGCGCTACCTCAACCCTCGCCTGGGCGCCAAGCTTGCCGCGGAGCCCCCACCCGGCCCGCCCGACGGGCTTTCGCAGCGCGAGCTGGAGATCCTGCGGCTGATCGCGCTGGGCTACACCAACGGCCAGATCGCCGAGGAGCTCTACCTCTCGATCCGCACGGTCGAGACCCACCGCGCCCACATCCAGCAGAAGCTCGGCCTCGCAGACCGCGCCGAGCTCGTGCGCTACGCCCTGGACCGCAAGCTGGTCAGCTGACGGTCATCTCAGCGCCGTCACGCCGCCCGACCGTTTGGGGCACTCAGACGGCGAGCAGGTGCGAAGGCAATCGCCGGCCAACGGGCGTTCGCTAGACGATCCGTCGTGTCTCGTTTGACCATCGCTACGCGGGACACTTGTAGCGCCTGTGCCATCCCGTCGGAGATGGGCACCGTTGGACTTCGTGAGTTGCAACAGCGGGCCTCCGAATTGGTGCGCCGCGTTGAGGCGGGCGAGGAAGTCACCATCACCGTCGCCGGCAGACCCAGCGTGCGGCTGGTCGCGGCCGAGAGACGAAGCTGGCGGCAGTGGGAGGAGATCGCCGAGCTCTTACGGGGGCCAGCGGACGTCGGCTGGGAGCACGACCGCGATCGCATCGACCAACAGCTGCGTGACCCTGGGACAGCGCGGTGAAGGCGCTGCTGGACACCAGCGTGGTCATCGCGACCGCTACGGCAGACTGGCCGCCGCCGTCACGGCAGCCGGCCGCCAGCCACGAGCGCGTGCCATGGACCTGTTGATCGCTGCAACGGCACACGCTCACGAGGCTCGGCTCTACACGCGCAATCCTGATGAGCTGATCGGCATCGGGGCTCTCCTCGTGGCGGCTGCCATCTAGCCGCCCGCTCGCCATCGTGCGACGGGACAGACGCCTGGTGACCGCCATCAACGTCGCGTCGTGGGCAGGCTCAGGGCTGGGAGCGTCTGACTCGCTCCAGTGCGTCGTGAGTTCGCGGAAGCAGTGGATCTGAGGCTCAGCCTGCCCGCGATCGCGGTCCGTGAAGCCTCGCCGTCCACGTCGATCTCGAGCGGCTCGGCGCTGCGTCGCTTGCGCAGATCCTCGGCGAGCCGCGGTGGCGCGGCTCCGCTCCCCCAACGCAGCGCGTAGCTCTGGCGCTTAGCGGTGCACGTCTCACGGACACTGGCGTGGCAAGGCTGGCCCTCGCGTCCAGACCGACTAGACGGTCAGATCCGGCCCGGACGGGACGCCGCTCAGGGCCTCACCACAGGCCACCCGGATCACCGCCTCGGCCGCCACCAGCGGCGCGTCGATCGGTTCTGGGTCAGCGAACACGAGCGACTGCTTCGCGTCCACGAACAGGTCGACGCTCTCGCCGCGAGCGAACCTGCGCCGGTCGAAGACCCCGGTCAAGAGCAGGTCGCGGCCGACCTCGACCACATAGTCGTAGCCGCGCCCTTGAAAGGCGCCGGCACGCACGATCCCGCGCAGGACCGCGGGCCTCGAGCCTGTCCGGCAGATGCGCGCGGCGGTTGGACGCAACAACACCTGCACCGGCGCGCCGGGCTCGAGCACCGACATCGCGGTGGCGGCGAGCTCGAGGCCGCGGCGATGATCAGTGCTGGGGATCGCGACGGTCACCGGCCCCGGGCCAGCGGGCCCGGGGCCGGGGTGGACGCCACGGAGCGTGCCCGCCAGGCCGGTGAAGTGAGCAACGAACGGGGTCGCGGGGCTGCCGTAGAGCGCCTCGGGCGGCCCGTGCTGGATCAGGCGGCCAGCCTGCAGGACGCCGATCTTGTCACCGAGCGCAAAGGCCTCGCCCTGGTCGTGCGTGATATAGACGACGGTGGCGCCCTGCTCCCGGACTAGGGTCGCGATCTCGATCCGCAGGCGCTCGCGCAGGTTGGCGTCGAGTGAGCTGAGCGGCTCGTCGAACAACAGCAGGTCCGGTTGCGCGACCAGCGCCCGCGCCAGCGCCACGCGCTGCTGCTCGCCTCCTGAGAGCTCGTGCGGGTAGCGACCCCCGTAGCTGCCCAGACCGACCCGCTCGAGCATCGCCTGGGCTTTGGCCAGCGCAGCCGGCCGTTCGTTGTGTCGGCGGCGCAGGGCGAAGGCAGCGTTCTCCAGCACCGTCATGTGCGGCCACAGCGCAAAGTCCTGAAAGACCATCGCGAGGTTGCGCCTGTCGGGCGCGAGATGCAGGCGCGCGTCGGCCACCAGCCGGTCACCCAGCCGGATGGCGCCGTCGCTGACGCGCTCGATTCCCGCCAGGCAACGCAGCAGGGTGGTCTTACCGGAGCCGGATGGTCCCAAAAGGACCAGGATCTCCCCTGGCTCGACGACCAGTGACACTTCGTCGAGCGCTGCGGCCGCGGCACCGCGGTACCGTTTGCAGACCCGCTCGACCTGCACACGTTCAGCCATTGCTTGCTCCAGCCTGTCGCCAGCCCCTCGGCGCCAGCAGCCGGTAGCCGCCCAGCACCAGCCCCACCGCCGCCGCCGCCACCAGCACCGCGATCACCGCTTGCGCGGTGCCGATGCCGAAGTGATAGTTGCCGAGGTTGTCCTGGATGGAGACCGACAGCGGCGGCTGTGAAGGGGCGTAGAGCAACTGCGAGATCGGGAGCTCGAGGAAGACGCCGGTGAAGGTCAGAAGCCACGCGTAGAGCAGCGGCCTTGCGAGCAGCGGAGCAACCCCACGCAGCCACGCGACCGGTGGGTTGGCGCCGTGGACCCGAGCCGCATCGGTCAGTGAGCCGTGCACCTGGGAGACGCTGCCGACCAGGACGCGCGCGCTGGTCGGCAGGTTGGACGCCGCGTAGGCGATGATCAGCAGGCCGACGGTCTGATACAGGTTGATGCCGAGCCTGGAGAGAACCGGCAGGTTGTAGGCCATGATGTAGCCCGCCGCAAAGATCACGCCGGGGATCGCCACGACGGCCAGGAGCATGAAATCCAGCAGGCGTTTGGCGGGGGTCGCCGCGCGCGTCAGGAAGCTTGCGGCCGTGTAGCCGAGCACCACCGTGATCGTGGCGGTGATCACGCCGTATTCGAGCGAGCGGCCCACCGGCTGGACCATCGTTGGGTTGTGCATGATCGCCGCGTAGTTGGCCGTGGTGACGGAGAAACTGCCGACGTCCTCCTGCAGCAGCGACCCGGCGAGCGCGCCGAAAGCGGGAACGCCCACGGCGACCAGAAAGAACAGCCCGAGGCCGCCGTAGGCGAAGATGGACCCCAGCCGTCCGAGGCTGCGGCGCTGGATCTGGCGGGCCCTGCCCGAGAGCACGGCGTACGAGCGGCCGCGCAGGGCGCGCGCCTGCAACGCCAGCGGCAGGGCAACCGAGCCGACCAGCAGCCACGCCATGGCGGCGGCCGTGGGGAAGCTCGGCGGGAAGTCGTTGATCGACGCGTACAGCTGGTAGGTGCCGAGCGGAAAGTTGGCCTGGTTGGCCAGCGTCGCCGCCACGCCAAAGTCACTGACGGACTCCGCGAATCCGATGGCCAGCGCCGACCAGATCGCGGGGGCGACGATCGGGGCGACGACCGTCAGCGAATGCCAGCGCGAGGAGCCGTGGACACGCGCGGCGTCCTCGAACTCCTGGCCCATCCCGGCCAGCGCAGTACTGATCGCCAGAAACGCGAAGGGCACGTTGCGCAGGCCGAGGACCAGTGCGACACCGAACGGGCCGAGTATGGCGTGGGTGAGCAGTGGCAAGCCGACACCCATCTGGTACATGACGCCGTCGGGCTGGACGAGACGCACCCACCCGAGCGACGGCAGCCAGCTCGGCACCAGCAGCGTGAGCCAGATCGCACCGGCGATCAAGCCTCGGAAGCGGATGTCAGTGCGGGTCACCAGCCAGGCGACGGGGAAGCCCGCGAGCGTTCCGATCACGGCGGTGACAGCACCGATCCAGAGCGAGTTTGCGATCGCGGCGGCGGTCTGCCCGGTCAGCACGCCGCCGATGAACCGCAGCGTGAAGTAGGAATCTCCCTGGTCAAAGAGGCGCGGTGAGATCGCGAGGATCAGGAAGGCGAGGCAGGGCAGCAGGATGATCAGGAACAGCGTGAGCCAGAAGGCCGCCTGGATGACGCCAGCGCCGCTTGGCAGCGCCGTGCGCAGCCGGGGGCGCGGTCCCTGCAGGACCGCGCCCCCGGCGCCGGCGTCGGCTGAGGCAGATGCCACGGTTGCGCTGCCCGTATCTGTCGCCGCGCGCCGCCCAGTGCTCTCGAGCTACTTGACGTTCGCGTCGAACCAGGTGTTCAGCGCTGTCTCCCGCGCGCCCCAGGTGTAGGGGTTCAGGTGCTGGGTCGCGATCCCGGCCAGTTTCGGCAGCGCCGGCAGCGGCTTGACGCCCTGGACGACCGGGTAATACAGCGAGTCCCCCGTCGGGTCCCCGGTCTGCATCACCTGCTGTCCGCGCTTGGAGAGCACGAACTCGATGAACCGCTCGGCCTCCGCGCGCTCCGCGGCGGGCGCCTTGGCGTCGATGCCGATCGCGCTCGGCAAGAGCGTCATCGGGCTCAGATACTTGATGGCGATGTTGTTGTTGACCGGCGGACCGAGGCGGTCGCCGATCGCGGCCGAGCTCTGCACGAGCGCGATGTCGATGCGGCCGCTGGCGAGCGCCTGCAGGGTGGGGCCATTGGTGGAGCTGACCAGCAGGCCGTGCCGCTTCAGGGTGGTGAAGAACGCCTTGCCCTGGCTGATGCCGCCGAGGTAGTTCATCATCCCCGCGACGAACGGGTAGGTCGGCCCGGACTGCGAGGGGTCGTTCATGCCGATCTTGCCGTCCCACTTCGAGCTGAGCAGGGCCTTCCAGGAGCTAGGCGGGTTGGGCACCGCCTTCGTGTTGTAAGCGAGCGCGGCCATCAGCGTGATTCCGGTCGGCGTGTAGGAGCCGTCGGAGGGCACCACCGACCGCCCGAGCTTGGTCCAGGCGACCTTTGGCTCGAAGCCCCGCTGCAGCAGGTGCTGCTGATCGAGCCCTGCGAAGGCGGTGTCGCCGTCGACCCACAGCAAACCCCAGTTGGGGTTGTTCTTCGACGCCTCGATCTGCGTCAGCAGCGGGCCGGTCGAGTTGTCGTCGAGCTTGGTTGGGATCCCCGTAGCCTTGGTGAACGCCTTGACCATCGCGGAGTCGTAGCCCTGGGCGGAGTAGACGACCAGGGTCGTCTTGCTCGAGGCACTGCTCGCGGCGGCATCAATGGCGCCCGCGGTACCGGCGGCAAGCAGCGCGGCAGCGGCCAGCAGCGCGCGAACCCGGTTTCTTGTTGTCATTGTTCTCCTGTCGGATGGTTGCCGGGCCTCACCCGCCGGCGGCCAGAGGCGTTCGGCGGGAGTGGACGATGAGATCAGCGCTGCCAAGGTAAACCAGGCGGACGCCGCAGTTGTCACGGGTCCGTGGCCGTCTCGTCACCAGGTCATATCCAGCTCGTTGAGCCGCTGTGAACGCACGCTGCGGGCGTGGATCCGGGTCGCCCTCACAAGACGACTTCACGGGAGCGTTGGTGAGGGGGTTGTCGGTGGTTGGTCCGGGTGGGTCTGGAGCTGAGCACCGTTCGGTACGAAGCCCCGGCCCGCACGACGAGGTTCGTATGCGCTTCCAGTAGTAACGGAGCACTAGTGATACGGACTTCACTGCACGAGCAGCGGTGAGCATCCGCGTCTAATGCCGCCTCGACGGCGCTCTCCTTGGGTTCGTCTCCCCAGGGGCAAGCAGCGTCGCTCGCGGCTCGGCTCAATCGTCGATCGCTGGAGCGTCCATCGCGGTCTGGCGGTCGTCTGCCGAGGGCAGGCTGTAGCGGCGGGTCGTCTCGAGCGTGCGGTGGCCGGCAAGCTCGGCGACGAGGGCGAGGTCGTTGCCACCGCGGACAAGGTTGGTTCTGCACGTGCGCCTCAGCACGCGGTCTGAGAGCTTCAGCCCGGCCTTGTCGGCCGTGTCGCGGACGACGAGATCGGCCGCGCGCGCAGAGAACCGCCGCCCTTGCGGGCCGACGAATAGAGCTGCTTGTCGTCGGCTGCGGCGCGTTCGCTGAGCCGCGCGGTGAGCGCGTCTCGGCGGGGCGGGCTCAGCGGCACCTCTCGATAGGTCTCGCCCTTCCCGGACCGGACGATCAGCAGGTCCTCACGCGCGGTGATCGTTATGTCCTCGAGATCGAGTGCCACCAGCTCTGCCAGCCGCAGCGCGGCGTAGAGCAACGCTTGAGGATCGCTCGGTCCCGCGGTCGCGCCTCCTCGGCGGCGCGGACCAGGTCGCGCCGCTAGTCGGTCATGAACGCGCGCGGCGCGGCCCGGGTCAGCGGCTCGCATGTGACGTTCGCCGGCCCGAGGCCGATGAACCGGTTTAGCCGATCGACGGCGGCGGGCGCGCGGTTGACCGACGCTGGCTTCCAGCCACGCTCGACCTTCGACGGGCGTTTGAAATCCCTGGAGGCAGGATCCTGCGCTCGTGGCTTGACGATCGCCTTCGCGCCACCCTTCCAGCTGGCGAGCCATTCGCCGTAGGCGGTGATGTGCTGGGCGTAGGGGTTCTTCGGTCGCTCGGCCAGCGTTGCTCCATCGAGGTCGCGGAGGCAGCGCTTGATGGCACCGCCGATCAGGTGATCAGCGCTCTGCCTGTCAGTGGAAGCCGTTTTCGCCCGTTCCGAGCTCGCCACGGGTGGATTAGCAAGGTCCGGGGTCGGATGCTGCTACTCAGGGGTGTTACACGCTGCTACTTGCCTCAGCTGACATGGACCTGAGCACCAGTCCCTCCAAGACGTTTCGACTCGGATACGAACTTGCCGGCGCGACGCTGGAGGATTACATCGCGGCGCCACGCGAAGGTGACGAAGGATCAGACGCTCGACTCGAATACCGCTCGGAGCCGCTCGCGAAACTTCGCGTGGTCCTTGGCGAGCGCCGGAGAGAACAGCAACCACCCTCGCCGGGGTTGATGCCACCAAGCCCCTTCTACGAATAGCAACTGCGTGTCGGCCTCGAGCGCTTCGACCGGAACTCTCCTTTCCGCTGCCGCTGTAACCACAGCATCGCGGAACAGTCGCCATTGGTCCAGCGAATTGGCTTCATGAGCAGCCGCGATCACCATGGGTGAAAACCACCTTACGAACTCCGGCCGAATTTCGCCCAAGAGCTGAGCGATCGGCGAATCTGCCAGATAGTCCGCGGGCAACTCGTAGCTCGGTGTGGCTATCAGCGCTGACCACCACTGCTGCCAAGCGGATTCCAAGACCAGCGAGCCGTGCTCATGGCGCAGCGCGGACCTATCGGCTGCACCTCCGAGGATTCGGGGGACGTACCAAGGGTCGCTTAGGTCAGTAGGAAACCCCAGCGCGTCCCTTGTGTACAACGCAAGATGAAGGTCTTCGCTAGAAGCGACAGTGCACCGCCATGAACTCTGGCCTGCTAACCGCATACCTACCCCGCTACGACTCCAGCTTGAGGATCACCTACAGTGCCTGCGCATCACACTATCGCCCGGGCTATATCTACTGATTGACTCGGCGGACAAGCACGGACTCGTGCGAAGGGATCCCGGAGTAGAAGTATCGATCAGCGAATTGTCGCCGTTTGGATAGGGCCGCCGGAGTAGCAGATCGCTTCGGAGCCAATCACGAAGCTAGCCGACGGAACTACCGCCAAGATGTATTTCCCTTTCCCCGCAAGGTGATCGAAGAGGCCGCTCGTCCAAGAGTCAGATATCCACGGCGTACTCGGAAAGGAGTGGGTCCACTCCGTGCCGTTCGGATTGAGGCCGGCAACGTTCCAAGTGAAGTCCACCACACCCCTACTACCAGGGGATCAACCGTCCAGCCGGTGAGCCATGAGACACCGTCGGACAGATCGGAGATCACGTTGATTGACGACGCCCCACAATCGCCGCCGACGGTATCAAGCGGCGTTGCCGCGGCGGCGTGTTCTACAGAACCGAGATCGCTCGGACTTACCGTCGGCACCGTGCTGAGACCGGCACTCGCGCGGTCCGCGTTAAGCGGCTCTCCGGGCATGAATGTAGGTGAGGTCATGCGAACGCGCGTTCGGTTGGGAGTGTGAGTGTGACTGGGCCGCAGGTGAGGTGAACGAGCGCGAGCGCGGCGTTGGCGGAGTGGAACCCGTAGG
Source organism: Solirubrobacterales bacterium (assembly GCA_027449125.1). Lineage (GTDB taxonomy): Bacteria > Actinomycetota > Thermoleophilia > Solirubrobacterales > Solirubrobacteraceae > Palsa-465. Next base: position 15 of record DAIDME010000055.1, on the reverse strand, counting down.
CGCGACGGACCAAGA
>DAIDME010000054.1 GCA_027449125.1 Solirubrobacterales bacterium | reverse complement strand
GCGGGGCTGGTGGGGCGATTATCGCTGGGTTGTGCTTTCGTGACGGTGGGGGCATCGTTGATGTAAGGAGCGCGGCGGAGCGTCCGGCAACCGGCTGCGGTGAGGGTCTCAGTCAGCAGTTGGGCCGCTAGCTCGAGCGCTCAGAAAGGAGGTGCAGACGGAGCGCGGGTGCTCAGGCGGCGGTCAGCGCGTGCGCGCGTGCTGCCTCATACAGCGGCTCGGGCGCCCAGTCCAGCTCTTCCGCTGGCCAATACAGGGTCTCGTCGAGCACCGTCACGTTCGCGAACCTGGCCGGGTCCCTGAGCGGAGCGAACACACCGTCCCAGGGATCGTCTTGGAAAGACACGTCCCCGACGGTGCCGTCCACGAACAGCAACCGCAGCTTGTGCTCACCGACCACGGCGACACCTTTGATCAACCAGGCGGGACGTGTGTTGGACATACCGTGAATGCTAGGACAAGGGGTCGATCTCATCCAACGGCCGGCGAGCACGCGCCAGCTCCCAGTTTGCGCTCGAGCTCGGCCTGGTGAAGCAGCGCCCGCTCGTGAACGAACTTCGCTGACCGGGCGGGCAGCGATCCCTCGATGAGCGTGCCGTCGAACGCGACCGAGGCCTCATCCTCACCGTAGCGCGCGTGAAAGTGCGGGACTTGGTGGGAACCTTCGTTCCAATACATCGAGATCACGATCCCGAAAAACGAGCTGATGTGTGGCATCGCCCAATGGTCCCCTCACCGGCAGACGGAGTCGCCCGGCACTTGCCGACCAGCGACGACCCGCCCGTGCACCTCGACTTGCGAGCGGCCGCTCCCCTCCCGCAGAGGTCGCGAAACCGTGGCCGAGCGAAGGTCACGCGGATCGCGACAAGTGCTGCCGTAGAAGCCGAAGCTATGGCCGAAACCCTGCGGAAATGACGGTAAACGTCCATAGCTTCCCGCTATCGCTCGGCCGCGCATCCGTAACTGGCCGGCACCCACTTCGGTGTTCGGACAGGCACCCAGGAGACTGTGCCACTGGCCCTCCTTCGCGCGGGTTGCGGAAGCATGGTGGCGTTGCGATCGCGGCTGCTCCGAGCACGAACCCCCTTCGACCAGTTTGGTGTACGTCGATGGCTCTCCGGCGGCTTCCGCTGCGTTGTTTGGAATGAAGTACTCGAGCCATCAACGCTTGGATTCGTCCCTCGAGGTACTTACCTCGGTGCAGCTGGTACGCCAGCAAGCCGGATCGCCGGCGCGATCTGCGCCCGAGCCGAGGCACACATCATCCGGCTCGCGATCGTCTACACGCTCGCCGGCGGCACGCACGACCATCACGGCGAGCCACGGCAGCCGGCCGTGGGACCTCGTTCGTTCGCTCGTGCGTCTCCCCAATGCTCACCCAACCCGGCGCCGACATCCTCAAACTGAGCGGCGCTCAACACCCGAAAAGCCGAGTCGAATCAGTGAACAGCCACCCACCGACAATTCAGGCTGGTGCGGCCAGCCCGTCCAGCTGCTCGGCGATCTGCGTCCAGGCCCGACGGATCGCGGGCAGCTCGCTTGCGGGCAAGAGCGCGCCGCGGCGCGCGACGGCCGTCTCGGTCACCGTGCCGTCGGCGAGCGAGGACTGCAGCTCAATGAGGTCGACGCTCACCTCCGCGCTCAGCCGGTAGGGACGCGTGAGCAGCAGCGGCCCGAGGATCTCGCGCAGCCGGTACAGCTCGACCCTGACCGTCACCTCGTGCCCAGCCTCCTCATACACCAGGCCGGCGAGCTCACGTGCACCCAGACCCTCCGGGTGCAGCGCCAGCAGCGCGACCAGCTCGCTGTGCCGAGCGCTCAGGTGGTGGATCCCGTGGGGGCCGGTGAAGGTGGCCCGTGGCGTGCCGAGCAGCGCGATCCGGAAGCTCGGCGGCGTAGGCCGGCGCGGCGTCCGCGACGGCCAGTCGGGCACGAGCAGCTGCCCCTCGCCGAGCGGGAAGAGCAGGAGCTCCGCGCCCGCCTGCGCGGCGCCTGTGACCGGCAGGCGTCCGGGCGCCCAGGCGCGAGGGGTTGCGGCGAGCACACGTCCCGACGGGCTCAGCGCCGCCGCCGGCCCGCCGAAGCGGGCGGTGTGCTCGGCGAAGCGTTCGAGGATCCGGTTGTCGCGGGCCAGCATATCCGCCAGCAGGTGAGCCTCCACGAGCTTGGCGGCCGTCTGGACCAGCGACAGGTTGTGCGGGTGGGCGGTGCGGTAGCTGCCGGTGATGTCGATGACACCCAGGATCGCGCCGGTCTCGGGATCGTGCACCGGCGCCGCCGAGCACTGCCACGGGTGGATCTCGCAGCGGTAGTGTTCGGCCGCGAAGACCTGCACGGCGTGGTCTGCGGCGATCGCGGTCCCAACGGCGTTGGTTCCGGCCGCCGCCTCGCTCCAGGCGTGCCCGGGCGAGAACTCGATCGCCTCGGAGGCGCGCAGCACCTCCGGATGGCCGTCAGACCAGAGCAGGCAGCCGTCGGCGTCGCTCACGACGACGATGTGCCGGGCGTCGTAGAGCAGCTGGCCGAGCACGGCCTGGAGGATGCCCGGCGCCGGCGCGAGCGGGTGACTCTGCCAGCGCTCCCGCGCCTCGTCGAGGTTCAGAACCTGCGGTGCCCCCGGCCGCTCCGGGTCAACACCGGCATCGTTGCAGCGCCGCCAGGACTGGGCGATCACCTCGCGGACCACCGTCGGCACGCGCCCGGAGGCGACCGCCAGCTCGTGGGCGCGGCGCAGCACGTGCGCCCAGCCACGGGCATCGACATCTGCTTGCAGACCAACCCAGCGGTCTCTCATGTCGTCGTCTCCTCGACGACAGCGTACGCGACCGCCGCGCAGCTCAGCGCCGAGGCGGCACAGGCGCCAGGGCGCGGCCGGCCGCCAGCAGCGCGCAGGCGGCTCCCAGGTCGGCCGGCGTGTCGACGTCAGCCGGGGCGCCGGCGCCGGCACAGTCGACATCGACCGGGCTCCAGCGGGTGAGGGCGCGGGCCCCGGCGTCGCCGCGCAGCGCCGCGATCGCCGCGAAGGTCTCGCGCCCCAGAGCGACCGGATGGCCACACACCCCGCCGTAACAGGCCCGGCAGAACGGCGCACCCCGCCGGGAGGCGGCCAGCACCCGCGCCACGGCGACGCCGGTCAGATGCGGCTGATCGCCGAGCACGACCAGCACGCGGTCGGCGCCGCGCGCCTGCGCCGCCGCGACCCCGGTGCGGAGCGAGGCGCTGATCCCCTCGGCCCAGTCTGCCGCCACCACGCTCTCGACGGCGCCAAGCGCTTGCCGGACCGCATCGGCGTGGGCGCCGAGGACGACGACTATGTGCTCGACTCCGCCCGCGCGCAGGGCATCAATGGGCCACTGGATGAGCGGCCTGCCGCCGAGCTGGGCGACCTGCTTGGCGGCGCCGAAGCGCGTGCCGGCGCCGGCGGCCAGAACGAGGCCGACGGCGTCGCTCGCTCGTCCTGCCGGCATCGGGGCGGCAACGGGCACGTCGCTCGATTCTCCCGCGCAGCGGAGCCGGCAAGCCGGGGCCGGCCTCAGCCGCGCTCGATCAGCTCGATCCGGTAGCCGTCGGGGTCGCGCACGAAGCACAGCCGGGAGCCGCCCTCGCGCACCGAGTAGGGCGGCTTCTCGGGCTCGATCCCCTGCTCGCCCAGGCGCGCGAGCGTGCCGTCCAGGTCCGCCACGCCGATCGCGATGTGCCCGTAGCCGGTACCGAGCTCATAGCTGCGCCCGTCGTGGTTGTAGGTCAGCTCCAGCACCGACTCGTGGTCGCCGAGCGAGAAGAAGTAGTTGGTGGCCTCCCGCTCACCGCCACGGACGATGTCCATCTCGTGGACGAAGCGGAAGCCAAGCGCCTCGTAGAAGGCGCGGCTGCGGTCGGGATCCGTGATCCGGACCATGGTGTGAAGGAAGCTCGCGGTCATAACCCCGCAGGCTACCCCGACCGCAGCCTCAGATGCGCTCAGAGTCCGCGTGAGAGCGTGCTGGGGGCGCTCAGGCCACGGGCGCGCAGCGACTCCGGGTGATTCGGGTGCCGGGCGTCCTCACGCTGACGGCGGCGGGCACGCATCCTGGCGCGGCTCATACGGGCAACAGACTGAATGTCCTGCTCAGTCCTTGCCTCGTTGATAAGTGCCACGAGATCCATGTCGTGCTCAGGATCGAAAAGGCTGGTATCCAGCTCATCTGTGGTCTTGAAGAGATTGAACATAGCCATACTTTCGGCCATGAGCGTTCATAAGTCAAAGACTTACATATTACTTTTGTCATAAGCTGCGCATATCAATCTCGAGGGCGCCCTCAACCGAGCGCGTCCAGCCGCGCGACGATCTCACCGGCGTGAGCGATGTACGGCGCCAGGTCGAAGATCGCGTCCAGGTCGAGGCCCTCGCCGGCGGGGTCCGCGGCCAGCAGCGTGCGCAGCGCCACCCGCTCGTCGAGCGCCCGCTGGGCGAGCCGCTGGACGACGCGGTAGGCGTCGTCCCGGCTCTGACCCCGCGCCACCAGCGCCAAGAGCAGCCGCTGCGAGAACAGGGCGCCGTGGGTGAGGTCGATGTTCTCACGCATCCGCGCCTCGTCAACCACGAGCCCGCGGAGCACGCCGAGCATGCGCCGCTGCATGTGGTCGAGCAGGATGGTCGCGTCGGGCAGCGCGATCCGCTCGACGCTCGAGTGCGAGATGTCACGCTCATGCCAGAGCGCGACGTCCTCGACCGCGGCCTGCGCGTAGCCGCGCAGCAGCCGCGCCAGGCCGCTGATCTGCTCGCTCTTGATCGGGTTGCGCTTGTGCGGCATCGCACTCGACCCCTTCTGGCCGGCGCTGAACGGCTCGCGTGCCTCGCCGACCTCGGTGCGCGCCAGGTGACGGATCTCAGTCGCCAGGCGCTCCAGGCCCGCACCGGCGAGCGCGATCGCCTGCAGCAGCTCGGCGTGACGGTCGCGCGGGACCACCTGGGTCGAGACCGGCTCGGCCTCCAGCCCGAGGCGCGCGAGCACCCGGCGCTCAAACTCGGGTGAGGTCGCCGAGTAGGTGCCGACCGCGCCCGAGAGCGCGCCCACCGACGCCTGCGCGAAGGCGCGCTCCAGCCGCAGCGCGTTGCGCTGCGCCTCGAAGGCAAAGCCGGCGAGCTTGATGCCGAAGCTCGTCGGCTCGGCGTGGATGCCGTGCGTACGCCCGACACACAGCGTCTGCACATGCCTGCGCGCGCCGGCGGCCAGCTCGGCCACCAGCGCGCGGGCGTCGGGCAGGATGAGCTCGCCGACCGCCTTGATCTGCAGCGCAAGCCCGGTGTCCAGCACGTCGGAGGAGGTCAGCCCGAAGTGGATGAAGCGCCCCGCCTCACCGGCCGAGGCCGAGAGCACGTCCACGAACGCGGCCGTGTCGTGGTCTGTGACGCGCTCGCGCTCGTTGACCGCCGCCACCGTGAAGGTGGCCGCGCGGATCGCCTCCAGCTCCGCGGCGGTGGGACCGTCCAGCTCCTCGCAGGCCGCGACCTCGACCCGGCGCAGCGCCTCAAAACGCGCCTCATCCGACCACAGCTCGCCGATCTCCCTGCGCGTGTAACGGTCGATCATCGCGGCACTTGAGTCTACGTCAGCTGTGGCGCTGCGGAAGGTGCCGCGCCCAGCGGGGCGCGGCAACCCATCCGCTAGCTTCTGGCAGCGATGCGTGCCAGCTCCGCGACGCCCCCAGACAGACCGGTGGTGGGACTCGTCGGCGCCGGGCAGCTCGCGCGGATGGGCTGGCAGGCGGCGATCTCACTCGATCTGGGCCTGCTCTGCCTGGGCGCGGCCGGGGATGCGGCCGCACTCGCCGGGGCACCCGTGATGGAGGGCTCGGCGCGCGACGGCGAGGCGCTCGCGCGGCTGGCGGCGCGAACCGACGTGCTCAGCTTCGAGCACGAGCTGGTCGACCTCGACGTGCTGGCGCGGCTCGAGGCGGACGGCCGGCGCGTACGCCCGGCCAGCGCGACGCTGCGGCTCGCCGTCGACAAGCTGCACCAGCGCCGCACGCTCGGTGCCATCGCGGGGGTGGAGGTGCCCGCGTTCACCGCCGTCGCCGCGATCGACGAAGTGCAGGCGTTCGCCGCCGAGCAGGGCTGGCCGCTGGTGCTCAAGGCGCGCAGCGGCGGCTACGACGGCCGCGGGGTGTGGCTGTGCGAGGACCCGGGCGCGGTCGCCTCGGCGTTCGCGGATGCGGCCGCCGGCGGCCTCGAGCTCTACGCCGAGCAGGCGGTGGACCTGGCCGGCGAAGCCGCCGTGCTGGTGGCCCGCTCCCCGTCCGGCGAGGTCGCCGTCTACCCGCCGGTCGGCACCGTCCAGCGCGACGGGATGTGCCGCTGGGTGACGCTGCCGGCGGGCCTGGAGCCCGAGCTCGAAGCACGGATCGAGACGCTGGCGCGAATGCTGGCCGACGCGACGGCGCTCGAGGGGCTGATGGCCGTCGAGCTCTTCCTCGGCCGTGACGGCGGGCTGCTGGTCAACGAGCTGGCGCTGCGCACGCACAACACCGGCCACCTGTTCACCGAGGCGGCGGCGACCTCGCAGTTCGAGCAGCACCTGCGGGCGGTGCTCGACCTGCCGCTCGGCGAGACGACACCGGTGGTCGCGGCGGCGGCGATGGTCAACATCGTCGGCCCGGCAGACGGCGCCGACCCGGCCCGGCGGCTGGCTGAGGCCCTGGGCGTGCCGGGCGCCCACGTGCACCTGTACGGCAAGCAGGCACGGCCCGGCCGCAAGCTCGGCCACGTCACCGTCTGCGCGCCGACGCCTCAGGAGGCGCTCGCACTGGCCCAGCAGGCGGCTGATAGGCTCGAGGGCAATGGCTGAGCCGAGCGTCGGGGTGGTGATGGGCTCCGACAGCGACCTGCCCGTGATGGGCCAGGCCGCCGAGCTGCTGGCCGAGCTCGGCGTGAGCAGCGAGACGCGTGTGGTCTCCGCGCACCGCACGCCGGCCGAGATGCTCGCCTACGGGCAGCAGGCGCGCGCGCGCGGGCTCAAGGTGATCATCGCTGGCGCCGGTGGCGCCGCGCACCTGCCGGGGATGCTCGCGGCGGTCACGACGCTGCCGGTGATCGGCGTGCCGGTCGCGCTGCGCCACCTCGACGGGCTGGACAGCCTGCTCTCGATCGTGCAGATGCCCAGGGGCGTGCCGGTCGCGACCGTCGCTGTGGACGGCGCCCGCAACGCCGGCCTCCTGGCGGCGCGCATCCTGGCGGTCGCTGATCCGGCGCTGGCGGCGCGGCTTGACGCCTTCCGCGAGGCGCAGGCGCAGGCGGCACGCGAGGCCGACGCGCGCGTCAGCGGTCGCTGAAGCCGCCCCGCTCCTGCACGCCCGAAGCGATGTCGCGACGCAGCTGCATACCGGCAAAGCTGACCTCACCCGCGGCTGCATAGGCGCTGCGGCGCGCGTCGTCGAAGCTGTCGCCGAGCGCCGTGAGGCTGAGCACCCGCCCGCCGGCCGTTACCAGCCGCCCGCGCGCGTCGGTGGCCGTGCCGGCGTGGGTGACCGCGACGGCGCTGTCAGCGGCGTCCAGCCCCTCTATCACCTCGCCGCTCGACGAGCTCTCTGGGTAGCCGGCACTGGCCAGCACCACGGTCACGGCGCGGCGCTCGTCCCACTCGAGCGTCACGCCGGCAAGCCCCTCGCCCCCGGGCGCCGCCGCGCGCAGGAGCGCGAGCAGGTCCGTGCGCAGGCGGGGCAGGATCGCCTGCGTCTCCGGGTCACCGAAGCGCGTGTTGAACTCGAGCACCTTCGGGCCGCTCGCGGTAAGCATCAGCCCGGCGTAGAGCACGCCGTGGAAGGCGATGCCGCGGCGGCGGAGCTCATCCAGCACGGGCTGGTGGACTGAAGCGCAGAGCGCGTGCGCCTCCAGCTCGCCGATCGCCGGCACCGGCGAGTAGGCGCCCATACCACCGGTGTTGGGGCCGTGGTCGCCGTCGTGGATGCGCTTGTAGTCCTGCGCCGAGGCGAGCGGCAGCGCCCGCACGCCGTCGCAGAGCGCGAGCAGAGACACCTCACGGCCGGCCAGGTGCTCCTCCACCACAACCCGCTCGGTGCCGAAGCGGCGCTCGACCAGGAGCTCTGTCAGGGCGGCGCGCGCCTCATCCTCGCCCTGCGCGATGATCACGCCCTTGCCGGCCGCGAGTCCGTCGGCCTTGATCACGGCCGGGTAGCTGCCGCCCTGGATCGTGGCGATCGCGGCGAGACCGTCGTCGACGGTGCTCACCACCCGGTAGGAGGCGGTGGGCACGCCGGCCGCCTCCATCACCTCCTTGCAGAACGCCTTTGACCCCTCGAGCCGGGCACCGTCCGCCGTGGGGCCAAAGCAGGCGATCCCGGCCGCCGCCAGCGCGTCCGCCAGACCGGCCACCAGCGGCGCCTCGGGCCCAACCACGACCAGATCGACGCGCTCGTCGACGGCGGCCCGCACGAGCCCGCCGATGTCCTCCGTGGCCGCCGGCACCAACCTGGCCACGGCGGCGATGCCCGGGTTGCCGGGCGCGCAGAGGAGCTCGGGCGCAGCCGGCGACCACGCGAGGGCGTGAAGGATCGCGTGCTCGCGCGCGCCGCTGCCGACGACCAGCACCTTCGGCGCGTTCGCGTTGGCGCCCGTCGGCGCGGTGCTCGACACGGCCGCTGACTGTAACGGGCAGACCGCCGCCCAGGGGGTCCGCTTCGAGGTTGGAGTTGCAAAGCACCCCGCGCACCACAGAGAATTGTGTCCCATGCCCAGCCTCCGGCCCGACGCGAACGTGATTGCGATGGTTCTCGCCGGTGGAGAGGGCAAGCGCCTGGCGCCGCTGACGCTCGACCGCGCCAAGCCGGCGGTGCCGTTCGGCGGCAACTACCGGCTGATCGACTTCGCGCTGTCGAACCTGGTC
>DAIDME010000053.1 GCA_027449125.1 Solirubrobacterales bacterium | reverse complement strand
ATCGCGACGCTCGCATACGCGACTACGGCATTGCTGTGGTCGGTGATCACCCAGGTCGCTGCGGTGTCCTGTCGGCGGTTCTGGCCTGCGTAGCGGCGTAGCCATTCGTCGAGGGCTGGTTCGCCGCTGTCGAACGGCTCGCGGCTGTGACGCGCCGGGTCCAGTGGCGACGGCCGGCGAAGCTCAGTCAAGCCAGCTGAACTTCCGTGCACGCCGAAGCGCGGCTGCGAGCCGGTCGTTGGCCTCTGCCGGCTTCTCTAACGCCTCGCTGAACGCGGTGGCCGCGTCTGGTGAGAGGCGGATGCTGGATCGCTCCGCGAGCACCTCTTCGGCCTTCAAAGCGGCGGCTTGGACCACGAATGAGGACACGTTGAGGTGCGAGGCGGCGGCGGCTCTCTCGAGCAACGCTTTGTCGGCGGGGTTGACCCGGATCTGCAAGCGATCGTCTTTGACCGTTGCCATGTACTCACGATGGCAGTACACGAGGCGGTTGTCAAGCATTCAACCACTGGAGGAATGATGGAACCCTTGCTCGACGCCGCCGGCCACATGCGCTCACCCACGACCATGCCCGGCTACCATCGCGGACGCCCGCCCCGCAACAGGGGCGAGCGCTACCCCGCAGACCCGCCAACCATCGAGGAGATCGTAGAGGTGATGCGAGTCGCCGGCGACAGCCCGGATGGCCGCCGCCTCACGCACCACGCACTGACTCTCACCAACCACTGCCAAGGACGGCGGGCACGGCGCTCGGCGTCCGGCCGCTCCAGGGCCAGATACGATGTAGTCGTGACCGTCAAGGAACACCTGCACGCGCTGGTCGACTCGCTCACAGACGAGCAGGCGAGGCTTGCCGAGCGCGCCCTGGAGCTGGTTGCCGGACAGACCACCGCTCCCCTGCCCGACCGGGCATCGCCGTTCGTCGGCAAGTTCTCAAGCGGCCACACTGACACCTCTCACCGCGTCGATGAGATCCTGGCCAGAGGGTTTGGCCGGTAGTCGTCCGACAGCGTGATCCTCGTCGACACGAACGTCATCTACGCGCTGGGCGACCAGAGCGACGCCGAACACACTCGATGCGTGCGGTGGCTGTCCGGGGCCACGGGTGAGACATTGCTCGTGCCGCCTACGGTCGTCGCTGAGGCGTGTTATCTGCTCGATGACCGCATAGGCCCACAGGCTGAGGCCGCCTTCCTAGACGACCTCGGCGACGGCCCGGGATACACGTTCCAGCTTGTCGATCTCATAGCCGACGATGTCCGACGCATGGCCGAGCTGGTGCGCCGCTACGCGGACCGCAGGCTCGGCGGTACGGACGGATCCATCGTGGCGATCGCGGAGCGGCTCAAGATCTCCACGGTCGCGACGGTCAACCGTCGCGACTTCGACAACATCCGCCCGGCCCATACGCCCTCGTTGACGATCGTTCCGGAATAGCCCGTTCGCCGGCAGTCGACTCAGTCGATCCCCAGAGGGCATCATTGGGGGCATCAAACTGAGCACAACTGCAGACCACACGACCCCACAAAGCCCTTATTTCGTAGGGGATTGCGCCCTGGTAGTACCCCAGAGCCCGGCTGGCGTCCGGGCGGGCGCCGCCCCAGCGCTTCAGCTGTGAGCTGTGAGCTGCGAGCTGTGTGGGTGGCGGGTGGCGGGTGGCGGGAAGCTACGGCCAGAACCCGGCAATCTTGCCGGGGTATCGCCGTAGCTAGACGGCCCCGGCGGGCCGCCAGATGGCCCTGCCCAGCAAGACGGTGCGCTTGGTGCGGCCGTACAGTCTGGTCGGTGCACGTCGTCGTGGTCGACCCATCCGATCAGGTTGCGGTGGCGGCACTGCACCGGATCTACGTAACGGTCGGGCGAGCCGACAACCCGGAGACGTTCGTAGCCGCACCGCCGGAGGAGATACGCGAATGTCTGCGCGCGCCCACCGCGCGCTTTGCCTTCACCGCGTTCCTCGGCATCGAGGACGGTGAGGCGGTCGCCAGCGGCTGGTGCGCGTTGGCGCTCGCCAACGCTCCGCAGCTTGCCTACACCACGCCGCGGGTGCTGCCCGACCTGCGCCGCCGCGGCCACGGCAGCAGTGTGCTTGCCGCCATGGAGCGCCACGCGCGCGCCCACGGGCGCGCGCTGCTTCAGTCCACGGCGGTCTGGTCGGCCGACCACGGGCACGACGGTTCGGGCTCGGCGCCGGTCGGCTTCGCGCTCGCGCACGGGTTTGAGCTGGCGCAGGTGGGCGTTAGGCTGCGGCTTGATCTGCCCGCCGACCGTGGACGCCTCGATGCGCTGCTGCGCGAGCGCGCCGCGCGCCGGGTCGGGTACACGACCCGCGCGTGGGTCGGGCCGGTGCCGGAGGAGCTGCTGCCCGGCTGGGCGCTGCTGCACGCGGCGCTGTCCGCGGACGAGCCGCACGGCGACCTGGAACGCCCCGCCGAGCCGGCTGACCCCGACGCGATCCGCGACGACGAGCGGATCCTCGAGCAGAGCGGCCGGGTGAAGGTGAATGCTGCCGCGTTCTCCCCAGCAGGGGAGATCGTGGCCTTCTCGAGCATCCTCACACGCATCGGCGTCGCGGACCAGGCTTTCCAGCAGGGCACCGTCGTGGATCGGCGACACCGCGGCCGTGGCCTGGGCGCGCTCGCCAAGGTGCAGGCGCTGCGCCTGCTCGAGCGCACCCGGCCGGACATCACGACAGTTGTCACCGAGAACGCCCAGGAGAACTCCTACATCCTGGACCTCAACCGCGCCGTGGGTTGTGTGCCGGTGCTCTACTCGGGCGACTTCCAGAAGCGACTCGCGGCTGCCAGCGTCATCTGAGCGGAGGGTGCGAGCGCCGTGCGCGGCGCGTGTCCATGTGCCTTGCGGGCGGCCACGCGCGGTGCGGGCGGCTACGCGCGGTGCGGGCGGCCACGCGCGGTGTGGGCGGCTACGCGCGGTGTGGGCGGCTACGCGCGGCCAGATACCGTCAATCTTGCCGGGTTCGGGCCATACCTTCGCGCGGCGGCACGCGCGCTCACTCATTCCAGTCGATCGCGGCGAACCGGCCGTGGAGCTTCTCGCCACGGTCGTGGTTGAGCGCCGCCACCCAGGCGATGCGTCCCAGCAGGTGAGCGCGGAAGTCCTCGTGAGCTGAGCGGTTCTGTGTGGCCGGCCCCTGCAGCGCCGCGTTGTGCAGGATCGCCTTCAGCCGGTCGTACTCGTCGCGGGCGAGATTCGGACGCCGGTTGACGACCACGCCGCACACCAGCTGCCGGCCGGCCCCGGTGACGAACGTTGACTTCGCCTCGTTGACCGCGAAACCCTCCTCGCGGGCGATGTCTGCGACCGCTCGGCGCAGGAGCGGCGTCTGGCGGGCCAGCCGCGCCGGCCCCGAGAAGGTGAGGTCGTCGGCGTAGCGGCTGTAGGTCGCATCCAGACGCGCGGCGAGCCCCGTGAGCCGACGGTCGAGACGGCTGGCCGCAAGGTTTGCGAGTGCCGGTGAGGTCGGCGCGCCCTGGGGCAGGTGCGGCGTCGCCAACTGTCGGGCGAGCCGGTGGTGGGCTGACAGCTGGGCAGGGTCTGCTGGCCTGGGAAGCGCGTGCCAGAACGACGCCGAGACCACGTTTGTGGTGAGGCCGGTGAGCGTGTGGGCGACGGCCTCCGGATAACCGGCGGTCCGAAAGACGCCGTAGACACGGGCAGCCTTGATCGAGGCGAAGAAGTCGCGCAGGTCGAAGCGGATCACCACGAACCTGCCGCTGTGGCGGCTCGCGTGGCTGATCACAGAGCGGCCGGCGACGAAGCCGTGAGCTGCCTCGTGCGCGGGAATCCAGTCGAGAATCTCGTGCAGCAGCCGGCGCTGGATCGTCTTCAGCCGTGGCTTGGGCCGCTCGATCACGCGTGGCGACCGGCCCGGACGGACGATCGTCGCGTAGTGGTAGTTGCGCAGCCGCCCGCCCGTCCCAGGATCCCGCAAGCAGCGCGGCCGCTAGGCAGCGGGCGAGGTCGGCGCGGACGCGGGCCGGATGCATCTCTTCAATGATGGCGGCGCTGCGCTCCGACTGCACTTCGTCGTGCGCGCCCACCACTGCGTCTGCAGGGCGCAGCGAGGGGCGCGCGATGCACTGCCTTGCTCATACCGTGTCCCCGGGGTGGCCCCGGAGAGGGTCAGGTGCCCGCAGGGCACCATCTCCCGCCTCGGTCGCGCAACGCCGCCGGCATCACCCTAGCGCGCGGCTGTGGGCAGCCGCGCGCTGGTGGACGCGTTCTGGTGGACGCGTTCTGGCGGGCAGGGGTCGATGCGGGCTACCGGGACGGCGGCGCTCCCCGGCCGCGCCCCATCCACACCGTGCCGGGCACAATGTCAGCGGTGGAGAGTGTGCTGATCAGGTTGGTGGGCGGTGAGGCGCTCGAACTCGAGCCGACCGCCGACCCGCGCGCCCCGCACGCCCCGCTGCAGGGACTCGCGCGGTGATCTGGGTCCAGGGCAGGATCACGCTCGCGCCGCGCCCGCGCGGCTTTCACCTGGTCACGCGCGAGCTGCTCGATGGGATCGAGGGGATCAGCCAGATCCGGGTGGGGCTCTTGCACCTGCTGATCCAGCACACCTCGGCGTCGCTGACCCTGAACGAGAACGCCTCGCCCGAGGTGCGCCGCGACTTCGCGGCGTGGTTTGACGAGGCGGTGCCGGAGCGGGCGCACTACTGGACGCACACGCTCGAGGGTCCCGACGACATGCCCGCGCACGTCAAGGCCTCGCTGCTCGGCCCCTCGCTCGTGCTACCGCTCAGGCAGGGACGCCCGGCGCTCGGCGCCTGGCAGGGGATCTACCTGTGCGAGCACCGCGACGACGGCGGGCCGCGGTCGGTGGTGGCGACCGCGTTCGGTGAGAGCTGAGCACGTCGCTGCTCCGGACGCCGGGCCAGGACGGGTCGGTCCTGCCGCCGGCCAGCGGGCCGGCGGCAGGGGTGTGGGCGTTACCTGCCCTGCCAGACCGGGGCGCGCTTCTCGGCGAAGGCGAGCGCGCCCTCGCGGGCGTCGGCTGAGTCGAAGATCGGCTCCCAGATCTCAGCCTGGCGGGCGAAGGCCTCAGACTGCGGCCAGTCGGCGGACTCGCGCAGGATGCGCTTGCTGCCGGCCAGGGCGAGCGGGCCGTTCGCCGCGACCGTGGCGGCGAGCTCGAGCGCGGCGGCCAGGGCCTGGCCGGGCTCGGCCAGGCGGTTGACGAGGCCGAGCTCGTGGGCGCGCTGCGCGCTGATCGGGTCGCCGGTCAGCGCCAGCTCGTTGGCGACGTTGCGCGGGAGCATGCGCGGGAGCCGCAGCAGCCCGCCGCCGGCCGCCACCAGCGAGCGCTTGACCTCGGGGATGCCCAGCTTGGCGCCGGTGGCGGCGACGATCAGGTCGCAGGCCAGGGCGACCTCGAGCCCGCCGGCGACCGCGAAGCCCTCGATCGCGGCGATCAGCGGCTTGTCGGCGGGCCGTTCGACGATGCCGCCAAAGCCGCGGCCATCGACCCACGGGCGCTCTCCCGCGGCAAAGGCCTTGAGGTCCATGCCGGCGCAGAAGAAGCCGCCGGCGCCGGTGATCACGCCGACCGCAAGCGACGGGTCGGCGTCGAGCTCATCGAGCGCGGCGGCGAGCGCGCGCGCGACGGCGGCGTTGATCGCGTTGCGCTGCGCGGGGCGGTTGAGGGTGATGACCAGTGTGCGCTCGTGGCGCTCGGTCAGGAGGGGCTGGTCGGGGTGCGGCTCGGGTTCGCTCATGCTGTGAAGAGTCGCAGCTCCGGCTCACGCTCGCCGCGCAGGACTGCGAGATCCACCTCGACGCAGGCGATTCCGCGCGACTGCGCAAGCACCCGCGCCTGCGGTTTGATCGTCTGCGCGGCCAGCACACCGCGGCAGCTTCCGAACTGCGGGTCTGTCCGCAGGCGCTCCAGGTAGCGCGTGATCTGCTCGACCGACTCGATCGTGGCGGTGCGTTTGATCTCGACCGCCACCCACTCGTCGTCAGCGTCGCGGCACATCAGGTCGACCGGGCCGATGTCGGTCGGCCACTCGCGGCGGACCAGCCGCAGCCCCTCGCCGCAGTGGTGGGGCTGCTCGGCCAGGAGCTCCTGCAGGTGGGCCTCGACCCCGTCCTTGCTCAGCGCGGCGTCGGCGTCCGGCGGCTGCATGGCGTGCGTGACGTCGGAGAGGACCTCGGTGAGGGTGATCTCGAGGCGGTCCTCGGTCCTGCCGGCGTGCTTGCGTACGACCAGGCGGGTGGGTGCATGAGCCTGCGCCGAGCTCTCGCCGGCCGCGGTGGGTGCCGGTCCGTTGCGCGCCGGCTCGGCGGTCAGCTCCTCGATCACCGTCGGCGGTGTCATCCAGTTCAGCGGCTTGACACTGGACCCCCCACCATCGGCCCAGATCATCAGAGTTCCGTCGGCCTTGATCATGATCAGGCGGATGGCCTCCGGGAGATGGGTGTCGAGTCGCCCCGAGTACTGGGCGGAGCATTTCGCCACGATGAGCCGCATCGGCGAGAAGCTAGCTTTGACACAGGACGGAGGCAACGCGGATCTCCGCAAACTCCGTCGAGTGGGCGCGTTGACGGCCGGGCCAGACAGTCATACTATAAATGTATGACTGTAAGGGTCGGTGAGAAGGGTCAGGTCGTCATCCCCAAGGCGATCCGCGATGTGGTCGGCCTTCAGCCGGGAGACGAGGTTGATTTCGAGTTGCGCGACGGTCAGGTCGTGCTCGTCCAAGACGTGCGTGAGCGCGATGACGAGCCCTTGCGCGGGCGATTCAGGGACGGGCCTGACATGGCCAACCAGCTTCTCGAAGATCGCCGTCGCGAACCACGGTGAGCGTCTGTCTCGACTCCTGGGCAGTGCTGCAGTGGCTCCGCGACGAGGAGCCTGCGTCCTCGCGGGTTGACGCCGTCATCGGTAGCAGGCCTGTGATCAGCTGGATCAACCTGGTGGAGGTCTACTACCGGCTGGAGCGCGCCCACGGCCGAGAAAGGGCTGATACGACCCTGGGAGATCTACGCGCGAAGCTCACGGCGGATCTGCCGACGCAGGCGAGGATGGTTGAGACGGCTCGACTCAAGGCGGCGAACTCGATCGCGCTCGGAGACTGCTTTGCGCTGGCGACCGCCGCTTCCCACGGTTTGACGCTCTGGACCGGCGATCCCGAGATTCTGGAGATGCCGGATCCACCATGCGAGCTTGAGGATCTGCGCCGAGCTCCGTCGGTCCGTTAGTTCCAGTTCAGCGGCTTGTAGCCGCCGGAATCGGCGTGCAACAGCACGCTGCCGTCGGACTTGATCATGATCAGCCGCAGCGCCTCCGGCAGCACGGTGTCCAGACGGCCGGAGTAGATGGGGGAGCAGCGGGCGACGATCAGGCGCATGAGCGGGCAATGCTAGGCCCGTTTGCGGATGGGCGATTGCAGATCGGGCCGCTCTCGCGATCGGCCTGGTCAAGCGAGGCCAAGGCCAGAGTTCACAGCGAAACTGGCCAGAAGATGGAAATAATGTTTGCAGCGTATAACATTATCGGCTACAGTGATATATGTGGCGAACATTAAAGCAACGGCAGCTGTGCCTCCGCTGCCCGTGCGGCGGGCGCTGCGTGATCTGGGTACAGATATCGAGACATGGCGCAAGCTGCGGGGCTTGACGCAAGCTCAACTCGGCGACCGCGCCGGGGTCACCCGTCAGACGGTTGCCCGCTTGGAGCGCGGCGACGGCGCGGTTAGTTTTGAGATCCTGCTCCGCATTTTGTCGCCCCTCGGGGTTCTCTCCAACCTTACGCAGGCTCTTGACCCATACGAGAGCGATGTCGGTCGGCTTCGCTCGGACGAGAACCTGCCGCAGCGAGTTCGTCCGCGAGATCTGACCCGGGGCGATCGTGGCTGACCCCGTCGACGTCTTCGTGCAGATCGCCGGCAGGGACGTGCTCGCTGGACGGTTGTGGTCACATCGGCGTCGCGGAGCGGAATCGGCAACGTTCCGCTACGTCTCGGATTATCTCGCGCGCCCCGACGCATATCAGCTCGACCCATCGCTCGGACTGTTTGAAGGTTCGCAGCAAACCGCTGAGAGACAGGGGCTATTCGGTGCCTTTACCGACTGCGCGCCGGATCGCTGGGGACGAAGGCTCGTCCAGCGCGCAGAGCGCCATCGAGCTGAAAAGACGGGAGACACTGAGCGCAGCTTCGGCGAGTTCGATTTGCTGCTGAGGGTTCGCGACGATCTTCGCCAGGGGGCGCTTCGCTTTTGCTACCCGGGTTCCGGTGAGTTCCTGTGGCCAGAAGAGATGGGTGTTGCACCGTTTCTCGAACTCGGAAGGCTGCTCAGCGCCGCCGAGCGTGTCGAGGATGGTCGCGAGAACGCCGGGGAGCTCGCGCTGCTCCTGCGCGGCGGCTCTTCACTGGGTGGAGCCAGACCTAAGGCCCATACTCTGGACCCTGACGGACGGATCTCGATCGCCAAGTTCCCAAGTCCGAGCAACGACGACTGGGACGTGATGCTGTGGGAGGCCGTCGCCCTCCAGCTCGCGGGGATGGCGGGCATCGCGGTTGCGTCGAGCAAGCTCTATGAGATCGACGGCAAACACGTGGTGATTCTCGAGCGGTTCGACCGTGTACGCGGGCGGCGCATCGGCTACTCGAGTGCGATGACGATGCTTCAGGCCGCCGACGGCGATTCCGGTAGCTACCTTGATATTGCCGACGTCATCGCCCAGTTCTCACCCAACGCAGAACGCGATCTGCGCGAACTGTGGCGTCGCATCGTGTTCTCGATTCTGATCTCGAACTTCGATGACCACCTCCGCAACCACGGCTTCCTGCGGCTCTCCTCGGCCGGATGGTCGCTTGCGCCCGCGTTCGATCTCAACCCAGATCCACGGCCAGGCCCACGAGAACTCCACACCGCGATCGACTTTGACCGTGTCGATGCCAGCTTGGACCTCGCGCGCAGCGTCGCGGCCGAGTTCAGGCTCTCGGACCAGTCTGCTGCCGGGGTCATAGCCGAGGTACACGATGCAACCCAGCAGTGGCGAACAGTCGCCACACGGCTCGGAGCTACGACCTCAGACTTGGTTCAGATGGAGCCTGCCTTTCAGCACGAAGCGGCTGAAGAAGCGCTGGCCTTGGTGCACCACGCGGGGTAGGGCCGAGGGCTCTGTATTCGCCCGAGTGCGCCCGAGGGCAAACGTGGAGCTTAGGCCAGGGCTCAGCTGATCATGCACTCGTTGACCCCGGGGACCCAGCCTCTAGCTGCGGTTCAGCTGCTTGACGGACGAGCCGCCGTCGTCAGCCCCGACCATCAGAGCCTCGTCGGCCGCGGCGGTGCAGAGACGGACCACAATGGCCTTGGTGCGAGCGTCGCGGGAGCTGCCCGTTGTGAATAGCCACAGCTTCGGGATGGGGCTCGCAGGGCAAAAGCCGGCCGCAGGCCCCAGTGACAGAGCGCCGTACGAGCCGGATGCTTGCTCGCATGAACAAATGTCAAGGAACGTCCGCGTTGTCGATGGTGGGGCGTCGGCCGGGTTTTATCGAGCGCGGGCACATGCATCGGTTTCACGGGCGGCCTCTGCTGGGCCCTGTCGATCACGATCTATGCGGTCATCTCGCTGGCTCTGCGCTAGCCGTTTCACCTGGGCGGGTGGCGGCGGCGTTACTTCGACCTGCGCATCTATCAGCTGGGGCAGCCGGGGCGCGCCATCGTGATGACGCGAGACCGCGTCGCTGCTATGCGAGCGAGGCGGTCATCCGATGCTGGTGCTGATCGTCGAGGACCGCGCGCTGCTGCGGGAAGGCATCGCTGAGCTGCTGCAGGAGAACGGCATCCAGGTCGTGGCAACCGCTGGTGACGGACCGGGCCTGTTGCGCGTCATCGAGGGCCATAAGCACGATCTTGCGATCTGCGACGTGCGTCTGCCACCGGCGTTCAAAGACGAGGGGATGCGCGTCGCACTCGAGGCGCGACGGCGGCATCCCGAGCTGGCTTTCCTGATCCTTTCCCAGGACATCGAGCTCGCCAACACCGCGGAACTCCTGTGCGAGTCGTTAGCATCGTCGGCCCGTCCGGTGCCGGCAAGACAACGCTGCTGCGCGCCGCCTCGGGGCTCCGTCCTCCCGACCGCGGCGAGGTTCACTTCGACGGCCGGCCGCTGCTCGACGTTGTGCCCGGCATTTCGGTCGTGTTTCAGGAGTACAACAAGAGCCTGTTCCCCTGGCTCAGCGTCGCGCGCAACGTGGCGATGGGCGCCCGCCACCTGCCGGCCGAGCGGCGCACCGGAGAGGTCGAGGCGGCTCTGCGCCGGGTGGGGCTGGCGGGCTTCGGCGCGCGCTACCCCTGGGAGCTCTCCGGCGGCATGCAGCAGCGCGCGGCGCTCGCGCGTGCGCTGATCTCGGACCCGAGGGTGCTGATGATGGATGAGCCGTTCGCCTCGGTGGACGCGCTCACCCGCGGTCACCTCGAGGACGTCGTCTCCGACCTCTGGGAGCGATCTTCATTCGCGGCGCTTCTGGTAACCCACGACGTGGCGGAGGCCATCTACCTGGCAGACCGCGTGCTGGTGCTCTCCGCCCGCCCGTCGCGCGTGCTGGCCGAGGTCGCCGTGCAGCTGCCACGGCCACGCTCCCATGGTCGCACGCGCCTGCTGCCGGAGTTCGCTGAGCTGGAGGCGCAGGTGCTCGAGCGTGTCGAGGAGGCCGGCCGCGCGACCATCGGCAGCCGCTGAGCGGATGCCGGTCGGTAGCTCTCCATCGGCCTTCGTCTCCGTTCGCGACGCCACCTTCGCGGTGATGCGCGAGCTCGGCATGACCCGGATCTTTGGCAACCCCGGCACCACCGAGGTTCCGTTCCTGGTCGACCTGCCCGGTGAGTTCGATTTCATGATGGGGCTGCACGAGGGCGCCGTGGTCGGCATGGCCACCGGCTACGCGCTGGCGACCGGTCGGCCGCCGCTCGTCAACCTGCACACGGCTCCGGGCCTCGGCAACGCCGTCAACGCGATCGCCAACGCGCGCGACTGCCACGCGCCGCTGGTCGTGGTCGTCGGCCAGCAGGACCGCAAGCAGCTGCATCTGAGCCCGTTTCTGACAGGTCGTGGCCTGGAGCGCATCGCCGGCGACTACCCGGTCTGGACGAGCTTCCCGGCGCGTGCCCAGGATGTTCCGGGCACGATCGCCCGCGCCTACCACGAGTCCGTCGCGGGCGGCGGCCCAGCGCTGGTGGTGGTGCCGATGGGCGACTGGGGAGAGCCGCACGAACCGATCCCCGCGGGCGCGCCGGCGCGAGTGCTGTACCCCGCGGAGGTTGATTCTTCGCAGCTCGACCCGCTGGTCGAGCTGCTTGCCGCAGCGAGCTCTCCGGCGATCGTGACCGGCGCGGGCACCGATGGTCCGGCGGGCTTCGCCGCCGCGGTCGCGCTTGCGCAGCGGCTCGGCTGCCCGGTCTGGCACGAGCCGTTCTGCGGGCGTGCCGGGTTTCCCGAGGACCATCCCCAGTTCGCCGGGCACCTGGACTGGCACCGTGGCGCGATGCACGCCACGCTGTCTGGTCACGACCTTGTGATCGTGCTCGGCACAAAGGCCTTTCAGCTCTACATCCTCGACGAGGACGAGCCGCCGGTGGAGGCCGGCACGCGCGTCGTGGTGATCAGCGCCCACGCGGAGGACGCCCACCGCAGCAGCTGTGCGCTGGCGATCGTCGGGCCGGTCGCCGGCGTGTGCGAGCGGCTGGCGGCGCGGTTGCCTCAACGTCCGCCGATGCCCGAGCTGCCCGCGTGGCGACCACCGCCGTGCGCGACCACCGAGCCGCTGAGCGCGGGCCGGGTGCTCGGCCTGCTGGCCGAGCTGCTGCCGGCTGACGCCGTGGTCATGGAGGAGGCGCCGTCCTATCGCGACGAGCTGCTTGCCCGTGTGCCGACACGCTCGCCGCTGGGCTTCTTCTGCAACCCCAACGGCGCCCTGGGATTCGGTCTCGCGGGCGCGACCGGGCTGCGCCTTGCGATGCCCGATCGTCCCGTGGTTGCGCTGGTCGGCGACGGCTCGGCGATGTTTGGCATCCAGGCGCTGTGGAGCGCCGCCACCTACAACGCCGGTGTGCTGTTCATCGTCATGGCCAACGGCCGCTACGGCGTGATGGACGCGCAGGCGGCGGCCCGCGGCGGGACGCCCGCCTGGCTGCAGTTCCCGGGGCTTCAGATCGCCACGATCGCGCAGGCGATGGGCTGTCCGGCGGTTCGGGTGCAGACGAGCGCGGCGATGCGGGAGGTTCTGGCCGAGGCGCTCGCCGACCTGCGGGAGCGGCGCGAACCGCTGCTGGTGGAGGTAGTGCTGCCGTAGCAGGGTTCGCTCGGCTGCGGCCCGTGATCACCGGCGATCGTTGTGAAATAACGTGCAACTTCTTGCATGGTTTTTCACAACGATCGGGTCGTGAGGGGCTGAATCACTTGCGAGTGATCGTGTTCGACGTCGGCGAGACGCTCGTTGACGAGACGCGCGCCTGGGGCGTGGTGGCGCGTGCGGCCGGGGTGCCGGCGCTCACGTTGTTTGGCGCGCTTGGCGTGGTGATCGAGCGCGGCGAGGATCACCGACAGGTGTGGCCGCTGCTGGGGGTTGACGCTCCATCGCTAGCCCCCACGATCGAGCGCTCCGACCTCTATCCGGATGCGATCCCGACACTCGATGCGCTGCGGCGGGCGGGCTTCGGGATCGGACTCGCCGGTAACCAGCCCGAGCAGGCTCTTGGCCAGCTGCAGGCGCTCGGCCTGCAGCTGGACTTCGTGGTCACCTCGGCGGGGCTGGGCGTGAGGAAGCCGGAGCCGGAGTTCTTCGCTTCCGTCGTGGCAGCGACCGGCCTGCCTGCTTGGCAGGTCGCCTACGTCGGCGACAGGCTGGACAACGACGTGCTGCCGGCTGCCAGGGCCGGCATGTTCTCCGTCTTCCTCATCCGTGGCCCCTGGGCCCAGGCGCAGAAGTCGCGCCCCGAAGCGGCAAGCGCCGACCTGGTGATCCATGGGCTCGCGGAGCTGCCCGGCGCGCTAGACCGAAGTTCCGTCTGATGCGGTGTCGATTCTGGCCGTGTTCATTGGGGTTTCGGTGGTTTTGGGGTGTTTGGGTGGTGACTACAGATCGAGGCTCGTGGTCTGGATGAGATCGAGCGCTCGGGCCTGTAGCGCGGTCGGGGTGGTGAGCTTGGTGAAAGTCGCGCTGACGCCGGGGAGCCGGATCGTGTTCAGGGTTTGGGTGCCAAGTTCGGCCAGTAGCGTCTTGTAGCTGTGGATGGGGTCTGTGCCCTCGCGTGGGGAGCGCGCGGAGCGGTGCGTCTTAGCGGTCGCGGACGTTGAGCGCTGGGCTTTGGCGACCGGGTCGGGTTGCTGGATCGGGGTCTCGTCTTTGAAGATGAGTGGCGCCCAGGCGTGTTGGAGGTGCCAGGTCAGGTAGTAGGCGAGCATGCAGAGGAACACGTGCGCTCTGACCCTGGTCTCGAGGTGGTGGTGGATCGGGCGGATCTCGAGCTCTGGGCCTTTGAAGGTCCGGAACGCGAGCTCGACCTGTTCCAGGTCCTTGTATGAGCGGACCACATCACCGGCCGTCATGTCCTCTGGTGCGACGTTGGTTCTGAGGATGTAGATCCCGTCCAGCGCGGCCTCCGCGTCGATCTGGTCGGTTTTGCGGCTGTAGGTGAAGCGCTCGTAGGTGATCGTGATCTGGAAGTGCTTGCCGACCTTGAAATGTTTCAGCGCCGGGCCGACCGCCAACCCGATCTGGTCGGCTCCGGCCAGAGTGCCGGCCTGCACACGGCTGGCGATCTGGGCCAGCTCTCGTTCGGTCGCGGCAAGCAGGTCCTCGCGTTTGCGGGCGCGCTCGGCCGCGACCAAGGGGTTGCGACAGACGATCAGGCGCTCGCCCGGGTAGTCCTCTGAGCTGATCTCGGCGAGGTTCTGCTGGTCAAACAGCGACATCTGCAACGTGTCCTGGCGCGCGAGTTTCTTGATCTGGGGAGCCTTCAAGGCGGTGATCCAGGACACGCCGTCGGTCTTGGCCATCAGCTCAACGTTCGCCTTGGTGACCATCCCGCGGTCAGACACGACAACGACACGGGCCAGCCCGAACCGTCGCTTGAGCTTGGTGATCTGGGAAGCGACGGTCTTGTCGTCATGCAGCTCACCGCTGAAGACCTCGACCGCGACCGGCCGGCCGTGGCGGTCACAGAGCAGCCCGTAGATGATCTGGAGGGTGCCTCGCTTCCCGTCCCGGCTGTAGCCGATCTTCGCGAGCTCACAGGCGCGGCCCTCAAAGTAGCTAGAGGACACGTCATAGAGCACCAACTCCCCGTCACGTAGGTGCCGGCGCGCGAGGCGGTCCTCGACCCGTTCCTGGCGCTCAGCCAGCCAGTCCATCGCCGTGTAGAGATCATCCTCAGACGCTCCCTCCACGCCCAGTTCCTGGGCCAGCGTTGACTGCCCCAGCGCGCGGACGGTCCCCAGCTTCGAGCTGGGGCAGAGCACCCGGCCGATCACCATCGCCATCACCAGGTCCCGCTCCGCTGACGGGGAACGATCGATCAGCGTCGCGAGCTTGAGCCGCCGCGCCATCAAAAGCGTCGCGTTCACATGCCCTGCCGGCAAGGACCGCTCGAGCTCAAAGGCGTCAGACAGCACCCCGACCGGCTCGCCGCGCAGCCCGGCGCGGATCACCTCGACGAGCTCCTCAGGCAGGTGTGAGATGTTCCCGACCGTCTCGTTGTGAACCTTCCCGTCCTCACGGTAGGAGCGCCGCAACAAGTGCGTGACGTACTCCCGCCCCTTGCCCTGCCGCCTATTGGTGACAACGTGAATCGCGCCAGTCGCTCGTGGTCTTCTCGACATGCTCGAACAATACCGCCACCACCGGACAGAACCCCCACATATTGATGACTACGCCCAGCAGCACGAAAAAGACCGAAACCCCAGCAACCACCAGGGTTCCGGACTTTCAGACCCCGCTTATTGGCGGGAACTTCGGGCTAGAGCG
>DAIDME010000052.1 GCA_027449125.1 Solirubrobacterales bacterium | reverse complement strand
AGAATCACTAGAAGTTATGGCCGATCGGTGGGAGAGTTCCGCCATGCCGGCCACGGCCATCGTCTCCTACGACGGCACCGCCAACGACGCGGACGCGCTCACGCTCGCTCGCGTCCTGGGCGAGGCGGGCGCCAGGCTGGTGCTCGCCTACGTGCTTCACAGCGCGCAGGCCGCCGACTCCGACGCCGCCCGCGCGCTGTTGGAGCGCGGCGCAGCGGCCCTCGGCGCCGCGGACGTGCGGACCCGTCTGGTGGCCCACCCCTCCACCAGCGATGGGCTCGGGCAGCTGGCGGCCCGTGAGGCGGCGGCGCTGATCGTGTTCGGGTCGGCATACCGCACGCCCGTCGGCCGGGTCGCGCCACAGACCTCGACCCAACGCCTGCTCGACGGAGGCGCCACCGCCATCGCCATCGCCCCGGCCGGCTACGACGGGCGGGAGATCCGCACCATTGGCCTGCTCGCCGAGCTCGACGACGTGGCGGCGATCGACACCGCCCACGCACTGGCGAGCCACTACGCGGCCACGGTGACCGACAGCGGCAGCGGCGTTGACCTGCTGATCGTCGGCTCGCGTCCGCAGGCCCGGGCCGGCACGACGCTGCTCTGTGCGCGGACCGAGGGCGCGATCTTCGACGCCACCGCGCCGGTGCTGGTGACCGCCCGCGGCGTGGCCCTGGACTTTCGCACCGAGCTCTACCTGGCCTGAGCTCAGCCGCGACTGGTGCGCTGCGGCTCAGCGGCTGCGCTTGAGCGCGCCGTCGGCCAGCGCGTCCGCCGCCTCCCCGAGCCGCAGGCCGACGACATCCAGGCGCCGCAGCAGCTCGCGATGCTTGAGCGTCTCGTTGTCGAGCACGGCGTTCAAGAGCGCGCCCACCTGCTCCTGGTAGAGCCGCCGGACCTGGCTGGCGGCCTTGCGCGTGGCCAGGGTCTCGTGACGGACCTTGCCGCGCGGGTTGCCGAGCTCGGCGACGGCGCGCTTCAGGCAGCCCAGCCCCTCGACCAGGATGTGGCTCAGCTCGGTCGCGAACGCCAGGCTCTCGGGCCGGTAGAGAGTCGCCTCCCGCACGAAGTCGCGCAGGTTGTCCAGGACGTCGTCGATCGAGCGTGAGAGGCGGAACATGTCCTCGGCGTCTATCGGGGTTGTGAGCACCTTGGCGAGCGTCAGCACGAGCTGCGCCCGGGCGCCGTCGCCATCGTGCTCGAGCTCGCGCATGACGATGTGTGCCTCCTCAGCGCTGATCGCACCGGCGGCCAGCGAGACCAGCAGCTTCGCCGCCTGCTCGGTGGCGTCCAGCTGGTCCTCCAGCAGCGCCACCAGCTCGCCGGTGGAGCGACCGCTCAGGTCGCGCGCGAGCCGCACCACCCCGCGGGCCACCGGATTTGCGCGCGGCGGGTTCACGTCGCCCTCGCCGCCAGGCCCGCCAGCGTCGCCAGGGCAATGCTGGCGGGCAGGGTCACGCCCCAGGCGCCGGCCATGCGCGTCACCTCGCGCCAGCGCACGCGCCTGCGCGACTCGCTGAGACCGGCGCCGACCAGCGCGCCCGCCACTGACTGACTCATCGTCAGCGGCACTCCGGCCAGCCCGGCCGCCATCACCACGGTGAACGAGCAGGTTTCGGCGACGGCGGCGTGGCGCAGGCGCACCGCCAGGATGCCACGGCCCAGCCTGGCGGAGACGTTGCGGATGCCGAACAGCACGCCCACGCCGAAGAGCAGCGGCAGCGAGATCGCCAGATACCACGGATCACGCACGACGCCGCCGGAGGCGGCACCCGCCGCGACCGCGAACAGGGCCAGCATCTTCTGGCCGCCGTTGGCGGAATAGGCCAGGCACTGCAGCACGAATGCGGCCCGGTGCCAGAGCAGCAGCCTGCCCTCGACGCGCGCGCCCGTGCTCGCCCGCAGCGCCAGCGGCGAGAGCACCAGTGCGAGCGCCGCGCTCGCCAGCGGCGCCGCCAGTCCGACCAGGAGAATCGCCGCAAGCTCCCCGCCGCGCAACGGCAGTCCGGCGCCGATGCCGGCGCCGGCGATCGCACCGACCAGCGCGAGCGTCAGGCTGGTCGGGAGGCCGGCGCGTACGAGCGCAAAGACCACCACCATCGCCGATACGGTCGCCGCCAGCACGAAGCGGTCGCTGCCCAGGCCGGTGAACGGCACCAGGCCATGGGCGAGTGTGGTGGCGACACTCGTCCCGAACAGCAGCCACGGCCCCACGACGAGCGTCGCCAGGAAGATCGCGAGGCTCACGAGCGGGCGCGAGCCCGACGGCCCCAGGCCGGCGGACAGCACCGAGCTGCCGTCGTTGGCCCCCGCCACGACGGCAAACAGCCCAGCAGCGATGAGGAGGGCAAAAGACATGAATCTCCTCCTAGTGGCCGTGGCCCCGATACCGTCCCTCGCGGATAAAAGTATCACGTTTCATACCTTTAGACGGTACTTCGCCGCAAACCGGCGCCCTCCGGGCGGGCCGCGCCGGGCCGCCGGCGCGTCCAGCGGGACGCGCCGGCGGTGAGAGCCTCGTTTAATCAGTCGCTTGCGCACGCTCGTGATCTCAGATCTGCACCTCGGCCAGGGTGGCGGCGTCAGCGTTCTCACTCGCCCGCGGCCGATGGCGGCCCTGCTCGAGGCGATCGATGCACACGACCGGCTCGTGCTGCTCGGGGACACGGTCGAGCTGCAGGAGACGCACGCCGCCCAGTCGTTGAGCGCCGCCGACCGGGTGCTGCACCGGATCGCCGAGCGGCTCGGCACCGACAAGCGGCTGCTCCTGGTCCCCGGCAACCACGACCACGCCCTCATCCGCGACTGGTCGGCGCGCAAGGGGCCGGAGCTCGACAGGGAGAGCCTGGTACCGGCCGACGCGAGCCCCCAGCTAGAGCGCTTGGTGGCCGCGCTCTCCAGCACGCGCGTGGAGGTCAACTACCCGGGCGTGTGGCTCGGCGAGCGGACGTGGGCCACGCACGGCCATTACCTGAACCACTACCTACGGCCGGTCTCCTCGGTCGGGGTCCACCGGCCGGTGCGCCCGGCAGTGGCGACGCCGGCGAGCTTTGAGCACGTCGCTCAGCGCCGCGTCGAGCAGCCGCATATGCGCGAGGGTCTGTTGCCCGAGCGCGCGATCGACCGGCATCTCCCGAGCCGGCTGGCGCCCCTCATCTCAACGCTGCTGAACCGCCAGATGCAGCGCCACGCGCTGCCGGCGATGCTCGCCGTGATCGGCGCGCTGGGCGTGGACGCTGACCAGGTGATCTTCGGCCACGTGCATCGTCGCGGGCCGCGTGCCCGCGACGATGCCGGACGCTGGTCCGGCCCCGCCGGGCGACCGCGGCTCTTCAACACCGGCAACTGGCGCTACGAGCCGGTGCTCGTGCGCCGGCTGGACGGCTCCGCACCCTACTGGCCGGGCGGGGCGGTGAGCATCGGGCCGGACGGAGCCGCGCGCAGCCTCGGCCTGCTGGAGGGCCTGAGCGAGCGCGAGCTCGTTGCGGTCTCATAGCGGCCGCGAGGGCGGGCGCGCGTCCGGGGCGGCTGCGGGCGGCTGCGGACGGCGCAGCGCGCTCGCCGACGCTGGGCGCTAGCGTGCCCGGGTGCAGATGCCGAAACTCTGGATCTACACGCAGGGGCTGATCGTGATCTTCGTGATCGCGGGGATCGTGATCGCGATCACGAAGCTCGCGTAGCCGCGGCTCACCGCACCACGCCGCCCGTGCTGAGGGCGGGGGTGGTGGCGGTCGGCGTCGTGCCCGTCGGCGCGGTCGTGGTGGTCGTAGTCGTCGTGGTGGTCGTGGTAGTGGTAGTGGTCGTGGTCGTGCTCGGCGGCGACACCGGCCCGCCCTTGCTGGTGGCCGCGCCGATGTTCAACAGCCCGTAGCCGTAGTCCACGTTGGGCTGACCGTCGCCGAGCGGCGTCGCCGTGGCTTCCAGGCGCGCCAGTATCGCGGCGGGCGTGGGATGCGGGCCGATCACGCGGCTGGCGATCACCATCGCCGCGGCCGCCGAGACGTCCGGGGTGGACATGGACGTTCCGTACCAGCCGCCCGGCAGGCCGAAGCGGCCGGGGCGCTGCGGGTTGGTCAGCGTCATCTGGTAGATGTCCGGCAGGTTGCGGTTCGGATGGCAGACCGACCCGGGCACGGAGGCGGCGTCGTCACCGCCGCCCGGCGCCACCAGGTCGAGCCCCCTGCCGACGTTCGAGTAGACGGCCAGGCAGCGGTCGGCAGTGGTCGCCCCGACCGATATCGCGTCGGGCAGCGCCGCCGGATAGTCGATCGCCGTCGCCTCGTCGTTACCGGCCGCGGCCACGACCACGACACCGTGGTTGTAGGCGTAGGCGATGGCCGATGCGACGTCGGGGATCTCACGGCCGGTGGTACCGGGCGAGAACTCGATGCTCAGGTTGATCACCTGGGCGCCATGCGCGACGGCGTAGCGGATTCCGGCGGCGATCGTCGAGGAGTCACCGTTCCCCTGGGAGTTCAGCACCCGGATCGGCATCACGGTGGCCTGGTAGGCCAGGCCGGTCAGACCGATGTGGTTGTTGGTCGCCTCGGCGATCGTCCCCGCGACGAAGGTCCCGTGTCCCTCGCGGTCAAGCGCGTATGGGTCCGTGCAGCGACCATCGCGGATCCTGCCGGCGACCAGATCGCAGGGGTGCGTGAAGTGCGTGCCGGCAAAGTCCGGAGAGCGCTTGAACTGGCGCCAGTTGCGGTAGGCGACCCCCGTGTCCACCACCGCTATCACCACGCCCCTGGCCCCCGGCCGGTGGTCGGCGAGCAGGTTGTACCAAGCCTGCGGGGCGTTGACGCCCGCGCGCGGCAGGAAGTTCCACTGCAGCTTCTCCCAGCCGTGGATCACGCCGCTGCGGCCGGTGTCGTCGGGGTAGAAGTTCCCGGCCATGTGAGCGATGTAGTCGGGCACGGCGTAGCGCACCCCCGCCAGGCGCGAGACAGCACGGCCTGCACGCTCGGGGCTGACACCGGCCGGGAGCGTGAGCAGCACCTCGCCCGGCGTGAGCTCCGGGCGGGTGGAGACCGACGCGCTGAAGTGGGCACCGGCGCGGACCTCGGCGATCAGGGCCGCGGCACGGCCACGGAAGCCGACCACCAACTCGTGCGGGTCGTAGGGCAGCGTGACCCTGCCCGGCACCGGTGTGGGACCCGCCACAAGCCTCACGCCTGCCACCGCGGCGACGGCCACAGCGGCGGCGAGGAGCAACGCCAGCGCAACCCTGACCGCTCGCGCCAGGCCGAGGGTGGGTCTGGACGCGTCGCGGTTGCGCGGCACCGGCAGCGGCCTCAGTGGCCCGTCGTATGTGTGGGTTGGTGGCGGCATCTGGCCAGCGGCGCGGCGCTCGTGCACGCGCGCCGCGATAGCCCACAAGGGTAGGGCGAGTCGGGCTGGACGGCGCACCGGGATGGGCGTCTTGCATCCGGCCCGGGCTTGGGCCTGCCTCGAGCGCGGGCGGACGCCGCCGCCGGAGCGGCTGCGCGACACTCGGCCATGTGGCCGACCACTTCTTCCCACGCGACGAGTACTACATGCGCCTGGCGCTGCGCGAGGCGCAGCGGGCGCTCGAGCACGGCGACGTGCCCGTCGGGGCGGTCGTGGTCAGGGAGGGTGAGCTCATCGGCGCCGGCCACAACGAGCGCGAGCTGCGCGGCGACCCGACCGCGCACGCCGAGACACTGGCGCTGCGCGAGGCAAGCGCCAGCCTGGGCTCGTGGCGGGTGCTCGACGCGGTGCTGTATGTGACGCTCGAGCCGTGCGCGATGTGTGCCGGCGCGATCGTGCTGGCGCGGGTGCCGCGCGTGGTGTTCGGCACCCACGACCCCAAGGCCGGCGCCGCCGGCAGCGTCGTCAACCTGCTGGACGTGCCGCGCTTCAACCATCGCCCGCAGGTCGCCGGCGGGTTGCTCGCCCAGGAGTCGTCCGACATGCTGCGTGCCTTCTTCGCCGACCGCCGCTGACCGGCGCGAGCCACCCCTGTCGGCGTGCTGCGCCGCTCAGTGAGCCGCTACCTTTGGTCACGCCTGACCCCGGAGAGGTGGCAGAGCGGTTGAATGCGCCGGTCTCGAAAACCGGTATGGGCTTTCAGTCCATCGGGGGTTCGAATCCCCCCCTCTCCGTTCAGTTCAGGGTCTTTCCCTGCGTGCGAGCCGGTTATCGGGTGTTCGCGGACCGTCTCGGGGCGGTGGTCGGGTGGGTCAACGCGAGCCAGCGTAGGCCCCCGTTTCACGCAGTTCATTCCCTTTTCATTCCCTTTTTCGCGCCTCGACGAGCGCCGACTGGGCGCGCGTTCGAGCCGGCGGCGGGAACGGGCGCGGAGCCCTCCGCTCCGCCGGCTTAACGACAAAGACCCCGGGTTGCCGCCCAAGGTCTTTTGGTCCTTCATAGGCGCTTCCGCGCCGCACAAGTGATCTGCTGCGCAGTCTACCCGGGTCTCGGACGGATCTCGAGAGTGGCCAGGGACTGCTGCGCCTTCTTCTGGCGGTGAGTTGAGGCCTCCGCGAGCTCCTGCGTCTTCGTGTCGCCGGGGTTGGCGATGGCATTCAGCCACACCCCCACATTGATGCCCTCGCTTGGCTCCGTCGTCGGAGCGGGTCGATGAGCCACACGGCGATCGCAGCCGCGCTCGCTTTGCCTTGCGACCTGTGCTCGGGCGAGCGGCTGGCGGCGTTCTCGCTGGCCTCGTTCGCCAATCGGGAGGGTCGCTGTTGGCCTGGCACCCCGGCGGCCGCGGCGCGGGCCGGCCTGGCGCGCAGCGCGGTGCTGCAGGCTCGTGATCGTCTGTCGCAGCGCGGGCTCGTGGTCGTGGAGGTAGCCGCGACGGGTCGTGGGCGAGCTTCCGTGCTGGCACTGCCGTTCGCTGTTGAGGGACCTTGGTGGAACGGTGAGATCAACGCGGAGCTGTTCGAGTCCGTGCTCGGGTACAGCAGGGCTCGGGGCTCGGCGCGGCTACTGCTTGGCGCCCTCGCCGCCCTGGCAGACCTCGAGGGCAGCGTCGACGGTCTGACGACCGAGCAGCTGTGCGCGGCCGCCGGGATCAGCGACCGGACCTACCGTCGGGTCTCTGGGGCGCTCGTCGCCTCGGGCGAGGTCGCCGTTGACAGCTCCTGTGGCGGCCGTGGCCGGCTGAACCGCTGGGTGGTCACGGATCCGCGAGCGCGAGGCTTGGCGGGCGCCGTGGCGGTCGCACCGCGCCGCGTGGCGCCGCCGGCAGGCGCCCGTCCGCTGGTTGCGGCCGCCGCGCCGCAGAACCGTCCAGCGATGTCAGGGGTTGAGAGCGGAAACCCCTGTCAGGACCAGACGGTTCCGGCAGAGAAGCGTCCACCGTTGTCAGGGGCTTCGACCCAGAACCACTGCCAGGCGCAGACCCTTCTGCCGCAATCCCAGGCAGAAACCCCGGCACAAACCCCGGCGCCCTACGTGCGCGCGGGAAGGGAACCCCAGAACCCCAGAACAACGGCAGACCCCCCAACCC
The DNA here is from genome assembly GCA_027449125.1 of Solirubrobacterales bacterium. Taxonomy (GTDB): domain Bacteria; phylum Actinomycetota; class Thermoleophilia; order Solirubrobacterales; family Solirubrobacteraceae; genus Palsa-465. Next base: position 1,082 of record DAIDME010000052.1, on the reverse strand, counting down.
CCCTTGCAGGGGGGCTTCACCCCGACTCGCTCGTCGTCGAGGAGACGTACACCACCGACCGCGGTCGCGAGCGCCGGCGTCAGGTCGTCGTTGACCTCGCTGAGATCCGTGAACGGCTGGCAGCAGGGAACGGAGCAGACCGCTCCCGCTGGTCGGAGATTCGCGCGTTCCTGCTCGACGCTGTTGGTGAGAGCCAGTTCAAGATCTGGCTAGCTCCACTGGAGCTGATCGCCGTCGACGGGGAGACCCTGGTCGTCGCCGCACCGGCCGCGACAGTGAGCTGGGTCCGGTCACGGTTCGGCCGGCTGCTCGACGCAGCCGCTCAACGCGCGGGGCGGGTGCTGCGGATCGCCGACGAGGTCGAGCGCGCCGCAGCCGCACAGCTCTGTGACGAGACGCCACGCCTTTGTGACGGCTCGCCAACGGTTCGCCACCAGAACGAGCAGATCGCCCCGGATCGGTCGCTGCCCGACCTGATGATCGGCGCGATGGCTGACCCGTCCGCTTACACGCAAGTCCACAACCAACGAAGAGAGGTGTCGTGATGATCTGCGTTTGCGCGCAGCAGAAGGGCGGCGTCGGCAAGACGACGTCAGCAATCAACGTCGCCGTGCTGCTCGCCCAGGCGGGCCGCAGGGTGCTGGCGGTCGACGTCGACCCGCAGTTCGCCCTGACCCGGCGGCTCGGGATCGAGCTCAACGCGCTCAAGGCCACCGTCGTCGACGTCCTCGCCGGCTGGGTCGACCCTGACGAGCCGATCGTCTCAGACGTCTACGGGATCGATGTGATGCCGGCGACGCGAGAGCTCGCTGGCGTCGAGCTGGCGCTTGCCGGCGAGGTTGGGCGCGAGAGCGTCCTCCGTGCCGCGCTCGACAGTCTCGATTACGACGCGATTGTCATCGACACACCGTCGAACCTCGGGCTCCTGACGGTCAACGCGCTGGTGGCGGCGGACGTCGTCGTCGCGCCGGTCGCCGCCGACGACGAGGGCGCCGCCCAGGGCGTCGCCGAGCTCCGCGGCACGATCGCGAAGCTCGGCCGCCTCCGGCAGCCGCTGCCTGACCTGTAGGTGATCGTCACCA
>DAIDME010000051.1 GCA_027449125.1 Solirubrobacterales bacterium | reverse complement strand
AGGGGCCGCGTGCCGGCACCGCCGCGTTCACGATCAACCGGGCTCCGTTCGGTCCCGCGGGCGCGAAGCTGATCGCGGTGTTCAACTGGATGACCCAGGTCGGCTACGAGGTGCTGGGGCTCTACCTGGTGGTCTCAGCCGGCCTGGCACTGCTGAACAAGGCCGGCGTCGGCACCTCGGATGCGCTGAAGTGGGCGCTGATCGTCACCGCCACCTGCGTGCAGCTGGCGCTGCCGCTGTTCGGCCACCGGATGATGCTGCGGACGCTGCGGATGATGGTCGGCCCGTTCGTCGTGCTGTTCATCCTGCTGGCGATCCAGACGATCGGCAAGGCGCATCTGGGCGCGGGCCATGACGCCAGCTGGGCGAGCATGATGGCGGCGCTCGCGTTTGTGCTCTCCGCCGGCGGCTACGGCTGGCCGATGAACGCCAACGACTTCTCCCGCTACCTGCCACCCGACACCAGCCCGCGCAAGATCGTCGGCTGGGTGGCGCTCGGCGGCTTCATCCCGACCACCCTGTTGATGCTGCTCGGCGCCGCCGTGGCCACCGCGATCCCCGACGCCTCAAACCCGATCGCCGGGCTGCCGCACGCGCTCTGGGGCTGGTTCATCTGGCCCTACCTGGCGTTCGTGATCGTGCAGCTGTTCGCGATCAACTCGATCGACCTCTACTCCTCCGGCCTGACCCTGCAGGCGATCATCCCCGGCATCAAGCGCTGGCAGTGCGTGCTGCTCGACACGACGATCGCGGGCGCGCTGACGGCCGTGACCGTCTTCTCCTCGAGCTTCTACTCGTTCCTGGAGGACTTCGTGCTGTTCATGCTGATCTGGATCGCGCCCTGGGTTGCGATCTACCTGACCGACTTCTTCCTGCGCCGCGGCCGCTACGACTCGGGCGCGCTGATGCAGACCGCCCGCGGCCTCTACCACCGCTCGGGCGGCATCCACTGGCCCGGAATCATCGCCCAGCTGGTCGGCATGATCGCCGCCGCGTCCTGGTTGAACGCCTACCCGGCCTGGATCTCGCCCCTCTCGAACCAGACCGGGGGCGCCGATTTCAGCGTCTTCATGGGCGCCCTGTTCGGCGCCGGCACCTACCTCCTGCTGAGCCGCCGCACTGTCCGCGCCGAGGCGTCGGCAGCGACCGCGGACGGGGACGAGGGCTGGCTCGCGGAGCTGGCCGCCGGAGGCTGAGCTCGCTGGGCCGGCCCCGCTGGGCCGGCCCTACCAGGGACGCCAGAGCCGAGCGCCGCTCATGCTCCGAAGTGCGCCAGGATGCGGCGCATCTCGGGCGCCTCGAGCGGCCCCAGGGCGGCGCTGAAGGGCATCGTCAGGTGGTCGCCGTCGTGGGTGGTGAGCATGTGGTCGATCACGCTCGGGCAGACGTTGTCCGCGCAGAACCACTGCACGGTCGGGATCCAGGCGAGACGGCGGGCGACGAGCATCGCCTGGATGTGGTGCACGAGGTTGCGGTAGGCCGGCGTCTCGGGCGACGAGCACGTGCGCTGGGTTGCGCCCGGGGCGGTGATGCAGGCGGCCGTCTTCTTCAGCTGGCCCGGCGGGTCCTCCAGCCAGACTCCGTGGCGGACGCCGCGCATAACCGAGCGCAGCGCCGCGGTGGTGTCGGCCGGGTGGTGCTCCAGATATCCGCCGGAGAGCTTGAACGCAACCAGTGTCGCCACCGGATCGAGCGCATGGTCCTGCTGGATGGCCCAGCGGTACCAGTCGGCGCAGGGGAAGCCCGGCAGGTTGGTGTGCACACGGTTGACGAAGCAACCCGGCTTGTCGAGCACCACCACCGCAAAGTGCTGGGCGCGCGCGACCCGCAGCAGCCCCGGCACCCACATGCCGCCGTGTGAGTCGCCGACGATCGCCACCACGCGCTTTGACGTCGGGTCGCCGAGCTTGCAGATCTTGCTGGTGATGCCAGGGCCGAACGCCGGCTGGCAGCCGGGCGGGATGTCGTAGCTGATCAGCACGTTCTCGCGCGCGAGCGTGGCCCCGTCGGGCACGAGCACCTTCGGCAGCGGCGCGTCGGCGCGCACCGCGGCCACTGCGGAGAGCAGGGCCGGCAACGGCTTTGCGGCGAGCAGGCTGATCGGGTCCGGCTGCCCGGGCGCGGGCCGCAGGGGAGGCACGACGGCCTTCTGGGCGGCCTGCGCCTCGGAGACGAGTGTGCCCTCGACGATGACCGCCGGCACCATGATCGCCGTCAGCGACGTGGCGAGTGAGATCGGCACCAGCGCCGCGGTGCGCCAGCCGCGCAGCCAGCGCGCGAAGCGCAGCGGGTTCTCGTAGAAGTGGAAGGTGAGCGCTGAGAGCGCGAAGGCGCCCGCCAGGAGCCCCAGGTTGTCCACCACGGGCAGCTCGTGCCCGGCTGCCTGCCAGACGATCACGAGCGTCGGGTAGTGCCACAGGTAGAAGGTGTAGGAGCGGTCGCCGACGTAGGCCAGGGGGCGCGTGGCGAGCACGCGGTCCACGCCTCTGCGGGTGCCGTGCAGACCGCCTACGATCAACAGCGCCGCCCCGACCACCGGCAGCAGCGCGGCGTAACCGGGGAAGATCGTCGCGCTCGAGAAGACGCAGGCCGCGGTCATCACCATCCCCAGGCCGATCCACCCGAGCAGCTCGCGCAGTTGCCTCGAGAGCTCTGCCGCGTATGGCGCGAGCAGCGCCATCAGCCCACCCAGCCCGAGCTCCCAGGCGCGCGCGAACGGTGAGAAGTAGGCGCTCTGCGGGTTGGTATAGCTGTCGTGGATCGAGTACACCAGCGAGCCTGCGCAGACGATCGCAAGCGTGACGGCGACGAGCTTCAGCGCACGCTCGCGGTCGAACACGCCGCGGCGGCGAGAGAGGAACAGCACCACCGCCAAAAGCGACGGCCAGACCAGGTAGAACTGCTCCTCCACCGACAGCGACCAGAAGTGCAGGACCGGTGAGGGAAGCCCCGCTGCCGCGTTGGCGAAGTAGTTTGTGGCGGTCGCGGCGAAGTGCAGGTTCGCGTAGAAGAGCGCTGCCGCCAGCTCATCGAGCAGCACCGGCCGGGTCGCGAGCACGTCGGCGCGCCAGACGTCGTAGACGAAGTAGACCGCCACCGCCGTGACCGCCAGCGTGAGCGTCGCGGCCGGCAGGATCCTCCGCGCACGCCGCGCGTAGAACCTGGGGATCGATATGCGCCCGGCCCCGTGCTCGCCGTCGCGCCCGTGGACGCCGCCCAGCCCCTCGCGCAGCAACAGGCCGGTGATGAAGTAGCCCGACAGCACGAAGAACACGTCGACGCCGATGTAGCCGCCCGGCAGGAAGGGCACGTTGGCGTGGTTGAAGGCGACCAGCAGCACAGCCAGCGCCCGCACGCCCTGCAGGTCGCGGCGGCGCTCGGTTGCCACCGATAGCGCGCCATCCCTGCTCGAAGTGTTGGTTGCGGCCCGTCTCTCACCCGAGCGCGCTTTGCGCTCCGGCTTTTGCCCCCCTCGCGTGACGATTCCAAGCTGCATCCGCAGGCCGCCTCTTGAGGTGTTTGACGGAGGGCGCCCGCCGCCCTCTCATGGTGCTCGCAATACCTCAAAGCTTAGATCGCCAAACGCCCTCGCCGGGACAATCTTCGGACTTGCACACCACCGGCGCCACGCAGAGTCTCGGCTGGGCGGCTGGACCCGCGCGATAAATCCACGCCGGGGCGTCACATCGGTGAGAGTCGCCGGCAGGGGCGCCACCGGGCGGGCGCCGGCCTATCCAAGATGCGCCAGTTCGCCGCCGGTGAGGCGAGCGTCACGGTGGGCGGCACACAGCGTCCACCGCTGAAAGCCGGCGACCACTTCGGCGAGGTGGCGGTGATCGACGGAAAGCCGCACTCCGCGACCATCACCGCCACCACTGACCTCGTCTGCTAAGGGCTGACGTACTGGGAGTTTCAGCCACTCGTCGAAGCGAACGCGTCGATCGCGTGAGGCGCTGCCTGGCCCGCGGCTGCCTCAGCGCCTAGCAGCCGTCCTCCGCCTCCAAGGCTTCGATCCCCTCGTGGACGGCCAGTCCTGCGATTGCGAGCGCGACCAGCGGATCGAGCCACCAGGCGCCGAGCGCGGTGTTGGCGAGCAGGCCCGCGAGCACGCCCGCTGCCATGTAGGCGCAGAGCAGGTTCTGCGCGCCCTCGCCGACCGTGGCCCGCGAGCCGAGCTGCCGCCCAAGCCGCTGCTTGGCCAGGCCCAACGCCGGCATCACCACGATGCTCGCGAGCGACAGCGCGATCCCGACGCGGCTCGTTGACGGATGCTCACCGGCAATCAGGGTGCGGATCGCGTCCTGGGCGACGTAGGGTGCGAGCAGGAAGAAGCTCCCGGCGACCAGACGCTGGGCGCGGCGCTCGGCGGTCTCCGAGGCGAGGCGGCTGCCGCTGAAGCGCCAGATCACGATCAGCGCCGCGCAGGCCTCGATCGCCGAGTCGATCCCGAAGGCCAGGAGCGCAACCGAGCCGGCGCCAGCCGCGGCGACGATCGCCACAGCGCCCTCAACCGTCATCCAGCCGAGGCTGACCCAGGAGAGCGTCCTGGCGCGCGCCGCCATCGCCGCTCAGCCCCAGTCGGGCCGGCGCATCGTGACGCGAACCAGCCGGCGGGGGAGCGGTCCTTCCTCGAACGGGTCGACTGCCATCAGTTCGTAGCCCTCGGCCAGACGCTCGATCGCGTCACTCCCCAGGAAGTGAACGATGAAGCCACCGCTCTCGTAGAGGTTCTCGCCGTGGTGTCTGCCATGGCCCCAGTCGGGGTCCTCCGTTGTGCGAGCGGTGAAGATGTTGAGGCCACCGGGCCTCAACATCCGGAGGATCTCCCGTGAGAGGCTTGCGAGCTGCGCCTCGGTGAAGGCCATGCAGTAGAGCATGTGCGAGTAGCAGGCGTCGAAGCTGCCGTCGGGGAACGGGAGCGGCTCGCGCAGGTCGTGCTGCCGGACCTCCACGAAGCCCTCCAGTTCGTGCGCTTCCAGCTTGGCGGTGATCGCCTCGGTGGCGCTGGCGGCATAGTCCAGGGCCGTGACGCTGAAACCCTCGCTGGCAAAGAACAGGGTGTCACGACCCTGCCCGGCACCGAGTTCGAGCAGCCGCGTGGCGCCCATGTCGCGCAGCACCTGGGCGGCGGCGCGGGCGGGCGTGCTCGCGTCGGTGCCGAAGCGGTCTGCGCTGGCGGCGAGGATCCGCTGCCAGTGCTCTCGCTGGGCGTCCAGCTGACGGTGACCGCTCGGCGTGGACATCGAGCCAATGCTATTGCGTGCCTCGTCGGCGGGGGAGCGGGCGGGCTAGCTGAGGTGGCGTGCGTACGGGGTCTGCCCTCAGCGCCCGGCTCCCGGTGGCGCCCCGGTCGCCCTACGGTGAGGGGGCAGGCTCCCTCACCGTGTCGGCGGCATTGTCACCGCGCCATTGACAGTAGACGGAGGGTCGGACGGCATCGTCCCGTCCGGACAACGAAAAAGCGGCCCGGGGGCGGCGACGGTGCCTGCTCTCGCGCGTAGCCTGCGCGCGGAAAAAGCTCTGTCGCTCGCCGTCGGGAGCCGCCTCGTTTGGCTTTCGCGGGCCTTGCTCCCTCCCGAACCGCTGCGCTGAAAGTTACGACAGCACCGCCGCCGTTTGCAAGGCGTCGTCACGGCTGTTCGCGCAATTTGGAGAGAAAGCTCGTGCCGGTGGAAGCGCCACGCAGATCGCGGTGACGGAGAGCATCACCCCGCCGGCGCCGAGCAGCACCGGTTCCGGGCCGATGATGCCCGCGAGCAGTCCCGCGAGGCCCATGCCGGCGGGGACGAGCAGCTTTGATCCGAGGCTTACCAGAACGGTCGCGCGCCCGAGCGTTTCGCCGGGCAGGTTGGCCTGCATGGTGGCCGTGATGAGTGTGTTGTAGATGGTCGCTTGGGCACCGGCCAGCGGCGCGGCGGCAAGGACCACCCACAACGGCGCGCCTGAACCCAGCCCTAGCAAGAGCGGAAGCAGCGCCGCGCTGACCGCCATTGCGGCGAGCACGGGCCGGCGCGGCGCCCAGTGGTAGGCGATGGC
>DAIDME010000050.1 GCA_027449125.1 Solirubrobacterales bacterium | reverse complement strand
CCCCGGCGAGCGGCGGGATCGAGCGCCAGCCCGGTGGCGCAGAAGACGGCCCGGAACACCGCGTCGAACGACTCGAGGTCCGCCTGTCGCTGGACGAGCGTCACCCGCGCCATCCAGTAGAGCATGCCGATCGAGCGGGGGTCCCACGCGCCGAGCGCCCGGGCGAAGGCCTGCGTCGCCGTGGTGCCGACGGCCACGCCGCTCTTGCGAAGGCGCACGGCGAGGGCCACGGCGAACGCAGCCCGGTCCACTCCGGCGAGCAGGGGGGAGACGGCGCTCGTCGACGAGCCGCCGTTCGTCACCCCAGAGCCCTCGGAGCCCCCAGAGCCCTGGAGGCCCTCAGGCACCGCCGCTCGCCGCGTACCCCAGCTCGGCCAGCGAGGCGCGCACGAGGTCGCCGTCGTCGGGCGTCTTCACGATCGCCCCCAAGGTCCGCTCGACGTCGTCCCGGGTCAGATGGGCCACCCCGAGCACGGTGAGGGCGGAGAGCCAGTCGATGGCCTCGGCCAGGCCCGGCGCCTTGTCGAGATCGAGGGTCCGCACGCGGCCGACGAAGGCGGCGGTCGACGTCACCAGCGGCTCACGCGCCGAGGGCACCGAGCGCCGGAGGATCGCCACGACCCGCTCGGCGTCGGGGAACTCGATCCAGTGGTACAGGCACCGGCGGCGGAGCGCGTCGTGGAGGTCGCGCGAGCGGTTCGAGGTGAGCACCACGGTGGGGCGCCGGGCGGCCACGAAGGTGCCGAGCTCGGGCACGGTGACCGACGCCTCGCCGAGGAACTCGAACAGGAGCGCTTCGAACTCGTCGTCCGCGCGGTCGATCTCGTCGATGAGCAGGACGGGCGCGACCGGCCCCGCACAGCGGACGGCCTGGAGGATGGGCCGCTCCTGGAGGAACTCCTCGGTGAACAGATCGGCGTCGTGGAGGGTCTGGCAGTGCGACTCGGCGAGGCGGATGGCCAGGAGCTGTCGCTGGTAGTTCCATTCGTACAAGGCCTCGCCGGCGGTCACGCCCTCGTAGCACTGCAGGCGCAGGAGGGGCGCCCCCCAGGCTCGCGCCAGCGCCTTGGCCGCCGCCGTCTTGCCCACGCCGGGCTCGCCCTCGAGCAGGAGCGGCTGGCCGAGCGAGAGCGCCAGGGCGAGCGCGGTGGCCAGCCCCTCGTCGACGAGGTAGCCGACCTCGTCGAGGCGCCGACGCACCTCGTCGGGGTGGACCGGCTCCGGTTCGCCTGCCACCTCAGGCGGCGTACCGGTCGCGGCACCCGGTGCTGCAGAACCACACGTCGGTCCCCTCCACCACTCGGTGGGGGGTCTGCGGGCCGACCACGACGCTCATCCCGCACACGGGATCGACGGCCTGGACGGGAGCTGCCGGAGCGACGTCACCGGCAGGCGCGCGCAGCCCTTCGGTCCGCACGGCCCGGACCAGCTCGGCTGCGATCGAGACCGCGACCTCCGAGGCGGTACGCGCACCGATGTCGAGGCCCACCGGCGTGCGCACCCGTGAGCGCTCCTCGGCGCCGAGGCCCATCGCATCCACGACGGCCTCGCCACGGCGCCGGCTGGCCACCAGCCCCACGAGCCCCACCCCGGCATCCAGGGCGGCGCGGATGGCCTCCGGCTCGTCGTGGCCGCAGCTCGCCACCACCACGGCAGTGGCCCCTGCAGCCGCGCCCGCGGCCAGCACCGGGGCCTGGTCGGCTCGGTAGCCCAGCTGTCGGAGCAGCGAGGCGACGGCACTGGACAGCGGCGTCTCGCCCACGACGACCACGCGGCGGGGTGGCAGGCGCGGCTCGAGGAAGATCTCGAGGGCGCCCCCCGACAGGCACGGGTTGACCACCGACCGGGAGCCGAAGGCCGGCGGGTAGCCGGGATCGCCGTCGGGAAGGATGCGCAGCAGCAGCGGCTCGCCGTCCGCCAGCACGTCGAGCGCCGCCGTGCGAACCGACTCCTCGGCGCACTGCCCGCCCACGAATCCCTCCATGGTGCCGTCGGCCAGGATCAGCGCCTCGTCTCCGGGCCGGGCGGGCGTCGGCGGCTGCGCCCGCACCACCGTGGCGTGGACGAACGGCGTCCCCTCGGCGCCGAGCGCGGCGATCCGCTCGGCGAGCGAGGTCCCGAGCGTCGTCATACCGGCGGGAGGGGGTGGCCCTGCATGGCATCCCACACCCGCGACGGGGTGAGGGGCATGTCGGCGTGCCGGATGCCGAAGGGGGCCAGGGCGTCGACGATCGCATTGACGACCGCAGGGGGTGACCCGACGGTGGCCGACTCGCCGATGCCCTTCGCGCCGATCGGGTGATGGGGGGAGGGCGTGACGGTGTGCCCCGTCTGCCAGTCGGGAACCTCGAGGGCCGTCGGGATGAGGTAGTCCATCAGCGAGGCGCTGAGACAGTTGCCGTCCTCGTCGAAGGCGATCATCTCCATGAGGGCCATGCCCACGCCGTCGGTGAGCCCGCCGTGCACCTGGCCCTCGATGATCATCTCGTTGATCCGCGTGCCGCAGTCGTCGATCGCCACGAACTTGCGCACCTTGACGGCCCCGGTCCCCGGGTCGACGTCGACCACGCAGATATAGGCCCCGAAGGGGTAGGTGAGGTTCTCCGGGTTGTAGCAGACCTCCGCCTGCAGGCCGCCTTCCACGCCCTCGGGCAGGTCGCCGGCGCCGTACGCGCGCATGGCCACGTCCTGGATGGTGACCGAGCGCGTCGGGTCACCCTTCACCTGGAAGGCACCCTTCTCCCACTCGAGGTCGGCCACGGAGACCTCGAGCATGCCCGAGGCGATGATGCGGGCCTTGTCGCGCACCTTGCGGGCCACCATGGCGGCCGCCGCTCCCGACACGGGCGTCGACCGGCTGCCATAGGTGCCGAGGCCGAACGGCGTCTGGTCGGTGTCGCCGTGGACCACCTCGATGTCCGCCGGAGGGATCCCGAGCTCCTCGGCCACGATCTGGGCGAAGGTGGTCTCGTGCCCCTGCCCCTGGGTCTGCACCGACAGCCGGACCACCGCCTTGCCGGTCGGATGCACCGTCAGCTCGCAGCCGTCGGCCATCCCGAGACCCAGGATGTCCATGTCCTTGCGCGGCCCGGCACCGACCGCCTCGGTGAAGAAGGAGAGGCCGATGCCCATGAGCTCTCCGCGGGCACGCCGTTCCGCCTGCTCCTTGCGCAGGTCCTCGTAGCCGGCGGTCTCCATGGAAAGGCGCAGCGCCCGCTCGTACTCGCCCGAGTCGTAGACCCAGCCGGTCTTCGTGGTGTAGGGGAACTGCTCGGGGCGGATCAGGTTCCGCAACCGCAGCTCGGCGGGGTCCATGTCCAGCTCGCGAGCCAGGACGTCGACCATCCGCTCGACCAGGTAGACGGCCTCGGTGATCCTGAAGGAGCACGCGTACGCCACCCCTCCGGGAGCCTTGTTCGTGTACACGGCCGTCATGTGGCAGTAGGCGGCCTCGAGGTCGTAGCTCCCCGTGAACACGCCGAAGAAGCCGGCCGGGTACTTCACGGGAGCCGCCGTCCCGTTGAAGGCGCCATGGTCGGCGAGCACGTTCGTGCGGACGGCCAGGATCTTGCCGTCGCGGGTGGCAGCGATCTCACCGCGCATCAGGTAGTCCCGGGCGAAGCCGGTCGAGATGAGGTTCTCCGAGCGGTCCTCCATCCACTTGACGGGCTTGTGGAGGACCAGCGACGCCACGATGGCGCACACGTAGCCTGGGTAGATCGGCACCTTGTTGCCGAAGCCCCCGCCGATGTCGTTGCACATGATCCGGATCTTGTGCTCTGCCAGCCCGGCGACGTGGGCGTAGGCCGTGCGGTGCACGTGCGGAGCCTGGTTGCCGTTGTAGATGTCCAGCTGGCCGGTCTGCGGGTTGAAGTCGGCGATGATGCCGCAGGTCTCGATCGGTGACGGGTGCACGCGCTGGTACATGACATCGCGGGTGGCGACCACGTCGGCGTCCGCGAACACGCGCTCGGTCGCATCCTCGTCACCCGCCTCCCAGGTCGGCGTCGCCAGGTTGTCGGTCTTGCCGGGCTTGTCGTCGCGGATGATCGGGGCGTCCGGGTCGAGCGCCCTGCGGGCGTTGACGACCGGCGGCAGCGGGTCGTATTCGACCTCGATCAGCGCCAGCGCGTCACGGGCCGAGTACTCGTTGGTGGCGATCACGAACGCCACCTCCTGGCCCTGGAAGCGCACCTTGTCGCCGGCCAGCACCGCCTGCGTGTCGTAGGAGATCGTCGGCATCCAGGCGAGCCCGAGCGTCTCCAGGTCCTTGGCGGTCATGACCGCCGCCACGTCCGGATGCGCGAGCGCCCTGGAGGTGTCGATTGAGACGATGCGCGCATGCGCGAACGGGCTGCGCAGGATCGCGCCGTGCAGCATCCCGGGCAGCCGGATGTCATCCAGGTACCTGCCCTGGCCGCGGATGAAGCGCGCGTCCTCCTTGCGCTTCAGGCGCCCGAAGCCGATCGGCCGCTCGTGCTCGGCGCTCGGAAGGTTCTCGACGGTCGTGGCCATGTTGCTCACACCTCCTGCTTGGTCGGCGACGGCTGGGCGGCCTCGTACTCGGCCGCCCACCTCACGGCCGCGACGATGTTCTTGTAGCCGGTGCAGCGGCAGATGCCGCCGGAGATCGCAACCCGGATCTCCTGGTCGGTCGGGTTGGCGTTCTCGTCCAGCAGCGAGCGGCTCGCCATCATCATCCCGGGGGTGCAGAAGCCGCAGTGCAGCGCGTGCTGCTCATGGAAGCCCTGCTGGATCGGGTCCAGCACGCCGTTGACCTCTAGGCCCTCGACCGTCCGGACCTCGTGACCCTCGACCATCGCAGCCAGCTGCGTACAGGACTTCACGGCGCGGCCGTCGATCTGCACGATGCAGGCGCCGCAGTTGGACGTGTCGCAGCCCCAGTGCGTTCCGGTCAGGCCCGGCGTGTCCCTGATGAAGTGCACGAGCAGCGTCTGCGGCGGCACGTCGCGAGTCACCGTCTCCCCGTTGATCCTGATCGAGATCTCCATGTCATGCCTCCTGATGCAGCGCGCGCGCGGTGGCCTTGCGCAGGGCGCGTTTGGTGAGCACGCCAACCAGGTGGCGCTTGTAGTCTTCGGGCCCGCGGGTGTCGGGCATCGGCATCGACTCCTCGGCCGCGATCCGGCCGGCCTCTTCAAACAGCGCCTCCGACGGCACCTGCCCGCGCAGGTGCTCCTGCGCCCGGCGCGCGTCGATCGTGACCGGGCCGACCGCGGCCAGCGCGACGCCGGCGTCGGTGATCGTGCCGCCCTCGATCCAGACCGCGACCGAGCTGGCCGCGATCGCGAAGTCGCCGGCGCGGCGCTCGAGCTTCTCGTGCGCGCTGCCCGCTCCGGGCCGGACCGCCAGACGGACCTCGGTGAGGATCTCAGCGGCCTGCACGGCGGTCATGTAGGGCCCGACGTGGAACTCGCTCATGTTCACGACCCGCTCACCGCCGGGCCCCTGGAGCACGACGTCCGCCTTCAGCGCGGCGCAGACGCCGCTCAGGTCCTCCGCGGGATCGGCCTGGCACAGCGACCCGCCGATCGTGCCGCGGTTGCGCACCACCGGGTCGGCGATCACCTGCTCGGCGTCGGCGAACACCGGAAACAGCTCGGCCAGCAGCTCGGACCGGAGCAGGTCCACGTGGCGCGTGAGGGCGCCGATCCTGACCAGGCCGGCCTCCCTGCGTATGTAGGCGAGCTCGTCGAGGTCGTTGATGTCGATCAGCAGCTCCGGGCTCGCGAGCCGGAGCTTCATCATCGGGATCAGGCTGTGGCCACCCGCTACGACGCGGGCGCCGGGCCCGTGCTCGGCAAGCGAGGCGATCGCCGCCTCGACGCTCCGTGCCCGTTGGTAGCTCGTGGGTCCTGGTGTCTGCATCAGTCGCTGGCTCCTTCGCCGTGATCGCCGTGACCGGGCGCCGCCCGCGGGATGTCCATCGCAAGCAGCGTGCCGCCGGGGCCACCCCCGGGCATCCGCTCGCGCACGCCGGGGGTGTATGTCGGCTCGTAGCGGACCGGGGCGCCGGTCCCGATCACGGGCGAGCGCGGCATCGCCGCCACCTCCCGCGGCCGGAAGTCCGGAAACAGCGCGTCGGTGGCCGCCAGGCTGCGCGCGACGTGGCGCAGCACCGGCCCCTCGGGGCTCGCGGTGGCAATCGGCGCCTCGCGGCCAAGGCGCGCGAGTGTGAGCGTGCCCCGCGTGTAGACCTCCGAGATGCGCGGCGGGACGATCGTCCCGGAGTCCGGGTGGCTGCGCAGCCCCGCCGCGCTCGCGCCCGGGTAGAGGCTCTCGATCAGGCCCATCGCGTCGCGCAGGCCGGCCTTCTTGACGAGCAGCGCCTCGAGCGCGTCGACGGCGGCGTCGAGGTTGGCGTTGATGTCCTTGACGACGGGCTCGACCGGCTCGGTCTTGGCGACCAGCTCGCCGACGGCAGCGATCGCCTCGTCGAGACCCTTCGCGATCGCGGCCAGCGCCGCGATCGTTGGCAGCAGAAACGCGGCCGCGGCGCCGATCACGAGGACGACGCCGATGATCAGAACAACTCCAGCAGCAGGCATCTAACCCTCCCGGCTCACGCGTCGTCGATGATCACGTCGAGCGAGCCGCCGAAGCTGGCGACCGTCTCGACCGTTTGCCTGACCTGTGCCTGCGTCGTCAACAGCAGCGGCACGGCATCCAGGTCACGCGAGCCGGCGCGGGCCGCGTCGCGGATCGCGTGCACGTGCCCGACGATCTCCCGCGCCGCGGCCAGCACCGGGCGCAGCAGCACGATCACGACCGGCGCCACGACCAGGATCAAGACGGCGTCGCCCAGCCAGTACAGCGTCACGACGGCCTCCTCTCCGCCACCATCTCCGCCTTTGCGGCCACCCCCGGGAGCACCGCGAGGATCTCGGCGAACTGGGCGTTGATCGCCAGCACCGCCGGCTCCAGCGCCCGCAGGTGCGCCTCCTCCACGCCCTCGAGCGCCCCGGCGAGCGTCCTCAAGGTGGTCGCCGTGGCCTGCAGGCCACGGCGCACCTGGATCAGCGCCACCGCCAGCACGGCGATCACCACCGCCGCGAGCACGACGCTCAGCAGGACCAGTACGTGCGTGCCGCTCATCGCCCACCGAGCCCGTCGGTCAGCGCGTTCATGTAGTCATCCAGCACGAGCACCTCATCCTGGATCTGGCCCAGCACGGGCGCTGTGGCCAGCAGCTGCGGGATGTGCTCGGTCCGGCCGGCAACCTCGCCGGCCACGCCGAGCAGGGCCGTAGTCGAGCGGTTGATGCGGCTGACGGTGCTGACGAGCGCTGCCAGCAGGCCGGCCGCGACGAGCGCGGCCACCAGGCCGATTCCCAGGCTGACAGCCCAGAGCGTATGCGCGGACGCGCCGATCACAATCATCTCCCGACCGCCACCTTTCGCAGTGAGCGCGCGGAGTGCAGGATCCGCACGCCCGAGTCGTTGATCCGCGCGATCCCGCTGAGCTCGCCGGTCTGGGCGCGCAGCTTCTCCACTCCCGCCACGGCGGCGTCGGCCTGTCCCGCGATCCGCCGCGCGAGCGTCACGATCGCGATCACGATCGCGGCGACCACCAGCACGGCGACCACGCCGAGGACCAGGCCAACGTCCCAGCCGGTGGATGCTGCCATGAGGGCCATCAGCGATCGACCCCCTCAACTCCCGATTGCACTGCCATTCCTCTCCCTTCCTGCTGGAGCGAGTGCGCCTCCGCCCAGCGGATAGAACGAACGATCGTCGTGTAGCCGGTGCAGCGGCAGATCTGGCCGGAGATCGCCTCACGGATCTCAGCGTCGGTGAGCCGCTCGACGGCCCCGCCGTCAGCCGCGGCGCGGGCCAGCTGGCGGTCCAGCAGCGCCCGCGCGGTCATCAGCATGCCGGGCGTGCAGAAGCCGCACTGCAGCCCGTGCTCCGCGGCGAAGCCCTCCTGCACCGGGTCCAGCACGTCCCCCACCTCGAGCCCTTCGACGGTGCGCAGCTCGTGACCCTCGGCGGTTGCGGCAAGCAGCGTGCAAGACTTCACCGGAACGCCGTCCATCAGCACCACGCAGGCGCCGCAGTTGGAGGTGTCGCACCCCCAGTGGGTTCCCGTCAGGCCGAGCTGATCGCGCAGCAGGTGGACCAGCAGCGTCCGCGGCTCCAGCTCGCGCGTGTACCCGCGACCGTTGACCGACACGGTGACGAGCATCAGGCCGGCTCCCCAAGCGCCCGCGACAGGGCTCTGCGCAGGGCGCGCTCGGCCAGCACACCGGCCACGTGACGCTTGTACTCGGCCGACCCACGCTGGTCGGTCACCGGGCGCGTGTGCTCGGCGGCCGTGCGGGCGGCGGCTGACAGCAGCGCATCGGATGGCCGCTCGCCGGCCAGCAGCTGCTCGGCCTCGGTGGAGGCGATGTCCGAGCCGACGGCTGCAAGCGCGATGCCCGCCCGCTCTATCCGGCCGGCGGCGATCTGCAGCGCGGCACCGGCCGCGGCGACCGCCCAGTCGCCGGCGCGGCGGTCCACCTTCTCGTAGGCGCTGCCCAGCCGGCCGCTGAGCGCGATGCGTATCTCAACCAGCATCTCCGCCGGCCCGACCGCCGTGCGGTAGGGGCCGAGATGGAACTCGGGCATCGCCAGGACCCGCGTGGCGTCGAGCCCGCGGATCACCATTCTGGCGCCGACGGCCGCGCAGACCGCGGTCAGATCCTCGGAGGGGTCGGCCTGGCAGAGCGCGCCGCCGATCGTGCCGCGGTTGCGCACGACCGGATCCGCGATCACGCGCTCCGCGTCGCTGAAGATCGTCAGCTGCTCGGCGAGCAGCCGCGACTCGAGCAGCTCGCGGTGCCTGGTCATCGCGCCGATGCGCAGCTCCGGCGTGCCGTCGGCGGTGTCGCCCGTGAGCTCGATGTAGCCGAGCTCACGGGCGAGCGGGTCGATGTCGATCACGTGCGCGGGCGTCGCCAGGCGAAGCTTCATCATCGGCAGCAGCGAGTGGCCGCCGGCGAGCAGACAGGCGTCCGGCCCGAGCTGCGCGAGCAGATCGAGCGCGTGCTCGACGCTGGTCGCCCGCTCGTACTCGAAGGGTGCTGGAACCTGCGTCTCGTGCTCCGATCTGGACCGCTTGAGTGGATGACCTGAGCCTGGTCGCCCACGACCCGCTCTCCCAGACCGGGACTTTCCACTGTTATCGTACGGGCGTCAACCCCGAGTTAAGCAATCACTTAGGGCAGGCTGGGACGTGTGACCCTCACGCAGCTCCGATCATTCGTACTCGTCGCCACGCTCGGCTCCGTCAAGGCGGCCGCGGCCGAGCTGGACGTGACCGAGCCCGCGGTGTCGGTGGCAGTCGCGGCGCTGCGCAAGGAGCTGGGCGACGAGCTGTTCGTGCGCGAGGGGCGCGGCATCGCGCTGACGGCGGGAGGCAGGCGGCTGGCCGCGCTGGCCAGCGAGATCCTCGCCCTGGCGGAGCAGGCGAGACGCTCGGTGCACGATCGGCCGGGCCTGGCGAGGCGCATCCAGATAGCCGTCACCGACCCCGTGGCCGAGCACATCGGACCGCTCCTGGACGCCTTCAGCGCGCGCGATGAGAGCCTCGAGTTCGCGGTCGAGACGGTCGCCGGCGCGTCATTCGCCGATTTTCTGGAGCACCGCCGGGCGGACATCGCGTTCGGGCCCCATCCAGGGCCGGCGCCGTCCGTCGCGAGCGTTCCGTTCCTGCGCTGCCAGCTGGTTGTGGTCGCCGCCCCCGGCCACCCGCTCGCCGAGGCGCGCGACATCATGCCGCAGCGGCTGGCGCATCAACGCTGGCTGATCGGCCCACCGGAGCTGGATCCACGGACCATGACCGGCCTGTTCTTCGTGCGCCACGGCATCGAGCCGCCCGCGGTCGCGGCCTTCACCAGCCAGGCGGCCGCGATCGCCGCCGCGACCGCCGGCGAGGGGATCGTGCTCGCGCTCACGCACTCGGTCATCAATGAGGTCAGGCGCCGGGCCCTGATCCGGCTGGACGTCCGCGGCACGCCGCTCCTGGAGATCTGGTATGCGTCGACGCTCGGGGTCGGGCGGGCGCTGCCCGCGGCGCTCGCGTTTCAGCGCTTTGCGATCACTCCGGAGGCGACGCAGGCGATCTCCACCGGCCGCACCGGCACGGTCTCGGCGCGAGCGCGGCCGAAGGTTCACGTGACTCTCTGGCGCTCTGTGGCCGACGAGCTCGACGCCGCGCAGGCGTCGGGCAGCGGCGGCTGAGGACCTGAGGCTTTTCTTAGGTCCGGTTGCTCGCCTGACCGTCACCCGGCATCGTGCGGCGTGAGAGGTTGGTCATGTCCGGGCCGGCGGTCCGGACCGACGCGAGGAGTGCAAGCAAATGCCCGAAGCCGGCGCCGCGTGCTCCGCGCCGCTCAGCTTGAAGCGAAGCGGCTCACCGACGCCGCGGGGGTCCGTATGACAGCCGCGGTCGAATGGCTGTGGCCAACCCCGATCGGCATCCATCAGTTTGAGCTCGCGGCCGAGGTGAACCCGCTGCTCGTCGCGAGCTTTGCAGAGGGGCGCGCGGCGCTTGAGCGCCAGCGCGGCGTCGCACCCGGCGCCCCGTTCTTTGCCTCCGACGATGACCTCCTGCAGCGCGTCAAGCTGCCGCAGTGGCAGGACTTCCTCGCGTTCCTGATCGCTTCGCTGGGCGCGACCGTGCAGGGCGCAAACGCGGAGGCGTGGGCGGGGCAGATCGCAGACCTGCAGGTCGGCCTCCAGGGGATCTGGTTCCAGGTCAGCCGCGACGGCGCCTATCACGACGTTCACACGCACGGCAACTGCTCGTGGTCGGGCGTCTACATCGTTCAGATCGACGAGCGCGAGCGACGCGTCACCCACCCGGTCTATGGGCCCGCCAACGGGGTTACGCGACTGTACGGGCCGCACTTCGCGACGCTCGGGGGCGCCCTGGTGGACGCCGGCAACGCCTACCTCCAGCCGCCGCATGTGGATGTCGCCCCGCGCGCCGGTCAGCTGCTGCTCTTCCCATCCTGGCTGGCCCACAAGGCGCTGCCCTACGCGGGCGAGCTGGACCGCGTGATCATCTCCTTCAACGCCACCGTCCATGGCTCGGGCGGCGACCAGCTGCACGGCTATGCCGCGGTCTGAGCGGATGCCGCGCGGGGGGCGGACGCTCCGTGAGGCGCCTCGCCCCGCGGCCGTCCCTGGCTACGGCGTCCCGGCGGCCGCGGCGGCCGGGTCCGCCCCCGCCGCTTCCCCTTCTGCGCGCCCGCGCCGGACGGCGTTTGAGAGCGCGCGCACGTAGCCGCGGGCGGCTGCCTCGACGATGTCGGTGGAGACGCCCTGGCCGGAGCCGCTGAAGCCGGCGACCTCCACGACGATCGAGGTCTCGCCGAGCGCGTCCTGGCCGCCGGTCACCGCCCCGATCCGGAACTCACGCAGCCGCGCGTCCACGCCGGTGGCGACGTTGATCGCGTGGAAGATCGCGTCGATCGGCCCGTCGCCGCCGAAGGATCCCTCGAGCAGCTCTCCCCCCGGCACGCGCACCCCGACCCGCGCGTGCGGCGGGCGCCGGGTCGAGGACTCGACGTCGAAGAACTCGAGGCTGTAGCCGTCCTGCTCCGCCGTCGCCTCGCGCAGCTCGTCGGTCAAGAGCGCCTCCAGGTCCATCGCCGTGACCTGCTTCTTCTTGTCGGCGATCTCCTTGAAGCGGCGGAACGCCTGGTTGAGCGCCGCACCCGAGACCTCGTAGCCCAGCTCGCTGAGCGCCTGCGCGAGCGCGTGGCGGCCGGAATGCTTGCCCAGCACGAGCTGGTTTGACTCGAGCCCCACCGCGCGCGCGTCCATGATCTCGAAGGTCGAGCGCTCCTTGAGCACCCCGTCCTGGTGGATCCCCGACTCGTGCGCGAACGCGTTGCGGCCGATGACCGCCTTG
This sequence comes from Solirubrobacterales bacterium, assembly GCA_027449125.1. Taxonomy (GTDB): domain Bacteria; phylum Actinomycetota; class Thermoleophilia; order Solirubrobacterales; family Solirubrobacteraceae; genus Palsa-465. The sequence continues at coordinate 6,409 of DAIDME010000050.1, read as the reverse complement.
TTCGGCGCCACCGGATAGCCAGTCAGCCGCGAGACGATCCGCGAGGTGCGCGCGATCTCACGCGTGACCGCGCCGGTGTGCACCCCCAGCTCCGCCTGGCGGGTGGCGATCAGCATGATGATCTCCTCGAGCGCCGCGTTGCCGGCACGCTCACCGATCCCGTTGACCGCGCATTCAATCTGGCGGGCGCCGGCCAGCACGCCGGCGATCGAGTTCGCCACCGCGAGCCCCAGATCGTCGTGGCAGTGCACCGAGACGACCGCGCCGCGCAGCGCCGGCACCAGCTCATAGAGCCTGGCGATGAAGGCCGCGTACTCGTGCGGCACCGCGTAGCCGACCGTGTCAGGGATGTTGATCGTGCTCGCGCCCTCCTCCAGCGCGATCGCCACGATCTCAGCGGTGAACTCCACATCCGAGCGGGTCGCGTCCATCGGCGAGAACTCCACGTCCTCACAGAACGAGCGGGCGTGCGCGACCGCCTCTCTGGCCATCCGCCGCACGTCGTCGCGCGTGTTCTGCATCTGGTGCTGGATGTGGATGTCAGAGGTGGAGATGAACGTGTGGATGCGCAGCCGCTCGGCGTCCTTGAGCGCGCTGAAGGCGGTGTTGATGTCCTCCGGGAAGGCGCGCGCCAGGCCCGCGATCACCGGCCCCTCCACCCCGCGCGCGATCGCCTGCACCGCCTCGAAGTCGCCGGGTGAGGCGATTGGGAAGCCCGCCTCGATCACATCCACACCCAGGCGCGCCAGCTGCTGGGCGATCTCCAGCTTCTCCTGCGCGTTCAGCGAAATGCCCGGCGACTGCTCGCCGTCGCGCAGCGTGGTGTCAAACAGTGTTACTCGGTCTTTGTCATGCGATGGCGCCATCAGACGTCTCCTTTTGCTCTCGTCCTGCTTCCTCTCGTGCTTGGTGTGCGGCTACGTGCGGCCGCCGGCGCGCTATTCCCCCCGGAGGGGGAGCAGAAGGAGGCAGAGGTCGAGGGCGTACGCCATCACCCCGGAGCGTAGCCGTTCGCCGACCGCGGCGCAAGCGCGCGAGGGGCGGGCCAGCGGGCCCGCCCCTCCAACCAGCAGCGACGCGACCCGGGCCACCGCAGGCGCCGAGGGCCCGCAGCTCGCTCACGTGGCAAGCCCTCACGGCGCGTTACCGCGGCGGATTCCACCGCCTTGCGCCGCGAGACGGGGCCCGAATGTGATTGACCGCTGAACGCCTGTCGCTACTAGGGACCTTGTCGGACCGCAACGGCTCCCGAACTGTACTTTTCAGCGCTTTACGCGATATAGTACGTGTGGTGAGCGAAATGACCTTGAGCCAGGCGCGTGCGCGGTTCGCCGATGTCATCGACGAGGTGCGCCATTACCACGAGCCTGTCTATTTGACCCGGCGCGGTCGGCGTGTCGCCGCCGTCATCGACGCGGACGCGCTCGAACGGTTGCTTGCCGCAGCCGAGGACCTCGAAGATATCAAGGCCGCTGAGGCCAGCCGCGCAGAGATAGCCGACGGCGAAGATCCGGTGCCGTGGGAGCAGGTCAAGGCGGATCTGGGTCTTTGACCTACAGCGTCGCGCTCGCGCCGGCAGCCGTCCGCCAGCTCAGGAAGCTCGACGCCACCGCGCGGCGGCGAGTCCAGGCGAGTGTCGAGCTGCTGGCCGTCCAGCCACGGCCGCCCGGCGCCAAGAAGCTCGTCGGCGGCTCAGGTGAGTGGCGCGTGCGGACGGGCGAGTACCGGATCATCTACGAGATCCATGACAACGCCCTGCTCGTTCTGGTGCTCGCCGTCGGCCACCGCCGCGACATCTACCGTTGAGAGGCGCCGGGACGGGAACGACGACCTTGGCGCGGGCAGCACGCCCGGGCACCGGCACGAAGGCGGGTCTCTGACAGCCAGGGCCGCCAGGCCGACGTGGCGTCCGAGCGCTCTCACGCCAGGTGTGCAGGAGCGGGCACTCGCTACCGGAAGCGGTGAGAGACCGTCCTGCGATGGCGCCATCAGACGTCTCCTTTTGCTCTCGTCCTGCCTGCGCTCGTGCTTGGTGTGCGGCTACGTGCGGCCGCCGGCGCGCTATTCCCCCCGGAGGGGGAGCAGAAGGAGGCAGAGGTCGAGGGCGTGGACCCTTGCCCCCGCGGCGTAGCCGTTCGCCGGCCACCGCGCAAGCGCGGGAGGGGCGGGCCAGCGGGCCCGCCCCTCCAACCGCAAACGTCCGCTACAGGGTGACGCTGACCCCCGCGACGAAGCCGTCGCTTGCGGCGATCTCGCGCACCAGCGCGTCCGGCACGGCGGCGTCGGTGGTGATGACCATCGCCGCGTAGGGCTCGTGGTCTGAGCCGTCGGGCTGGCGGCCGACGATCGAGGAGACGATGTTGACGCCGTGCTCGCCGAAGCGGGTGCCGACCCGCCCGAGCATCCCGGGACGGTCGTGGTAGCGGAACATCGTGACGTGATCCTCCAGCTGCACCTGAAAGCGCTGGCCCCAGGCTTCGAGCAGGTGCGGGCGGTGCAGGTTGCCGATCACGGTGCCGGCCACGGTGGCGCTGTGGCTCGAGCTGGCGACCGTCACGCGGATCATGTCGGTGTAGTCGCGCACCTGCTCGTGCTTGACGTCCTCGGTGGCGATCCCGCGCTCCTTGGCCAGCGCCGGCGCGTTGACCTCGTTGATGTCCGTGCTGGTGCCCTTGGCCGCCAGCACGCCCATCAGCACGTTGAGGCCCAGCAGGCGCGTGTCACGGGCGGCGATCCCGCCGAGGAACTCCACCGTGACGGTCTCCACCGCCGCCTCCTCGTCGAGCGAGGCGGCGATCTTGCCGAGCGCCCGCGCGAGCCCGACGAACGGGGTGAGCGCGTCGATGTCCTCGTCCGGGATCGCGGGGATGTTCACGGCGGTGGTCACCGATCCGCCGCTCAGCGCGGCGACGATCTGCTCGGCGGCCTGGTAGCCGGCGCGGTCGTTGGCCTCGGCGGTGGAGGCGCCCAGGTGTGGCGTGACGATCACGTTCGGATAGGTGAACAGCGGGTGCTCGGTGATCGGCTCTGACTGGAACACGTCCAGCGCCACCCCCCCGACCTTGCCGCTGTCGAGCCCCGCCTGCAGGTCGGCGTCCACGACCAGCGGGCCACGGGCGACGTTCAGCACGCGCACGCCGTCCTTGCACTTGGAGATCACCTCCGCGTTCAGCCAGCCGGTCGTCTCCGGCGTCTTTGGCAGGTGCAGTGTCAGGAAGTCGGCGACCGCGTAGACCTCATCGGCGGTCGCGGCCCGCTGCACGCCGAGCTCCTTGAAGCGCTCGGCGCTGACCACCTGGTCGTAGGCGATCAGGCTCATGCCGAAGCCCTTGGCGCGCTCGGCCACGAGCTGGCCGATGCGGCCGAAGCCGATGATCCCGAGCGTCTTCTCGTAGAGCTCTACACCCGAGTACTTGGAGCGGTCCCAGCGGCCGGCCTTCAGGGACGCGTCGGCCTGCGGCACGTTGCGCGCGAGCGCGAGCAGGAGCGCCATGGTGTGCTCGGCGGCGGTGACGACGTTCGAGAGCGGGGCGTTGGCGACGACGATCCCGCGCCTGCTCGCCTCCGGCACGTCGACGTTGTCAACCCCGACCCCGGCGCGGCCGATCACCCGCAGCCTGGTGCCCGCGGCCAGCAGCTCTGAGTCGAGCTTGGTCGCCGAGCGGATCAGGACGCCGTCGAACTCACCCAGGCGCGCCTTGACCTGCTCGCGGTCCCAGTCGAACCCGAGCTCGACGTCGAAGTGGCTCTTCAGCAGGTCGATTCCGGAGGCGCCGACCTTCTCTGCGACGAGTACCTTGGTCATCAGTTCTGCTCCAGTACGTAGTCGATGCAGGCGGTGAGCGCCTGCACCTCGGCGGGGTCGGTGGCCGGGAACATCGCCACGCGCAGCTGGTTGCGGCCGAGCTTGCGGTAGGGCTCGACGTCGACGATCCCGTTTGCGCGCAGCGTCGCCGCGATCTGCGCGGCGTCGGTCTCGTCGTCAAAGTCGATCGTGGCGACGACCAGCGAGCGCTTGGCCGGGTCCTGCACGAAGGGCGTTGCGTGCGGGTGCGCGTCGGCCCAGCCATAGATGTGCTGTGAGGAGGCCGTGGTGCGCGCGACCATGCCGTCCAGGCCGCCGTTTGCGAGCATCCAGTCGATCTGGTCGGCCAGCAGGAACAGCGTCGCGACCGCGGGCGTGTTGTAGGTCTGATCTTTGCGCGAGTTCTCGAGCGCCGTTGTGAGCGACAGGAACTCCGGGATCCAGCGCGCCGCGCCGACCGTCGGGCGCTCTGCGTCGATCTGGGCGATCCGCTCGATCGCGGCCGGGCTTGCCAGCGCCAGCCACAGGCCGCCGTCTGAGGCAAAGCCCTTCTGCGGCGCGAAGTAGTACACATCCGCGTCGGCCACCTCGACCGGGAGGCCGGCGGCGCCAGAGGTCGCGTCGATCAGCACCAGGCAGCCCTCGTCGAGCCCGCTCGGGCGGCTGACGGGCACCATCACGCCGGTCGAGGTCTCGTTGTGCGCCCAGGTGATGACGTCGGCGCCGCGCTGCGCCGCCGCCTGCGGGTCGGGCGCGTCACCGGGGTCGGCCGAGACGACGATCGGGTCGGCCAGGAATGGCGCCTGCTTGGAGCCCGAGGCGAGCTTCGCCGAGAACTCCCCGTAGGTCAGATGCAGCGCCCGCTCGCGGATCACACCCGCGATCAGCGCGTCCCACAGGGCGGTGGTGCCGCCATTGCCGAGCAGGACCTCGTAGCCGTCCGGCAGCGCGAAGAGCTCGCGCAGCCCGGCGCGCACACGCCCGACCAGCTGCTTGACCGGCTTCTGCCGGTGCGAGGTCCCCATCACCGAAGCGCCGGCGGCCGCGAGCGCCGGCAGCTGCTCGGCGCGCAGCCGCGACGGTCCGCAGCCGAAGCGCCCGTCTTGGGGCTTGAGCTGCACGGGTATGAGTATCTGGGTCTGGGTCTGGGTCTGGGGCACGATCGCTCCTCTGGGTCCGCTTCGGGGTGAGTGAGAGAGATGGGTGCCCAGGCGCGCGGCGCAAACGACCCGCCGCTTCCCGGTGGTGCTCCACCTAGTCGCGCCAGTCACAGCGGGCAGCTCAAACCTTAGCGAAGCGCCGCGGCCGCCGCGGCTGAGGCCGCTCGTGCGGGTGGTTGGCGATCTCGACGATCAATCGTGAGAGGATCAGATCCTGCTCGACCTGCTGGCGAGTCGGCCACGGCGCCCCGGCGGCCCAGTGCGTGATCTGCGCTCGAGGGATCACACGTCTGGCTGCACGTCGGCGTTGACGCGGATGTTCCAGCGACGGTCCACAGCGCCGCGGCGCGGGTTGCCGGCACGCAGGTCGGTCGCCGTCCCATCCGACGCTGCGGCGACCGTTGCCAGCGGTTCAAGGTCGACATCGGCTTCGACGAGGTTGAGGAGCCAGCCCAGGCGCCGTGCGACGGCACGATCGCGCCCGGACGCGAGCCTGGCGAGCGCCGCTGGGTCGAGCCGCTCGAGCTCGGCCAGAACGGTCGCGACGTTATCCAGTCCACCGGCGGCGTCGACGTGGTCGACGAGGTCGACGGCGGTCAGCTCCGGGGTAGCCACGAGCATCGTGCCGGTTGGGGTGTTGCGCCGCTCGGTGGGTGCCGTGGTGACGTGGCGGCCGGTGAAGAACCGGAGTCGCGTGCGCCCGAGGTCGCGGCTGGCGAGGGGGCGGTCGATCATTACCTGGAAGACCTGGGGCGCTTGGTGTGCCGCGCCATGAAGCTCCGCCGCCGCGAGCAGCGCCACGTAGTACCGGCGGTCGAGGTGGCGCATCATCGCGTCGATGAAGTGCGAGCCTGGCACGGTGCCCCATGCGCGGAACTCGGGCGGGACGATGACGTAGAAGCCACGGCTCGGAGAGATGATCTGGCGAGCTGAGGTCAAGCGCTGAAGGCCTTTGCGCGCAGCCGCGTCATTGCTGCCGAACAGCGCGACGGCTTGCGCGGTGGTGAAATGATGCTGACCGCGGCTGAGCAGCAGGTCCGGAAGCTGGGTCGGTGTCGCAGCGGGCATTGTCTGTAGAGCGCGCATTGTGACGGGAAGCGTCACAATAGGCAAATCCAAGACACCGAGACCCGGGCTGAGACTCGATGATCCCGTCGATCCGTTCGAGACGACAGTTCGCCCACTCCAGGCACAGAGCAGCCGCTACAGCACGGACTGGGCATGTACGAGGTCGACTTGCTTCCAGTCGGTGAAGCGTCGAGAGCCGGCGACGCCATCACTCTGCGGTTCAGTCGCGGCAACGGCCATGTCACGGTGCTTCCTCACCCGTCCAGCCATGAGCCGGTGCCCGACGAATGGCTTCGCCGATACGCCGGCCAGAGCCGTCGTCGCGACACAGCTGCCACCTCGGTCACAGTCGAGGCCAGCGGCGTCCTCGTCGCAT
>DAIDME010000049.1 GCA_027449125.1 Solirubrobacterales bacterium | reverse complement strand
CTTCCTTGACCTGGCCGGCAGTGTCCCGGTGCCCGCCACAAAGCGCGGGACACCATGGGATGAAGTCCTGCGCCGGACGCGAGCGGCACACGCGCGGGGCGGCGGCGCTGACCGAATTCCTCGACACCGATGTGCTGATCTGTCATCTGACCGGCAACCCGCCGGATATGGCCGCTCGTGCCACCCGGGCGCTCGCAGACCACGATGAGCTGCTCGAACTGCCGCGCGCGGCGATCGCGTTACCGGCTATCAAGACGCTTGACTCAGCGACTCTGCTTCGCGCGCTGGAGGTCTACGAGGTGGACCGCCTGGGCTTCGCGGATGCCTATCTGGTCGCGCAGGCTGAGGCAACCGGCGTCCAGCAGATCCTTTCCTTCGACAAGTCGATCGATCCCATCAGCACCGTCACCCGCCACGAACCCTGACAGTGCCAGACCGACCAGACTCGCATTCACCCCGCATCGCGCATCCCGCCGTCGCTCACGAGGGGCCCGAATTGCGCGGTACGCGAGAGCCCGGCACTAGCGCGCTGTGAGGTTGTGCGGCTGCTCAGCTTTGCGGTGGCGTGCAGTACCAGGGGTTGAGCAGCGGCACGTGGCACCCCTGGAAGTCTTTGAGGTTGCGGGTGACGACCGTGAGTTCGTGAACGTGGGCTGTTGCCGCGATGAGGCTGTCGACGGTGTTTCGGCTAGCGACAGCGTTGAGTACGCCCCACTGGTCGGCGACACGCGCGTCGACGGGGAGGATCCGTCCCGCGAACCGGGTCCGCAGCTCCCCCAGCCAGCGGGTGAACACATCTGCCTGGATGGGGTCTCGTCGTTGCAGGCGATCGATCCCGGTCCGGATCTCACCGACGGTCAGGACGCTCAGGTGCAGCTCGGAGCCATCAACGGTGTCGGCCCATGCGCGCACGTTCGGGTCACGGCCGCGTCTGATCTCAGAGACCGCGTTGGTGTCCAGCAGAAAGCTCAAAGCTCGACGTCGCGGCCGGTATCCTCGTCACGGCGGAGATCGAGGAACTCGAAGTCCGGGGCCGACCGGATGAAATCAACCAAACTCGGTTCGCCGCCGCTGAGCCGTCGGTAGTCCTCCTCTGAGACGACCACGACTGCGTCCCTGCCGTGCTTGGTGACGACCTGCGGGCCCTCATTGCGTGCCCGTTCGACGAGCTCACCGAAGTAGTGTTTGGCTGCCTGAAGCTGCCACGCCAGGCATCTGGCCACAGCGCACCACTCCCCTGCTTGGCGCGGCATGCGCAACCGTGGCCGAGCGATTGTCACGCGGATCGCGACAAGTGCTGCCGTAGAAGCCGAAGCTATGGCCGAAACCCGGCAGAAATGACGCTAAACGTCCGTAGCTTCCCGCTATCGCTCGGCCACGATCTGGATCGCGGGCCGGCACCTGCATCGCTCGCTTGCCGGGCATCTCAGCGACCGCACCGAAACACCCGCCTGGCGCGCAACTCGAGCCCCGCGACCGCTGGTCTGGCTCACGGCGCCCAGGGGCTTACAAGGTTGATGCCGGTCGCTTCGGAGCGGCGGGTGGTGCGGGTCGCGAGTGTGGCCCTGCGGACGCTGGTGATCCCGGCGATCTGCACGTCACCGATCTCCACGGGGCGGCCGGCGCGTTGACGTTCGGCGCCGATGCGCCCCGAGGCGATGGCCGCGGGCTGGTCGAATGGCTGTACTCGGCCCTCGAGCTCGTCGGCGAGTAGCTGGCCGGAGGCGTCTTCCAGCTGCTGGCGACGACGTCCTGGGTCGAGCAGCTCGAGGCCGGTCTGGACTTCAAAGACGGTGATCGAGGTGGTCCAGATCGATTCGGCCGGCCGGCTGTCGAGCCAGCTCACGACGGCCGGCTCCGGCGCACGTTGCATCAGCGCCGAGATCACGTTGGTGTCCAGCAGGATCGTTGGCCGGACTGGGCGGGGCGCACCGGCTGCCCGCGCAGTTCGGAGATGTCCTCATCCAGTCCGATCGTCGCGAAGCGCGCCGCGATCCGTGAGCCGAGTGGGTTGGGGGCTGGGTGTCGCCACCTGCAGTGGCCCCGGTGTAGACGCTTGAAGTGGCCCCACCTCGCGTTGTTGGTTGTTGTTCTGGATGTTGCCTGATGCGGCGGTTGGACGGCCGCCGGCGACCCCAACCGTGCGAACGAGCTGCGAACGCCATGCGAACTCTTGGGGGTCCTGCAACCTCTTCCACAAAGCTGGAACATGGCTCTGATGCTGGACCTTTATGGGGATCGGCCGTAGCCACGCGGCAGGGGCGGTTCGCCGTGAGCGGGAGCCGGGCTGTGGCGTCAGATTCCCAGCTCGCTCAGACCGGGATGGTCTGCCGGCCTCGGATGACCCAGTTCCCAGAGGAACTTGCGCTCGGTCGCCTCGATCGGTACATCGTTGATGCTGGCATGGCGTTCGGCCATCAGCCCCTCGGCGTCGAACAGCCAGTTCTCGTTGCCGTACGCGCGGTACCACTGGCCCGCATCAGACCGCCACTCGTAGGCGAACCTGACCGCGAGCCGGTTGTCCGTGTATGCCCACAGCTCCTTGATCAAGTGGTATTCATGCTCGCGCGCCCACTTCTCCGTCAGGAAGGCCACGATCTCCGCTCTGCCTCTGATGAACCTCGAGCGGTTGCGCCAGCGGCTGTCGGGCGTATATGCGAGCGAGACCCGCTCGGGGTCGCGGCTGTTCCAGGCGTCCTCTGCGGCACGCACCTTGACGATTGCGCTGTCGTGATCAAACGGTGGCAGCGGTGGTCTGGGCATGACGTCCTCCTCTGGGTCGACTGACCGTCACACCTTAGACCGACCGTCGCCCCAGCGGCGCGCCGGCGGGTCTGTAACGCGTTTCAGTCAGAGTAATGCACCTCTGCAACAAGTTTCAGCGCATTTGCAGGTGGTTTGTGTGTCGGGAAAGTGGTACTTTCAGCCGGCCCGGACACGAGAGCGCCGGGCTGTCAACCGTGACGGTCAGACCAAGGAGGAGAGCGTGAAGTGGACTAGGCCACTCGTGGCCCTGGCTTGTATGGCGCTCTGCGCGGCGCCGGCCGCAGCGTCAGCTGCGACCGTACGCGGGCACAGCGCGCGCCATGCGATGAGCACCGGCGGCCCGGACCTCGGGCCGAACGTGATCATCTTCAACCCGTCGATGTCGCAGACGAGCATCCAGTCGGAGCTGAACGCGATATCCACCCAGCAGGTGCCAAACCAGTTCGGCCCGCAGCGCTACGCGATCTTCTTCGAGCCGGGCACCTATGGCTCCAAGGCGGATCCGCTCGTCTTCCAGGTGGGCTTCTATACAGAGGTCGCGGGCCTCGGGGCCCAGCCGAGTGACGTGGTCATCAACGGCGCTGTCGACGTGCTCAACCAGTGCGTGAACGGCAGTTGCGAGGGCACCGACAACTTCTGGCGCTCGCTCTCGAACCTCGAGATCAACGTCGACCTGCCCAGCAGTCCACCGGCCTACGCACCCAGCAACGGCGAGAATGCCGGATGCCTCAACACGGCCGACTTCTGGGCGGTCTCGCAGGCCGACCCGATGCGCAGCGTGATCGTCAACGGCAACATCTTCCTGCAGGACTACTGCGGCCAGGGATTTGTCAGCGGTGGCTTCTTCGCCAACGACCAGTTCAATGGCGGGATCGTCTGCAACTGTGGGCAGCAGCAGTTCATCACCCGCAACAGCGTGATAGACAACTGGACCAACCCGGTCTGGAACCAGGTCTTCATGGGCGACCGGGGCGCTCCTGCCAACAGCTTCGGCACCGGCGTTGGTCAGTACACGACGCTCGCCTCGACGCCCGTCAGCCAGGAGGAGCCGTACCTGTACACCGACGCGAACGGCAACATGCGCGTGTTCGTGCCGGCGCTGCAGCGCAACTCGGTCGGCACCTCTTACCAGTCCGGCACGCAGGCCGGCTCCTCGCTGCCGATCTCGAGCTTCTTCGTGGCGAGCCCCAGCACGCCCACGGGGCGGATCAACGCGGCGCTGGCGACGGGCATGAACCTGCTGCTCACCCCGGGCGTCTACGACCTGCCGCAGACGATCCACGTCGATCACCCCAACACGATCGTGATCGGGCTCGGCTTCGCGACCCTGATCCCGCAGCACGGCGGCGTCGCGCTGCAGACGGCGTCGGTGCCGGGGATCAAGCTATCGGGCATGATCTTCGACGCCGGCCCGGTCAACTCGCCGGTGCTGCTGCAGCTCGGCGGCCAGGGCCGCTATGGAGTGTCCACGGGTCAACCGGTCAGCGCTGACCCCAACGACCCGACCCTGGTCCAGGACGTGTTCTTCCGGATCGGCGGCGCCGAGCCCGGGATGGCCACCACGGCGATGGTCGTCAACGACAGCAACACGATCCTCGACGACGTCTGGGCGTGGCGGGCCGACCACGGCGCCGGCGTCGGCTGGACCCAGAACACCTCGAACACGGGCGTGATCGTCAACGGCAACGACGTCTACGCCTACGGCCTGGCGGTCGAGCACTTCCAGAAGACCGAGGTCGTCTGGAACGGACAGCACGGGGAGGACGTCTTCTTCCAGAACGAGATGCCCTATGACCCGCCGAGCCAGTCGGCCTGGATGGCCTCGCCGACGTTCGACGGCTACCCGGCGTTCGCGGTATCACCGTGGGTGAAGAGCTTCCAGGGCTACGGCATGGGGAGCTACTCGTTCTTTGACCAGGGGATCCCGATCTACGCCAGCGACGCGTTCACCGCGCCAGATACCCCGGGCGTGCAGTTCCACGACCTGCTGACCGTGTTCCTGAACGCCAACGGCGGCTCGGGCGGGATCTACAACGTGATCAACGGTGTCGGCGGCTCGTCCACGGCGGCCAACGCCGACGTGCCGGTCGACGTGACCACCTACCCGTAGGGCAGCATCCGTCCCGGCGGTGCCGCTGCACCGCCGGGACGCCCCACGGGGTCAGCGCCTGCCTTCAGCGGCTGCGGCTGAAGCGCCGCACGGCGTCCAGCAGCTCGCGCGTCTTCTCGCTCGCGACCTCAGGGTCGCCGGAGGTGAGGGCGTGGGCGACGCAGTGGTTGACGTGGCCGTCGAGGATCTGGAACGCGAGTGACTCGAGCGCCGTGGTCACCGCCGCGATCTGGGTGAGGATGTCGATGCAGTAGCGGTCATCGGCGAGCATGCGCTCGATGCCCCGGACCTGGCCCTCGATGCGGTGCAGGCGCGCCACGAGCGCCTGCTTGTCGGCGGCGTAGCCGTGGCCGGTGTGAGTCTGAGTCGCGCTCTCGCTGTCAGGCAATGGTCGTCCTCCGTGGTGTGAATCGGCGCAGCCGCAGCGAGTTCGAGACCACGAACACGCTCGAGGCCGACATCGCCGCCGCCGCGAGTATCGGGCTCAGGACCCCCGCGGCCGCCAGCGGGATCGCGGCGATGTTGTAGGCAAAGGCCCAGAACAGGTTGCCCTTGATGATCGCGAGCGTCTGGCGCGCGAGCCGGATCGCGTCGGCGGCGGCGAGCGGGTCGCCGCTCACGAGCGTCAGGTCGGCGGCCTGGATCGCGATGTCCGAGCCGGTGCCGATCGCGATCCCGAGGTCCGCCTGCGCCAGTGCGGGGGCGTCGTTGATGCCGTCACCGACCATCGCCACGACCTCGCCGGCCGCCTGCAGCGCGGCGACCTCCGCCGCCTTGCCGTCCGGCAGCACGCCGGAGATCACGCGCTCGATGCCGACCTCGCGGGCCACCGCCTGCGCTGCGCCGGCGTTGTCGCCGGTCAGGAGCGCCGGCGTGAGGCCGAGCGCGGAGAGCGCCGAGACCGCCGCCGCGGCGCTCGGCTTGACGGTGTCAGAGACCGCGATCAGCCCGCGGGCGCGGCCGTCCCAGGCCACGCTGACGACCGTCGCGCCGGTGGCGGCGAGCTCCTCCGCGGCGTCCCGCAGGCCCGGCGGAAGCGCCACGCCCTCGCGCTCGAGCAGCGCCTCACGGCCGACCAGGACGTCGTGGCCCTCGACCGTGGCCCTGGCGCCCAGGCCGGGCCGGCTCACGAAGCTCGTCGCGTTCGCGAGCGAGCCGAGCTCGGCGCGGGCATATGCGGCGATCGCCCGGGCCACTGGGTGCTCGCTCGGTTGCTCGGCCGAGCCGGCGAGCGCGAGCATTGCCCGCTCGCGCTCGCCCGGGGCGACGACGCGCGCGGCGACCGACATCCTCCCCTCGGTGATCGTGCCGGTCTTGTCGAAGAGGACCGTGGTTACGGACCGTGTGCGCTCGAGCGCCTCGGGCCCGCCGATCACGATCCCGAGCTGGGCGCCGCGCCCGCTCGCCGCCAGCAGCGCGAGCGGCGTGGCGAGCCCGAGCGCGCAGGGGCAGGCGCAGACGATCACTGCAACCGCCGCGGTGAAGGCCGTCTCAGCTCCCGCGCCGCTCGCCAGCCAGGCGCCGAGCGTACCGAGCGCCACGAGGCCCACCACCGGCACGAACACGCCAGCGACCCGGTCGGCGAGCCGCTGGACACGCGCCTTGCCGGCCTGCGCCTCGCCCACGAGCCGGGCGATATGCGCGAGCGTCGTCTCGGCGCCCACGCGTGTGGCGCGCACCACCAGCTGCCCGCTCAGGTTGATCGTCGCGCCGGTGACCGCGTCCCCGGCCGCGACCGGTGAGGGGATTGACTCCCCGGTCAGCATCGATGTGTCGATCTCCGAGCTGCCCCGATCGACGATGCCGTCGGCGGCGAGCCGCTCCCCCGGCCTCACCACGAAGAGGTCTCCGACCGCGAGCGCGTCTGCTGTGATCAGCCGCTCCTCACCGTCGTGCAGCACCCGCGCCCGCTTGGCGCCCAGCTCGAGCAGCCCGGTGATCGCGTCGGCGGAGCGGCGCTTGGCGCGCAGCTCGAAGTAGCGGCCGAGCAGGACCAGGGTCGTGATCATCGCGGCCGCGTCGAAGTAGACGGGCTCGTGCAGGCCGGCCACGAGCACCACCACTGACCGGGCGAAGGCGGCGAGCGTGCCGAGCGAGACCAGCGTGTCCATGCTGGTGCTGAGGTGCCTGAGCCCCCGGGCGGCGGCCGCGTGGAAGGGCCGGCCGCTGTAGGCGACGACGGGTGTGGCCAGCACCAGCGCCAGCCAGCGCCAGCCGGCGAAGTGCAGCGAGCCGACCCAGGCGAGCGCCGCGAGCGGCACCGTCAGCGCCGCCGCGGCGGCCAGCCGCCGTCGCATTGCTCGCTCGGCGCCGGCACGCTCGTGCCGGGTGCCGGCGCTGGTGGCCGCCGCCGGAGCGGCCCGGTAGCCGGCGGCGGCCACCGCCTCGACCAGCGCCGGGAGCGTCACGCGCCCGGCGTCGAAGCTGACCTCGGCCTGCTCGGCCGCGAAGTTGACGCAGGCGCTCACGCCCTCGAGCCGGTTCAGCCGGCGCTCGATCCGTGTCGCGCACGAGGCGCAGGTCATGCCTTCGATCGTGAGCGTCGTCCGGGCGGGTGGGCCGGCCCCAGCCGGGGCCGGCCCACCCGCCCGGGTCCGTGGCGTGACGGTCGCGCCCGTCATCAGGCCACCTCGTACCCCGCCTCGTCGATCGCCGCCCGCAGCGCCGTGTCGTCCAGGTCCTGGCCGCTGACCTCGACGCGCTTCGAGTCCAGGTCGACGAGCACCGACTCGACCCCCGGCAGCTTCGAGATCTCGGCGCTCACCGCCGCGCGGCAGTGCTCGCAGGTCATTCCCGGGACCAGGTAGGTCGCTTGCTCTGGCATCACGCTGCTCCTTTGTAGTCTCGTGCGCTACGACAGAGCATATACCCCCTGGGTGTATGCGCGGGAGTTGTGTGTGGAGCGGCAGCGGACTTGCGGCGAGCCCGGGAAGGGCGCCGGCCAGCGGGCCGGCGCCGGCATCAGCAGTGGGTCCGAACGCGCGGTAGGCTCTGTGCATGCCAGAGCTCAGGTCGAACACGGTCACACGCGGGCGCAACATGGCGGGGGCGCGCGCGCTGCTGCGCGCCGCCGGGGTCGCGCGGGAGGACTTCGGCAAGCCGATCGTCGCCGTCGCCAACTCCTACACCCAGTTCGTGCCCGGCCACACGCACCTGGCGCCGGTCGGGCAGATCGTCGCCGACGCGGTAAAGCGGGCGGGGGGGATCCCGCGCGAGTTCAACACGATCGCGGTTGACGACGGGATCGCCATGGGCCACGGGGGCATGCTCTACTCGCTGCCCTCACGCGAGCTGATCGCAGACAGCGTCGAGTACATGGTCAACGCGCACTGCGCCGACGCGCTGGTCTGCATCTCCAACTGCGACAAGATCACGCCCGGGATGCTGAACGCCGCGCTGCGGCTGAACATCCCGACCGTCTTCGTCTCGGGCGGGCCCATGGAGGGTGGGCAGGCGGTGCTCGTCGACGGCACCGTGCGCAAGGGCCTCAACCTGATCACGGCCATGGTCGACGCCGCTGATGACCGCGTCTCAGACCAGGATGTGGCGCTGATCGAGGAGCAGGCCTGCCCGACCTGCGGCTCCTGCTCGGGCATGTTCACGGCGAACTCGATGAACTGCCTGACCGAGGCGCTCGGCCTGAGCCTGCCCGGCAACGGCTCGACGCTCGCCACCCACACCGCGCGGCGCGGGCTCTACGAGCGCGCCGGTGAGGTGGTGGTCGAGCTCTGCCGCCGCTACTACGACCAGGATGATGACTCGGTGCTGCCGCGCGCCGTCGCGAGCCGCGAGGCGTTTGCCAACGCGATCACGCTGGACATCGCGATGGGTGGCTCGACCAACACGGTGCTGCACATCCTCGCCGCCGCGCAGGAGGCCGAGCTCGACTTCACGCTGCGCGACATCGACGAGATCTCGCGGCGGATCCCGTGCCTGTGCAAGGTCGCGCCGAGCTCCGCCTACCTGATGGAGGACGTGCACCGCGCCGGTGGGATCCCGGCGATCATGGGCGAGCTGTGGCGCGGCGGCCTGCTGGACGAGTCGGTGCACACCGTGCATGCGGCGAGCGTCGCCGACTGGCTTGGCGCCTGGGACGTCCG
This sequence comes from Solirubrobacterales bacterium, assembly GCA_027449125.1. Lineage (GTDB taxonomy): Bacteria > Actinomycetota > Thermoleophilia > Solirubrobacterales > Solirubrobacteraceae > Palsa-465. Next base: position 9,444 of record DAIDME010000049.1, on the reverse strand, counting down.
GGGCGGCGGTGCGCGCCCGGAGGCCGTCGAGCTGTTCCACGCCGCGCCTGGGTGCCGCCGCTCGGCGAGCGCGTTCTCTCAGTCCGAGCGCTGGGAGACGCTCGACGCCGACGCGGTCGCGGGTTGCATCCGTGACGTCGCGCACCCTTACTCCCAGGAGGGCGGGCTCGCGGTGCTCTACGGCAACCTCGCGGTGCGAGGTGCGATCGTCAAGACAGCAGGCGTCGAGGAGGAGCTCTGGCGCTTCAGCGGTCCGGCGTTCGTGGTCGAGTCACAGGAGGACGCCGTCGAGGCGATTCTCGGCGGGCGGGTCGTTGCCGGCGACGTGGTCGTGATCCGCTACGAGGGGCCGCGCGGCGGGCCGGGTATGCAGGAGATGCTCTATCCGACCTCCTACCTGAAGGCAAAGGGGCTCGGCAAGGCGTGTGCGCTGATCACCGACGGGCGCTTCTCCGGCGGGACCTCGGGCTTGTCGATCTGCCACGTCTCACCCGAGGCGGCGGCCGGCGGGACGCTCGCGCTGGTGGAGTCCGGCGACACCATCACGATCGACATACCGGAGCGGAGGCTGACGCTCGAGGTCTCCGACGAGGAGCTTCAGTCGCGGCGTGAAGTGCTCGAGTCTGGCGCCGGGTACCTGCCACAGCTCCGTGAGCGGGTGGTATCCCCGGCGCTGCGCGCCTACGCGGCGATGGCCACCTCCGCCGACACCGGCGCGGTGCGTGACGTGAGCGCCGTGGAGCGCGCGGCGGCCGCTGCGGCGGCGTCGGATCCGCTCACGGCTTGACGCCTCGAGTCAACTGTGGCCGCTGACTATCGGGCGGTGCTGGCGCGGCCGGGCGCCGCACGGCTGATCGGCACTGGGCTGGTGGGCCGCATGCCTCAGGGCATGTCGCCGCTGGCGACGCTGCTCTTGGTGCGCGAGGCGACCCATTCATACGCGGTGGCCGGGGCGGCGGTGGGTGCCGGCGCGCTGGCCTCCGCGGCCTGTGGGCCGCTGCTCGGCCGCCTGGTCGATCGGGTCGGTCGCCGGCTGGTGGTCGGTCCGGCCGCCATCGTGCAGGCCAGCGCCTTCATCGCGCTGGCGGTGGCGGCGGGCTCGCGTCTCGGGGTCGCCGTGCTGGTTGCGTGTGCAGCGGTCGCCGGAGCGTCGGTGCCGCCGATCGCCCCCGTCGTGCGGGCACTGTTCGGTGAGCTCTATGAGCAGCCGGGTGTGCGTGAGACCGCGTACGCGATGGAGGCGATATCGCAGGAGACGATCTGGATCGTCGGGCCGCTTGCGGCGAGCGTCGCGATCACCCTGGCATCGCCGGAGTTCGCCGTGGCGGTGCTGGCCGCCGTCGTCCTGTCTGGAACGCTGCTGTTCATGACCTCGCCGCTGCTCGGGACGGTCTCCGCGGAGCCTTCGCGCGACCAGGTGCGACGCTCGGCCCTCGCGAGCCGCGACCTGCGCTGGCTGCTGTTTCCGGCCGCTCTGATGGGGCTCGCGATCGGCGCTGTTGAGGTCGGGATCCCGGCGCTTGCGCTGCACGACGGGTCCCGGGCGGCATCCGGATTCCTGCTGGCGCTCTGGAGCCTGGGCAGCATGCTGGGCGGCATCCGCTACAGCCAGACCCGCTCCGGCGCGCCGCTAGGGACCCGCTATGCCGCGCTGCTCGCGCTCAACTGCGCATCCATCGTGCCGCTGACACTGGCCGGGTCCTTGGCGGTGGCGGCGCCCGCGAGCGTCGTCGCCGGCCTGGCGATCGCGCCGACCCTGTCCTGCATGAACTCGCTGGTCGGCCACGTGGTCATCCCCGGCAGCGAGCATGAGGCCTTTGGCTGGACGCTGTCTGGCCTGGTGGCGGGCGTGGCCGCCGGCTCGGCTCTGGCGGGTGCCCTGGTTGCGCCGCTGGGCGTGCACGGCCCCTTCGCGTTGGCCGTGTGCGCAGCCGGGCTGTCGGCGGCTGGTGCGGCGCGGTTCCGCGGACGCTTCGAGACGGTCGTCGCGGTAGTCGAGTAGGCCGGCGGCCTGGCTCCGTCCGGGGCCGGGGGCAAACTGGCGGGGCGATGGACGGGTTTTGGCGGGCTGGGTTGGTTGGGATCGTGCTCGTGCTGCTGGCCGGTGTCGCCGGTGGCAGCGACGGCTTCTGGCTCGTGTTGCCCGCGGCTCTGCTGGCCGGCTCGGCGGCGGCCTCGGCGGCGGCGGCCGTCGCGCTGGCGGCGCCGATCGTGGCGGTGGGCGCCGGCACGGTGCTGGTGCTGGCGCCCGCCGGGTCACTGCCGCCGCTCTGGATGGTGGTGAGCGTGCCGCTGGCGAGCGTGCTGGTTCTCCAGCACGGCCAGGGGCTTCTGCGCCGCGAGCGTGACACGCTCGAGCGGGCCGCCTTCAGCGACCCGCTGACGGGGATCGCCAATCGGCGCATGCTGCTCTCGATGGCGGGCTATGAGATCGCGCGGCACCGCCGCTCGGGCAGGCGCTTCACGGTTGTGATGATCGACCTGGACGGCTTCAAGCCACTCAACGACCGCTTTGGGCACGCCGCCGGAGACGAGATGCTGAGAGCCGTCGCCGATCAACTTGCGCGAGCGCTTCGCAGGCAGGACACGGTGGCCCGGCTCGGGGGCGATGAGTTCTGCGTGCTGGCGCCTGAGACCGCTCTCGCAGGTCCGCTCCAGGGCAAGATCGGTGCGGCGGTCGTGGCCGCCTCCGCCGGCAACGACGGGTTGCGCGCGAGCCTGGGTGCCGCGGTGTTCCCTGAGGACGGAACGACGATCGAGGTGCTGCTGGAGCGGGCTGACGAGCGCCTCTTGGCGGCCAAGCGCCGGTTGCCCGATCGCCGCAGGCATCGTGCCGCCTGACCGGACAGCCAGCGCCTGCGAGGCCTCTGTGTGCCGGACCGCCGCCGGGCGCTAATGTGACCTCACAGTGCCGTCCGGCAGCGACGATCTCAGCGCGTTGTACGCCTCAGAGGCGCTGCACTGGCCTGAGCAGGTGTCGAACCTGGAGGCCAAACAGGAGGTCGCACAGCGGATCGCGGGGCGCGTGACTGACGGTGACCTGGTCGGGATCGGCTCCGGTTCGGCAAGCTACCTGTCGCTGTGGGCGATCGGCGAGCGCGTGCGCGCGGAGTCGCTCGCGGTGCGGGTCGTGACGAGCTCCTACGAGACGCAGGTCGCGGCTGTGAGACTCGGCCTGCAGACGCTCCCGCTCGGCTCGCTGCGGCCGGATTGGGGCGTTGACGGCGCCGACGAGATCGACCCGCACGGCCGGCTTCTGAAGGGGCGCGGCGGCGCCCTCTTCATGGAGAAGATCCTGTGGGCCAGCTGCCGGCGGATGTATCTGGCGATCGATCCGAGCAAGCACGTGCAGCGACTCGGCGAGCGGTTCCCGGTCCCGGTGGAGGTCCACCGGCACGCTGTGGATCTGGTAGGGCGGGCGCTCGAGCAGCACGGTTGCGCGCGCTGGGTGCTGCGGCTGGCCGGTGGCAAGGACGGCCCCGTCGTAACGGAGTGGGGCAACCTCGTGATCGACGCGTGGTTCGATCAGATCCCGCACGGTCTGCACGGCGAGCTCAAGGCGGTATCAGGGGTGATCGAGACCGGCCTGTTCGAGGGCTACCGCTTCGAGCTCGCCTGAGTGCGGCTGTGTGTCTGACACGCGCAGGCTTTCTGACACTCCCAGGCGCGCCTGACGCCGCCGCGGGCGGCGTGCTATTCGGACTGACGCGACAGGATCGCCAGAAACCGGTCGATCCGCTGCTGCTCTTCGCCGTCAAGGCCGGCGGCTGCCGTCGTCAGCAGCGTCATCGGCCCCCGGTCACTGGCCCAACGGCGTACCTCCTCGCTGAAGTCCGGGGCGACCCAGACCAGCGGGAGTGCCTGCGCATAGGCGATCACGGCCTGCTCTTGGAGGCCGGCGTCTGCCTCGGTGCGCAGCACCAGTATCGCCTGCTGGCCGAGCTCGTGGGCGACGCGATTGATGGCGTCGAGTCCCTCGGTGGCCAGCAGCGCGACCTCGCCGTCAGCCAGCATGTCCCGGCTCCACCGCGAGGGAACGCCCGCCAGCGCAGAGGGGGCGCAAACGAACCTGAACCGCGGGGAAGCCATCACGGGAACCCTACCGGCTGCGCAGTTTGGTCGCCGTCTGGCGCTGGCCGCTGGCCAATTCGTCCAGAACGCTCCCCAGTTCACCGGCGTTGCCCGACACTGAGGGCATGAGCGTTGCGCCCATATCGGCCCCCGGCAGTGGCCTCGCCGCCGTTCTCGCGCTGGGTGTCCTGGAGAAGAACCAAGCCGGCATCGCGGCGGCCCAGGCAGCTCTGCGCCAGACGGCCGGCGGTGGTGCCGCACCGGTGCTCAGCTCCAGCGCCACCGCGCCGGGCGCCCTGGAGCTGTTTGCCTGACGACCGTTGTCCGGTGAGTCGGCGGATCAGTGGCCGGCGCTCATCGGGCGCCTTCGGCGGCCACCCGTGCTGCGGGCTCGCCTGAGCCCAGGAACCGCAGCGCGAGGATCGCGATGTCGTCGGGGTGCGGGCCGGGAGGGTCCTGGGCCAGGCGCTCCAGAGCGGCAACCAGCGTGTCGGCATCGGAGCCGGCGTGCCCGGCAAGCGCCCGTTCCGGCGACTCGCGCTGCCCCGGGCCCTGATCGGTGACACCATCGGTGTAGGCGACCAGCGCGTCGCCCGTCTGCAGCTCAAGCACCGCGGCGCTGAGACGGATCGTCTCAAAGACCCCCAGCAGGTCTCCGTGCGCGTTCACTGCCTCGGGATCGCAGCCGGCCCGCAGGAGCACCGGTGGCGGGTGTCCGGCCGCGGCGATCTCCACTCGCGCCGAGGACCGCCCCACCCGTATCGTCATGCACACGGCAGTGATGAAGCGCCTGTCTCCCTGGCGTCCGAGCATTACGGAGTTCAGCGACCGCAGCGCCTGCTCGGGTGCGGCCCCCTGCTCGAGCGAGCTGCGCAGGGTCCAGCGGGCCATGGCGGTGGCAGCCGCCGCGGCTGCCCCTTTGCCACAGACATCACCGATGATGAGCGCCCAGGCGTCCGAGGAGACCGCGAACCCGTCGTAGAAGTCACCGCTCACCGGCCCGGCCCCCGGGAGGAAGCTGGTGGCCAGCTCGCACCCGGCGACCTCCGCGATGGCCTCGGGCAGGATGCTCTCCTGGAGCGTGCGTGCAATCTGCTCGCTTGACCGCCGTGCCCGCTCGCGCGTGTCCGCCAGATGACCGAGGTAGCCGCCGGTCACGCCGGTCAGCAGCGTGAGCAGCACCAGCGCGCCGATCGCGTCCGTGACCGACTGGTTGGCAATCTGGTGCGCGCGCTGCTGGCGTATCGAGTCACGCGTGGAGAGCTCGCGTTCCAGGTTGGCGGCCTGGCTGCGGATCGTGTCGAGCCTCTGCTTGCCCTGGAGCGTCGTGGCGAACGACCTGGACGCGGCTGGGTCGTGCGCGACCAGCGCCAGCACGCGAGGCACATACTCATGGATGTAGGCGTCGACCGCGGCGATCAGGTGCCTGGTCTCACTCGCGTACAGGCCGGTCTTTGCCACTGACCGTTCCAGCAAGCCCACCGCCCCGGGCAGTTCACGATCGGCCAGCCGCAGCGGCGAGAGAAACAGCTTCCGGCGCGTGATCACGTCCCCGCGCAGCCCGGTTTCCGCGTCGACCGCGAGCCGTTCGAGGTCGACGACGCGCAGCAGGTAGGCGTCACCACGGATCGTCGCGTTGGCGCTGGTCCGGAGCTGGAGGGTGTTGCGCAGCAGCAGCGCCAGCCCGACCGCGACGAGCAGGGCTCCGATCGTCACGGTCAGGGCCACTCGAACTCGCAGCCCGTGGCGGTTGCGTGCCATACATCGACCTTCCCAAATCCGGGTTCAGAGACGAATGCGCCGAGGAGTTCGACACACCTGCGTGCAGGGCAATCGTATACGCGAGCTGGGCGTGCTGTTCCGCGCCGTCGGCGCCGGAGTGTGGCCGTGCCCCGGCGTCAGGCTCCGGGGCAGACCGTGTTGGTCACAGGTGTGGTGAGCGTTGTGGTGCCGGTCACCGTCGTGTTGGTGAGCGCCGGTGCCGTCGGACCGGAGCTGAGCGTCTCGTCGGCAGGCAGCGGTCCACCGTGTGCGAGCGCCGTCAGCGCTGCCGTCCGTCGCTTGAGGTAAGCGTTCAGAAAGGCGACCGTCGCGCGGATCACGCCGGTCCGCATCGGGCCTGGGTCTACGTATGGCGGCTCGTGCTGGGCGTTGGGTATGTTCAGGTAATACTTGGGCTGCGGCGCCGCGTCGTAGATCTGCACGCTGCAGGCCGGCAGGTTGATGGTGTCGGCGGTGCCCTGCGCGACCAAGAGCGGCGGTGACCCCTGCGTGAAGTAGCTGCCACCAAACGAGGCGAGCTCGGCTCCCGAGAGGATCACCGCAGCCGCGATGTGCGGCAGCTCGCAGCAGGAGTTGGCCGCGGCGGCGAGCGTCACCTCGCCGCCGTCAGAGTGGCCGATCAGTGCGATCTCCCGCGGGTCGATCAGGCGGTAAAGCCGGCTGTGCCTGTTGCTGGATGCGGACAACAGTGATGCGATGACGAAGCGCAGGTCAGCCGGGTGGTGGACGATGTCCGCCTCGTAGAGCCTGCCGGGAGAGATCGTGTCGGGAGCCGTGGCGTCGGTGTCGGGATAGGTGGGCGCGGCGACCACGTAGCCCGCTCTCGCCCACGCGTGCAGCAGGGCGCCGTAGACGGTCGGTGCGACGTCGAAACCCTGCGAGAAGACGATCAGCGGATAGCGCTGCAGGGGCGTCGTGCGGGCCGGCGTGGCGGCCCCCCTTCTGTGTTCGCTCGGGTAGAGCACGAGCGTGGGCAGCGTACGTACCGGTTGTCCGAGTGCGTTCCTGCCGGTTGCGATCTCTGGGGTCGAGGGCTCCTCGAACGTGAGACTCAGGCTGGAGACCGTCAGGATCGGTTTGGCCGCCGCGGGCTTCAGCTGCCTGCTGGGCGGTGTCTGCGAGCCGTTCGTGTGCGTCGTCACGCGCGCCGGGGCGGTCGCGGTGGCCGAGTCCTGTGCGCCGCGCTTTGCGCCGCTGCCGGCTATGGCGCTACCCATCAGGCCGGCGGCCAGCAGCACGACCGCGGCCGCGGTTGCCAGCGCGAGCCTGCGCCGTCGATAGTTCGCGCGGGGTCGGGCACGTCGGCGACCCGGGGTTCGTTCCAGGTCCCGCCGGATCGCCTGAAGCTCACGCTCGGCGCGACGACCCATGCGAGGCTCCGGTTGGCGCTGCCGGACGGTTCTCCCCGCCCGGTCTGGGAACGGTCGTTGCAGGCGCTTGGCCCGGGGCCGCGAGGGGCAGGCCGTCACGGGTCCGATCGGCTCTCAGGTCAAGCGCGCTCAATGCCGCCCGATGGTACAAAGCGCCGCGCGCGCACAGCCCCGCAGCCGGCGCCGCCGGACCGGCGGCTGCATGTAAGCTATGTCTCACGTCTTGCTGAGCGTCCCTTGACCTTGGCCTGTGAGCTTCCCGGTGCGGCTCCGGTGTCACCGTTTCCGGCCCAGCCTCGCCGCCCTCCGTGAACAAATGACGAGCGGACAGCAACCATCACAACCGCGGCAGCACGACGGGCCGGACTCCGGATCGGAGCGCGAGCCCCGACCGGGCGCCGCTCCGATCGGGTCACCGGCCGTCAGCGCTCAGCCGATGACCCGTGTCCAAGAGCTCTCCGCAAGGCGCGAGCGCGATCTCTGGGACAGCCGCGCCGAGAGCTGGGACACCACCAGCTCGGCCGGCTTGTCGCGCGTGGTTGAGGCCGTGGTGGAGGCCTGCGAGGCGGTTAGCTCGCCGGTCGCCCTGGACATCGGGTGTGGCTCGGGCCAGGTCACGTTGCCGCTCGCTCCCGCCTGTGCGCACCTGCTCGCCGTCGATATCAGCCTGCCGCTGCTCGAGCGTCTGGAGGCCAAGGCGCGTGAGCGCGGGATCGATAACGTCAAGACGGTCGCCACACCGGTCGAAGCACTGGAGCTCCCGCACGAGAGCCTTGACCTGGTGGTCACCAACTACGCGCTGCACCACCTGCGTGATGCCGACAAGAAGCTCGTCCTGGAGCGCTGCATGGGATGGCTCAAACCGGGCGGCCGGCTGGTCATAGGCGACATGATGTTCGGCCGCGGCGCGAGTGCGGAAGACCGAACCATCATCCGCGGCAAGGCCAGGGCGATGCTCGCGCGGGGCCCAGCCGGCTGGTGGCGGCTCGCGAAGAACGTCGTGCTGTTCACCTTGCGGATCCGCGAGAAGCCCATGACGGCGGCGCGCTGGGAGACCGTCGTGCGCGAGGCGGGCTACGCCGACGTGCGGGTCCGTAGGATCGTCGCCGAGGCGTGCGTGCTCACCGCGATCAAGCCGATCACCACGGCCTGAGCCCACGGCGCGTGTTGTGGCGCATCCTGTCCGTCGTCGGGATCGCGGTCGTCGCGCTGATCCTGGTCTCGGGCGGCAGGCATGCGGCACCGCGTCGAGCACACGCCAGCGTGCACGGCCGGGCTCTGAGCGGCGCCGGGACGGCGGCCGCGACTGAGGGCACCCGCGTCGCCAAGCGGACGACGGCCGCTGTGAGACGGCGCGTGGAGGACGTCTGCCCGGGTCGTAGAGTCGCCCACCTGCCGCAGACCCTCAGGCTGCCATCGACGCTGACCGCGGCGTTCCGGTGCGAGATGGAGGCACTGTGGAACGGGATCCGCAGCGGCCGGCTCACGACGGCGATGCCGGCCTTCTTCCCTGAGGCCGCCTACGTCCAGGTGAAGGCGATCTACGACCCTCAGGCGGACTGGCATCAGCGGCTGGTCGGCAACTACGCCCTGGACTTGAGGGCCGCGCACGCGCTGCTCGGACCCGGTGCGGCGCGGGCGCGTCTGGTGCGCGTCATCGTGCCGGCCTCGTTTGCGCACCTGGTCGCGGTGAACGTGTGCAGCAACCGCGACCGGTACTGGGAGACGCCAAACTCGAGGCTCGTGTATGAGGAGGGAGGCGCGATTCGCTCGATCGGCATCGCCTCGATGATCTCGTGGCGCGGGTACTGGTTCGTCGTGCATCTCGGGGCGGTGCTCGAGAATGGGACCACGGGCGTGGTCGATGCGCCGAGCGCCGGCGTGGGCGTCGCGGTGCCCTCCGGCACCTGCTAGGAGCCCGTGCCTGTCAACGCCAGGTCGCGAGCAGACCGAGGCAGACGGCGAGCTCGGTCAGCGCGACCGCTGTGCCCAGCGTGTCACCGGTGCGGCCACCGAGTTTCGAGCTTGCCCAGACCGCGGTGGCAACGGCGACGAGCAGCGAGACTGCGAGGGCGAGGCCCGCGCGCCACGCCCCGAGCACGCCGATGGCGATAGCGGCACTGGCCGCCGCCGCCACGAACGCTGCGGGCGGTGAGGCGCTGAAGTTCGCGCCGAGCCCATCGCTACGGGCCGGCGAGGTCACCATGGCGTGTACGAGCGC
>DAIDME010000048.1 GCA_027449125.1 Solirubrobacterales bacterium | reverse complement strand
AGGCCGCCAGCACGAGCATGTCGGCGGCGGAGATGGAGGCGCCGAAGCTCCCGTGAACCGAGGCCAGGTGGAGGCTGTTTGAGAGGTGTTGGACCGGGAAGACGTCGGCCAGATCACGCAGGAAGGGGCTCAGGTTCGTGATCGGGATGAAGACGCCGGAGATGAACCAGAGCGGCAGCATCGTCATCTGCACGGTCGGCTGCGCCGCCTCCTGCGAGCCGATCATGCCCGAGACGGCGTAACCGATGCAGGCGAAAGCGAGCGTGCCGACGAGCGTCGTGCAGGCGACGGCCACAAGCGCCGGCCCGGCGAACCCGACCCCGTAGAAGAGCTTGGCGACCAGCAGCAGGATCGTCGCCGTGATCGCCGTGTTGACGACGGTCGCGAGCGCCTGCCCGGCGATCAGCACGCTCGCGGGCACCGGTGTGGCCCGGCGGCGCTTGAGCACGCCGGTCTCGCGCAGCCCCGAGATCGAGATCACGAGGCTGGCGTACGCGTTCACGACGATTGACATCGCCAGGATCCCGGGCACGTAGAAGACCTTCAGAGACACGCGCGTGCCGTCGACGAGCGTGTGGGAGTTGCCGAACACGCCGATGAAGATGACGAGCAGCACGATCGGGAAGAAGATCCCCATGAAGCGCGCCCGGGGGCTGCGCAGGCTGATCCGCAGGTCGTACGCCGCCTCGTGGAGGACCAGCGCGACCGGGCCGCGCGCGGCTGCCGACTGCCCGTCCGCACGAGCCGCTGCCGTGGCCGGCACGCGCTCGCGTCGCGCCCGCCACCCGCGGATCAGCCGCCGGACCAGAAAGAACATGCGCCTCAGCTCCAGCCGTTGTCGCGGCTTGCCCGGCGCCTGCGCCAGGCGCGCATCGCCAGTCTGATCAGTCGTCTCGCCAGGAAGAACATCGCTCTACTCCTCGCTGCCGGTCAGTTGCAGGTAGACATCCTCGAGCGTCGGGCGGCTGACCTCGAGCGCCTCGAGCTCCACGGCTAGCGCCAGCGCCCAGCCGGAGAGCTCGTGCAGGTCAGCGGTGACCGTCGCGCTCGGCAGCCGCAGCAGACCGTCCTCACCGTGCTGCAGGCGCTCACGGAGCCTCTCCGGAAACTGGTCGAGCGCGACGGCACCCGGCAGCCTGAACGCGATCTGGGAGGCCTCGAGCTGGCGCCCGCCGAGTGTCTGCGGGGTGCCTTCGGCGACGATCCGGCCGGCCGCTATGACCGCGATCCGATCGGCCAGGCGCTCAGCCTCCTCCATGTAGTGGGTCGTCAGGAAGATCGTCTTGCCGAGCGCCCGCAGACCGTCCACGACCTCCCACGCGGCCCGGCGCGCCGCCGGATCAAACCCGGTGGTGGGCTCATCCAGGAAGATCAGCTCCGGGTCGCCGATCAGCGCCAGCGCCACATCCAGGCGCCGACGCTGTCCGCCAGAGAGCCCACTGGCGCGCTCGCCCGCCTGCGCGCTCAGGCCCACGAGCGCGAGCGTCTCATCGATGTTGCGCGGCGCCGGGTAGTAGCCGGCATACAGCGCGACGCACTCGCGCGTCGTAAGCCCCGGCTCGGCGCCGGACTCCTGCAGCACGATCCCAAGTCGCGCGCGCCAGACGCCGGGGGCTTGCCAGGGGTCGCGGCCGAGCACCTCAACCGTGCCGCCGCTCGCCTGCCGGAAGCCCTCGAGGACCTCGACCGTCGTCGTCTTGCCGGCACCGTTGGGGCCGAGGAAGGCGAAAATCTCGCCGCGACCGACCTCCAGATCGATCCCGCGCACGGCCTCGTGCTCGGCGTAACGCTTGACGAGCCCCCGGACCCGTATCACCGGCTCGCTAGCCGGGCTGGTGGACATGGCGCTCACGCTACGACACGGCGGGGGCGCCGTCATCGGCGTAGGGGCCGATTCGCGCCTTCCACCCACGGGTGGAGCGCCCGGCCGGGGCGCTGCGCCCGGACGCCGATGACAGGCCGACGCCAGCGCCTTATCGTGTGCCGGCATGAACGGCGAGTGGAAAACCCCCGCTGAGGCGCGGGTGCTGCGCGGCATCGGCGCCGTTTGGCTGGCCGTGCTGGCGATCTACACGGTGACGGCGCGGCCGGCCCCGAACCTGAGCGCACGCGGACTCGCGATCCTCGCGGGCACGGCCCTGATGGCGGTCTGCGGGATCCTGGCGCGCCCTCGCGGCGGCGGGCCGCCGGGCGCCCGCGCGCTCGGCCGCCGGCAGGGCCCGCAGATCGCGCTGCTGCTCGGCGTGATCGCCGGCACGGTACCGCTCGCCATCCTCGAGCCGAACGGGATCTGGCTCGCCGGCCCCTACTACGTGGCGATCGTCGCGGCCAGCACGCTTGACCGCCGCGCGGGCGCGCTCGTACTGTTGGCGGGCACAGCCCCGTTCACACTCGCCGCCCTGATCAAGTCGCAGGTCGACACCGCCCTCTCAACGTCGGTGGCGATAGTTCCCTGGTACCTGATCCTGCGGCTGATGCGGATGCTCGGCGAGCGCAACCGCGAGCTGGAGTCCTCACGCGCCGCCGCGGTCGCGGCCGCGGCGCAGGCCGAGCGCACCCGGATCGGCCGCGAGCTGCACGATGTGCTCGCGCACTCGCTCTCGGCGCTTGCGCTGGCGCTCGAATCCACGCGGCTGCTGGCGCACGACCGCGCCGCCGATCCGGACCTCATCCGTGCGATCGGACGGGCTCACAGCCTCGCGGCCGCGGGCCTGGACGACGCCCGGCGAGTGGTCGCGGTCGCTCGCGGTGAAGAGCTGCCGGGACCGGAGCGCCTGGGCGCCCTGGCTGGCGCTTTCAGCGAGCAGGCGGGCGTGCCGGTGGCGGTCGAGGTCACCGGCACGCCGCGCGAGCTGCCGCCCGATGCCCGTCTGGCGGTGTACCGCACCGCGCAGGAGGCGCTCACCAACATCCGGCGCCACGCGGCGGCGCAGCGGGTGCGGGTCAGCCTCACCTACCGCCCGCAGCTCACCGTGCTGGTCGTGGAGGACCACGGCGCCCCGGGGGCGCCGCCGCCCGCCATGCCGGTGCCGGACGCCGGCTACGGGCTCACCGGCATGCGCGAGCGCGCCAGGCTGCTCGACGGCGAGCTGGTCGCGGCACCCACCGACACCGGCTTCCGGGTCGAGCTGCGGTTGCCGGCATGAGCGTCCGCGTCCTGCTCGCGGATGATCAGCGGCTCGTCCGCGAGAGCCTCGCGACGATGCTCGGCCTGCTCGACGGCATCGAGCTGGTCGGCGCCGCCGCCGACGGTGAGCAGGCGCTCGCACTCGCCGCGCAGCTGGAGCCCGAGGTGGTGCTCATGGACCTGCGGATGCCGGTGCTGGACGGGATCGAGGCCACCAGGCGCCTGCGCGAGCTCCAGCCGCGGATCGGCGTGATCGCGCTCACCACCTACGCCGACGATGAGAGCGTGCTCGGCGCGCTGCGCGCCGGCGCCCGCGGCTACCTCACCAAGGACGCCTCCAGCGAGGACATCCGGGCAGCGATCCTGTGCGTCGCCTCGGGGTCGGCGACGCTCGACCCGTCGATCCAACACCATGTGGTGGCGGCGCTGGCCAGCGGGCCGGCGCCGCCAGACAGCCGCGCGGGCCAGCTGCCGGCGACGCTGCCCGACGAGCTCACCCGGCGCGAGGCGGAGGTGCTCGCGCTGATCGCCGCGGGCCTCAGCAACCACGAGATCGCGGAGCGGCTCTGCGTCAGCCCGGCGACCGTGAAGTCGCACATCAACCACGCCTTCGCCAAGGCCGGTCTGCGCGACCGCGCGCAGGCCGTCAACTACGCCTACCGCACCAGGCTCGCACAACCGCCGCGCTAGCGCGCCGGCCAGCCGCGGCGGCGGTCGAGCGCCACCGGGCGGCGGGCCAGCAACAGGCGCCGCTGGTGGCTGTGGACGAGCTCGCGCACCGCGCGCGTCTGGTGGTGCTCGAGACGCGCAAAGCGCAGACCGGTGTAGCCATCCTCGACCCGCACCGTCTCGGCCACGAGCTCCAGCGCCCGCGGCGCAGGCGTCTCACCGTAGCTCGGAATTTCGAGGCGCAGGTAGACGGTGACTCCCGGCGTGCAGGGCAGTTCGCGGTCGAGCCTCAACCCCAGCACCGAGATGTCAACCAGCTCGCAATAGCACTCCATCGGCTCGTCCACCAGGACGGACATGCGCAGGCTCACCCTGAAAGCCTCACGGCGCTGACCGCCGGCCCGGCGGTCGACGATCTCAGAGCCGTAGGGGTCGTCGGCTGCGCTGCCGGACTGGTCGCTCACGCCCGCAAGGATCGCGCATCCCGACCCCCCATGCGTCGGGGCCGGGCGGGCCAAGCGCCGTCAAGTTCGTTAGCTTCGGGCATCGAGATGACCGCCTGGGGCGTCCTGCTGCCGACATTCGATCCGCTGCGCACCGGCGCGGGCTTTCCCGTGACCGAAGCCGCCCGCCTCGCGGAGGCTGCCGGGTTCGACTCGGTGTGGGTGGGCGACCACCTCGCGTGCCCGGCGCCGGTGCTGGACGCCACCGTCTGCCTCGGCGCCGCCGCCGCCGTGACCGAGCACGTCAGACTCGGCTTCAGCGTGATGCTCCTGGGGCTGCGGCAGGCAGCCTGGGCCGCCAAGCAGATCGCGACGCTTCAGCACCTGTCTGCTGGCAGGCTGGCGCTGGGGGTCGGGGTCGGGGGCGAGTTCCCGCAGGAGTACGCCGCCGCCGGAGTGCCGCTCAAGCGACGCGGCGCACGCCTGGACGAAGCGCTCGCCCGGCTGCCGGAGCTGCTTCAAGGCGGCGGCGAGCACCGGCTCGAGCCCCCGGCGCCGATGCCACCGCTCTTGGTCGGCGGACGCAGCGACCGCGCGCTCGCGCGCGCAGCCCGCTTCGCCGACGCCTGGCTGCCGATGTGGATCTCGCCGCAGACGCTCTCACAGCGCAGCGAGCGCCTGGCCGAGCTCGCCGACGCCCACGGTCGCCCCGCACCCAGGCTCTCGCTGCTGGTGCTGGCTCACGTCGGCGATCAGGCCCGCAGCGCCCGGGAGCAGGCCCGCGCGCACCTTCACGGCCAGTACGGGATCGCACTCGAGCAGGTGGAGCGCTGGACCGCGGTCGGCACGGCGGAGGTCGTTGCCGGATTCCTCGAGCCCTACACCCGCGCGGGCGTCGAGGAGATCCTGCTCCTGCCGATGGGCGCGGCACCGCTCGAGCAGATCGCGCGCCTGGCCGCCGTCGCACAGACATTACGATCGCCTGGACATCCGGCCGCAGAGGCGTCAAGCGCACCGTCAGGAGGCATGCAGTGAGCTCCGGCAACCCCCGTTATCGCTACGACCCAGAGCACTTTCGCGAGGTCTTCGAGCAGCGTTTCGGCTACGCGGCGGGGGTGCTGCGCAACAGCCTGCGCTACGCCTCGCGCCCGGCGCTCGAGGACCCGGCCGGCGGGCGCAGCTGGACCTACGCCCAGCTCTGGGAGGACAGCGGCAGGCTGGCTGCCGGCCTCTACGAACGCGGCGTGCGCGCCGAGGACGTGGTCGTCTTCGACCTGCTCAACGGCCCCGAGTTCGCGCTCGTGTGGCTCGCCTGCCAGCGGCTCGGCGCCATCGCCACGCCGATCAACTTCCGCCTGGCCGCGGGCGAGGTCGCGCACGTGCTCGACGACAGCCTGCCCAAGGTGTTCATCCTCGACTCGACCCTGACGGCCGTCGGCGCGGAGGCGCTGTGGCTGGCCGACCACCACCCGTCGCTGGTGGTCGGCGTCGATCACGCGGACTGGGCGCGCCCCGTCGGTGCGGCGATCCCGTTTGCCGAGATCATCGCCCCAGCCGGCGCCGAGCCGGCGCCCGCAGCGGAGCGCTCGATCTACGCCGAGACCACGCGCCTCTACACCTCCGGCACCACCGGCCTGCCAAAGGGCGTGTCGTTGCCGGACATCGTCGAGGTCTTCTCCGCCCACGACGTGATCATGCACTTCCCGCTATCGCCGGAGGACCGCACGCTCAACATGACACCGTGGTTCCACCGCGGCGGGCTGTATTCGGGAGGACCCAACCCGGTCTTCTACGTCGGGGCCTGTGCGGTGCCGCTGCGCAGCTTCGACGCCGCCACGGTGCTCGACTGGGTCGCCGCGCACCGGCTCACCTTCCTGATCGGCGCGCCCACGAACCTGGCGCTCCTGGCGGCCGAGCAGCAGGAGCGCCCGCGTGACCTATCGAGCCTGCGCGGGATCGTGACGATGGGCTCGCCGCTCGAACGCGAGGCCTGCCTGCGCTACCAGGAGCTGCTCACGCCACGGATCTTCAACGGTTACGGCACCACCGAGGCGTTCTGGAACACGTTCCTGCGCCCCAGCGACCTCCCCGCCCACGCCGGCTCCGCCGGCCGCGCCTGCACCGACGACGATGTGGCCGTGGTCAAGGTCTATGACGACCGCCTCGCCGACCCGAACGACCTCGCCGCGCGTGACGGCAGCGAGGTCGGCGAGGTGATCGTGCGCTCGGTCAAGTCGGGCTACGCCTACGTCAACAACAACGAGGAGCAGGCCGCGCGCTTCCACGACGGCTGGCTCTACATCGGCGACCTGGCCACCTGGGACGAGGACGGCTACGTGACGATCGTCGGGCGCAAGGACGACATGATCATCTCCGGGGGTGAGAACGTCCACCCCACGCAGGTCGAGGCGATCCTCAACGAACACCCCGGCGTAAGCGACTCGGCCGTCGTCGGGCTGCGCGACGAGCGCTGGGGCGAGCTCGTCGTCGCCTACGTGGTGGCGGGCGGCGGCGTCCCGCTGGACGCCGCCGAGCTCGACCGTCACACCCGCGAGCACCCGATGCTGGCCGACTACAAGCGTCCGCGTGCCTACCGCTTCATCGACGCGATCCCGCTGACGGCAACCGGCAAGAAGCTCCACTACCGGCTGCGGGAGCAGGCCCTCAGCGATGACGACGCCGGGCTCTTGGAGCGCCCGTGAGCAACTCCGTCACACCCGGCTCGGACCCCGTGATCACCGGGGTCGGCGCGATCACTCCACTGGGCCTGGACGTGCCGAGCAGCTGGCGGGCGCTGCTCGCCGGTGAGTCGGGGGTGGGGCCGATAACCCACTTCGACGCCTCGGCGCTGCCGACCCGCATCGCCGCCGAGGTGAAGGGCTTTGACGCCGAGGCGCTGCTCGGCACCAAGCGTGCCCGGCGCTCCGCGCGCTTCTCGCAGATGGCGGTCGCGGCGGCACGCGAGGCGTTCGCCGACGCCGGGTTCGAGCCCGGCGCGGGGGTCGAGCAGCTGGCCGACTACGAGCGCGTGGGCGTGGTGGTGAACACCGCGGTGCCCGGCGTTCCCGAGAGCGAGGCCAACGTCCGCGGCCTGATCGCCGAGGGCCTACGCGGCGTGAGTCCCTACTACGTGCCGTCGATGATCCCGAACATGCCCGCCTGCGAGGTGGCGATCGACCTGGGTCTGCACGGTCCCGTGACCGCCAGCGCGCTGGCCTGCGCGAGCGGCAACGCGGCGCTGCTTGAGGCGCGACGCCTGATCCTGATGGGCGAGGCAGACGTGGTGGTGGCCGGCGGCACCGACGCCGGGATCGCGCCGGTGATGTTCGCCGGGCTCTGCAACATGGGCGCGCTGTCTGCCCGCAACGACGAGCCCGAGCGTGCCAGCCGGCCCTTCTCGGCCGACCGCGACGGCTTCGTCTACGGCGAGGGCGCGGTGCTGTTCGTGATCGAGTCGGCGGCCCACGCCGCCGCCCGCGGCGCCCGCGCCTACGCGCGGCTGGCAGGCGGCGCGCTGACCGCCGACGCGTTCCACATCAGCCACCCCGACCCCACCGGGCGCCAGCCGCGCCGGGCGATGCGACTGGCGCTGGAGCGGACCGGCACCGACCCTGCAGACGTCGACTACATCTGCGCCCACGGGACCGCCACGCGGATCAACGACGCGGTCGAGACCAGCGCGATCCGGGACGTCTTCGGCACCGCCGCCGACGCGCTGCTGGTCAGCTCGCCCAAGTCGATGGTCGGTCACATGATCGGCGCCGCCGGCGCGCTCGGCGCGCTGGTCAGCGTCCTGGCGATGCGTGACGGACGGGTGCCGCCGACGATCAACCTGGAAGCGCCGGACCCCGCCTGCGACCTGGACTACGTGCCGCTCGTGGCGCGCGAGGCGGCGGTCGACACCGCCGTGGTCAACGCCTTCGGCTTCGGCGGGCAGAACTGCGTGCTGGTGCTGAAGGCCTCCTGAAACGCGCGACGCCCGCGCCGGCATGCCGGCGCGGGCGTCTTTGTTGGGGGCGTGTGGCGGAGGACCCCAGCGCTCGGTTCGCGATCCCGGGCTCCCCGGTCAGGTTCCGGGTCGCGAGCCGAAGTTTTGAAGCATCAGGCCATGCCGGCGGTTTCCAGGCGCTCGGCCCTGTAGTCGTCGTGGCGGCCGTCAAGCACCCTGGCGTCCGGAGGGGTTTGCGCCGCGTGACGCAGGCCCAGGAGGGTCAGGATCAGGAGCAGGACCGCACCGGCGTAGGCGGCGATCGCGCCCCACATCATGACCGTTCCGACGACCCCGAACCCGTAGGCCTCGAGCAACAGGCCACGTAGCGTGGTGCCCTGGAAGACGGTGGTCTCGAGCGCCGCGAACTCAGTCGCGGCCTTGCTGCCGGGCTTGGCGGAGCGGGCAGCCGTGCTCACCTTGCTGTAGACGCCGTGCAGCGGCATCGCGTACAGGTGCTGGCCGATGAAGTCGTTGGCGTAGACCTGCGCCTCGGTGCCGGTCAGGAGCTGCTTGCCGGCGTACGGTGAGAGCGCCGGGACCATCAGCTTGGCGTTCGGGAACTCAGGGTCGGTGACGGCCTTCTGGCCGCCCTTGGCGTACTGCGCCTTGACGGCGCTGATCTCCGCCTGGCTCGGGAAGACGATCTGCTGCTGCGCCAGCTGGTTGTGGACGTTGCTCGACGCGAAGCTCGAGCCCCACGTGAGCAGCCCCCCTGCGATCAGGAGCACCACCACCAGCAGCGCGCCCGTGCCCGACACCAACCTGTCAAAAACTCTGCGTTGCATTCCGGGTTCCTCCTTACTTTCTGGGAGTTCCAGTCCTCCGGTTGCAACACAGATGATCGCCTGCCCGGGCGGGTGGGCCATCGTGGCAGGCTGCTACGGCGACTGCGGTCCTCCACGTACGGGCGGTAAGTGTTTAAGCCCCTGGCGCCCGCGGGGTTTGCCGCGCCGCTCAGCGCCCGCGAAGCAGCAGCCTCGCCAGGCCAGCCAGGGCAGCCGCACCGGCCAGCGTGAAGGCGGCGAAGGTGAGCGGGCGCTGCCCGTGCGCACCCGGCGCGAGCAGCACCAACGCCAGCACGGCGGCCAGCTGGCTTGGCAGCTGGATGGCGATGAAGCGCCGCAGCGGTGCGATCAGCGCCGCCGGCGAGACCCAGCTGCGCCAGGGCACCACGTAGCTCAGGCCCGCAAGGATGTGGAGCATCTGCACGCCCGCGACGAGCGCGAGGACACGCCAGTCGAGCAGCGAACGGTGGCCGAGCTCGCCCAGGGCCAGAAACAGGATCAGCAGCCAGCCCAACAGGTAATCCGGGACCGAAGCTGCCAGCAGCGCCAGCAGCACGCCAACGTAGAACCAGCCGTGCGGACCGTAGACCAGCAGCGACAGCGCGACCGCCACCGCGACCAGCAGCAGGCGAACCGACCAGCCCGGGATCGGGGCGGGGGCGGGCAGATCCGCCGGCGCCCGCAGGCGCCGCAGCATCGGCAGCTCGCCGGCCCTCATCGCCCGGCCGCCTGAGAGCCGCGCCACCGCGGCGGTCGGCTGAGCAGGTCGAGCCGTGCCGCGAGCGGCAGGGCGCTTGCCTCCGGCGCCCAACGCAAGAGCTCGACCCCATGGCTGCGAAGCATGCGGATGCGGTCGTCACGCGCCATCATCACCATCCGGTGCGCGATCCGCTGCCGGCGGTCGGCGCGCGCAAAGCGCGGTGGGGGCAGCACGTCCACGGCGATCACGCGGTGCCCGCCCGAGAGCCAGCGCAGCGCGAGCTCCGCGGGCTGATCGTCGAGCAGGCTGGACAGCAGGTAGACCAGCGCTCCCGGCGGGACGATCGGCGCTCGCCTGTGCCTGAACGGAACCCCCGAGGGGGCGGTCACCTCGATCGCCCGCCGCAGCTTCCAGAGGTGGCGGTTGCCGCCCGCGTGGGCGATCATGCGGGCGCGGCTGGAGAGGTCCTGGAAGCCGACGCGGTCACCGGCGGCGATGTAGGCGCCGGCCAGCGAGCTGGCCGCCTCGCGTGCGACGTCCAGCGAGCTGAGGCCCTTCTTGACGGCGACGTTCCGGCTCCACTCGGCGACCTCCTCGCCCACGTCGTCACGGCTGTCCATCACGATCAGCACGGTGACGTCGGCCAGGGCGTTGGTGCGGCGCACGTAGAGCTCACCCGCGTCCATGCCGAGCCGCGCTGTGGTGCGCCAGTCGATCCTGCGCAGGCGGTCACCGGGGCTGAAGCGGTGGATGTCCCGGAACTCACCGCCGTCACCGATCCGCGCCGACTCGTGCGTACCCGTCATCCCCTGAAGGCGCCGCGGCAGCGGCAGCGAGCCGATCCTCGTGCTTGCGGGCGCCACGACCAGATCGCCGACGATCGGGTCCTCGGCCAGGCTGATCGCGGCCTGCTCGGCGCCGAGCAGGCGCAGCTCGAAGCGAACCACCTCCTGCGGCCCGGAATGCAGGAGCGCCACCTCGCCGGCCAGCTCACGTGCCTGCGGGGCGGCGAGCACCAGCTCACGCGCCTTGCCTCCGAGCAGGCGCTGGCGAACGACGACCGCCTCGACGCCGTCAGGAAGCGATGCCCGCAGGTCATAAGCGACACGGCCGCCACCGGCGTCCGCGAGCGTCAGGCGCGTGGACAGCTGTGTGTCTGCGTGCGGCAGGCGATCCCAGCCTGCCGCCGCGGCGAGGATCAGCGGAAGGGCCATCAGCGCGACCGCGAGGCTGCCGGAGATCACAGCGACCGCCGCCAGCAGAACGGCGAGCGCCGCTGCGGCCACGAGCGGTGGCGCGAGCGTCCAGCGCGGCGTGGCGGTGGTGGCCCCCGCCGGCGCTCGCGAGGTGGCCGGCGCCTCGCTCACCGCCCGGCGGTCGCGGCGCGCTGCCCGACCGTCGGCGGTCCGGGAACCTGCGCCAGCACCCGGCGCACGACGTCCGCAGTGTTGGTGCCGTCGGCCCACGCCTGGGTAGTGAGCGAGAGCCGGTGGGCGAGCACAGGCACGGCCACGCGCTTGACGTCCTCGGGGGTGACGAAGTCGCGGCCGTTCAGAACCGCCAGAGCGCGACCGACGAGCATGAGGCCCTGGGAGCCGCGCGGCGAGGACCCGACCTCAACGACGCTCTCACGGCGCGTGGCAGCCGCGATGTCAACGCAGTAGCGCGCGATGTCGGGCTCGACGTAGACCAGCTCGATCCCGGCCTGCATCGCCGCCAGCACCCCTGGCTCTATCACCGGCGCCACGGTCGCGACCTCACGGCGGCGCTGGACGCGGTTGAGCAGCACTGTGGCCTCGCCCTCACGCGACGGGTAGCCGACCGGCAGGCGCAACATGAAGCGGTCCAGCTGCGCCTCCGGCAGCGCGTAGGTGCCCTCGTACTCGATCGGGTTCGCGGTGGCCAGCACGATGAACGGCAGCGGCAGTGGCCTGGTCTGCCCGTCCATGCTGACCTGTCCCTCGCCCATGGCCTCCAGCAGCGCCGCCTGGGTCTTCGGCGGGGTCCGGTTTATCTCGTCGGCGAGCAGAAGCTGGGTGAAGACCGGACCGGGGCGGAACACCATCTCACCCGTGCGCTGGTCGTAGATCGGGGCA
>DAIDME010000047.1:0-30000 GCA_027449125.1 Solirubrobacterales bacterium | reverse complement strand
CAGGATCAAACTCTCCGTGAAGAACTTCACAAAGAGCTGTCAGGAATGGCACCCACCCGTGCGGCCACGTATTACCACGCAGCCAGGTGAGTGCAACCTGGGCCTCTCCGCTGGTGGAAGAGGCCCTCGCCTCCACGCCCGGCCACGCGAGTGGCCATCGGGCCCCCAAGTACACAGAGGGAGCCGGAAGGCGAGACGGGTCAATCTTGGCACCGTCGCCTGGCTGGCCCATCGGGCCAGCGGACAACGGTGTCGAACCTGGACACACTCTCGGCCATAGGCAGGCCGAGGTGCGCATGCTGTTGAGTTTTCAAAGACCGTCGCCTCCACCGGGAAGGGGGCTCCCTCCGGAAGATGCTCCCGAGGCCGAAGCGCTCGGGGCAGAAGAGTATAGCCAGATCTCGCTTGGGGGCGCAAACTCACCCAGCTTGGGAGACGCGAGGCCGCGCTCACTGCAGGTAGAAACGTAGCGCACCCGGCCACAGAATGTCGCCAGCTGCCGCTCGAGTCCGGCGGACTCCGCGCTCAAATAATCAAAAG
Source organism: Solirubrobacterales bacterium (assembly GCA_027449125.1). GTDB lineage: Bacteria > Actinomycetota > Thermoleophilia > Solirubrobacterales > Solirubrobacteraceae > Palsa-465. Next base: position 29,460 of record DAIDME010000047.1, on the reverse strand, counting down.
CCGAGCAAAACGCCGCTTTCCGAGCGAGAGCACGTGTCCGTCCAGAGCCTCGGCCGAGAGCTCGAGTGCGTCGGCGGGGAGCGTGGCCCCGTCGAGCTTCACACCACCCTGGGCGATCAGCCGCCGCGCCTGCGAGGTCGACACGCCGAAGACGCGGCCGAGCAGCGCCGGCAGCGCCACCGCGCTACCGGCGGCCTCGTAGGCCACGGTTGGCACGTCTTCCGGCAAGCCGCCACGCACGTGGATCAGATCAAAGCGCCGCTCTGCGTCCTGCGCCTGCTCGGGCCCGCAGAACCTCCCGACCAGCGCGCGTGCGAGCGCCCGCTTCGCGTCGCGCGGCCCCAGCCCCGCCGGCGGCTCCTGACCCAGCAGCAGGGCAAACCACGACTGCAGCGAAGCGTCCGGGATGCTCAGCGTCTTGCCGTAGATCTCGTCGGGCGGCTCGCTCACGCCGATGTAGTTGCCGAGGGACTTTGACATCTTGCGGACGCCGTCGGTGCCGGTCAGCAGGGGCATCGTCATGATCACCTGCTCCTCCTGGCCGTAGGCCCGCTGGATGTCGCGCCCGAGCAGCAGGTTGAAGCGCTGGTCGGTGCCGCCCAGCTCCACGTCGGCACGTATGGCCACCGAGTCGTAGCCCTGCAGCAGCGGGTAGAGCAGCTCGAGCATCGCCACCGGCGTGCCGGCCGCGAGGCGCTTGGCGAAGTCGTCGCGCTCGATCAGGTGCGCGACCGTCGTGGTGGCCAGCAGGCGCAGCAGATCAGCCATCGGCATGTCCAGCCAGTCGCCGTTGAAGCGCACCTCGAGCCGCTCCCGGTCGAGCACCTTCAGCGCCTGGTCCTGAAAGGTTGCCGCGTTGCGCATGATCTCCTGCTCGCTCAGCATCGGCCTGGTCGCCGAGCGGCCGCTCGGGTCGCCGACCCGCGCCGTACCGTCACCGATGATCAGCACCACGGTGTGGCCGGCATCCTGGAACTCGCGCAGCTTCTGCAGCACGACCGTGAACCCCAGATGGATGTCCGCGGCGGTCGGGTCGATCCCGAGCTTGACGCGCAGCGGCCGGGCCAGCCCAAGCTTGGCCTCGAGCCCGCCACGTGGCAGGCAGTCAACGGCGTTGCGCGAGAGCCAGGCAGCGCTGTCAGCTCGCTCGGCGGTCACGGCCGAGAATCCTACCGCCCCACCTGATCGCCCCGCGCGGCGGCACGGGGCCGCCGCGCGGACCACACGCGGCGCCTGCCTGCGGGTAGACTCCCGTCTCCGCGAAGGTCGGCGAGGGTCCGACCAGCTCCGTCGGCCCGGCTGCCGCCTCGGCCCGACGTGGCAGCTGTCTTGTCAGCGCAGACCGGGCTTTTCAAGTTGGCATGAGCGTCCAGCAACAGACCCAGACGGGCCACGAGCGCACCCCGCCGCCGCTGCTGCTCGGCGCACCGGCGCCGGCGCCCGCCCGGCAGCCAGAGCGTCGCCGGGTGCGCCTGCGAGCGCGAGCGCCCCGTCCGCGCGTGCGCAAGCGCCGCCTGCTGCTGGTCGCCGGCGCCTTCACGCTGCTGGCCCTGATCTCGACCCTGTTCGGCGTGCTCACCTCGATCGCCGCCGATCTGCCGCAGCTCCAGAACACGGTCCAGTTCAGCCACACCGTCGACTCCTACATGTATGACGCCACCGGCAGGCCGATCGGGCCGCTGGCACCCGCCAGCACGCCGGCGATCGACACCTGGACACAGATCTCGCAGAACATGGTGCACGCGATCGTCGCGGTCGAGGACCGCGGCTTCTGGACCGAGTCCGGGATCAGCATCCGCGGGCTCCTGCGGGCGGCACTCTCGGACCTCACCGGCGGCCCGCTCCAGGGCGCTTCCACGATCCCCGAGGAGTTCATCAAGAACGTCCGCCAGGAGGAGGACCATCGCACCATCGCCGAGAAGCTGATCGAGGCCGGTATGGCCTTCCAGCTCTCGCACCACTGGTCGCACGAGAAGATCCTCACGGAGTACCTGAACACGATCTACTTCGGCAACGGCGCGCTGGGGATCGAGGCGGCCGCCCGCGTGTACTTCGGCTGGTCACACGGCTACAACGCCTCGAACCCCTCGCAGCCCCGCCACGGCGGCTGTGGTGACGCAACCGTTGCCGACCCGCACACGCGTGAGTGCGCGAGCATGCTCACCCCGGCACAGGCGGCGCTGCTTGCCGCCATGGTCGCAAACCCGACCGCCTTTGACCCCGTCCTGCACCCGCAGGCAGCGCTGGCACGGCGCAACCAGGTGGTGCTCAAAGACATGTACGAGCAGCGCTACCTGACCCACGCCCAGTACCTGACGGCGATCCGCACACCGCTGCCCAGACCCGCACAGATCCAGCCGCCGGCGCAGCAGCCCACCGCCGCCCCCTACTTCACGAGCTGGGTCGAGCCGCTCGTGCTGCGGGCGCTGGAGCAGGAGGGCCTCTCACCCAAGGCCGCGCAGTACGAGGCCTACTACGGCGGGCTGAAGATCAAGCTCAGCGTCAACCTGGCGCTGCAGCAGGCGGCGCAGAGCGCGGTGAACACCGTGCTGCCCGCGGGCCACGGCCTGCCCAGCGCCTCGCTCGTCGCCATCAACAACCGGACAGGCGAGGTCCAGGCGATGGTCAGCGGCGACGGCAACTACGCCAAGGTTCCGTTCAACCTGGCGACGATGGGCTACCGGCAGCCAGGCTCGGCCTTCAAGCTCTTCACCCTCTCAGCCGCGCTCTCCAGGGGCGTGATCACGCCCCAGACCGAGTTCGACTCGCGCCACTTCGCGATCCACTACACCGAGCGTGGCGGCAACTCCTACCTGAACCCCAGGGGCAAGGGCCGCTTCACCCCCCACAACTTCGCGAACTCCTACGCCGGCTGGATCCCGATGACGGTCGCCACCGCGGTCTCCGACAACAGCGTCTTCTCACAGCTCGGTCTGAAGGTCGGCACCGCTCCGATCGCCAACTACGCGCACCTGATGGGGATCCGCTCGCCGGTCTCGACCAACCCGTCGATGATCCTCGGCGGCCTGACCACGGGCGTCTCCGCGCTCGATCTGGCGCACGCCTACGCGACAGCGGCCAACGGCGGCGTCAAGGTCTTCAACCCGATCCTCGGCGACATCGACGGCGGACCGATCGGCATCGACTCGATCTCCGGCTGCCGCCCCTGCCGTCAGCGCACGATCACCAACCGGGCGACGATGCGGACCGACCGCATCCTCACACCGAAGGTTGACGCTGAGCTCATCTACCTCCTGCACGGCCCGGTCGATGACCCCTACGGCACGGGCACCAACGCCGCGATCCCCGGCGTCGACGTGGCCGGTAAGACCGGCACGACCAACAACTACGTCGACGCCTGGTTTGCCGGTTTCACCCCGCAGATGACGGTCGCCGTCTGGGCCGGCTTCCCCAACGACGGCCGGCCGATGACCGACGAGTTCCACGGCGGCCCGGTCGAGGGCGGCACCTTCCCCGCCATCATCTGGCACGACTACGTGTCGGCCGCGCTGCAGATCCTGAGCGACGAGCGCCAGCACCTCTCGGCCACAACGCTCACCACCCAGACCGTGGCGAGCGCCGGCAGCAGCACGAGCACCGCGCCGGCCGCCACGGCGCCCACGACCACGACCACGACCACGACGCCGAGCCAGCCCCCGGCCGCACGCAAGCCCGGCGCGACCGCCAGCGCCCCCTCCGCCTCGCACACTCAGCAGCAGCCCGTTGTCCCGCCGGCCCCCACGCCGGCGCCGCCGAGCAGCGCCACGGCGCCGTCGGCCAACGGCGCCTCCGGCCTGTAGCCGCCGGCAGCCCAGGCTCCGCCGACGGGGCGCGACAGGTAGCGGCTGCCCTCGAGACAGAACCGCCAGGGAAGCTCCGTCGCCTTCGTGATCCCGATCCGGCGGTCCCGCTGGACCACCGGATCGCCCAGCCGCCGCGGGCGCCCACGGATCACCACGCGCCCATCCGTGAGCGACGATCCGTTGTCGTCGAGGCCGACGCCGAGCGCCTGTGTGAGCTTGCCCGGACCTGAGCAGAGCTCGCGCACGCGCGCGGCCGGTAGCCCGCGCCTGGCTGCCATCTGCTCGATCCCGGCGAGCGGCTCGAGCGCCCGGATCAGCACCGCCGCGCCGACGCCCTCCGGCTCGCAGACGGCGTTCAGCAGCGCGTGCACGCCGTAGGAGAGGTAGACGTAGGCCAATCCGGGCGGCCCGAACAGCGTCTGGGTCCGCGCCGTGCGCCCCACGTAGGCGTGGCAGGCCGGCTCGGAGTCGTGGTAGGCCTCCGTCTCGACGATCATCCCGCTGCACCCGTCGCAGCTCACCACGCAGCCGATCAGCGCCTGCGCCACCGCCAGCACGTCGCGGCGAAAGAACGCCTGCCTCACGCGCCGGCGCGCGCCCGCTCGATCGCCGCCCGCGCGTGCTCCAGCTGCTCCCGCAGCGCGGCCGAGCCGGTGCCGCCGCGCGAGACCTTGGACTCGATCCAGGCGCCGTCTGCGAGCAGCGCCTGGAACTCGGGTGGGTCGATCAGCGGCGATGCCTCTCGCAGCTCAGCAGCGGCGAGCTGCGAGAGCGTCCGGCCACTGTCGCTTGCGAGTCTCACGAGCCCGCCGACGACGTGGTGTGCGCTGCGAAACGGCAGCCCCTTGCCCACCAGATAGTCCGCCACGTCGGTGGCGGCCAACAGCTCATCCCCGGCGGCGGCGGCCAGCCGCTCGCGGCGGAACTTGACCGTGGTGAGCATCCCCTGCGCGGCCGCCAGCATCAGCGCCAGCGTGTCCACCGCGTCAAAGAGGTGCTCCTTGTCCTCCTGCATGTCCTTGTTGTAGGTGAGCGGCAGACCGTGCAGCACACCGTGCATCGCTGCCAGGTGCGCGGCGATGCGGGGAGCCTTCGCGCGGAGCAGCTCGGCTGCGTCGGGGTTCTTCTTCTGGGGCATGATCGATGATCCGGACGCCCAGGCGTCGGAGAGCTCGCAGAAGCCGAACTCCTCGCTTGACCACAGCACGAGCTCCGCCCCCAGCCGCGAGAGGTGTGTCGCGCAGGTCGCGGCCGCGGCGAGGTGGTCGAGCACGAAGTCGCGGTTGGAGACCGCGTCGATCGAGTTCTCGCTGAGCTCCGCGAAGCCGAGCTCGGCGGCCAGCAGCCGCCTGTCCGTGGCGAAGTTCACGCCCGCCAGCGCGCCGGCGCCGAGCGGCAGCGCCGCGGTCGCCGCGAGCTCTGCCCGGAACCGCCTGGCGTCGCGCAGGAGCATCCACGCGTAGGCGAGCAGGTGGTGGCCGAGGTAGACGGGCTGGGCTCGCTGCAGGTGTGTGTAACCGGGCATCGGCCAGTCGGCGTGGGCGCGGGCGAGGTCCACCAGCGTCTGCGCGAGGTCAAGCGCCGAGGCCTCGGCGCCGAGCGCCGCGTCGCGCGTGTAGAGCGCCAGGTCCGTGGCCACCTGGTCGTTGCGCGAGCGGGCTGTGTGCAGGCGCCCGCCGGCCTCGCCGGCCAGCTCGCTGACCCGTCGCTCGATCGCCATGTGCACGTCCTCGTCGCCGTCGGCAAAGGCGAAGCTGCCGTCGCGCACCTCCTCGGCGACCCGCTCGAGCGCCCCATGCAGCGCGTCCCGGTCGGCCACGGAGATGATCCCGCAGGCCGCGAGCATCGTCGTGTGCGCAACCGACTGCGCCACGTCGTAGGGCGCCAGGCGCCAGTCGAACTGAAGCGAGTCGTTGATCGCACGGAACGCGTCGTCCTGCGACATCGCCAGGCGCGGGCTCGAGATCAGCCGGCCGCGGGCGCTCATCGGCTGCGCGCCGCCAGCGAGACCTGCGATCCGCGCGCGCGGCCGAGGACCGACAGCAGCGCCTGTGTCACACGGGCGACCTCACCCTCACCCATCTGCGGGTAGAAGGGGATCGCGATCGAGCGGTCGGAGACGTCCTCGCAGACGGGGAACTGGCCGCGCCGATAGCCGAACTCCTGGCGGTAGTAGCTCATCAGATGGATTGCGGGGAAGTATGGCTTGGCGGCTATCCCATGGGCGCCGAGCTCGGTGACGGCACGGTCGCGGTCGACGCCCGCCGGGAGCTGCACCACGTACACGAACCAACCGCGCCGCGCGCGGCCCGAGTCCTCGCAGGGCAGCGTCAGTTCGCGGATGTCGCCGAGCGCCTCGCGATACAGCGAGGCCACCCGTGCCCGCGCCGCGAGCAGCCCGTCCAGGCGCTCAAGCTGCGCGATCCCGAGCGCGCAGGCGATGTCGGAGAGCCTGTAGTTGAAGCCGAGCCGGTCGTGGTCGAGCCAGTCCATGTTCGGGGCGCGCCCCTGGTTGCGCTCGGAGTCGATCCGTTCCTTGACGGCCCGGTCGCCTGAGATCACGATCCCGCCCTCCCCTGTCGTGATCTGCTTGTTGGCGTAGAACGCGAACACGGCCGGGTGGCCGCGCGAGCCGACGGCGCTGCCGTCAGCGTAGGCGCCGCCGAGCGCCTCGCAGGCATCCTCGACGATCGGCACGCCGGTCTGCTCGAGCCGCTCGATATCGGCCGGATAGCCAAAGACGTGCACCGGCAGGATCGCGGCGGTGCGGGCGCCGACCGCCGCGGCGGCCTGCTCGGCGTCGAGGTTGAGCGTCAGCGGGTCGATGTCCACGAACACCGGACGCGCCCGCTCGTAGATCGCGACGTTGGCGCTGGCGACGAAGGAGAACGGGGTCGTGATCACCTCGGCGCCCTCACCGACGCCCACGGCCCGCAGCGCCAGATGCAGGCCGGCTGTGCCGGAGGACACCGCGCTCGCCTGTGCCGCGCCGACCCGTGCCGCGAAGCGTCGCTCGAACTCGGCCACCCGCGGGCCGAGCGAGAGGTGCCCCGAGCGCAGGACCTCGAGGACCGCCTGCTCCTCGCGCGCACCGAGCACCGGCCGCGCCAGCGGGATCGGCTCCTGGCCGGCCGGCCGCTCGTGGCGGCCATGCGCCCCGGCGCTCACGGGCAGGCGCGCGCCTCGCCCGCGCGGGTGCGGCCACGGCCAGCCTGTAGAGCCACCTCGAGAGAATCCACGAGCGCCTCCCAAGACGCCTCTATCACGTTGTCCGAGACCCCGATCGCGCCCCACTCCCGCTCGCCGTCTGAGGAGTCAAGCAGCACGCGCGTGATCGCGTCGCTGGCTTTGGAGCCGTCGAGGATCCGCACCTTGAAGTTGACGAGCTTGACGGCGTCGAGCTCCGGATAGACCCGCGCGAGCGCACCCCGCAGCGCCCGGTCGAGCGCGCTCACCGGCCCGTTGCCCTCGGCGGTGTGCAGGTAGCGCTCGCCATCGACCCACAGCTTGACGGTCGCCTCGGTCTCGACACGACCGTCCGCCCGCTTATCAGCGGTCACGCGCCACGACTCGAGCGTGAACAGCGGCGTGTACTCGCCGCTCTCGCGCCGCATCAGCAGCTCGAACGACCCGTCCGCGGCCTCGTAGTGGTAGCCCTCGTGCTCGCGCTCCTTGACGCTCTCGATCAGGCGCGCGGCGCCGGCGTCGTCGAGCTCGATCCCGGCTTCGGCCGCGCGCGCGTGGATCGTGCCCTTGCCGGAGAGCTCCGAGACCAGCACCGCGCGGTCGTTGCCGACCAGCTCGGGGTCGATGTGCTCGAACGTGCTCGGGTCGGCGCTCACGCCGGCCACGTGCATCCCGCCCTTGTGCGCGAACGCGTTGCGCCCCACGTACGGCTGGTCGGGGTTGGGTGTGAAGTTCAAGAGCTCGTCCAGGAAGTGCGAGCTGGCGGTCAGGGCGTGCAGCTGCCGATCGCTCACGCACTCGTGCCCGGCCTTCAGCTGCAGGTTCGGGATCAGCGTCGTCAGGTTTGCGTTACCGCAGCGCTCGCCGTAACCGTTCTGTGTGCCCTGCACCTGGGTCGCGCCCGCGGCGACCGCGGCCAGCGAACCGGCGACGGCGCAGCCCGCGTCGTCGTGGCAGTGGATCCCGATGCGGACGCCGGCGGGTTCCAGCTGCGCCACCACAGCCGCCATCGCGGTGGCGATCTGCTCGGGCAGTGTGCCGCCGTTGGTGTCGCAGCAGGTGATCGTCTCGGCCCCGGCGCTGGCGGCCGCGCGCAGGCACGCGAGCGCGTACTCGCGATCGTCGCTGAAGCCGTCGAAGAAGTGCTCGGCGTCGTAGATCACGCGCTTGCCGGCGGACACCAGGAACGCGACGGACTCGGCGATCATCCGCAGGTTCTCGTCCCGGCTGGCCTTGACCACCTTGTCCAGGTGCAGGCTCCAGGTCTTGCCGACGAGCGTGCAGACCGGGGCGAAGCAGTCAGCCAGGACCTGCAGCGCGGGGTCATCCCGCGCGTCGGTGTCGCGCCGGCGGGTCATGCCGAAGGCGGCGATCTGGGCGTGCTCGAAGCGCTCGGCCGCGAGCAGCCCGAAGAGCTCCAGCTCCTTGGGGTTGGAGCTCGGGAAGCCGGCTTCGATCAGGTCGACACCGAGCTCGTCCAACAGGTGTGCCACACGCACCTTCTCGTGCGCGGTCAGCGACATACCCTCACCCTGCATGCCGTCGCGCAGGGTGGTGTCGTAGAGCTCGATCTTGGCCATCTTCAGCTCGCTGGCGCGGGAACTTCGACGTGGTCCAGCCAGTGTGCGTAGCGCGGCTCGCGGCCGCGGATCGCGTCCTCGAAGACGCGCTGCAGCTCGGCGGTGACCGGTCCGCGCCGGCCGTCACCCACGGCGTGGCCGTCCACTTCGCGGATCGCCGCGATCTCGGCGGCGGTGCCGCTCGCAAACAGCTCTTCGGCTGTGTAGAGCTCGGTGCGGGTGATGTCCCGCTCGACGACCTCGTAGCCGAGGTCGCGCGCGATCGTGATCACCGAGTTGCGCGTGATCCCCTCCAGGATCCCGCCCGCGAGGCTCGGGGTGTGCAGCACCCGGTCCTTGACCAGGAACAGGTTCTCACCGCTGCCCTCGCCGACGAAGCCGCGCTGGTCGAGCAGGATCGCCTCCTCGTAGCCGGCCTTGGTGGCCTCGATCTTGGCGAGAATGCTGTTCAGATACTGCCCGCACGCCTTGGACTCGGGGATGAACGAGTCGCCGTTCATCCGTCGCCAGCTCGCCACCTTGGCGCGGATGCCAACCTCCTTTGACTCCTCGCCGAGGTAGGCCCCCCACGGCCAGGCGGCGATCGCGACGTCAACCGGCGCCTCCAGCGGATAGAGGCCCATGACGCCGTAGCCGCGGAAGGCGATCGGCCGCACGTAGCACTCGCGCAGGCTGTTGGCGATCAGCAGCTCGTGTGTCGCGAGCCGCAGCTCCTCGGAGCTGTACGGCAGCGGCATGTAGTAGAGCTCGGCCGAGCGCTTGAGCCGGTCGAGGTGTTCGGCGTGGCGGAAGATGGCGCTGCCGCCGCTGGTCTCGTAGGCACGCACCCCCTCGAACACCCCGGTTCCGTAGTGCAGCCCGTGCGAGAGCACGTGCACCTTGGCGTCCTCCCAGGCGACCAGCTCTCCGTTGTGCCAGATGAGGTCCGCCTGATCCACGTGATGCTCCTTAGAGGTTGGAGAGAACTGCCTGGGTGGCCTCGTGCGTGCCGGCGCTGCCTCCCAGATCCCGTGTGCGCAGGCCATCCGCGAGCGCACGGTCAACTGCCGATTCTATCGCTGCCGCCTCCGCTTCCATGCCCAATCCGTGCCGCAACATCAGCGCCGCCGAGAGGAACATGGCGAGCGGGTTGGCGACTCCCATGCCGGCTATGTCAGGTGCCGAGCCGTGCACCGGCTCGAACAGCCCGGGGCTCTCCGGGTCCCCGAGCGAGGCGCTCGGCAGCATCCCGATGGACCCGGTGAGCGTCGCCGCCTCGTCGCTCAGGATGTCTCCGAACATGTTCTCGGTGACTATCACGTCAAAGTCGGCCGGGTTTGAGACCAGCTGCATCGCCGCGTTGTCGACCAGCACGTGCTCCAGCTCGACGTGCGAGAACTCAGCGGCGTGCAGCTCGCGCACGACCTCGCGCCAGAGGCGGCTGGTCTCGATCACGTTCGCCTTGTCGACGCTCGTCACCTTGCGGCGCGCCGCCCTGAACGCGACGCGGGCGATCCGCTCGATCTCCGCGCGCGTGTAGGTGCACAGGTCGGAGGCGGAGTCGGCGCTGCGCGTCTTCTCGCCGAAGTAGATGCCGCCAGTCAGCTCCCTGACCACCAGCAGGTCGGTTCCGTCTATCACCTCCCGCTTGAGCGGGCTTGCGTCATACAACGCCTCGAGCGGCCGCACGGGCCGCAGGTTCGCATACAGCCCAAGTCCCTTGCGCAGGCCGAGCAGGCCCTGCTCGGGACGCGGCTTGGACGGGTCTGTGGTGTCCCACTTGGGGCCGCCAACGGCAGCCAGCAGCACCGCGTCCGCCGCTTTGCAGGCGGCCAGCGTCGCGTCGGTCAGCGCCGTGCCGTGCGCGTCTATCGCGGCGCCGCCGAAGGCGTGCTCCTCGTAGTCGAAGCCGGTCCCCAGCGCCTCCAGCAGCTCAAGCGTCGGAGCGGTGATTTCAGGGCCGATCCCGTCACCGGGCAGCAGGATGATCTTTGAGGACATGGCGCTGACGCTAGCGGAAAGCGCCCGGGCGCCGCACCCCGTACCGGGTTCAGGCCGACGCTTCGGCGGACGCGTCCGCGGCGACTGAGTGCACCAGCTCGTGATGCTCGTCGCTCGAGAGATGCGACGGCCACCAGTTGTGGCGTCCGAGCAGCACCACGACGGAGGGCACGAGCAGGGTGCGCACCAGGAACGTGTCCATCAGGATGCCGATCGCCAGGCCGAAGCCGATCGCCTGCAGCTGGCTGCCGCCGGAGCCGCCACCGCCCACGATCGCGAACACCGCGAAGGTGCCGCCGAGGATCACGCCCGCGGAGGTCACCGTCGAGCCGGTGCGCGACACCGCCTTCACCACCGCCTCACGCAGCGGCAGGTGGTGGGACTCCTCCCTGATCCTGGTCATCACCAGGATGTTGTAGTCCTCGCCGAGCGCCAGCAGGAAGATGAACAGGAGGAACGGCAGGATGAAGCTGATCCCGCTCTGGCCGCCGATGTCCATGAAGACGATCGTCGTGATCCCCAGCGCAGAGAGGAACGACAGGCCGACGCTCACGATCAGGTAGAGCGGCGCCACGAGGCTGCGCAGCACCAGCGCCAGCAGGATGCCGATCGCCACGATCGCGATCGGCACCACCACCTTGAGGTCGTGGTTCGCGGTGTGGTTGATGTCGTACACAGCCGCCGCCTCGCCGGCGACGCCCGTCTGCGCCGCGCCGGACGCGCCACCCGCGGCCGCCAGCACGCTGCGGATGTGCGGGGTGGCGTTCATGGCTGCGGTCGAGCCCTGGCCACCGGCCGCAAGCGACGCCTCGAACTGGATCACACGCCCGTTGGCGGAGATGAAGAACGCCTCAGCGTGGTAGGCGTTCAGCTCGGTCGTGCTGAACCGGGCGGCTCCCGGTGTGAGCTTCTGCGGCCCGGTCTTGGCGCTCACGCGGTGACGCTGCGGCGCTCCGAGCGCCCGGTGAAGCTCCGTGAGCTGAGCCGGGCTGAGCTTGGTCCCGTTGGGGTCGAGCGGGCCGGCGAGCTGCGTGAACGCGCCGGAGCGCCGCAGCGAGGCCTCGGCCGCGGCGATCCGCGCCGGGTCCCTCCAGACGGAGCTCGCGTAGGAGAGCACCAGATCGGCGGGGTTGGCGCTCGTCTGGGGGAAGTACTTGGTCAGTGCCGCGTTGCCGCGCGCGGCGTCTGAGCCGGCGGGCGGGTTCTGGTCGCCGCCGAAGCCGCCGGAGCTGTAGCCCAGCGCGCCGGCCGCGAGCCCGAGGAACAGCACCACACCGACGAGCAGCGTCAGCTTCGGCCGGCGCACAAGCGTGCCCGCAACCTTGCCCCAGATCCCCTCGCGCTGGTCGCCGCGGCGCACCTTCGACGGCCAGAACGCCCTGCGGCCGAGGATCGCAAGCAGCGCCGGCAGCAGCGTCAAGCCGACGAGCAGCATCACCGCCACGCCGGATGCGAGCGGCACGCCGAGGTCCTTGTAGAGCCCGAAGGTCGCGAACAGCAGCGTCAGCAGCGCGATCATCACCGTCCCGGCCGAGCCGGTGATCGACTCGCCAACCCGCACCAGCGCACGCCGGACCGCATCATGCGGCTCCTGGCCGTCGCGCAGCTCCTCGCGCACGCGGAAGACCAGGAAGAGGCCGTAGTCGGTGCCCGCACCGAGCATCAGCACGATCAGCAGGATCTCGGTGATGGAGGAGATCTGCACGCCCGCCTGGCCCTCGGCGCCGATCACCCGTTGCGCGACGACGAGTGCGAGTCCGCTCGGGATCAGCGTCACGAGCGCGGCCGGCAGCGAGCGGAAGACGACCAGCAGCAGCACGATGATGAACAGGAATGAGAACGCCTGCACCTGGTGGCTCGACTTGTTGGAGCTCTGCTGGTTGGCGGCCAGCGTCGCGATCTGGCCCGCGAGGTGGAAGCTCACGCCGGGCGGCGCGGCGGCACGCGTGAAGGTCTTCTGAAGCGCGTCGACGACCTTGGTCGCGCTGGCGGGGTCCGCACCGGCGGCCTTGGCGCGCACACGCAGCTGCGCCGCCCGGCCGTCAGGGGAGATGCTCTGAAGCTGCGCCGAGAGCACCAGGTGCACGTGCTTGGCGAGCGCCGCCTCACGATCGATCGCTGCCAGCGCCGCGGAGCCGAGCCGGCCGTTCGAGTCAACGGCCACGACGGTGATGTCGCTCACGCCGCCGTTGGCGCCGGAGCCGAGCAGCGGCGCCGCCAGCGCTGCCGCCCTGGAGCTCGGCTCGCTCGAGGAGAGGAAGGCGCTGTTGTTGTCGTTGACCTCGCTCGAGAGCGACGGCAGCAGCGCGCCGGTGGCGATCGCGACCAGCAGCCAGAAGACCACCACGAACCAGCGGTAGCGCACGACGAAGCGCGCCAAAGCGTCATAGGCCCTGTTGACAATGCCGCCGTGCATCGGGCGCGGAGCGTAGCAACGGCCCCTTAAGCGCCCGCAGGGTCCGACACGGGTGAGGAAGCGCCGGAAGCGCCGCCCGCAACCCCCAACGCTCTTCGCTCCGTCGCGGTCTGGGGGTTTGGGGCGCTGTGAGCGCCCCAAACCCCCAACGCTCGTCAACGGCGCTCACATTGGGGGCGCGCGGCGGTTGTGCGCGGGGCGCGAGGCGGCTGCGCACGGGGCTCGCGCCGGGCGCACGAGGGGAGACCCAAGGCAACTGCTCCACGCGGGCGAGACTGACCTCCGGCAAAGTGACGCTGACGCCCGCAGGCCTGACGACCCCTATTGTGAATGCAGCGTCCTAGGACAATGAGTTCTTCGAGCACAGCGGCGGACCTGCCAGCCGCGCAGCCGCGCAGCCGCGCAGCCGCGAGGATCCTGCCGCTCGTTGATGGTGTCGTTCACCCGAAGTCTGTGATCGATGTAGGTTGCGGTACGGGCGAATGGCTCGCCGCCTACGTCAAGCTGGGTGTCACCGACGTTCTCGGTACCGGCGGCGCATACGTGAGCCGCGACCAACTCGTCATACCCGAGCACCTGGTTCAACGGCGCGGCCTGCGCGAGCGCCTCGAGCTCGACCGGCACTTCGATCTGGCGATCTGCCTCGAGGTTGCAGAACACCTGCCGCCGGAGCGCGGGGAGTCCTTCGTCGCGGATCTGGTTGCACTTGCACCGGCGGTGCTCCTTTCAGCCGCCGTACCCGGACAAGGAGGAGTCGATCACCTCAACGAGCGCTGGCAGGACCACTGGCACACCCTCTTCGCGGCGCACGGCTATCTGGCTGCTGACAGCGTGCGCCCTGTGGTCTGAAGCGAGCCACCGGAACCCATAGCAACGCGGTACGCCCAGAACACGATCCCGTATTGAGGGGCTGGCTACTCAGTTCCTCCGGCGCTGCCCATGCCCATCGGTGTTGTGCTCCCCCGCCTGTTCGCCTATCGAACTGCACCGGAGAGCCTGGGTTTACGTGACATTGCTCATGCCTTGCTGCCTGCTCTTGGCAGATTCGTCAGGAGAGAGCGCCTGAGCGTCACTCAACGCTGGGCGGCTGATCCGCTCACCGGCCGAGGTGTGTCAGCCTTCGATCGCTCGGCGGGATGATGAGCCACTGCGGAGCACCCGGGCCACGGTGAGCCCACTCCGACCCAAAACCGGCGAGTTGCCTAATAGACAGGCGGCCAGATGCTAGGTTTACCACGTGCCATACCAGCGACGCATCGTCGACGACATGCTCGACGAGCTGTTTCCACACCTGGCGGCGATCGCGCTGGAGGGCGCCAAGGGTGTGGGTAAGACGGCAACTGCCAGCCGTCGCGCCGAGACGATCTTCTCGCTGAACAGGCCAGGCCAGCGTGAGGCGCTGGCGGCCAATCTTGACTACATCATCGAAGTTCCGGCACCGGTCCTGATCGACGAGTGGCAGCTAGAGCCAGCGGTCTGGGATCGCGTCAGAACCGCGGTGGACGACGATGCCACCGGTGGACGGTTTCTGCTGGCAGGCTCTGCCGGGCCCAGACCGGGAGTACAGATCCATTCCGGGTCTGGGCGCATAGTCGGTCTGCAGCTGCGGCCGCTCTCCTTCAGCGAGCGCGGCCTGGTGATCCCCGAGGTCTCACTGCGTGGGCTGCTCGCCGGCGAGCCCCAGCCGATGCAGGGGCACTCCACGATCAGTCTGTCAGGCTACACCGATGAGATCCTCGCCTCCGGATTTCCGGGCATCCGGACGCTGCCCGAACGCGCCCGGAACCTGCAACTCGACAGCTACATCGCGCGGATCGTGGATCGCGAGCTGGCCGAGAACGGCGTCTCGGTGCGGCGCCCCGAGGCACTCCTTGCGTGGCTGACCGCGTACGGTGCCGCCACCTCGACTGACGCTTCGTATTCCAGGATCCTCGACGCTGCAACAGCAGGCCAACCCGATAAACCCGCGCGGGCGACCGTAGACGTGTACCGCGAGCACCTGACTCGGATCTTCGTGCTCGACCCCATCCCCGCGTGGATCCCGGTCTTCAACCCCATGAAGCGTCTGACGCACGCCCCCAAACATCATCTGGTCGATCCCGCGCTGGCGGCGCGGCTCGTCAAGATCGGGAGAGATGGCCTGCTCCGGGGTGATGGTCTCCCTGTCTCTGCGTCTACGGGGACGTGGCTGGGGGCGCTGTTTGAGTCGCTGGTGACACAGAGCGTGCGCATATACGCGGCCGCGGCGGACGCCCAAATCGGGCATCTGCGCACCAAGGACACTGCGCGCGAGATCGACCTCGTAGTCGAGGGGGAAGACCGCCGGGTAGTGGCCATCGAGGTCAAGCTCGGCGGCCGCGTCACTGACCACGACGTGCGCCACCTCAACTGGCTCCAGCGAGTGCTCGGCGACCGTCTAGCCGAGCGACTCGTCGTCACGACAGGTGACTACGCTTACCGCCGCCCGGATGGCGTCGCGGTGCTCCCGTTCGGCCTGCTCGGGCCGTGACCTCGAGTTGACCCAGACAGCTGCGCAGATAGCGGCCGCGTGTCGGGGGTGCGAGGCGGTTGCGTGCGAGGCGCACGTTCGGGGCGCACGACGGTCGCGCGGCACCGGTGGCGCAAACCCGGCCGTGGGGCTGGCGTCTCGGCCCTCCCGTCGACCCCGGCCGCCACCGTCTGCTTCGGCTGGATCGCGAGGCGGTCTGCAGCGATACGGGGCACCATCGCGACATGCGACACCGGGTGGATCGCACACCGGGTGGATCGCGTCGTCACCGACTCCAGGGGTCTCGCAGCGTCTCCACGAGCATCCCCGCGACGCGGCCGATCGCCCGGTCGGTCTCGTCGGGAGCAGCCGTGCCGCCAGGGCCCTTGCGGGTGAAGACGGCGACGGCGTAGGCCTCGCCATCGGGGAAGGTGACCACGCCGATCTCATTGCGGACCACACCGAGCAGCGCGCCGCTCTTCGCCGCGACGCTCACCGACCTGTCAAAGCCCGACGCGATCCGTGCCCTGCTCAGCTGTCTGGCCATCCCTGCACGCACCCGCGCACACGCCGCCGGCGCGCCACGATCGCTCCAGATCGCCTGCAAGAGCGCAACCATCTCGGCGGCCGTCGTGCGCGTACCACGGGTGGGGTCAAGCGGGCCGGCGCCCGCGATCAGGCGTCGCAGCTCATCCTCCGACGGCGGACCATCGGCCGCCGGGTCGTGCGCGGCCAGGCTCTCGTAGTCGGCAAAGCCGGTGTCAGCAGCGATCGCGTCGAGCGTCCGCCGCAGGTCAGCGACGATCACCGTGCCGGGAGCACCGAGCGCCGCCGTCAGCCGGTTGATCGCCTCGAGACCCACGATCGCGATCAGCTCGTCGGTGGCGGCGTTGTCGCTGATCGTCAACATCGCCACCACGAGGTCACGCACCGACATCGTGACCTCGTCGCTCATCATGCTGATCCCGGTCGGGCCCGGCGTCCGGCCCGCCACCGCCAGCACACGTCGCTGCCCACCATCGATCTCGCCGGTCGCGATCAGGCTCGCGACCGCCAATGCGACCTGAACCTTCATCACCGACGCCGGCGCGACCGGCACCAGTTCGCGGAAGCCGACGCCCGCACCGGCGGATACCGGGGCCGCGTACGCCGCCCCGTCGAGCCCCATCTCGGCCAGAACCCGGGCGGCGCCCGCATCCTCGCTCCTGGCCTCAGCTGCGCAGATAGCGGCCGCGGTGGAAGATGGAGTACGCGTAGCCGAACAGGCCCGCCGTGGCGAGCGCGAGGAAGATGAACGCGAGCGCGAGGTTGGCGGTGCGGTAGCCGATGAAGCCGTAGCGCACCAGCGAGATCATGTAGTAGACCGGGTTGAACTGGGTCAGCGTCTGCCACGGCTGCGGCAGCAGCGACGCCCCGTAGAAGACGCCGCCCAAAAAGATCAGCGGCTGCAGCACGAAGGTCTGATACAGCGCCACGTCGTCAAACTGCTCGGCGCGCACGCCGACCAGCACACCCGCGACCGAGAAGAACAGGCCGACCAGCGCGAGCGACGGGATCAGCACCAGCGGATGTGCGACCGGCAGCGACAGCAGCGCCGTCGCGACCCCGAAGGTCAGAACCGAGACCAGGAGGCCACGGATGAAGCCCCCCAGCGTGAAGCCCCACAGAAGCTGCGCGGGCCCGGCGGGCGAGGAGAGCTGGTCGTCGATCGCGCGCGTGAACTTCTGCTGCAGCACCGAGGAGGAGTTGTTGGCAAACGAGTTGAGCGCCCAGGCCATCATGATCAGCCCGGGGATCACGAAGACGATGTAGCGGTAGCCGTCGATCGAGTGGATCCGGGTCCCGAGCGCCGCCCCGAACACCGAGATGTAGAGGAACGTCTCGAGCAGCGGCCCGCCGATCGTCTGGCGCTTGATCTTCATGAAGCGGTTGACCTCGCGGCGGACCAGCGAGACCATCCGGATCTGCGAGGAGCTCATGCGGCCGGTGCTCACGCGGCCCCCTCCTGGATGTGTGAGCGCGACAGTTCCTGGCGCCCGACTAGCTCCAGGTAGGCGTCCTCCAGCGTGGCGACGCCATAGCGCTCGGTCAGCTCAGGGATCGTCCCGTGCGCGGCGATCTGACCGTGGTTGATGAAGGCGATGTGGTCACAGAGCTGCTCGGCCTCCTCCAGGTAGTGGGTGGTGAGCATGATGCTCGTGCCCTCGCTGTTGATCCTCTCGATGTACTGCCAGAGCTCCAGGCGCAGCTCGATGTCCACACCGGCGGTGGGCTCGTCCAGGATCAGCAGCCGTGGGCGGTGCATCAGCGCCCGCGCCAGCGTGAGCCGGCGCTTCATGCCGCCCGAAAGGTTGCGTGTGCGCTCGTGCCGCTTCTCGGTCAGCGAGAAGGCTTCGAGCAGCTCGGTGGTGCGCTCACGGCGGTCGGCGCGGCTCATCCCGAAGTAGCCGCCGTGCAGGTCGAGCGTCTCCTCGAGCGTCAGGAAGATGTCGAGGTTGATCTCCTGCGGCGCCAGCGCCACCGCCTCGCGCGCCTGGCGGTAGTGGTGCACCGCGTCGTTGCCGAACACCTTCACCGTGCCGGAGGTGGGGCGTGCGAGGCCGGTGATGCAGTGGATCATCGTGGACTTGCCGGCGCCGTTGGGGCCGAGCAGGCCGAAGAACTCGCCGGCCCCGATCTCCAGCGAGACCCCCTTCAGCGCCTCGAAGCCGCCCGCGTAGCGCTTGACGAGGTCACGTACCTCCAGTGCCGCCGTCACCGCCTCTGCACCGCCCGGCGGGCGACCATGTTCAGGCGCACGTATTCAAGCGTCAGTGGCACGCCCGTGCGCGCGAGCACGGCGCCGATGAAGCTCTCATGCAGATCTTCGGGCAGCAGGTCGAGGTGACGCACGAGGCATACGGTAGCGACGAAGGACTCCGGCTCGGTGAGCAGCGTCGGGCGCGGCTCGAGCCAGGTTTCCACCTCCACGAACCCAGCGGCCGCAAGCCGCTCCGCCGTGACGTCCGCACGCGCGTAG
This sequence comes from Solirubrobacterales bacterium, assembly GCA_027449125.1. Lineage (GTDB taxonomy): Bacteria > Actinomycetota > Thermoleophilia > Solirubrobacterales > Solirubrobacteraceae > Palsa-465. The sequence continues at coordinate 10,988 of DAIDME010000047.1, read as the reverse complement.
TTCCAGGGCCCCTTCCAGCCGGCGAAGTACGGCTCGAACTCGCCGCTGCGCGCGACCCCATCGGCCGCCAGCCGGAAGCTGTCGATGTTGCCGTAGCCGCCGCACTGCGCCACCAGTCGCGCTCCGGCTCCCATCGCCCCGGCCAGCGCCCGGAAGAGCTTTGCGTGGTCCGCGATCCAGTGGAAGGTGGCGTTCGAGAAGACGACGTCCACCGGCTCGGGCAGCGCGAGGTCGGTCAGGTCCTGGCAGAGCGCCGTCACCCGCCCGCCCAACCGCGCACGGGTGTGCTGCACCATCGCCGGCGAGGCGTCCACCGCGTAGACCCGGCCGCGCGGCACCAGCTCGACGAGCTTTGCCGTCACCCGGCCGGAGCCGCAGCCTGCGTCCAGCACGACCTCGTCGCCGCGCAGCTCCAAGCGCTCGAGCTGCTCGAGCGCCCAGGTCTCCTGCACGCCCGAGATGCGGTCGTAGGTTGAGGCGTCCCAGTCACGCGTCCCGGCGGGGCCAGTGGCCAGCGGGCCACTGGCCCCGGAGTCGGCGCTCATAGGGCCGTTGTCACCGGCCCCGGCCGCTCGCGCGAGGCCTCGTAGGCGGCGATCGCCTGCTCCTGCTGCAGCGTCATGCCGACGTCGTCCAGGCCGTGGCGCAGGCGGTGCTTGACCTCGGGGTCGATCTCGAAGCGCGCTGAGCCGCCTTCCCAGCGGACCTCCTGGGCCTCCAGGTCGATCTGGGCGTGTCCGGCCTCCGCGACCGCGCGGCAGTCATCGCCGCTGAGCGCCACCGGCAGCAGCCCGATCTTTGTGCAGTTGGAGTAGAAGATGTCGGCGAAGCTCTGGGCGATGATCGCCTGGAAGCCGTAGTCCTCGAGCCCCCAGGGGGCGTGCTCGCGGCTCGACCCGCAGCCGAAGTTGGCGCCGCTCACGAGGATCGGGTTGCGCGGCAGCTCCCACCCGGGCTCCTTGGCCCAGTCGTAGAAGAGGAACTCACCGAAGCCGGTGCGCTCGACGCGCTTCAGGAACTGCTTGGGCATGATCTGGTCGGTGTCGATGTCGTCTCGCATCAGCACCGACACCGGCCCGGTGATCGTCTCGATCGCTTTCATCTGGAGCTCTCCCCCCTATTCCGCGGCGGCGCGGTCGTGCATGTATTCGCGGATGTCTACGAAGTGGCCCTCGATCGCCGCCGCGGCGGCCATCTGCGGCGAGACCAGGTGGGTGCGGGCGCCGCGCCCCTGCCGGCCCTCGAAGTTGCGGTTGGAGGTCGAGGCGACCCGCTCCCCGGGCGCGGCGATGTCCGGGTTCATCCCGAGGCACATCGAGCAGCCCGCGGCGCGCCAGTCAAATCCGGCGGCGCGGAAGACCTCGTCGAGCCCCTCGGCCTCGGCCTGCTCCTTGACCTGCACGGAGCCGGGCACGACCATCGCGTAGATGCCGTCCTTGACCCTGCGACCGGCTGCTACCCGCGCGGCGGCGCGCAGATCGCCGATGCGCGAGTTGGTGCAGGAGCCGATGAACACGCGGTCAAGCGCGATCTCCCGGATCGGCGTGCCACCGGCAAGGCCCATGTAATCCAGGGCGCGCTCGTCCTGCTCGCCGGCCGGCTCAGGCACGGTGTCGGCGACGCCGACGACCATGCCGGGATTGGTGCCCCAGGTGACCATCGGGCTGATCTGGGCGCAGTCGACCTCGAGCTCGCGGTCGAAGCTTGCGCCGGGGTCGCTGTAGAGCTCACGCCAGTCGTCCGGTACCGCGGCGGGCGCGCCGGGACGGCCGATCACGTAGTCAAACGTCGTCTGGTCGGGTGCGATCATGCCGGCCCGTCCGCCGCCCTCGATCGTCATGTTGCAGACGGTCATGCGGCCCTCCATCGTCAGGCGCTCGATCGCCGCGCCGGCGTACTCCACGACGTAGCCGGTGGCCCCGGCGACGCCCATCTTGCCGATCGTGTAGAGGATCAGGTCCTTGGCGGTGACGCCGTAGCCGAGCTCGCCGACGTAGTTGATGCGCATCGATTTGGGCTTCTGCTGGACGAGGCACTGGGTCGCCAGCACGTGCTCGACCTCGCTGGTGCCGATCCCGAAGGCCAGCGCGCCGAAGGCGCCGTGTGTGGCCGTGTGCGAGTCGCCGCAGACGATCGTCATGCCCGGCTGGGTGACCCCCAGCTCGGGGCCGATGACGTGCACGATGCCCTGGCGGTCGGAGCCCAGCGAGTGGATCGGTATGCCGAACTCGGCCGCGTTTGACTCGAGCGTCTGCACCTGGACGCGGGAGAGCTCATCCTTGATCAGCGCCGCGGCGCGGGTGCCGTCGGTGGGGGTGTTGTGGTCGGCGGTTGCGAGCGTGCGGTCCGGTCGGCGCACCCGGCGCCCGTTCATGCGCAGGCTGTCGAAGGCCTGCGGGCTGGTGACCTCGTGCACCAGGTGCAGGTCGATGTAGATGAGGCCCGGCGCGACCTCGTGGCGCTCCCAGATCTTGTCGAACAGGCTCTTTGGCATCGGCTCTCTCTAGCTCCTCCGCAGGCCCGCGCTCACCACGGCGAGCACGATCGCTTGCTTGTCTGTCGGGTTTTCGAAGTGGTGGGGCAGGTCCGCGTCGAAGGTGACGCAGTCGCCCGTTCGCAGGCTATGGCGCACACCGTCGCAGGCGAGCACCACCTCGCCCGCCTCGACGAGCGCCGTCTCGCGGCTGCCGGGCTCGTGAACGGGCGGGTCATCGGCGCTGCCGGTTACCGCGTGCGGCGCGAGCGTGTGGCGCGAGAGCTCGGCGCGCAGGCCCGGGAGCGGCGGCGAGAGGATCTCGTAGCTGTGGCCGCTTGCGCTCGTCGGCCCCTGGCGGCGCTCGTTGCGGCGCACGATGCTGACCGCCCCGCCCTCGTCGAGCCTGAGCAGCTGTGAGAGGCGCAGCTCCAGTCCCACCGCGATCCGGGCCGCGACCTGCAGGGTCGGGGAGGTCTCGCCGCGCTCGACCTGCGAGAGCATCGGCGCGCTGACCCCGGAGCGCTCCGCGAGGTCCCGCAGCGACAGGTCCATCGCCTCGCGCAGCGCCCGCACGCGGGCACCGAGCTGCTCAGGCGCTGCGGTTGGATGCGAGGCGACGGCCATCGGGTGCCGTACGGTATCACATACGCGCGTCCGTTATCACACACCCGGGCGGACCGGGCTGGATGTGCGTATAGGGCGCAGGATGAACACCAAACGCACAAAGTTCGGCTGAGCGCGCCGCGATAGCATCGCAGTCCAGATGCAAACCAGGCCCGACATCCTGGTGCTCGGCGGCGGCGGCCGCCAGGGCGACGCGTGGATGACCGGGGTGCTCGCCGGCCTGGAGGACGCGCGCGGCATCTCCTTCGCGGCGTGCGACTACCTCGTCGGCACCTCCGCCGGGTCGATCGTCGCGGCCAGGCTGATCTCGGGCAGGCGGCTCAGGCGGCCTACCGCTGAGGTCGCCGCGGCCGAGCCGGATCCCGGCGGCCAGGTCCCGCCGCTTGCTGAGACGCTCGCCGAGGCGGCGCTGCGGCTGGCCGCGCCGCTGGCCGCTGCCGGCCTGCGCTTCGGGGCGCTGCCCGGCGAGCTGGCGCGCGGCACGGCGCTCGCGCTCATGCCCGGCTCCGGCCGCGAGACGCTCGACTTCACCGCCGCCTTCCCCCCGGAGACAGCCCGCTTCGACGGACGCCTGCGGGTGGCCGCGGTTGACCGGCGGGCCGGCAGGCGCGTCGTCTTCGGCTCCCCGGAGGCGCCCGAGGCGACGGTCGCCGAGGCGCTGCGTGCCTCCTGCGCGCTGCCGCTGATCTTCGGCCCGGCCCGGATCGGTGGACGCGACTACTTCGACGGGGCCCTCTGGTCTCCCACCAACGCGGACGCCGCGCCGGCCACCAGCGGCGCTCAGGTGCTGATCCTGGCGCCGATGGCGAGCCTGCACGGCCCGTTCATCGCGCCGCTGCGGACCGCCACGCGCGCGGCCATGCTGCTCGAGGTGGCGTCGCTGCGGGCGCGCGGCGCGCAGGTGCGGACCGTAACTCCGGACCGCGCCTGCGCGGCCGCGATCGGCGGCGACCTGATGGCCGACACGGACCTCGACCTCACCCACGCGGCCGGCTACGCGCAGGGCCTCGGCCTGTAGCGAGGCAGCACCGGCTCGGCGGCGTCGTGGATGCGCCCGGTGGCCGCGATCAGCCGGCCGGCAACGCGCCGCGCGCGCTCATGAGGCTTCGCTCAGGGCGAGCAGGGCCAGAGCGGCCTGGTAGTCCTCCCAGGTGTCCACGTCGGCTGGTATCGGACCGGGCACGCGCACATCAGCGACCGCGTCGCCGGCGCGGTCCAGCAGCTTCCACACGCCCCTGTCGCCGTGCAGCGCCGCCAGCTCACCGAAGGTCGCGCGCGCGAAGGCGAGCGGGTGGCCGCGCCCGTCGTCGTACATGCAGGCGGCGAGATCGGCGCCGCCGCGGCCGGCGATCAGGGCCTGGACGCTCTGGGGCGAGACGCCCGGCTGGTCGCCGAGCATCAGCACCAGCAGCTCGGCCCGGGGGTCGATCGCGGCCAGCGCGGCGGCGATCGAGGAGGAGCAGCCTGCGCCGAAGCCGGGGTTCTCGACGACCTGAAAGCCGGTCAGCTCGACGATCCCGCGCACCTCGGGGCCGCCGCCTCCGATCACGCACAGCGCCTGGTCAAACGGGCAGCGCCGCGCGAGTGAAAGCACGTGGTCAAGCAGCGTGGCCTGCCCGTACGGCAGCAGCTGCTTGGGCTGGCCGAGGCGCCTGGAGGCGCCGGCAGCGAGCACCAGCCCGGTAACGAACGTCACGGCGAGCCCCGCTTGGCGGCCTGGATCGCCTCCCATACGCGGCTGGGCGTGCAGGGCATGTCGACGTGCCTGACGCCGAGGTGCGAGAGTGCGTCGACGATCGCGTTGACGATCGCGGGCGGCGAGCCCACCGTCGCCGACTCGCCCACTCCCTTGGCCCCGAGCGGGTGGTGCGGCGAGGGCGTCACCGTCTCCCCCGTCTCCCACTCCGGGACCTCGCGCGCGGTCGGGATCAGGTAGTCCATCAGCGACCCGCCGAGGCAGTTGCCCTGCTCGTCGAAGGCGAGCTGCTCCATCAGCGCGATCCCGACGCCGTCGGTCAGCCCGCGATGGATCTGGCCCTCGACGATCATCGGGTTGATCCGCACGCCACAGTCGTCGACGGCGATGAAGCGCCTGACCGTGACCTTGGCGGTGCCGGGGTCGATGTCGACCACGCATACGTAGGCGCCGAACGGGAAGGTCAGGTTCGGCGGGTCATACAGCGCCTCCGCGTCGAGGCCGCTCTCGAGGCCGGCGGGGAGCTCGACGGTCCCGCGCGCGGCCAACGCGATCTGCTGGATCGTTGCCCCCTGCTCCGGGTCCCCGGCGACGAACCAGCGCGCCGGGCGGCTCGGGGGATCGTTCTCCCAGACCAGATCGTCAGGGGCGACCTCGAGCATCGCCGCGGCGATCAGGCGCGCGCGCTCGCGCACCTTGCGCGCCGCGACGGCCGTCGCGGCGCCGCTCACCGGCGTGGAGCGCGAGCCGTAGGTGCCGAGACCGTAGGGCGTCGTGTCGGTGTCGCCGTGCACTACCTCGACGTCCTGCGGCGGGATCCCGAGCTCGTGCGTGACGATCTGCGCGAAGGTCGTCTCGTGGCCCTGACCCTGGGTCTGGACGCTGATCCCGAGCTGGGCCTTGCCGGTCGGCAGCACGCGCAGGACCGCGCTGTCATTCATGCCGAGCCCGAGGATGTCCATGTGCTTGCGCGGACCGGCGCCCACGGCCTCGGTGAAGACCGAGATGCCGATCCCCATGAGCTCGCCGGCCGACCGCTTGTCGGCCTGCTCGGCGCGCAGCGCCTCGTAGCCGGCCAGCGACAGCGCCGAGCGCAGCGCCCGGTGGTAGTCGCCCGAGTCGTAGACCCAGCCGGTCCTCGACGTGTAGGGAAACTGCTCGGCTGAGATCAGGTTGCGCAGCCGCAGCTCGGCGGGGTCGAGCGCGAGCTCGTCCGCGAGCCGGTCCACGAGCCGCTCGATCAGGTACACGGCCTCGGCGATCCGGAACGAGCACGCGTACGCCACGCCGCCCGGCGCCTTGTTGGTGTAGACGCCGCGCACCGCGCAGTGTGCCGCCTGGAGGTCGTAGGAGCCGGTGAAGACGTGGAAGAACCCGGCCGGGAAGCGGCTCGGCTGGGCGGTCGCGTTGAAGGCGCCGTGGTCGGCGAGCGCGCGCACGCGCACCGCCAGCAGCCGCCCGTCGCGCGTGGCCGCCGCCTCGCCGTGCATCGTGTAGTCGCGCGCGAAGCTGGTGGACATCAGGTTCTCAGAGCGGTCCTCCACCCATTTGACGGGACGGCCGGTGATCATCGCCCCGACGGCAGCGCACACGTAGCCCGGGTAGATCGGGACCTTGTTGCCGAAGCCGCCGCCGACATCTGGCGAGATCACGCGGATCCGGTGCTCGGGCAGGGCGAGCAGCTCGGCCAGCAGCGTGCGGTGGGCGTGCGGCGCCTGTGTCGTCTCCCAGATCGTCAGCTTGCCCGAGACGCGGTCGAAGTCGGCGACCGCTCCGCAGGTCTCGATCGGCGCCGGGTGCGATCGCGGGTAGGTGACCTCGAGCGCCACGCTCACCTCGGCGGCGGCGAAGGCGCGGTCGGTGGCGGCGCGGTCGCCCGCCTCCCAGTCGAACACGTGGTTGTCCGCCTTGCCCTCGATGTCGTCGCGGATCACGGGCGCGCCGGGGTCGAGCGCGCGGGCGGCGTCGATCACGACCGGCAGCGGCTCGTATTCGACCTCGATCAGCTCGAGCGCGTCGCGCGCCGAGTAGCGATCCTCGGCGACCACGAACGCCACCTCCTGTCCCTGGAAGCGGACCTTGTCGGTCGCGAGCACAGCCTGTACGTCGAGCGACATGGTGCGCATCCAGGCGATGCCGCGGGCCTGCAGGTCTGCTCCCGTGAGCACCGCGTGCACGCGGGGGTGCCGGAGCGCGGCGCTCGCATCGATCGCGGCGATGCGAGCGTGCGGGAACGGGCTGCGCAGGATCGCGCCGTGCAGCATGCCCGCAAGCCTGATGTCGTCGACATAGGTACCGCACCCACGGATGAAGCGCGCGTCCTCCTTGCGCGCCAGCGGCCCGAAGCCGGCCGCATGCCCGCCGCGCTCCGTCATCCGTCCGCGGGCCGCCGGCCGAACGCCTTGGCGTAGTCGACTCCCTCGACTTCCACGGCGACGTTGACCGTCCGGCAGCGTGCGCAGCGAATCCGGAGCTTGCGGTTCATGTACTCGGGGGGCATCGACACCGCCAGCACGTTGCCGCAGTCGACGCACACGTAGTCATCGGGGCCGTTGCCCGAGAAGACGGGCGTGGCCGGGTCTCGCTGAACCGCGGTGCCGCCGCCGGGCGGGATCTCCCCCGCCTCCGGCCGCCGCATCTTCAGCGTTGCCATCGCCTGCCTCCGTCGTGCCCATGGCGCTGCGCGATCACCTCGGCCAGGATCGAGATCGCGACCTCCTCGGCACCGACGGCGCCGAGATCGAGGCCGATCGGGGCGCTGATCCGCTCCAGGTCGGCCTCGCTGACGCCGTGGGCGAGCAGCCGCTCGCGCCGCGCCTGCTGGGCGCGCTTGGAGCCCATCGCGCCGATGTAGGCCGGCGTAGAAGCGAGCGCCGCGAGCAGCACCTCGTCGTCGATCTTCGGGTCGTGGGTGAGGACCGCGATGTAGGTTGACCGGTCGATCCCGCCCAGCTTCGCGATCGCCTCGCGCGGCCAGGCGGCGAGCACCTCGAGCGCGTCCGGGAAGCGCTCGCGCGTGGCGAAGTGCGCGCGCGGGTCGATCACGTAGGGGCGCCAGCCCGCGAGCCGCGCGTACCGCGAGAGGTGGCTCGCGTACTCGACCGCGCCGAAGATCAAGAGCCGTGGCCCCGGCGCGACCACGTCCACGAACAGCTCGCCGCGCCGCTCCGAGCGCTCGGCCCAGATCAGCTCGCGCGCTGCTTCGTGCGCGCGAGCCTCGAGCTCAGCGTCGCCGATCCCGCCCTCGAGCGATCCGTCGGCGGTCAGCAGCAGGCGCTCACCGGCCAGCGGGCCGGTGAGCACGGTCACCAACGCCGCACGCCCGTCCGATCGCGCCAGCCGGGCGAAGGTCCGCTGGGCGCTCACGGCTCGAAGCGCTCCACCCAGACGTCTATCTCGCCGCCACACGGGAGCCCGACGTCCCAGGCGTCGTCGTCGCTGATCCCGTAGGTGCGAAGCTGGGGCACGCCGCTTGCGGCCACCTGGCCGGCGACCTCGACGACGCTTGACTCGACGCAGCCGCCGGAGATCGCGCCGAACACCTCGCCGCGATCGTTGACCGCCATCTTCGCGCCCGGCGGGCGTGGCGCCGAACGGCGCGTATCGACGACGGTCGCGATCACGACCGTGTCGCCGCGCGCCAGCCAGCGCTCGACCTGTTCGGCCACGTCTCTCATATGGCCTTGAGCCGCTCGGTGAAGCTCTCGATCAGCGCGTCGAGCACGGTCACCATCACGCCCTCACCCATGGATGCGGCCTTGCCGGTGATCTGCGCGGAGGTGTGCACCGTGCCGCCGCCGTCACCAAGCTGGAAGGTGACCTCCGCGTTCGCGTAGCCGGCGCCGCCGGCCTCGCGCGACTTGACCTTCAGCACCGCCGTGTGGGCGCCGTCATCGCGGCTGGCGACCTCGACGGTCCCGGCGAAGGTCATCGACATCGCGCCCATCTTCACCACGATCTCAGCCCTGGCGCTGGTCGGCGAGGTGCGCTCGATCACCCGGCCGCCCTCCACGGCCGGGATCACCCGGTCGAGGTCCAGGATCGCCTCCCAGTTCTCGTCTGTGGACCCGTCCATGGAAAACGAGTGGTTGAGCTCTACTGCCATCTTTGCCTCCCTATCTCATAGCGCATTGTTCATGATTACGGTCGGTCCGATACTGTCCAGCCATGCCAGCGAGCTCATACACACTCGGACCGGAAAGCGCGAGCCTCAGGGTTCACACGGGCAAGGAGGGCAAGGCGGCGCGGGCCGGCCACAACCTCGAGATCGAGGTGGGCGACTGGGCGGCCAGCCTCGAGCTCGGCGAGGCGCCAGAGGCGACGCGACTGTCGCTCAGCGCCAACTCGCGCTCGCTGCGCGTGCTCGCCGGCAGCGGCGGGATGCAGTCGCTCGACGACGAGGGCAGGGCGAGCATCACGACCACGATCGACGAGGAGGTGCTCAGGGGCGCTGAGATCAGCTTCAGCTCGACCGGCGTGCACGCCGGCGAAGGCGCCCACGAGCTCCACGTCCACGGGGATCTCACGCTGCTGGGCGTAACCGCGCCGGTGGCGTTCACACTCGCGATCGCGGACGACGGCGGCTTCAGCGCGGAGGCGGTCATCAGGCAGACCGACTTCGGGATGAAGCCGTACTCGGCGCTGTTCGGGACGCTGAAGGTCAAGGACGAGGTGCGGGTCACGGCCGAGGGCAGGCTCGCCGCCGCCTGAGACCCCGCGCCTGAGCGACCCGCCCGCGGGCGGCACGTCGGGCGGCAGATGGCGTTGCTGGCGCTGCACCTGGCTAGCTTCGGTACACGGTCTGGGCGTCCAGCCCACCCTCGACCCCTGGTGGCAGCTCGCCGCTGCCGTACGAGTACAGCGCGACCTCGGCGATCGTCATCGACTGGCCGTCCTCGGCCGTGAAGCGCCCGTCCCGCCAGGCCAGCTGCGCCGGCGAGGTCCGCATCCCGGCGCCGGCGATCAGCCGCGCCTTGTCGAGGATCTTGGCTGTGGCGCTGCGCACCGCCTCGGCGCTCCCGTCAGAGGGTGTGGCGTTGTAGCCGTGGCCGACGCCGAAGCGATCGGTGTCCGCCGGCACGACCTTGACGTCCAGCGCGGGCACGCCGAGCTCGCGCGCGACCAGCTCGGCGTACTCGCCTTCCCGCCCGTCAGCCTGGGTGGTGAGGCTGAGAACCATCTTGCCGGTCGGGTGGATGCGGATGAACACTGCACGGTAAGCCTCGTCGGCCATCTCTTTCAGAGCTCCCTCTGTCCTGGCAGCACCGGTCGGGTCATGACCGGCCCTGCTCGCTGTTTGCAAGCGCCTCGAGCCGCCTGCGCTCCAGATGCGCTGTCAGCGCGTTGTGATCCTCGAGGTCGCAGAACGCAGGCTGCGGCCCGCCGAGCGGATGCGCCGGCACCGCCGGACGGTCGCAGCCCGGGTAGATGCAGAGCTTCGCCTTCACCTTCGCCCCGCCATGGTCGTGGGTCATGCGCCTCCCCAGCCCGGCTCCGTGTTGCCGCGGCTCGGAGCCCAGCCGGTCGGCATCGCGACCGAGCTGCCGCGCACCGGCGTCGCGCTGCCCCACGGCTCCACGCTGCCCGCGGCCGCCGCCTCGCCGCGCGCCGGCGCGGCCGCCTGCCAGAGCGCTCGGCCCGCCGGGTCGGCTCGCACGCACCCGATCGCCGTCACAACCGCGTCGAGCGCGGCCAGGCTCTCACCGCTGAGCAGCGCGTCGATGTGAGGCAGCGCCGCGAGCATGCCCGCGGAGCGCGGCTGAAAGTCGCGGGCCGCGGCCCGCGGGTTCACCCAGATGATCCGGTGGGCGAGCCGCGCCAGCCGCTGCATCTCACGCCCGACGAGCCACGGGTCGCTGCGCTCCCAGCCGTCCGAGAGGATCACGACGACGGCGCCCCGGGCCATGCCGCGGCGGCCGTGGCGATCGTTGAACAGCCTCAGCGCCTCACCGATGCGCGTGCCCCCAGACCAGTCTGGCGCGGCCGCGGCGGCCCGCTGGATCGCGCGCTCGGGGCTGCGCGACTGCAGCGCCCGCGTCAACCGCGTCAGCCTGGTGGCGAACGCAAACGCCTCAACCGGGCCGCCGCTGCGCAGCGAGCTGCCGGCCGCGCAGGTGAGGAACTGGAGGTACGCGCGGGCGTAGGGCTCCATCGACCCCGAGATGTCGCAGAGCATGACGATCCGGCGCGGCG
>DAIDME010000046.1 GCA_027449125.1 Solirubrobacterales bacterium | reverse complement strand
CGCTCTCGCGCCACTCTTACGGTGCGGCTCTATGCTGGCCGCATGCGCCAACTGCGAGCTGGCTGCCTGTCACTCCTGGTCGGCTTGGCAGCCGGCGCGCTGCTCGCCGCGCCCGCCGAGGCGGCCGGCAAACCGCGGCCCCTGCCGACAGTTCCCGCCGGCGCACAACTGCTCGCGCTGTCCTGCCCCGCGACCGGCGACTGTGGCGCGATCGGCAGCTATTACGACGCGCTGGGTGACAGCCAGGCGCTGTTCGTGACCGAAGCGGGCGGCCGCTGGCGACGCGCCGTGCAGGCGCGGGCGCCGGCGGGCGCTGCCGCGAGCCCCTTCAAGAGCTCCCGCGGCGGTGGCCTGGTCGGCATCTCCTGCCCGGCGCCGGGCCAGTGCGCGGCCGTAGGCAGCTACACCACCCAGGACGCCGTGGACCACGGCGTCCTCTACCAGGAGCACAACGGGCGCTGGCCGCAAGGAACACGCCTGGAGTTGCCGGCCAACGCGATCAGGACTCCCCAGGCCCACGGCGGCGTCGCCGACGGCGTCAGCCTGAGCGCCGTCTCCTGCTCGTCTCCCGGCAATTGCCTGGCCGTAGGTCAATACGAGACCAACGCCGAGGTGCTCGAGCCGCTGATCGTCCGCGAACGCAACGGGCGTTGGCTGCGCGGCGTCGAGTCGCCGCTACCGGCAGACGCCCCGATCAAGGCGCAGGACGCAGCGCTGCTCGCGGTCAGCTGCGCACCCGCAGGCGGCTGCACCGCGACCGGCGCCTACCTGGACTCCGCCGGGCACGAGGTTGGCCTGCTGGTCAGCGGCGGCGGGCGCCTGAGCGCGGCGCCGGCGGCCCCGGCGCCGAGCGACGCGAGCATCGATCCGAAGACGATTCCGGCGGCCATAGCCTGCGCGACGCCCGGCGTGTGCGCGATCGTCGGCACGTACCTGAACCCACTCCAGAACTCGCTCGGGCTGCTCTTGAGCGAGTCGGCCGGCGCCTGGCAGAGCGCGGCCGGCACGACCCTGCCGAGCGGCGCCGCGCCCGCGGGCACCTTCGGCGACCAGAACACCGTGCTCTCTTCCGTCGCCTGCCCGCAGGCGGGCGCCTGCACCGCCGTGGGCTGGTACTACGACAACGGCGAGAACAGCCAGGGGCTGCTGCTGGAGCAGAGCGGCGGCGTCTGGCAGCCGGGCACCGAGGTCACGCTGCCCGCAAACGCGGTCAAGGGACTGCAGAAGCAGGCGGCGGGCCTGGACTGGGTGTCCTGCTCGAGTCCCGGCAACTGCCTCGCGACCGGGGTCTACACCACGATCGCGCTGGACAATCAGGGGCTGCTCGTGACCGAGACCAACGGCGTCTGGCAGCCGGCCACCGAAGCGCCGCTGCCGCGCGGCGCGGCGCTCACGCAGAGCGCCGCAACGGTCGCCTCCGCCTGCACGGGCACCGGAGACTGCAGCGTCATAGGCGACTACCTGGACGGGCGTGGCGACCTGCAGGGCTACACCCTGAACGAGCACGGCGGCAGCTACGGGCATCCGCACGAGGTGGCGCTGCCACCCGCCACAGCCGGCGAGGCGCGCCTCTCGCTGGCGGCGATCCTGCAGCCGCACGGAGCGACCGCGCGGCTCGCGCGGATCCGCGCGAAGGGCTCCTACACCTACGCCTACCAGGCGGTTGAAGCCGGCACCGCCGAGACCTCCTGGTACGCCACCGGCGCCGCTGGGCGCGTGCTGGTCGCCACCGGGCACGTCCGCCTGCGCAGCGCCGGGCCGGCGCGCCTGGTCCTGCGGCTAACCCCGGCAGGCAGGGCGCTGCTCGCCGGCAGCGCACGCCTGCGCGTCAGCGTGGAGGCGAGCTTCCGGCCCAGCGCACACCAGCCGACGCAGCGCGCCGGCGCCGACTTCACCCTGAGCTGAAGCGGCCGCAGGCACGCGCGTAGACTGCCCAGGCGTGCCCGCACCACGGCTGACGATCGCGCAGGTGAGCCCCTTCTCCTGGGAGGCCGGGAGTGAGGTTGGTGAGCACGTGCGGCTGCTCTCCGAGGAGCTCGTCCGCCGCGGCCACCGCGTACTGATCATCGCACCATCCGAGTCCCCCGAGCTGGTGCGCGAGAGCCGCCGCGCGCTGCACCGGCAACGGGAAGGCGACGACGAGCTGCTCGCGCGCGCCGGCGAGCGCCCGGTGGTGCTGGCGGTCGGCGAGGTGCTGCCGTTCTCTCCGGCCAGACGCCGCGCAGCCTCGCTGCCGGTCGACGTGGCGCGCACCATCGAGGAGGCGCTCGCGCACCTGCCACTCGACATTGTGCACGTGCACGAGCCGTTCGCGCCGAGCGCCGCCAGCGTGGCACTGCGGACCGCCCGGGCACTCAGCGTCGCGACCTTTCACAACCCGACCGAGCGGGTGCTCTCGACGCAGCTCGGCCGCCCGCTCTCGCAACTCCTCTTCAGCCGGCTGGACGCCCGCGTGGCCTCCTACGACACGACCCGGACGCTGATGGACCGCTACTTCCCCGCCGCCTACCGGGTGGTGCTGCCGGCCGCGGAGCCGGTGGCGCGCAGCGCTGCCGGCTCCTCACTGCGTCTGACGTTTGCGGCCACGGAGGAGCGCGCTGCGCTGCGCACGTTCCTGCGGGCGCTGCGCCTACTCGACGCGGACGCAGACTGGCAGGCAACCGTGTGGTCGCCGCGTCCGCTCACGGCGGCCGCCGCGCTCGGCGGCCGCCTGGCAGCACGCCTGCGGTTCCTCGACCGGGAGACGACAACGCTGCGCGAGGTCATGGCCGACACCGACGTGCTCGTGCTCGGCTCAGACGGCGTGACGCCCGACCCGGGAGCGCTGTTGCCGGCGCTCGCAAGCGGCGTGGTGCCGGTCGCGAGCAGCATCCCCGTCTATGCCGAGCTGCTGGGCGACGGCAGCCGTGGACTGCAGTACCCGCCGCAGGACGCGCATACGCTCGCCGCGGCGCTGAACGGGCTGCTGCGGGATCGCGCGCAGCTGGAGCACTACCGCGCCCGGACCGCGCCTCTGCGTGAGGAGCTCGGCTACGGTCGCCTGGCGGACGAGCTCCAGGCGCTCTATGCGCAGCTGCTCGCGCGCCGGCACGACCGGCGGCCACGGGCGATGGCCGCGGCAGCGGCGGTCGCCGACCGGCCACTGATCGACGTGGACCTGCACATGCACACCGACCACTCCTACGACTGCGCGACGCCGGTGGAGGTGCTCCTGACCGAAGCTCGCGCACGCGGGCTGGGCGCGATCGCGGTCACCGAGCACAACGAGATCTCCGGGGCACTGGAGGCCGCCGCGAAGGCCAAGGGCATCAAGGTGATCGTCGGCGAGGAGGTCAAGACCGCCTCGCAGGGCGAGGTGATCGGCCTCTTCATCGAGGAGAAGATCCCGCGCGGGATGACGCTCGCGCAGACGATCGCCGAGATCAAGCGCCAGGGTGGGCTGGTGTACGTGCCGCACCCGTTCGATCGCATGCACTCGGTTCCGGACTACCGGCACCTGATGGAAGTGGTGGACGACATAGACCTGATCGAGGTCTTCAACGCCCGCGTGGCGATCGCCGAGTTCAACGCGGAGGCGGTGCGTTTCGCCGCCAAGTACCGGATCGTGGCGGGCGCCGGCTCCGACGCGCACGTGCCCCAGGGGCTCGGCTCGGTGCGGATCAGGATGCATGACTTTGACGGCCCCGAGCAGTTCCTGGAGTCGCTGCGCAGCGCCGACATCATCCGCAACCCGGCCAGCCTCTTCTACGTGCAGGCGCTCAAGTTCCTGCAGACCAAGGCCAGGCCTGAGAGCCGGCGCGGGGCCGTGCGCGAGCGGCGCCTGCGCCGCGCGGCGCGCAAGTCCTGATGCAGCGCCCGCAAAAGCTGGTGCAGGCGCAAGGACAAGCGCCGGCGGCGTCCAATCAGCACGTGGTGCCCGCAACCGACGACGAGATCCGCGAGAAGTATCTGGAGCGGGCGATCAGGGAGCTCAACAGCGTCGCCCGCGACCTGCAGAGCTGCGAGCGCTGCCCGCGCGGCCAGCTGCTGCCGGTGCTCGGCTCGGGCCACCCGCAGGCCGACATCTTCATGGTCAAGTACGCGGCGCGACCGTCGGAGATCGAGGAGGGCGTCGCCTTCTACGGCCGCTCGGGCACGGCGCTGATGAAGTCGCTGCGACGCCTGGACATCGACCCGCTGGCCGTCTACGGCACGCTGTGCGTGAAGTGCCCGGTGCTGGACCCGGTGATGGCGGACCCGGAGTGCATCCACCGGGTCGCCGAGGAGCTCGCGATCGTCTCACCCAAGATCGTCGTCGTGATGGGAACGGACGCCCTGGCCGTGGTCAACGACCTGGACCTGCCGGTCCGGCGCGAGCTCGTCGCCGAGCCCGGCGCGGTGCAGCGCTTCACACCCTCATGCGAGGCGCTGTACGTGCCGAACATCGACGACTCGCTGGACGAGGAGTCAGCCAAGCGCGCCTTCTGGCGCGCGTTCCGTGTGCTCGGCGACTGGTGGGCAGACCTGCCGCCGTATTGACGGTCCGGCGCTCGACCCGCCGGACCCGGGCCGCCCCCGCGACCCGCCCGACGCGGCCGGCCGGCCCCGCCTCAGGGCGTCAGCACGATCTTGCCGAGCTTGCCGCCGGCGGCAAAGGCGTCGTAGGCGGCGGGCGCCTGCTCGAGCGGGAAGGTGCGGTGCAGCGGCACGCGCAGCTCGCCGGCGGCGGCCAGCGCCAGACGCAGCGCCAGATCAACCGCCTCCGAACCCGAGTTGACGAAGAAGACGCTGTCAAGCGGGTCGGGCACGAGGTCCGCCAGGCGCTGCGCGAACGCGGCGATCGCGGCGTAGTGAAAACGCGAGTTGGTGTTCAGCCGCCGCAGCTGCCGGGCGACCGCCGCCTCGATCCGGGGGTGCGCGTGCCCGAGGATCGTGACGTTGTTGACCATGTCAAGGTAGACGCGCCCGTCGGTATCGGCGAGGTGGTAGCGCCAGCCGCGCTCGATCTGCGGCCGCTCGTAGTAGTGCTCCCGGCCGGACGCAAGCGAGCGCTCACGCGCCATCACTCGGCGCAAGGAGCTGGAGCCACATGCCAACGGAGCGTTGACCGCGCCACATGCGGGGTGTAGACTATCCGATGCGAAGCAGCGCAGAGTCGCTGACAGCCTGGACCGGTTTTACGAACGTCTGGGGTTCGATGACGAGAGGAACGCAGAAGCACACGGGCCTTCGGATTATCCTTCGGCGCCGCCGCACAGCTGTGGTGGCGTGTGCGCTCGCCATCGTTTTGCTGGCGATCACCGGAGGCTACATCGCTGTCACTCCGGCCGTCGCGAGGGCTGCGGAAATCAACATCACCGGAAACGCCCTCGGGGCCGATGCCTGCGTAGATCCGAGTGTCGCGCACCTCCAGACGTGGTATGACGCCTCGCCATACGTCTTCTACGGCATCTATATCGGCGGCGATGAGATGGGCTGTCACCCACAGCCTAATCTGTCAGCCTCATACGTCAATGCTATCACGACCGGAACTCAGTACTGGGCTCTAGCCCCGCTTTGGGTTGGACCCCAAGCACCTTGCACATCTTATGCCAACACGTTCTCCTACAACACTTCCGACGCCCACAGCCAGGGTTACAGCCAAGCACAGGACGCCTACAACACGGACGTTAGCCTCGGCATGGGGTCGAGAGTGCCCATGAATTACGACCTAGAAGCGTTCGACAATAGCAACGCAAGCTGCGTCGCTGCCGCTCGGGCGTTTGTCAGCGGCTGGTCTGCCTTCTTCGTCTACTCAGGAGTCTATGGGTCAGTCGTCGGGTCTGCCTTGGCCGCATATGCCAGCAGTAGCCCAGTGCCTCAGCACATTTGGGGTGCATACCCTGACGGCAACCCAGACACCAGTGACATGGACAACAGCGCTTCTGGTCTCTCGGGACTCTGGGTAGAAACGCAGCGGCTCAAACAGTACACCACCCCCGAGAACGTCACTTGGGGTGGCCTAACAATGAATGTCGACCTCGACAGCATCGACGGGCCTGTGTATGCGTATCCACCGTCGTGATACTCGCACTCGGGCAAGCCTGATGCCACGAAAATGGGTTATCGGCGCGGTGGTCATCGTGACCGCTACCACCCTGGGTACTATTTTGATTGTATCGAAAGGCTCGTCGGCTGCTGCTGGTTCGGTGCCCCAAGGCCCGGCCGTCGCCAATACCTTCATGGCCGCGGGCGGGCGAGCAGACGCCGGCCAGAACGAGTGGATGCTCGGTCAGGGATCCCTCGCCGTAACCCGTAACGGAGGCGCAACTTGGTCAAAGCTACCTGGGCCGCCGCTCGTACCGGGGGCCGAACTAGCGGACGTTTCGGTCCTCACGAACGAAACGGTGGGCGTGACGCTGGTGCCTGGGCAGCAAACGGTCGTCGTTGCCACGCTCCGATCGGGCGCGAGCACCTGGCAGAGCAGAACACTACCTGTGAGCGTGCCTGTCGTGACAGCACAGATAGTCGATCGCGGCGGTGAGCTGGTCGGGATAGCGGTCAACAGCGGCAGCGGTGGCGCCGCTGACTCTCCAGGTGAGTGGCTGAGCACCACAGACAGCGGAACTAGTTGGGATGGTCATCCCACTCCAAGCGACGGTACCGCATCCGCAGTCGGAGGCGACCTGTGGCTCGTGGGCGAAGGTGGCGCCGCTGGAGATCTCTACGAAAGCACCGATGATGGCCTCGCATGGCAAGCGGTTAACCTGCCCATCACAGTGACGAATGCTGGTCAGCCTGCAGCACTTAGCACGGTTGAGGCCGATGGGAGCGATCTCGTTGTAACTGCGACGGGCGAGACAACGACGCAGGTAATTGTCGGCGTGCCGACGAGCAGTGGTTGGAGGTGGACTGCGGGTCCAGAACTCGACCTCGGCGGCCAGTACGGCACGGGAACGCCGGTGCGAGCGATCTCAGTCGCAGACGGCGTCCTGTGGGTGCTTAGCCCCACCAATCAACTCGCACGCGTAACGCTGACGGGCACTGCAACCACAGTGGCAGCTAGCGGCATGCCGGCGACTGGAACAGTCAACTTATACGCTACTGGTGCCAACACGGCGGTCGCTCAATACGCGACGGTTGCGTGTGCGATCCCGCCAAAGATCGATTGCGTACAGACTGACGGGATGCTCGCAACCAAGGACGGCGGGCAAACATGGACGCCGCTAGCGCTACAACCAAGCGGCTGAGGCAGCGAGTGTGGCTGGTGATGAGCGAGAGGCTTGTGCACCTATCTCGTCGCGGGCTCGACACGTTGGTGCTGGTGGTGGTGCTGTTCGGACTGGTACTCTCAGCGAGGGGAATGCTCCGAAGCTCGCGCGCTCCGGCGGCGAGTGCGCGAACGGTGCGCCGCATCGCACGGAGTGCGGGCCGCTCCGTGATGCTGACTGGCACCACAGGTGCGATGGGTGTCGTGGCTGCCTGGGCGAGTGTGGCGGTGGACTTGAAGCTCCCCCAACAAGCCAGGGTGCTCGCCAGCGCTGGGCGGCCGCGGATCCAGCGCACGGATGGGCCGGGAGGGACGTACACGATTGATTGGGGCGTTAAGCTCCCTACTCATTGCGCCACGTTCGTGAGCGTGTCGCAGTCACGGATGGGTGTCGCTGTCCCAAGTGGCTACGCGATCGCCGGTACCTATCGCTCGCGCAGCGACTATGCGACTACGCAGGTGACGACATTCTCGGAGTTTCCGCGAGGTTTCGCCACGTATCCCTTGAGCTTCTCAGTCGAGATCGTCTGCGCAGAGCCTAAGCCTGCGGCGTAGCCTGCGTGGCCGGTGCAGGGTTCGTTCGGGCGTCGCGTTGCATATGGGACGGTTGTCCTGGCCGGCGCTCAGAGCAGAGGGCTCGGTGCCGGGGTGGTGCAGCAGCGAGGTGATGGTGGTGGCAAGCTCGGACACACGCCAGACACCGACAGGTCGCCGAGGTCGATCACGCCGTCCGGGAACGGCACACCGTGTGGGCAGGTGCTGAGCAAATTCTCGTCGGTGAGGTCGAAGTGGCCGGGCTGGAGCGCCAGCTCGCCGGCGACGGCCGCGATCCTCGACCACGCCACCTGGCTGTCGCGGCGCAGCTGCTCGCGCAGATCCGGCTGCGGAACGTGCTCGACGAGCATCGCCACGGCCCGCTCACCGTGACGCAGGTCCCACTGCAGCGTGCGCTCGAGGCCCCGGGTGGGTGAAGTCGTCGAGCGCGTCGCTGACCTGCGCGGCGAGCGCGCCAAGCGCCGAGACCACCCTCGGCGAGAGGTAGCCATGGTGGGCGAGCGTGCTGCCGGGCAGGTACCTGACCACGTGCGCAACCAGGGGCCCCTCGGATGTCGCGACGGTGGCGAGCAGCGGCGCGCCCTCCGGCCCGGTCAGCGTGGTGGCGACGCACACGGGCGCCAGGCGCTGGGCGAGCCGCTTGCCGGCCAGGATCTGCGCCTCGATTTCAGCCAGTCCGATCGCGCGGTTGGCCAGCTTGAGGACGCCCAGCGGCTCCCCTGCGCCACCACGCAGCAGGAAGTTCTGATCCTGCTGGCTGCCCAGCGCCTGCGCCGTGGCCTCGAGGTCGAAGTGCTCGCCCGCCAGCCGCTGCGCCTCAGCGACGCTCACGCGGGGTGCCGGGAGCGCACCGTGGGCAAAGAAGTCAAGACCGCCTGCTGGCATGGCGAGTGCCCAGTTTGCCGAAACGGCGCCAGCCAGATCGTCAAACTGGGCCGGCGCGGGTTGCCCCTGACGGCGAACGGTGCGCGCGGAAACCTGTTCAGCGATCGATCAGCGCTGCGAAGCCGGGGTCGTCGCGCAGCGCGGCCAGATCGTCGTCGCCGCGTACCCACGCGGCCGCCTCGGCCTTGAGCTCGATCGCCCTCCGCAGGGCGGCGAGCGCCTCCTCACGCCGGCCATGGACGGCGTGCAGGCAGGCGAGGCTGTAGTGCGGGATCGAAGCCGCCGTGCTTATCAGACCGGCAGCCGACGATCATGGGTTGGAGAACCAGACGAGCCAGTGACCGCGCCGGTCGACCAGCCAGTATTCAGCGTCGAGCGCAGGCGCCGACCGGCCCGGTCCGACGGTGACGCTCTCAGACAACCGGACGATCTCGCGTCCGCACCAGTGTCCGACCATGCGAGCGTACACCGACTTCACCGCTGGAACGACGCCAACGACCCGCGACTGCGTAGTGCCGCGGCTTTTCCGCTTCGAGCCCGCTTCGAATCCATCCGTCTCCCTGAGAACGGGCCAGTAGGCGCGGTCGCTGTAGCGACGATCGTTCGCGAACTTGCCATCCAGGTGCCTGACAGCGGCGACCGCCGACCTAGCTGCGCTCGGACTGAGGGGTTCAACGCCTCGCCGGCTCGCGCAGCCACCCGCTGGGCCCCATTTCGGCCAGCTACTTGGCGGCGGGTAGATTGACGCTGGATAGACATAGTTCCCGTGGCTAGCTCCCAGCGAGTCTCCGGGCGATAACGCGCCTATCCCCCAGTAGACACCGCCCGCCGCCATAAACGCCATCACCAAGCGTGTGATCAGTTTCGCTGCCACGACTCACCCCCGTAACTTACGGCACGTGGGCACAACCCGGAATCACGAAGTTGCACCCGAGCCTCTCAACGCGTTCGCGACAACCCTTCCGAGGATCCTATCGGCGTCCCGATCGACGAAGGCCACGGCATCGTTCTGGGCTGTACCGCCAATTCGGACCGCAAACACGGCTATCGCGGGGCTTTCCTCAAAAGTTGCCGCAAACGCGAGGTAGCGCCAACAGGCTTGCCGCCAGTGATCTGCGGGCTCAGTCGCCTCGAGGTGCTGGGCCACGGCAGCCCATAGACTCCCAGCCCGCAGACGCGCGAGGGTCTGTGCGAGTGGTTCCTGGCGTGTCTCGCACGGCTCCGTCCGACGTCGAAAGTGAGCGCGGACCTCAGCGAAGAGGCTCATCGCCAGTGTGAACTCTATGAGCCCGGCGACACCGACCAAGAGACCGCCGTGCGCGGCTATCCCGTCCCAATTCGCCGGCGACGTCATCCCGAGCGCGGCCATCACGAGAAAGACGCCGGTCCTCGCGACGGTAAAGGGCGTGACGTTCGCAGAACTCATACGGCCAAGACAGCCGCACGATTTGTCGGGCGCCGCTCGAATAGCCCATGAGCCGTATAGCAGCGCACCGACCATGAGGATCACTACCGGCGCGGCTGACCAGCGTCCAGCTATTCGCGAGCAGGCGAGCACGCCTGCGAGCAGTTCCACACCTGCTAGCGCATGCCATGTCCATAGCGACGCCCGCCGATCAGCGATGAGCCGTGCAAGGGCGGTACGGGCGACCGTGCGCTCTGGGTCGCGGTCTGCAATCTTGGTGACCGCCGCCGCGCCTGCGATCACGCCAACGATTACCGATTGAAGGCCTAGGACCGCCGCTCCAGTCAAAGCTGTCCTCCGCTCTGTCCTAGCACTCCGGCTCCAGTACCGACAATGAAACGTTGGTCGGAAAGCAGTACGTGCTGGCCGGGTCGTGGAACCTCGAGAACGCCGTCATCGTCAGATCTACGACTGGGTGACTGCGCGTGTAGCCGCAGGTATCGCAGACATGCGCGCATACCGCGCCGCCAATGCACGCACCATTCTGGCGCGGCCCACAGTCACGGACATAAAGGCCGATAGTAGTTCCATTGCACATGTCTTCGACAACGACTGTTTGACCGCAGCTGACAAGCACCTGGTTGGTGCACCCGTACGAGCAATTGCAGCAGGTGTCGGTGCAGCAGGAACAGGAGCTATCAAGCGCAGGCCAAGCCAAAGAGCTAGCAGCGTTAGTCCCACCGCAATCGCAGCGACCGCATCCGTTGCAACAGGAGTAGTTTGAGGCAATGCCTTGATACGTGAACGTTACGTAGCAATAGGTGATATCTGGTGTGGCGCCTTGGACGGTCTGACGCGTCACCGTTGGACCGGGAGCTTGAGGGGCCGTTGGTACTATCGCACCGGGCTGTGCGACACCCACCATAGTGCCGTTAGCACTTGCCGCGTCGTGCATGTAGGCCACAGCGTCGACCAATGCCCCAACCACCGGAGCCTGTCCTAGCAGGCTGCCTGTATAGACGTCGGTGACAGGTGTGCCTGACCCGATCGTCAGCTCAATCGGTCCGGAAAAGCCCGATTGGCCAGCGTCGCTGGGTGCGACCTGATAACCGCTGTCCGTAACAGCGGTTATCTCTCCCCGGACTCTCGCGATGTTCGCCCAGCCGCGGGTTAGCTCTGAAGCGCGATTGGTGTGAACAATCAAATTGTCACCCACGGCTATCTGGGCTGGACCGACCGGCCCGTCTCGCCACACGTTCGTCGCGCTGGTGAATCCCAGGCGGCGAACGTTTGAGGCGTCGATCTGTACGTCGACGGCTACCGACGAGCGGCCAATTACCGTGCCCTGGAACACCAGGTCGTCAATTTCAGCGCCGCCTAACATCTGGGAGGCGAGTGCCGGGCTGGCAGTCCACGCGCCACCGGCGGTCACGCCTGCGGCCACGACTGCAGCCTGCAAGAAATCCCGCCGGGAATAGCTGTTCGGTTGCGCCCGCGGTGCTTCACCGTCAGGGAACGGACTGTCCAGAGCCGCGAGCACCGGCTTGGTGTCGACGCTCCTTCGGTTCGGTGTCGGGAGTCGATTGAAGCTTCGCATGCAGCACGCTCCTCCAAAAAGCCAGAGTCAAAACGGAAAATCCGTATCGCGCTGCGGTTCCATCAAGGGGCTGGCCGTGGATACGGGGCCGCATTGACCACCGGCGGGATCCGGTGGGTCGATGCTGGCACGTTAGCACAGGCCCGTGGGCGTGTCCACGCCTTTCTCGGATGCATTAGGCGGAAGTTTGCGGTCCCGAGGCGCGGCAATGCCCGGGATCGCTGGGTTTGAGCGGGTCCGGGCGGGGATTTTCTGGCTACTTGCTGGTCAGCCTGATCGCTCAGCTCGAGAAGCTCGGGCACTCCGTCACGCTTCAAACGGCAACGTCAACGGCGCAAGCGGTCGTCGCACCCTGAACGTATTTTCCTACCAGGGCCAGGGTGCTGGCCAGCGCCGGGCGCCCACGGATCCAGCGTACGGAGGGTCCGGGTGGGACGTACACGGTCCATTGGGGCGTTAAGCTCCCTGGTCCTTGCGCCACGCTCGTGAGCGTGTCACAGCCACGGATGGGTGTCGCTGTCCCAGATGGCTACGCGATCGCTGGTACCTATCGGTCGCGCGACGGCTCTGCGACTACGCAGGTGACGACATTCTCGGAGCTTTCACGAGGCTTCGCGCCGTATCCCCTGAGCTTCTCGGTCGCGATCGTCTGCGCGGGGCCTCGACCGGGGCGTAGTCTGAGTGGTCATCACATGGCTCGTTCGAGCGTCGCGTTGCATACGAAAATCCGACGCAGCCGGCTTGGCCGGCGCTCGCCATAAGGGAGGGGTTCTCGTGACGGGCGAGCAACGTTCCTGTGGTCCGTGGCCGAGGTGGCGTAGCGCAGCGTGACACAACTCTCTATCGCTTCGCCTCGTGGGGGCCGGATTGGTGAAGACGGCGAGCGCGGCGCTGAGCCGCGCGGCGAGCTTCGAGCCCAACCTCGTCGCGAGGTAGCCAGGGCGGGCGCGCGGCCAGCGAGTGTGCCGGAAAGCCCAGGCCTGTCCGGTGGCCCGCTCAGCCGCCGGTCAGCGCGATGAACCCAGGGTCGTCGCGCAGCGAGGCGAGGTCGGCGTCGCCACGGGCCCAGCCGGCCGCCTTGCCATCCAGCTCGACCGCCCGCCGCAGGGCGGTGAGCGCCTCGTCGCGGTGGCCCCCGGCGGCGTGCAGGCACGCGAGGTTGTAGTGCAAGCCGGGCGCGCCCGGATGCAGCGCCAGCCCTTCGTCCAGGATCTCCGCCGCGCGCGCCGGGTCGCTGCGGATCAGCGGCGCAGCGCGAAACGCCCACTCCCAGGCGGAGGGCTCAAAGGTGGGCGGCCCGCCGAAGCTGAGCACGGTCGTGCCGGGCTCCCGCGCCACGGCGTGACGGTGCGAGCGCGGGTCGGGGATGAACACGTAGGTGCCCGCGGGCGCGTCGTGGTCGGTGCCGTCGATCGTGAAGCTGGCGTGCCCGGAGGCCACGAAGTACAGCTCCTCCTGCTCGGCGGAGCCGTCGTCGGAGACCTCGTCGTGGGGCTCGACCACGTCCTGGCCGGCCGCGGTCGCGGTGTAGGCGTTACAGCCGAAGGCCCGCACGCCGAGCGCGAACCGGACCGGGTGCCAGACCAGGCTGCCCGGTCCGGGCACCGACTCGATCTGGTCCAGATGGACGACCTTCGGCGCCGCAGCAGGGCCCGCTGACCGTTCCACGGTCACGCCGTGAGCACGATCTTGCCGAGCTTGCCGCCGGCGGCGAAGGTGTCGTAGGCCTCGGCGGCACGTTCCAGCGGGAAGGTCCTGTGCAGCGGCACGCGCAGCGCGCCGGTCGCAAACAGCGGCAGCACGCTGCGCTCCATGGCGCGTGCGGTGAGCGCCTTCTCCTCGAGCGAGCGCCCGCGCAGGGTTGATCCGTGGATACGGCCGCGGCGCGCCATCAGCAGGCCCAGCGGGAGCTCCTCGACGGTCGCCCCGGCGCCGGTGCCGATCACGCTGATCCGCCCGCCCGTGCGCAGCGCCCGCAGGTTCTCGCGCATGTTGGGCGCCCCGACCAGCTCGAGGATCACATCGAAGGGACCCTCGTC
The DNA here is from genome assembly GCA_027449125.1 of Solirubrobacterales bacterium. Classification (GTDB taxonomy): domain Bacteria; phylum Actinomycetota; class Thermoleophilia; order Solirubrobacterales; family Solirubrobacteraceae; genus Palsa-465. Next base: position 77,578 of record DAIDME010000046.1, on the reverse strand, counting down.
TACGAAGTCCCCCGGCGAGAGCACTGCGGCGCCGAGCGCCGCCACCGCCTCGCGGTGCTTGGCGTTACGGACCGTGGCGCTGACGCGCGCGCCCGTGGCGCGACCGAGCTGCACCGCGGCGGTGCCGACACCGCCGGCCGCGCCGTGCACCAGCAGCCGCTCACCGGCGACGAGGCCGCACTGGGTGAAGAGGGCGTCGTGGGCGGTGGTGAAGACCTCTGGCAGGCCGCCGGCGGCCGGCCAGTCGAGCTTCGCCGGCACCGGCATCAGCAGCCGCTCGCTGACCACCACCAGCTCCGCCTGCCCAGCGCCCGCGATCAGCCCCATCACGCGGTCACCCACCGAGAAGCGCTCGGCACGCGGGCCGTTAGCGCGAACCTCACCGGCAAACTCCATGCCAGGCAGGTCGGCGGGAACCCCTGGGGGAACCGGGTAGCTACCCGCGCGCTGCAGCAGGTCGGCGCCGTTCAGGCCGGCGGCACGCACCCGCACGAGCACCTCCTGCGCCCCGGGTACGGGGTCGGGGCGCTCCTCGACGAGAATCCCGCCGTCCCTGATCACGACCGCACGCATATGCGTAGCCTACCTACCCGGAGCGGCGCACGAGCTGCGCGACGCACTCGATGTGCGGCGTCTGCGGGAACATGTCAACCGGACGCACCCTGACAAGCTCGTAGCCGGCCGCGACAAGCTGCGCGGCGTTGGGGGCAAGCGTCGTCGGGTTGCAGGAGACGTAGACGATCCGCTTGGGCGAGGTCTCGATGATCCGCCTCACCACCTTCTGCGAGAGGCCCGCCCGGGGAGGATCCACGACCAGCACGTCAGGACGGCCGGCCCGCTCCTGAAGCTCGCGCAGCGCGAGCCGCACGTCGCCGGCGAAGAACCGGGCGTTTCCGATCTCGTTGCGGCGGGCTGTGGCGATCGCGTCGGCGACCGCATCCTCGACGATCTCGAGCCCCCAGAGCTGGGCGGCACGGGGGGCCATCAGCAGGCCGATCGTGCCGATCCCGCAGTACAGGTCGTAGACGCGGTCAAAAGGCCCGAGCTCGGCATAGGCGACCGCGAGCTCGTAGAGCTGCTCGGCCATCTCGGTGTTGGTCTGAAAGAACGCCTGCGCCGAGATCTCGAGCTCGAGCGGGCCGATCCGCTCGCGCAGCCGCTCGGCCCCCGCGACCAGCTCGGTCTCGCCGCCGGCCGTCGTCTCACCGGCGCTCGCCTGCTGGGTCCAGAGCAGCCCGTCGGCCAGGGTGACCGCCGCGGCGAGGCTCTCGGTGTCGAGCTTGCCAGGGGCTGTCACCAGGCGCACTTGCAGCTCGCCGCTGCGCCGGCCCTCACGCACCACCAGGTTGCGCAGAAAGCCCTCGCCGGTGCGGCGGTCGTAGGCGGTGAGGCCCTGCGCGCGGCACCAGGCGACCACCTGCTCGCGGGCGGCGTTGCCGGCCTCCGAAGCCAGGAGGCAATCCTGCAGCTCGATGATCTCCTCCCAGCGCCCGGGCGCGTGAAAGCCGCAGACCAGGCGCCCGGAGGCGTCGGCGCCGAACGAGTACTCGAGCTTGTTGCGGTAGCGCCACTGCTCGAGCGCCGGCACGATCGGCTCGAGCTCGAAGCCGTCCAGGTGGCCGATGCGGCGCAGCGCGTCCTCGACCTGCGCCGACTTGACCTCCAGCTGCATGGCGTAGGGCATCACCTGCCAGGGCGCACCCGGATGGTCGGCGAGCGGCGCGATCCGGTCGGGGCTTGGCTCGACGAGCTCGACTACGCGCGCCTCGCCGTAGGCGCGCTTTGACTTGCCGACCTGCACCCGCGCCCGGTCGCCCGGGACCGTGCCGGGCACGAACAGCACGTAGCCGTCGTGGCGGGCGACGCCGGCGCCACCGTGGGCGAGCGAGTCGACCATGACCGTCAGCTCGTCGCCGCGACGTGGGCGGGGGGTGGCGGTGGTCTGGTCCATGGGCGGGTTGGGGGAGCGCTTTGATGAGGGGCTCGAAGCAGCGGCGAGAGCCCCGAAGGCTAGGCGCAGAGCAGCTCGAGCAGCGCCTTCTGGGCGTGGCGGCGGTTCTCGGCCTGGTCCCAGATGCGCTGACGCTCACCGTAGAGCACGGACTCGGTGATCTCCTCGCCCGGGTGGGCGGGCAGGCAGTGCAGCGCGATCGCGCCCGGGGCGGCGGCGGCCAGGAGCTCGTCGGAGAGCTGGTAGGGGCGCAGCGCGTCGACGCGGGCGGCGGCGGTGTCGGGGGAGTCGTTCATGCTCACCCAGACGTCGGTGTAGACGGCGTTCGCGTCGCGGACCGCCTCGTAGGGGTCGTCGGTCAGCTGCGCGCCGGCGGTCGGCTCGAGCTGGTAGCCGTCGGGCGCGGCGATGGCGACGCTGAGGCCGGCGAGCGCGCCGATGATCGCCAGCGAGCGGGCGACGTTGTTGCCGTCGCCGACGTAGGCGAGCTTGAGGCCCTCAAGGTGGCCGAAGGACTCTTTGAGCGTGAGCAGGTCGGCGAACGCCTGGCAGGGGTGGTGGAGCTCGGTCAGCATGTTGATGACCGGGACCGTGGCGTGCTCGGCCAGCTCCTGCACGAGCGCGTCGGGGCCGGTGCGGATGCCGATCGCGGCGGCGTGGCGGGAGAGCACGTAGGCGGTGTCGCGGATCGACTCGCCGCGGGCCAGCTGGGTGTCCTCGGTGCGCAGGACCATGGGGTGGCCCCCCAGCTCGACGGTCCCGGCCTCGAAGCTCACGCGCGTGCGGGTCGAATGGCGCTGGAAGATCAGCGCGACGGTGCGGCCGGCGAGCGCGTGCGAGCCGTGTGGGTTGGCCTTGAGCCAGGCGGCGCGGTCGATCAGCTCGTGCAGCTGGTCTTTGCTGAGCTCCTCGCCCGTGAGGCAGTCGGTCGGTCGCAAGCCGAGCAGTTTACGCGCCGTCCGGCGCGCGGGCACTCACTGGCCGGGCGGCCAGCCGGGAATCGATCCGCGACCGCTGGGGAAGCGCACGTTCTTGGCGCGCACGAACTCGTGCACCGTCTCCGCGGCGTACTCGCGGCCGTAGCCACTGCCCTTGACCCCGCCGAAGGGTGAACCGATGAAGTTGCGCCGGGTGTAGTTGTTCACGAACACCATGCCGACCTCGAGACGCTCAGCCAGACGCGCGGCGCGAGCTTCGTCTCGTGTGCAGATTGCCGCGGTCAGGCCGTAGTCGGTGCCGTTGACGACCTCGACCGCCTCGGCCTCGGTGTCGTAGCGCATCAGGGCCGCAACCGGGCCAAAGATCTCCTCCTGGGCGATTGTCATTCCGGGCGTCACGTCTCCGAAGACAGTGGGAGCGACGAAGTAGCCGTCCCTGAGCTCCGGGCTGTCGGGCAGAACGCCCTGGTACAGGAGGCGCGCGCCACCGGCAGTACCGGAGCGTATGTACTGCTCGACACGCCGCTTTTGCCGCTCATCCACCAGCGGCCCGATGTCCGTGCTCTCGTGCAGCGGATCACCCACGACAAGCCGGGCGGTCGCGTCGACGAAGCGCTCGGCGAACTCCTCATAGAGCGAGGAGTGGACGACCAGCCGTGAGGTCGATGTGCAGGCCTCGCCCTGGTTGTAGAACATCCCTTCGATCCCGATCCGCACCGCCTGCGGGAGATCCGCGTCCTCGAGCACGAGCAGCGCGTTCTTGCCACCCAGCTCCAGCGTGGTGAACGTCAGGTTCTTGGCCGCGGTCTCCATCACCCTGCGCCCGGTGGCGGTCGCGCCCGTGAAGGTGATCCGCTCCACCCGTGGGTGCGCAGCCAGAGCCGGACCGGCGCCGAGTCCGCTCACAGCGTTGATCACGCCGGGAGGCAGGACCTCGTTGGCGAGCTCAACGAGACGGAGCACGGTCAGGGGCGCCTGCTCGCCGGGTTTGATGACCACGGTATTGCCCGCGGCCAGCGCCGGTGCGCACTTCTTCGAGAAGTGGATCGGCGGCCAATTGAACGGCAGGATCGCCGCGACCACACCGTAGGGCTCGTAGACCACGCGCGCCTGGACCGGTCCCTGATCGAGGATCTCACCGTGGAGCGACTCCGCTACGGCGGCGTAGTAGTCAAAGCTCGAGTGACACGACAGCACGTCGATCCGTAGCGCATCCCGCGCCGGCTTGCCCACCTCGCGGGCGCAGATCTCGGCGATCTCTTCGGCGTGCTCGCGGATGCGCGCGGCCACCTGACGCATGTACGCTCCCCGCTCCCTGGGTGAGAGCGCTCGCCAGCCATCTTCGAAGGCACGACGGGCGTCGCGCACCGCTTGGTCGACGAGCTCCTCGGACGCAGCGACGACGTTGGCCAGAAGGCGGGCGTTGGCAGGTTCCAGCACCTCGAACGTGGTCGGGTTCGGCACCTCGACGAACCGGCCGCCGATGAACGGCCCCCACAGCGGCCGCCTTGAGAACAGCGCCCTGGTCAGACGCGGCCCGGGCGGCGGGCTGGCCGCTGCCTCGCGGTTGGGGGAGTTCCCTGCTTCAACATCGTCAGGCGTCGTCATATGCGCTCCTGCAATCGTTTGCACGTTGTTCGCTGAGGACTCGGCCGCGGCGGCAGCAGACGGACCTGCGGCACTGGCTCGACATCCACCCGCGCCGGCTCAGTACGCGTTGGCCACGAACAGCTCCTGGGCGGGGAAGCGAGTGAGGATCTCCGTCCCGTAATCGGTGACCACGACCTCCTCCTCGATCCGAGCGGCCGAGGTGCCGTCGGTGGCGGGGCAGTACGTCTCCAACGCAAAGACCATCCCAGGCTGGATCTCGACCGGGTCCTTCATGGAGTTCAGCCTCGAGATGATCGGGCGTTCATGTAAGCCGAGCCCGAGCCCGTGCGCGAACTGGAGCCCAAAGGCGGCGAGCTCATTTTCGAAGCCGAAGTCCTGCGCCCGGGGCAGCACCGCGGCGACCTGATCGCTCGCAACGCCCGGTCTGATCACGTCGAGCGCCGCGTCCATCCAGTCACGAGCCTGCTTGTAGGCGTCCCTCTGGGACTCTGTGGCCCAGCCCACGCCGAAGGTTCGGTAGTAGCACGTGCGGTAACCGTTGAAGGAGTGGATGATGTCGAAGAACGCTTGATCTCCCGGCCTGATGATCCGGTCGGTGAAGTTATGCGGGTGCGGGTTGCACCGCTCGCCGGAGATGGCGTTGATCGCCTCGACCTGGTCAGATCCGTATTCGTAGAGCCGGGCGTTCGCCAGGGCCACGATCTCGTTCTCACGGACCCCGGGCCTGAGCGCGTCCACGATGTCCTGGTAGACGCCGTCGACCATTGCCGCCGCCTGGTGCAGCAGCATGATCTCGTCCTGGTTCTTGATGACTCTCGCGTCGAGCATGGATTGCTGGGCATCCGCGATCCTGAGGCCCTGGCGCTGCATCTCGAACAGGAAGCTCGGCTCGATCAGATCGACGCCCACCGGCGCGTCCGCCAGGCCGTTCTCACTCAGCAGCGACTTGATCTCGCGGATCGCGTCGACCATGAGGTCGGCGCCTCCGCTCGGGTCAACCGCCCCCTTGAAGCCCAGGAAGCCGGCCCGATAGTTCTCCTCAGGCACCCAGTCCGAGTAGAGCTTGTGGTGCTTGACCGCGGAGCCGAAGTCCCAGAGGATGGGGTCGTGCCCGCGCATGATGAGGGCGTAGCGGATCATCTTGTCGCCGAGCGCGCCGCCGATCCAGGTCTGGGTGGCGTAGCGGATGTTGTAGAAGTCGAACAGCAGGAAGGCACCGCAGTCGCTCGCCTCCAGCACCGCCCTGGTGCGCGCGAAGCGGTACTGGCGAAGGCGCTCGAAGTCGACACGGTGCTCGTAGTCGACGCTCGTCTGACCGGGCACCCCCAGCGGGCGCACCCCCTTGGGCCGCAGCGACGGTCGCTCGAAGCGCGAGCTCGGCTTATAGGTTTGCCCGTGACCCTGACCGTGGCCGGTGCACATGTCCCGTCACCCCTTCCAGACAGTTTTGAGGTTGGTGAATTCGCGTATGCCTGCCGCCGCCAGCTCACGGCCGAAGCCGGAGGCCTTGATGCCGCCGAATGGCAGCTCTGGGTAGGAGGCGCTCATTCCGTTTATGAACACGGCTCCGGCGTCGAGGTTGGCCACGAAATTAGCCTCCTCGTCGGGATCGTTGGTCCACACCGCCGAGCTGAGGCCAAAGCTGGTCTGGTTGGCCAGGCGGATCGCCTCGTCGGGCGTCTGCGCCCGGTACAGCGCCGCGACCGGCCCAAACGCCTCCTCGCGGACGATCCGCATGGTGTCGTTGAGGTCCGCCAGGACGGTCGCCGCGTAGTACCAGCCGTCGCGCTCGAGCGCGTGCCCGCCGGTCAGGAGCGTCGCGCCCCTGGCAACGGCGTCGTCGACGAGCTCGGCGAGCTCGTCGCGACCGGCGGCCGTGGCCAGCGGCCCCAGCTCGACCGATTCGTCCAGCGGATCGCCCACTTTGAGCGCCGCCATCTTGGCTGAGAACAGCGATGCGAACTCCTCGTAGATGTCGCTGTGGGCGATGAAGCGCTTGCCGGCGATACACGACTGCCCGTTGTTGAGCACCCGTGCGCGCACCGCCGTGGTGGCCGCGGCCTCGAGGTCGGCGCTAGGCATCACGATGAACGGGTCGGAGCCGCCGAGCTCCATGACCGACTTCTTGATCTCGGCGCCCGCCGCCGCGGCCACGGCGCGCCCGGCGCCCTCCGAGCCGGTCAGCGTCACCGCCTTCACGCGGGTGTCGCGAATCACCTCGCCCACCGCTCCGGAGCCGATCAGCAGCGTGCTGAAGGACCCGGCCGGGAAGCCCGCGCGCCCGAAGATGGCGTCCAGGTATCGAGCGGAGGCCGGGACGTTCGAGGCGTGCTTGAGCAGCCCCGTGTTGCCGGCCATGAGCGCCGGGGCGGCAAAGCGGATGACCTGCCAGAGCGGGTAGTTCCAGGGCATCACGGCAAGCACCACGCCCAGCGGCTCGTAGCGCGTGTACGCCTTGGTGGCGCCGACGGCCGACGGGTCTGGCAGCGGCTCGTCAGCCAGGAAGCGCTCCGCGTGCTGAGCGTAGAACCGCATGCTCCTGGCGCATTTGAGCACTTCCGCTCGCGCCTGGGCGATCGGCTTGCCCATCTCGACGACGAGCATCCGCGAGCTCTGCTCGACCTCCGACTCCATCAACTCGGCGGCCCGCCGCATCCAGGTCCCGCGCTCCTCGTAGGAGGTGTCCCGCAGCGCCTCAAACGCGGCCTGCGCCTGAGCAATCCGGTCGGCCACCTCGGTGCTGGTGTGCGCGGCGAACTCCTGCTCGAGTTTGCCGGTGGCCGGGTTGATGATCGCGATCGCCATCCTGCAGTCTTCCTTTCAGTTGCCCGAGAGCGCGTTGCGCGCTCTCGCCAGGGTGCATGACGCCGTCATGCGTCGAAGATCTCTGGATGTCTGGCCAGCGCCAGACGCGTGCGGCGTATGTGGGCGGCAAGCACCCGCTCGGCGTCGTCGGTGTCTCGGTTGCGCAGCGCGACGACCAATAGCTGGTGGTCGTAGTGCACGCTGTCGTCGCGCTCGGCGCGGAACATCCGCGTGTAGGCCCGCCGGTAGTGCTGGGTGCGGTTCCACAGACGGCTGATCGTGTCGCCGAGCATGATCGTCGCGGCGGCCGAATAGCTCAGCAGGTGGAAGGTCCGGTCCAGCCGGATGAACTCCTCGACGTCGGCAGAGCGCTGCATCGCATCAGCCAGCCCCTGAAGGCGCTCGATGACGCCGGCCGGCAGCGCCGCCACGCTGTAGGAGAGCAGGAGGGGCTCGAGCCGCTCGCGCAGCTGGTACAACTCCGTGCACTCCTGGGCGGACAGACGCGACACCCAGCTGCCGGCGTTGGCGACGATCGTCACCAGTCCCTCGGCCTCGAGGATGCGCAGAGCCTCGCGGACCGGCACCCTGCTGGCCCCGTGCCTGCCCGCCAGCTCCTGCTGGCGGATCCGCTCACCGGGCTGGTAAGCACCGCCGAGGATCTCCTCGCGCAGCGCTGCGGCGATCCTCGCTCCGGCCTCACCGTGCGGGAGAAACGCGCCGTTGACGGCCGTGAGCGGCGCTGCGCCGCTCAGCGCCCCGGCTGTGCTGGATGCCACAGCTTCACCTCCGCCGCCGCCTCGTAAGCCTTGCCGGTGGGATAGCTCACCAGCTCGAACTGCATGCCCCAGGGGCTCCTGAAGTAAATCCAGCGCTGCCCGAGCGCCGCCTGCGCGCTGGCCGTCGGTCCGCCCATGAATTTGACGCCGCGCTCACTCAGCCTCGCCATCGCAGCGTCCAGGTCGTCGACGTACAGCGCGAGGTGGTGGCCGCCGATGTCGCTGTTGCGCGGCTGCGGGGCCTGTCCATCCGCGGCAAGGTACTCAAAGACCTCCAGGTTTGTGCCGAAGCCGAGCCGGTAGAAGCGAATCTCACGGATGAGCGTGCGCGGATTCACTCCCAGGTGCGTCTCCATCCAGTCGTCGTCGCCGCGCTTGCCGGCGAGCGTGTAGACGTGCACGGCCCCCAGCACTTCCACGAGGAAGCGATGGGCCTGCTCCAAGTCGGGCACGGTGAAGCCGACATGATCGATCCCGCGGAGACCGGGTCCGCGCGCCGCTGCGGCATCCTCGCACATTGCATACACTTTAGCGTGAAATGAGAGTTCAGCGGCGTTTCAGAGCCGCGGTCCTGCTGTGATTGAATTCAATTCTCGCCATATGCTCACGTAACCTCAGACGGGAAAGCCACATGCCCCAACGCAGAACCCTGAAGACCGGCGTCCCATGGGTGCAGCTCACCAGTAGCAAAGAGGATTGGCGCCGGGCCGACCCAGCTCTGCTGGTCGGCATGCTCGTCCAATTGCATCTGATCCGGGCCTTTGAGGAGACCGTCCTGAAGCTGGCGGCGGAGAACTTGGTCCACGGCCCCGCCCACGCGAGCATCGGCCAGGAGGCCGGGGCTGTCGGTTCGATCATCGGGCTGCGCTCCGCTGACGGCATCGCCGGGTCGCACCGCGGCCATCATCAGTTCCTGGCAAAGGCGCTGGGCCATGTCTCGCCCGGGCACCTCAGCCTCGAGCGGCCCGTGGCGGCGGCCACCCAGCAGCTGCTGCAGCGAACACTCGCCGAGATCCTTGGCCTCGCCCAGGGCTTCTCCGGGGGCCGCGGTGGCTCCATGCACCTTCAGTGGCTGGAGGCCGGCGCGCTCGGCACCAACGCGATCGTCGGCGGGGGCGTGCCCTTTGCCGCCGGCAATGCGTGGGCACAGAAGCACGCCGGCACGAGTGATGTCACGATCGCGTACTTCGGGGACGGCTCGGCGCAGATTGGATCGGTGCTCGAGACGCTCAACCTCGCCGCCGCCTGGAAGCTGCCGCTCTGCTTCTTCATCGAGAACAACCTGTACGCGGTCTCAACGCGCGTCGAGGAAGTGGTGGCCGACAACCGGCTTTCAGTGCGTGGCCAGGGCTTCGGCATCCCATCGTGGAAGGTGGATGGCATGGACCCACTGGCCGTGCACATGGCCACCCAGGAGGCGCTCGAGCTGATGCGCGGCGGCGGCGGCCCGACCCTGATCGAGGCCGACGTGTATCGCTTCCTGCACCAGAACGGACCGTATCCCGGCAGTGCCTTCGGATACCGGACCAAGGAGGAGGAGGCGCAGTGGCGCGCGCGCGACCCGCTCGAGCGCACCGCCTCCGAGCTCAAAGCGCTCCGCTTGCTCGACGACTCGCGGGAGCTCAGCCTGCGAGAGGCCGCGCAGCAGGCCATGGACGAGGCTGTGGCAGCCCTCGTCGAGGGCAATCCGGACGCGCCGTCCCCCACGCGCCACATCAAGGCGGAGCTGTGGCCGGACCCAGGCTTCGTCGACGTTGGCATCCGGAGCACCGGCGCCGAGCTGGAGCCGCTTCCCAGGCTCGAGCCCGCGGCCCACGCCGGACAGTGGCAGCAGCTGCGCTTCGTCGACGCCGTGGCTGCGGTCATGGATCGCCGCATGGACCAGGATCCCCGTATCGTTGTGCTCGGAGAGGACGTGCACCGCCTGGGCGGCGGGACTAACGGAGCCACCAAGGGCCTCTTTGAGAAGTACGGCCCGGATCGGGTCATCGGTACGCCCATCAGTGAAAACGCTTTTGCCGGGGTTGGTGGCGGGATCGCCCTGGACCGACGCTTCCGTCCAGTGGTCGAGTTCATGTACCCCGACTTCATGTGGGTGGCCGCCGACCAGGTGTTCAACCAGATCGGCAAGGCCCGCCACATGTTCGGCGGCACGAACGCGATGCCGTTCGTGCTGCGCACCAAGGTCGCGATGGGGTCCGGCTACGGCTCACAGCACCTGATGGACCCCGCCGGACTGTTCGCGACCTCACCCGGATGGCGGATCGTCGCTCCCTCCACCGCGGCCGACTACATCGGACTGATGAACGCCGCCCTGGCGCTGGACGATCCCGTCCTGGTCATCGAGCACATCGACCTCTACCAGATCGAGGACCTGGTCCCGCTGGGCGAGCTGGACTACATCATCCCGCCGGGATCGGCGGCCGTCCGTCGCCCCGGCAGCGACCTGACGGTCCTCTCCTACCTGTCAATGGTCCACCGCTGCCTCGAGGCGATCGGGGAGTCCGCGGTCGACGCGGAGCTGATCGACCTGCGTTGGCTGGACCGTGCCTCGTTCGACTGGGAGACGGTTGGCGAGAGCATCCGCAAGACCAACGCGGTATTGATCGTCGAGCAGGGGGCTCGCGGGACCTCCTACGGCAGCTGGCTGGCAGACGAGATCCAGAGGCGCTTCTTCGACTGGCTCGATCAGCCGGTGGAGCGCGTGACCGGTGGCGAGGCCAGCCCCAGCATCTCCAAGGTGCTCGAGCGAGCGGCGATCGCAGGCAAGCAGGAGGTCATCGCCGGCCTGCTCCGGGCCCGCGCGGCCATGGGGAGCCACTGATGGCCAGCTTCATCCGGATGCCGTCGGTGATGGCGAATGCGACGGATGCGGTGCTGTCCACATGGCTGACCAGCCCCGGCCAGAAGATCGCTGCCGGCGATCCGATCGCCGAGATCGAGACCGACAAGGCAGTGGTGGAGTACGCCGCGGAGACGGCGGGCACGATCGGACGCCTGCTGGTGGAGGCGGGCACGCGAGTGACGGTGGGAGAGCCAATCGTCGTGGTCCTGCAGGAGGGGGAGGACGCGTCAGCGTTCCCGGTGGACGAGCGTCCCGGGCCAATGCCCGCAGCGCCGGCCGGCCCGTCTGCGGCTGGGGACGCGCTAGCGCCGAGAGCGCCCACCACCACCACGGCGGAGCTGCCGCCAGGCCCCGTCGCAGGACAGGGCGAGTCAGGCCGCCGCTTCGCAACGCCAGTCGCCCGTCGGGTGGCTGCGCAACGCGGCATCGACCTCTCGGGACTGGTCGGCACCGGCCCGAACGGGCGCATCGTCCGCCGAGACGTTGAGAGCTATGACGGGCCGGCCGCCCACACGACTGGCCACGGCTCGCCGGCGGTCGGCGATGGCTACCGCGACGTTCCGCTGACCGGGATGCGCCGCGTGATCGCTCAGCGGCTTGCGGAGAGCAAGTCCACCGTGCCCCACTTCTACCTCACGGCACACGTGCAGGTCGACCGCTTGCTGGCACTGCGTGAGGAGATCAACGCGCGCAGCCCACAAAAGATCTCCGTCAACGACCTCGTCGTCAAGGCCGTCGCACAAGCGCTCGTGGACGTGCCGGCCGCGAACGCGGTCTGGAACGGCGACTGCATCCGTTACTTCGACAGCGTGGACCTGGCCGTGGCTGTCGCCGTGGACGGCGGGCTGCTGACGCCGGTGCTGCGCGGCGTCGAACGGTTGAGCCTCGCCCAGCTGAGCACCCAGATCGCCCAGCTGGCGGGTCACGCGCGCGCTGGCCGCCTCCGTCAGCACGAGCTCGAGGGAGGCAGCTTCGCCGTGTCCAACCTCGGCATGTACGGCGTCCAAGAGTTCGCGGCGATCATCAGTCCGCCGCACGCCGGCATCCTCGCCGTGGCTGCCGCCAAGCGCCAGCCGGTGGTCGAGGCCGATGGCCAGCTCGGCGTCGGCCAGGTGATGACGACGACTCTCTCGGCAGATCATCGCGTCGTTGACGGGGCGACAGCCGCCGCGTGGATGGGCGCGCTGGTTGACCGGCTCCAGAGCCCGGTGGCGCTGCTCTGCTGACGGACGCGTTTGTAGGCTCTGGGCGGGACTGCCTGTACACGCACGCTTCCGCGTAGCTGTAGGGCCGGGCGGACGGGTCGCGGCGAGCGGCTCAGCGCTCTCTGACGCGCGGTCAGCAGCGCTCCCTGCGGGCGCCACCGCACCGCTGTGCCCAGCGGCTCATCAGCGCGCCGGCGGGGCCGTGGACCCTCGCACCACCAGCTCCGGCTCGAGCATCACCTCACGCGGTGGCGTGTCCTCGTTGCCGATCTGCTCCAGCAGCAGATCGGCCGCTGCGTAGCCGATCTCGCGCTGAGGCACCCGTACCGAGCTGAGCGGCGGCCGCAGACGGTCGATGAACATCATGTCGTTGAAGCCGATGATCGAGACGTCCTCGGGACAGCGCAGAGCGGCCGCGGTGAGCGCGTCATAGCAGCCGATCGCCAGGCGGTCGTTGGCGGTGATGATCGCGCTGACGCCGGGGTCGGCGCGCAGAATCGCGGCACACGCCTGCGCCCCGGCCGCCTCGGTGAAGGCGCCGGCATAACTCACACGCTCGGGCGGGAGAGCAAGGCCAGCGGCCACCATGGCGGCGGTGAAGCCAAGGTAGCGCCGGTGGCCGGTGGAGACATTCTGGGGGCCGGCGACGTAGCCGAGGCGCACATGTCCCAGGTCGATCATGTGCCGAACCGCGAGCTCACTGCCCCTGCGGTCGTCCACGGTGCAGGCCGAGACCGACCCGTCCTCGAACGTTCGGTTGATCAACACGAGCGGCAGGCCAGCTGCCATCGCCACCGCGAGCGGCTCGATGTCGAGGCGCGCTGTCGCGGCGATGAAGCCATCGACCTGGCGAGCCAGCATCGCATCGATGCTGGCTCGCTCGCGAGCTGGATCGCTGCCGGTGTTGACCAGCAGCGGCGTGTAGCCGTCGCGTGTCAGGCGATCATCGACCCCGAGCACGATCGGCGGGAACAGCGGGTTGGTGAGATCGGGGATCAACACCCCAATCGTCATCGATCGGCTTGTCTTGAGCCCACGAGCGATCGAGTTGGGGCGATAGGCCAGCTGGTCGGCTGCCGTCAGCACCCGCGCGGCTGTCTCCTCATTCACCAGCCCGCGCGTATGCGGGTTCAGCGCGCGGGAGACCGTGCCCGGATGAACATTTGCGAGCCGCGCAACATCCCGGATCGTGACCGCTGTCTGCACGCTTCCATTATGAGGCCCGCGGCCATGTCTCCTAAGCGGCCGTTGCGGTCACAGCCCCACCCAGGTAGAGGGCCCCGATCTCCGGGTGCGTTAGCACCTCATGCCCTGAGCCGGTCAGGCGCACCCTGCCGTTCTCCAGCACCACGCCGTGCGAGCTCAGCTTGAGACCAGCCCTGGCATTCTGCTCGACCAGCAGGATGGTCTTTCCCTGGCGGTTCATCAGCGCGACCATGTCGAACACCATCGAGCGCGTGCGCGGGTCAAGCCCCATGGAAGGCTCGTCGAGCATGATCAGGTCGGGGTCGAGCATGAGGCAGCGCGCGAACTCAACCAAGCGCTGCTGACCGCCGGAGAGGCTGCCCGCCTTCTCGTGAGCGCGGTCGCGCACCACCGGATAGAGCTCCTGCACGGCCGCCAGGCGCTTGCGCACGAGGCGCCGGTCACCGACCGTGAAGGCCCCCATCTCGACGTTTTCCTGCACCGTCATCTCCGGGAACAGGCTGTGGGCCTGGGGAATCTGGGCGATCCCCTTGGCCAGGATCTGTTTGGGGGTCATTCCGGACACCCGCTCGCCGCGGAAGCTGACCTCACCCGCACGTGGCCGCAGGAGGCCACTGACGGTCTTCATCACGGTGGACTTGCCGGCGCCGTTGGGACCGACGACGCAGGTGATAGCACCCTCGGGCACCTCCAGCGTCACCTCTTTGAGGATGTCCGCGCCACCGTATCCGGCGCAGACGCCGCTCAGTTGCAGCAGTGGTGGCGGGCCGTTCGGCCGCGTGCGCACCGATGCTCCCGGCCCGGCTGCCTCCGGCTCCCGCGGCGAGCCCGCATCGGGGCCCTGCTCGCGCACCACGGTGGCCTGCACCGACGCCAACCTGGTCGCATTGGCGTGAGCGGCAGCATCGAGCTCGCGACGCAGCTCCGCATCCAGCGCTGCCTCCTCCTCGTCCGCGCCCAGGTAAGCCTCCAGCACGGCCGGGCTCGACCGAACCTCAGCGGGTGCGCCCGCCATCAGCGTCGAGCCCTGGCTGAGCACTGTGATGCGGGAGCAGATGCCCATCACGAACTCCATGTTGTGCTCGACCACCAGAATCGTCTTGCCGTCGCGGTTGAGATCCTTGATGCGATCTGAAAGGTGGTTGATCAACGTCGGGTTGACACCACCCGCAGGCTCATCTAGCAGCAGGACCGCCGGGTCGGCGATCAGCAGCGAGGCCAGCTCCAAAAGCTTGCGTTGGCCGTATGAGAGGTTGCCCGCCGGCTCGTTGGCAAGCCGCGTGATACCCACAAAGTCAAGCAGCTCGAGCGCGCGTGCACGCTCGAGCTGAGACCCGGCGAGCCGTGTGACGCTGCGTGCCCAGCCCTCCTCGCGCTGTGTTGCCACCAGCACGTTCTCAAGTACCGTCAGGCGCGCGAACATGCGCGTCAGCTGGAACGTGCGCCCGATCCCCAGACCGAACACTCGGTCCGGCGGGGCGTTGGTGATGTCCACGCCCCTGAACTTCACCAGCCCCTGCTGGACCTGCTCATAGCCGGTTATGACGTTGAACAGGGTCGTCTTGCCGGAGCCGTTCGGCCCGATCAGGCCGTTGATCTCGCCTTCACGCACTTCCAGCGCACAGCCGGCGAGCGCCTTGATGCCCCCGTATGCCTTGACGATCCCGCTGACCTCGATCAGATTGCTCACCGGAGCACCTCCGCGACGCCACTGAGCTGCTTGTCCGCCGCGCGGCTTGCGCCGATCGCCTTCAAACGGCGACGGGCCAACAAGTCGCTGATCTCAGGGACCACACCCCGCGGCATGATCAGGATCACCACCAGGAACAGGACGCCGTAGGCGATCAGATAGAGCGCGCTGCTCGAGAAGCTGAGCGTGAGGTATTGCTGCAGTGATTCGAGCACGGCCGCCCCGAGCAGCGGGCCGGTCAGGGTCCCGAGCCCGCCGAAGAAGGCCATCAGCGCCACGGCCAGGTCGAACAGGGGGTCGTAGGCCGTGTTGGGGAACACCTGCCCAATGAAGTCGAAGTAGAGCCCGCCGATCATGCCGACGAAAAACGCCGACAGTATGAAGGCGGAGAGCTTCACCCGACGCGTCTTGACCCCCAGGCCGAGCGCGCGATCCTCGTCGTCGCGGATCGCCAGCAGCTGGAGGCCGAAGCGCGAGCGCCGCACCAGCCACGACGTGGTCACCGACAGCACCAGGATCGCGAATGCCACGTAGTAGAAGGGCGTGTTGAAGCTGGCGCCCGAGAACGGCGGTGCGGGCAGGAAGACGCCCGAGGTACCGCCCGTGAAGCCCACGTTGTAGGCCACCAGCTGGAAGATGAAGAAGATCGCAATCGTCACCACAACAAAGGTGTGGCGGCGGGTGCGCAGCGCGATCAGGCCCACCGGAACGGCGATCAGGGCGGCGACGATCCCACACAGGGGCAGGAGGGCAAATGACGGCCAGCCGCCACCCACACCCAGCTGCTGGCAGAGCAGCGCGAGTGCATAGCCGCCGCTCCCGAAGAAGACCGCGTGGCCCAGAGCAAGGTACCCGCTGTAGCCGCTGAACATATTCCAGGATGTGGCGGCGACCATGAAAACCAGCGCGAAGAAGGCGATCGCGGTTGTCGTTGGGTCGGTGATCACCAGCGGGAAGACGACAAGGGCCAAAAGGATCAGCCCGCGGGCGCCGAGCCGCAGTGGCGAGCGAAGGGCTGGCTGGGGGCCGGCTGCCGCAGCCTGGGTGCGGTCGCCACCGGCGCCCGGGGCGGCCGCGGCCGCTGGCGACGCCGGCGCGTCGCCAGCGGCCGATGTCTGTTTGTCGAGAGTCACTTGCTTCCTTGTGGTTGAGGACACGCTCGCCGGGTCATGCGGTCGATCGTTTCACTGCGTGCGAACTGCTGCACGGCCGAACAGGCCCTGCGGGCGGATCGACAAGACGACGACGAGGGCCACGAAGTACACGATGGGCGCCCACGTCGGCGACCACCACGCGGCCACAACGTCATTGATCACGAGGATGAACACCGCCGCTCCCATGGCCCCGGCGATGGATCCCATGCCCCCGAGGATCACGATCGCCAGCAGGCGCGAGATCAGGTCGTAGCCCGAGTTGGGGTTGAAGGCATTGGTGGCGCCGAAGAAGACGCCGGCGATGGCTGTCACGCCTACGCCGATGCCTACCGAGATCGTGCGTACACGGTTTACGTCGATGCCGATCAAGTCGGCCGCCGTCCGGTTCTGCAGGGAGGCCCGGACGGCACGGCCGAACTTGGTGCGGTACAGCATGTAATACAGCCCAACGAGCAGGGCGATCGCCATTCCGAAGCCGATCAGGTAGATATCCGGCAGGTAGAAGCCGAACACGTACACCGAGCTGTTGACATACGACGCCGACAGCTGCTGGTAGTTGACGCCGAAGGTGGCAGTGAGGATGCCCTCGATCACTATCGCCACCGCGTAGGTGACGAGAATCGACATCTTCGTTCGGTCCTCGTCATGCAACCTGCGCATGAAGAAGAACTCGATCGCGACACCAAGGCAGAACATCAGCGGCACGGTGATCAGCAAGCCGGGCAGGAGCCCGATCCCGAAGTGCACAGACAGCTCGAGGCTGAGATATGCACCCAGGATGACCATGATCCCCTGCGCGATGTTGATGATGTCCATCACACCGAAGATCAGGGTCAGACCGGCGGCCATCAGCGCGTAGACGCCGCCGGTCAGGATCCCGTCGATGATGGCTTCCAGGAAGGCGGTGCCCGACACGGCCTTACTTCCAGCCCGGCTTGGGATAGAGCGGCTTGACGGAGCCCGGGCTGTTGGTGGGTATCACCTGATCCAGCTTGCCTCCCTGCCATTGGAACGTCAGCGTCTTCTGGGCAAGGTTCTCACCCAGGTTGTTGAACTTGACCGGGCCCTGCACGCTGTTGAGCGTGACACCGCTCTTCAGGTATTTGATGATCTTCTGCTGGTTGAAGCCGTGCGTCGCCTCAACCGCCTGCGTCAACACCTGGCCCACCGAGTATGCCTCGGCCA
The DNA here is from genome assembly GCA_027449125.1 of Solirubrobacterales bacterium. Lineage (GTDB taxonomy): Bacteria > Actinomycetota > Thermoleophilia > Solirubrobacterales > Solirubrobacteraceae > Palsa-465. The sequence goes on along the minus strand of DAIDME010000046.1, from coordinate 60,209 downwards.
CGTCGGCGTTGACGCCGCTGGGGGTGCCACCGTATTTGGCTACGTACTGCTTGACCATCTTCTGGGAGTCGGCCTTCCGGAAGCCTGGGTACCAGCCGTTGGGCACGAAGATCCCGTTCTCGTTGCCGGCACCGACGGCGTTGATGAACTGCTGCCCCTGGTCGGGGCCGGAGGTGGCAATGAACGCCTTGGGGTTGTAGTGCTGCTGGATGAAGACGTGCACGAAGGCCGAGACGGTCGGCACGTCCACCGAGCCGAGGATAACCACGTCCGGCTTTGCGCCTGCCACCTGTCCTGCGATCGCGCTGTAGTCAGTGGCCTCTGCGGGGAAGACCTTGTTCAGCACGGTCTTCACGCCCGCCTTCTTCAAGATGGCCTGAGCGACCGGCAGCTGCGGCTGCGTGAAGGGGTCGTTGACAGTCACGTAGGCGGCAGTCTTCGGTCGCTTCGACTTCGGCATGGAGGCGATCCACTGCGCGAACGTCACTAGGTTGTTCTTGACCGGGATCGAGACGTCAAAGACGTTCTTGAGCCCGGCAGAGAAGACCGTTGGGCCGCCGTCGGAGCCGCCGACCATGGCATAGCCGAAGCGCGCGGCCACGCGGGCGGCCGGGATCGTCAGCAGCGTCGAGAACGGCGCAAACACCAGCTGATCCCGGTTGGAGCCGATCAGCTTCTCGTAGTTGGTGACCACCTGCGCCGGATTCGAGGCATCGGAGATGACGTCGAGCTTGATCGGGTGACCGAGCAAGCCTCCTGCCTTGTTCTGGTCGGTAGCCCAGAGCTCGTAGCCCTTCTGGTAGGCCTGACCGTCGGCCGAGAAGTCACCGCTCAGTGACAGCGACACCCCGATGGTGATCGGTGACGCGCTCGCCGCCTTGGCCGCAGCGTGAGCGCTCGCGCTGCTCGAATGCCCGGCCCAGGCGAATGTCGCCACGACGGCGAGCGTGCCCGAGGCGAGCAGCGCCCGGCTGAATTTCTGTCTGTGAAGGACCCTCATCCCTCTCTCTCCTCCGAATCGCTTGTTCGTGTCGCCAAAGGGCGGCACCTTGACTTGCAATCGTTTGCATACGCCACGTTACCGGCCGCTCCTGCTGCTGTCAAGCGACATTGGCGCAGCCGAGCAGTCCTGCCGCGGCGATTCGGGGTCACGACTCAGGCGTGGCGGCGAAAGCGACGTGCAAACGATTGCCAGTGGCGGCGCTGCGGCTCCGGCTGGGCACGAGGCGGACCGAAGCTCTCACCGCACAAGCTGCTCTCGCAGCCAGTCGGCCGCAAGCGTCTTGTAGCGGTAAGGCATGTTGTTGACGACGTGGTTGCCGCGCTCATACAGCTTCCAGGTCGCATGCTTGGCCTCGTCGGCTATCCGCTTGGTGTCCTGCCAGGGGATGAGACGGTCGCAGTCGCCGGTGATCACCAGCAGCGGCTGCTCGATCCTTTCCGCCACAGTCGCGAGGTTGAACCGACCAGCCCGCAGCCTTGCGTCTCGATCGTCAGCGGCCCGCGCATGGTGTCGAAACGTGGCTCGGGTCATGTCTGGGCGCTGGTCCCAGAAGTCCCCGAAGTTGTAGGGGCCGCTCACCGCGACTGCCGCCTTAACCCGCCGCTCGAACGCGGCGACGCGAGCGGCGTAGTAGCCGCCCAGGCTCACGCCGATCAGGCCAATGGCGCCAATCGCGGGACCATCGAGATCCTGGATGAAATCAAGCGCCGCGGAGAAGGGGACCTCATAGTCGTGGCGCAGCGGCAGCGAGACACCGGCTTCGCCCTGGCCCGGCCCTTCGAGCGTCAGGGTCGCCAGTCCTCGCCGGTGAAAGACCTCCTCGGTCTCGAAGAACTCCTCCTTCGTGGAATCAAGACCCGGGATGATCACCACGAGTGGCGCCGGAGAGCCACCGCGCGCGGGGCGGCGATAGATGGCCACCAGCTTGGCACCGTCGAAAGGAATCTCCAAACGCTGGGCCGAGGGGTCGAGCAGTCGCAGCGCGTTGGCCAGCGCGTCGACCGCCTTCTGGGCGACCCGCGCATGCATATCCAGGTCCAGGATCCAGACGAACTTGCCGAAGTGGTAGGCGCTCGCCGCCCGCCTCCAGAACTCGCCTGCCGTCTCCAGCCGGCCCGCCATCTCGGCGGCGCCAGCCTCGCCGGCCAGCTGATCGCCGTGCCTCTCCCAGGCCGGCAGCCATTGCTCCCAGGTTTCCGCCGATCCCGCCACCCGCCGGTAGTCGTTGACGTCAACTCCGTTGGCGACCACTCGCGGCTCCCAGTTCAGGATGACGGCTTCGAGCTGTGCGTCGGACACTTAGGCTCCCCCGGCGGCGGGCGCCTCAGCGGCTCGCGGGGCCCCGCTTGCCCCACCCAGCCAACGACGCCCGCATGCGCTAGCCGACAACCGACTCAAGCGGCGCGAGGCCGTCGTCGATCTCGACATCCGCCGGCACGAGCTCGACCCCCGCTCCCGCCGCCACCAGCTCGATCAGGGCGGCGAAGTCCACGTCGTTGCCCTTCATGCCCTCGAGTAGCTGCACGGCCTGCTCGGCTGCCGCAACCACTGGCATGGGAACCCCGCTCGCGCGCGCGGCCTCAAAGCCGAGATGGAAGTCTTTGAGCAGGAGAGAGGGCGTGAACGTCGGCCTGAAGTCGAGGTTCACGTAGGCTGGCGTCTTGTAGCGTGTGAACACGGATCCCATGACGCTGTCATTCATGAACTCCCAGAGGTCAGCGCGGCTGACACCTCCCTGTTCGGCCAGCACGCTGATCTCCGCCATGCATTGCGCGACCACCCCGAGCATCAGGTTGTGACACACCTTGACCAGTCGCGCCCGCTCGCCATCGCCGACATAGGTCACCTTGCGGCACAGCGGCTCCAGATACGGCCGCGCCTGCGTCCACGCCTCAATGGGACCCGAGGTGACGATCGTGAGGCGGCCCGAGGCGGCGACCTTGGGGTTGCCGCTCACCGGCGCCGCGAGCATCGCGGTCCCCCGTGCAGCGGCCCTGCGCCGGATCGACTCGCCCGCGGCCGGCGAGATCGTGGTGGAATCGACGATCAGCCCAGGCTGCACGTGCGGCCGCGAGAGCAGTGCCTCGACGACGGCCTCGACATCGGTCGAGTCGGCGACCATAGTGAAGACGATGTCCCGGTCAGCGAGATCGGCCACCGTGTCCACCAACGTCGCCCCGAGCTCCACGAGGTCGAGCGCCTTTTCGCGTGTGCGGTTGTAAACCGCCACGTCATGCCCAGCAGAGAGGAGCCTCGAGACCAGGGCGTGACCCATCCGACCCACCCCGACCCACCCCAACCCCGTCATCCGGTCATCCATCCTCTCCTTGTGCAATCGTTTGCAAAGAAGCTACCCCAAGCCTCGCGGCAAGTCAAGCTTTGCCCGCACCCGCACCCGCGCGCGGACTTTTGCCATCCACCCATCCTTTCGCTGGGTGGATTGCCAACGTTCGCGCGCAGGAGGGCTCAGCGGCCGCCGCCGCTCCCGCGTAGCCCGAACCCGCGCAGCATCAGGAGCGCCTTCTCGCTCAAGGAGCCGCGGCCCGGCAGCGCGCCGAGCTGCACGGCGGCGTCGTAGAGGTCGTAGAACGCGCGCACGCGCAGGAACCGGTTGCGCTCCAGCTCGCAGTAGAAGATCACCGGTACGACGATGAAGCGGCCCGTCGCCGGCAGACCGCCGAGCGGCTGGCGGTGCGTGCCGAGCAGCTTCGCCGGCGCCGCCGCCAGGTGCCCGTCACCAAGACGCGGCCCGAGCTGCTCCAGCCGCGCATCGGGGAACGCCTCCCAGAGCCGCTCGGCGTGCGCGAGCAGCGCCGGGACGCCCTCGAGCGGCTCGGGCGTGAGCGGATCCTCGTAGTGCACCTGCGGGCCGCAGACGCGCCTGAACGCGGACTCGTCGTGGTCTGACCAGGCGTCCTCCCAGTCGTCGAAGAGCTCATCGACCGTGCGGCTTCGTGGCTGGACGTCGGGACCGCTCACCGAGACCGATCGTAGATCAGCACGGGCTCGCATGGACCGTCAGCGGGGCTTCGGCGGCCCGCGTTCAGCAGGGCTTCGGCGGCCAGCGCCTGCCAGACTCGCAGGCGTGCTCGCAGACCCCCGCGCCCGCCTGGGCGAAGCCCGCCTCTACTACCTGATCGCGCTCGCCCGCGACGGCCTCGACGAGGCGCGCATCGAGGCCGCGCTGCGGGGCGGCGTGGACATGGTGGAGCTGCTCTCCGACGGCGAGGAGGGCTCCGGCGAGCCCGACGACGCACAGCTGCTCAACGCCGCAGGGCGCCTGCGACCGCTGTGCGAGCGCCACAACGCGCTCCTCATGCTCAACAACCGTCCCGACCTGGTCGAGCTGGCCGGTGCCGACGGCGTACACATCGACACACCGGACCTGGAGATCGCCGCCGCGCGCGCCGCGATCGGCCCGGACCGGCTGCTCGGCGCATCGACCCGCACGCCGCAGGAGGTGCTCGACGCGCAGCGGCTGCCGCTCGACTACATCAGCGTCGGGCCCGTGCACGCGACCCCGCTGCGGCCGCAGGCGCGCCCGGTCGGTACCTCGCTTGTGACCTTCGCCTCACGCAACTCACGGCTGCCGTTCTTCGCGGTGGGCGGCATCGAGCCGCAGAACACGGGCGCAGTCGCCGCCGCCGGTGGCCAGCGGGTGGCCGTTTCCAGGGCGATCACAGAGGCCGGCGACCCGGCCCGCGCCGCGGCCGTACTGCGCGCCGAGATCACCTCGCCGGCCGACTTCCTGGAGCGCTACCGCGCCCGCACAGAGGCCCAGAACGCGGCCGCCCGGGCACGGCTCGAGCCGCTTGCGCCGGGGGAGCGACCCTGGCCGCTGCGACTCGCCACGGCCGCCGCGCTGCTGGCGGCGGCCGTCAACGTGATCGCGTTCCTGGCGGGCGCGAAGCTCCAGGGCAGCAGGCTCTCGACCGGCGAGCTGGTGCCGTTCGTGTTCGTGATGCTCGTGCTGGCGGGGGGCATGTGGCGGCGTCAGGCGGCCGCGCTGCTTGCCTTCATGGCGCTGCTGGCGCTGATCGTCGTGCTCTTCTCGCTGTTCCTGATCGAGGCCAGCAACGTGCTCGGCGCGGTCGTGCCGCTGCTCTTCATCGGCGGCGGCGGCTTCCTCTTCTGGAAGCTAGTGCGGGTGCTGGGCCGCATCCAGGCTCCCGCTGCCGAGAGCACCGGCGGTCCCGCTGGACCGCCGGGTCGCTAGCCTCTGCAGCGTGCCCGAAAACAGCTTTGACGTCATCGTGATCGGCTCGGGGCCCGGCGGCTACGTCACCGCCATCAGGGCCGCCCAGCTCGGCTTCAACACCGCTGTGATCGAGAAGGACAAGATCGGCGGACGCTGCCTGAACTATGCCTGCATCCCCGCCAAGGCGGTGTTACGCACCGCTGACGTGGTGGCTGAGATCCGCGAGGCCGGAGAGTTCGGCATCAACGTCGGTGCGCCCAGCGTCGACTTCGGCGCCGTGATGGAGCGCCGCAACCGCGTCGTCACGACGCTCACCGGCGGCGTTGCGGGGCTCCTGAAGAAGAACCGCGTGACGGTGATCGAGGGCGCCGCGTCGCTCGAGGGCGAGCGCCAAGTCAGCGTCGCCGGCCAGAGCTACCAGGCGCGCTTCGTGGTGCTCGCGACAGGGTCGGTGAAGCGACCGATCCCGGGCACGCAGTTCGGCGGACGCGTGATCGGCACGGAGGAGGCGTGGGCGCTGCCGGAGCTGCCGGGCTCGCTGGCGGTGATCGGCTCGGGAGCCTCAGGGTCTGAGATCGCCTCGGCCTACGCCCGGCTCGGGACCGAGGTCAAGCTGTTTGAGGCGCTCGACCGCGTGCTGCCGTCCGAAGACGCCGACATCTCCAGGCTGGCTGAGCGCGGCTTCAAGAAGCAGGGGATCGACGTCCACACGGGCACCCTGGTCACGAACGTTCAGAGCGGCGAGCTGAAGGTCACCTTCGACTATGGCGACCAGACCGGCCAGGCTGATTATGTGGTGATCGCGGCCGGACGGGGCCCGGACGTGGAGGGCCTCGGCCTGGAGCTGGCCGGGGTGGCTCTCGACGAGCGTGGCCTGATCGCCGTAGACGGCGCGATGCGCACCAACCTCGCCGGCGTGTACGCGATCGGTGACCTGGTCGCCGGCCCGGCGCTGGCGCACAAGGCCTCCGACGAGGGCGTGATCGCGGTGGAGGACGCGGCCGGCCTGCACACCCACCCGATCAGCTATCCGGACATCCCGCGGGCGACCTTCTGCACCCCGAACGTCGCGAGCTTCGGGCTCACCGAGGAGCAGGCGCGCGCCCAGGGCCATGAGGTCGTGGTCGGCAAGGTGCCCTACGGCGCGGTTGGCGCCGGCACGGTGTACGGGGACCGTCAGGGCATGGTCAAGCTGATCGGCGACAAGCGCTACGGCGAACTGCTGGGCGGCCACATCATCGGTGCCAAGGCGACCGAGCTGGTACAGGAGCTGGTCAACGCCAAGCTGCTCGAGGGCGGTTACCCCGAGGTCGCGCGCGCCATCCACGGCCACCCGACGCTCTCGGAGGCCGTGATGGAGGCAGCGCGCGCGCTCGACGGCTGGCTGATCCACGGTTGAGCCGTTCCGCCGCGACCCGTGGACGCGTGCGCGCCGCGCCGCCTGCGACCCCACGTGTCGGCGATTCCGGTTATCGTGACGGCGGATGAGTGAGCCGGCGACACCGCTCTCGCAGCACGGCCTGACAGAGCACGGCCTGAAGGGTGAGACGACGACGCTCGACCCCGATCGCCACGAGCGTGCGCTGGCCAGGCGCAGCGCTGAGAGCCGCGCAACCGTGCCTACCGTCGAGTTCAGCAATGTCGCGTCGGTCGACGCGCTGCTCGAACGCGAGCACGAGGTTGGCTGCGGGATCGTCGCGGCCGTGATCGCAGCGGCGGCGCACGCGCTACGCACCGTCCCGCGCGTCAACGGCTCCTACCGGGACGGCCGCTACGAGCTGCACGGCCGCGTCAACGTCGGCGTCACGCTGATCGCCGAAGGGCTCTACACCACACCCACGGTCTTCGACGCCGACCAGCGCACGGCGGCGGAGATCGGCGCCGAGCTCGGCGCGCTCTACACGCACGCCCGAGAGCAGGAGCTGCACCCGTCGCAGCTCGCCGGCGCCACCTTCACCGTGGTGGACTCGAGCGAGTACGACATCGTCGCGCTGACGCCACTCGTCAACCCACCCCAGGCGGGCGCACTCGCCTTCGGCCCGATCCGCGACGTCCCGGTGGTGCGCGGCGGGCAGGTGCGGCCAGGCCATACGATGCAACTATCGCTGGCGGTAGACCACCGGATCGTCTACGGGCACCACGCCGCGGCCTTCCTGGAGGAGGTCAAGGCCTTTCTGGAGGAGGCACGAATATGACGGACACACAGACAGAGTCGCAGGTGCTCGCCGAGCGGATCGCAGATGGTGGCCGGGCCGCGCTGCTGGAGCGGCTGCGCGGCGCCTATCAGGCCGCGGCCAACACTCACGCGGACCTGATCACGATCAGCGACGATCGCCTGGAGGCCATGATCCAGGATGCCGTCGGCCGGGCAGATGGCCTGCAGTGGCGCCGTGCGCTGGCAGAGGTCGCCGCCGGCGAGCTGGGCGTCACCGTCAGCGAGGCGCTCGTACACCCCGCCGTGGCAGACGCACAGAGGCTGGTTGGCGCACCGTCCTACGATCAGAGCCTGGCCGAGCTGATCGCCCGTCCCGTGCCACCGGTCAGGCCACTGCACGGTGCCGGCCCGGGGGAGGAGCCGGAGCACGTGTCCGCCAACGATGTGGTGGACGAGCTGCCGGCCGAGCCGCAGCCGGTTGAGTACGAGACCGAGCTCTACGACGTCGTGGCGTCCTTCACGGAAGAGGAGGACGATCACGACGCGGCCCCAGCCCAGGCCCCGTCCCCGGCGCCGTCAGCCTCCGCCCCGGCCGCCGTCGCGGAGACGCAGCCGTCGCCCGCCGCACCCAACAAGCGATGGGTGCCACCGGCGGCGGTGACCGCGGCTCCGCCTGTGCCGGCACCACCGGCCGCGCCCGTCGCCGCACCGGCCGCGCCCGTCGCCGCACCGGCCGCGCCCGTCGCCGCACCGGCCGCGCGCGCACCCTGGGAGGCGCTGGGCGAAGCGCTGGATGAGCACCCCGGCGGCGCCCTGGTGCCGGTCTCGAGCGACCCCGGCGAGCTGGTCTTCCCCGCCGTTCACGAGGGAGGCGTCGCCAACCTGCCCAAGCGTCACGACGGGCTCGGCGTCTGCCTGTCGAGCGCCGGCGTGGACATCCTCGAGGGTGAGCACGAGATCCTCGGCCGCCTGCTCTGGGACGAGATCGAGACGCTGCAGGTCGTCAGCCTGCGCCCCAAGCGCCGCAATCCCGAGCCACGCGCGCGGTTGATCATCCGCACCCCTCAGGGCGACGCGAGCTTCGGCGTACCGGGGATCACCGGCGACGAGCTACGTGACCGTATCGAGCCGCTGCTGGCCCGCTACGGGCAGCACTGAGCCCGGGCTCGGCGCAGCCGAGCCCCCCAGCCGCGCACGCATCACCTCGACCGCCGTCGGGCTCGAATCGACGAGCACGTAACGGCGACCGAGCGCCGCGCACACCGCGCCGAGCGTCCCCGAACCGGCGAACGGATCCAGACACCAGCCGCCGGGGCGCGAGGACGCCGCCACGATTCGGCGCAGGACCCCTTCGGGCTTCTGTGTCGGGTAGCCGGTCTTCTCGCGGCCGTTGGTCGCCACGATCGTGTGGAACCAGACGTCGGTGGGCCGCTTGCCGCGCGCGGCCTTCTCCGGCCCGACCAGGCCGGGCGCCATGTACGGCTCGCGCTCGACCGCCTCGGCATCAAAGTGATGCGCGCCGGGCACGCGCGCATAGACGAGGATCGTGTCGTGCTTGGCCGGCCAGCGGCGACGCGGCTTGGCGCCGTAGTCGTAGGCCCAGATCAGCTCGTTGAGAAACGCGTCGCGCCCGAAGATCTCGTCCAGCAGGAGCTTGCAGTAGTGAGCCTCGCGGTAGTCGATGTGAAAGTAGAGCGTCCCGTGAGCCGCCAGCAGGTCGCGGGCAGCCCGCAGCCGCGGCTCCAGAAAGGCCAGATAGTCGTCGAAGGCATCCTCATAGCTCAGCCGCTCCAGCAGCCGGCTCTGATAGCGCCGCCCGCCGAAGCCGGTACGTGCTCCCGGCCCGCGAGCGCCGGGGGCGTGGGTGACCTCGATCCGCGCGCGCGCCTGGGCGCGGCCGGTGTTGAACGGCGGATCCATGTAGACGAGGTCGAACACGCCGCCGGGCAGATGCGAGAGCACCGGCAGGTTCTCCGCGGCCACCACCAGGTCGTCGTCGAGTGTCAGCGGCTCGTCGGGGCGCTGGATCCGCACCGGCCACACGATACGGGAGCCCGCCCCCACCGCGTGGCCCTTCGGCTGTGCTGCGCGTGGATGCGACGCCTGCGCGGCCGGCGCACGCGAGCATCCTCCAGCCCCCAAACTGAACCGCCCGAGTGGAGCGTTGGGAGTTTCGGGCGCTGACAGCGCCCGAAACTCCCAAACTGGCCCCGGGCCTCGCAACATTGGGGGCCAGGGGCGGTGGAGCCGATCGAGATCGCCCCAGCGCCGACCCCCAGCGCCGACCCCCAGCCCCGACCCCCAGCCCCGACCCGCGGGCCGACCGACGGCCCCGACCGGCGGCCAGAGCTCAGCGGCGGCGGCTGGCGGCGGCGCGCTTCAGCGGCGCGGGCGCGTGGACCGCGGCTGGCTCACGGCGTTTGGCGACCGCCACCGGCGGCCCGTCGACACCGTGGAAGGCCAGCGCGCCCTCGATCTCCAGCTCCCGCCACTCCTCCCAGACTCCGGTGACGCCCGTGGTGAAGTCGAACTGCGGTGACCAGCCGGCGGCGTGCGCCTGCGCGGGGTCGACGATCACCGCCGGCATCTCCCCCGGGCGGGCGGGACCGTGAGTGACGGGCAGCTGCGCGCCGCTGACGCGCCGCACCTCGTCGATCACCTCGATCACCGACAGCGAGCGGCCGGCGCCGATCACCACCGGCCCGGACCAGTTTGCGTTGGTCAGGCCGATCAGCATGGCGCTGACCACGTCGGCGACGTGCACGTAGTCACGCACCTGCAGACCGTCACCGTAGACCTCGAAGGCGCTGCCCAGCCGGATCGCGCGCATCAGCCGCGCGATGATGCTGTCCTTGGCCTGCATGCCGGGCCCATAGACGTTGGTCAGCCGCAGCGCCGTGCAGCGGATCCCGTAGACGGCGGTATAGGCGGACATCAGCATCTCGCCGGCCGCCTTGGTGGCGCCGTAGGGCGTCAGCGGACGCAGGCTCGCGCGCTCGGTGATCGCCGGGTCGAGCATCGGCCCGGTCACGGCGTTGGTCGAGGCGAAGACGAGCGCCCGCACGCCGGCGGCACGCGCCCCCTCCAGCACCCGGTGCGTGCCCGCCACATTGGTCTGGTAGGTCAGCTCGGGCCGCTGGATCGAGCGCAGCACAGAGGTGACCGCGGCCAGGTGCACCACACCGTCGAACCCCCCGTCAAACGCCGCCTCGATCACCTCGGCGTCGGCGATGTCACCGCGTACGACGTCCACCTCCGGGTCGGGATGCGCCTGCAGGTCGACGACCCGCACGGTCGCCCCGGCGGCCGACAGCGTGGAGACCACGTGCCTGCCGATGAAGCCCGAGCCACCCGTGACCAGCACGCGCTGGCCCTGTAGAAGCGCGCCCACCGCGACGCTCATGCGACCGCCCGACGGGCGGTGGTCGTACCGGGAATTCGCATCTGAGTGCTCCTGTAGCCTGGGGTTCGTAGTCACGGGTCAAGGCGGCGCCCGCAACTGCACTCGGGTCATGAGTCTCCGAGTCGCCGGGTACGCGAGATCGCCTGCGCGCTCAGCGCAGCATAGCCAACGGCACAGGGACAATCGCGCCGGAACGAGGCAGCAGTCGCACCGGTGAGCCCGATTCACACGCAACGCTCACCGTGCCAACATAGAATATTGAGGTCCGTCAAGCTGGCGTAAAGACGGCCGCTCATCGCGGCCGCGCCGGCACCCCGGTGACAGTGACCCCCGCGGGCACGTCCCGGGTGACCACCGCGCCCGCACCGACGACGGCGCCGGCCCCGACCACCAGCGGGCTGCCCGGCTGGCCGTTGACCGTCACAGCGCCGGTGCCGATGAACGCATGCGGCTCGATCGTGACGTTGCCAGAGATGTGCACGCCCGGCGAGAGCGTGGCGTAGGCGCCGATCACCGCGTCGTGGCCGACCGTGCAGTCGAGGTTGATCTGAGCGTGACGCTCGACCACGATGTTGACCGTCAGGATCGACCCGGCGCAGACCACCACGCCCTCCTCGAGCGTCACGTACTCGTGGTCGTATTCGACGTTGGGGTGCACCAGAGGCGGCGCCGCGACCAGGCCCGCCGTGAAGGCGGCGGCGATCATGGCCTCGCGGACCCGCGGTTGACCGACCGTGGCGATCACGCCGGCGCCCGGGTGGCGCAGGGCGGCGTCGCGCAACGAGAGCACGTCGCGGCCGTTGAGCCGTGGCGCGGGAGCGTGGTCATCGACGAAGGCGACCACCTCGAAGCCCTCGCCCCGCCAGCCGGCGCGACCGGCCCAGGAGGCGACCTCACGGCCGAAGCCACCCGCGCCGAAGATCAGCAGGTCCACGGCCGCGATCCTAGCCGCCGTCGCCGCCGCCGTCGCCGCCGCCGAGATCGACGCCGCCGGACGCATCCTCATGGTAGAGCCCGTGCCCGCCCAGCACCATCCGCACGGTCCGCGCCAGGATCTTCAGATCGAGCCACAGCGAGCGGTGCTCCACATACCAGATGTCGAGCTCGATGCGCTCCGACCAGGGCAGCGCCGCGCGGCCATTGACCTGCGCCCAGCCCGTGATCCCCGGTCGCACCTCCAGGCGGCGGCGCTGGCGCTCGCTGTAGCGCTCCACCTGCCCCATGAGCGTCGGGCGCGGGCCAACCACCGCCATCTCACCGCGCAGCACGTTCCAGAGGTTCGGCAGCTCATCCAGCGAGTAACGGCGCAGAAACTCGCCGGTGCGCGTGATCCGCGCGTCCCCCGGCAGCACCGCCAGGCCGGCGCCGATCCGCTCCGCCCCGCTGACCATCGTGCGCAGCTTGTAGATACGAAACGGCCGCCCGCCAAGCCCAGCCCGCTCCTGCGTGAAGATCGGGCTGCCGGGCGACTCGAGCCGGATCAGCACGCACAGCACCGCCACGACCGGCGCCGTCAGGATCGCGCCGGGCGCCGCGATCGCCAGATCCAGCGCGCGCCTGAGCCTGTCAGCTCCGCTCGTGGCCCGCTGGCCACGAGCGTCGAGCGAGGCGCTCACCGCGTCCCCTCCACCGTCTCCCAGACCGGCGAGCGCTCCCCGCGCAGCCAGTCCCAGAAGCCGGCCGCAATCGCCCAGTTGGTGACCAGGTAGTACCGCGCGACCAGGAGCGGCCGCCGGCGCAGGCGTGGCGCGAGCGCCGCGCAGGCGAGCAGCGCGAGCTGCGCCGCGAGCGTGACCAGGTAGATGGTGCCGCTGCCCACCAGCAGGATGTTGACGGCAAACGCGAGCGCGTGCAGGAACGGGATCGCGTAGCGCAGGATCCGGTGCGAGAGGATCATCAGGGCATACAGCGGGGTGTAGCCGCGCGGGGAGAGCAACCCGCTCTCGAACATGGTCGGCCAGGTGGCGCGGGCCATGCGACGCTTGCGCACGAACTCACCCTCGAGCGTCGGCGCCATCTTCTCGCTCGCGCGTGCCTGCGGGAGGTAGATCGCGCCCAGGCCGCGCTTGACCATCGCGAACGGAAAGGCGAGGTCGTGGCCTGAGAGCGGGTCGATCCGCATGTAGGTCTCGCGCCGGGTGGCGTAGATCGCGCCGTTGCCGGCGGTGATCGAGCAGAGCGCGGACTCCATGCGCCGCAGCCACATCTCATAGCGCCAGTAGAGCCCCTCCTGGTTGACACCGGCGTCGTCCAGGAACGCCACCTGCCCGCAGGCGTAGCCGACCCGCGGGTCGCTGAAGGCGTCCACCAGCCGCGCCAGCGCGTCGGGCTGCCAGTGCGCGTTGGCGTCGGTGAACGCAAGCAGCGCGCCGCGCGCGCGCTCCACGCCCGCGTCCTGGGCGCGGATCTTGCCGCCGCGCGGCAGCTCGAGCACGCAGTCGGCTCCGGCGGCTCGCGCCCGCTGGACGGTCTGGTCACTCGAGCCGTCGGAGCAGACGATCACCTCCAGCTGCCCGGACGGGTAGTCGAGCGCGCGCAGGTTGGCGATCCGTTGTGCGATCACCCGCTCCTCGTTGTAGGCGGGGACGATCACGCTGACTGCCGGTAGCTCGCCCTCCCAGCCGCGCTGCGCGCGCTCGGGCCCGCGCAGCTTGCAGAGCACCGCCAGGAGCAGCGGGTAGCCGGCCTGCGTGTAGAGGATCAGCGCAACCGACACCCAGAAGACGCTCGCCAGGATCACCATCCCGCCACCCGCTCGTAGAGCTCCAGCGTCGCCCTGGCCGCGGCCTGCCAGGAGTACTGCCCGCGGGCGGCGCTGGCCGCCCTGGCGGCCAGCGCCGCCCGCCCGGCCGCGTCTGCCACCAGCTCCGCCATCGCCGCCCGCAGCGCATCGGCATCACCCGGTGCGACCAGCCGCGCCGCGCCCAGCGCGGCGACTTCGCGCAGGCTCGGCAGGTCGCTCATCACGACCGCCTTGCCATAGCCGAGTGCGGTGGCCAGCACGCCGGAGAAGCCGTAGCGCCCGCCGCGCTCGTAGGGCAGGACGATCAGGTCGGCGCGGTGAAACAGCGCCGCCTCCTCCGCGGCCGAGACGAAGCGCGGCACCAGCCGCACCCCGGCGGGCGCGGCGGCGAAGAGGCCGCCGGTGTCCATCATCGCGCGGCCCACGACCCAGAGCTGCGCGCCGCCGATCCCGCGCCAGGCGTCGATCAGCGTCGGGATCCCCTTGTACGGCCGGATCAGGCCGTAGGCGAGCACCACCGGCTCGCCGCTGTCCTCGAGCTCGGGCGGCAGCCTGGCGGTCTCTGCGTCGGGCGGCGGCAGAAACGCTCCGTGCGCAATCACGTGCACGCGCGCTGGGTCAAGTCCGTGCTCGGCGATCACCTGCTCGCGCGCCGCCTGTGAGAGCACCACCACCGCCGCCACGCGCCGGAACGCCCGCCCCGCCAGTGGCGAGCGCCCGGCGCTCGGCAGCGGGTCGTGCAGCGTCAGCACCACCGGGCGGCGCGGCAGCAGCGCCAGGTCGAGGCGCGGCAGCACGAGCCACTGGTAGTGGCAGATGTCGGCGCTCGCCCGGCGGCGGTAGCGCAGCGCGTCGAGCGGGTGCTCGGCGCGTTTGCTCAGCGCACGCAGGGGCGATCCGGCAGGGCCGAAAGCGCGCCGGTAGAAGGCCTCGGCGCGCTCGTAACCCTCCGGCGCCGGCGGATCGCCGTAGGCAAAGCGGCTCGTGAGCAGCCTGACCCGCGCGCCCTGCGCGGCCAGCGCCGCGGCCAGGGCGTGGTCGTAGGGCAGCGAGTACGCCGGCGGGTCGAGCAGGTCGACGCGCATCAGCCTCGCCTCCGGCCGCGCCGGCGCTCGCGACCCACGGCGTTTGACATGCGCAGACCGATCTGCTCCTCAAGTGCCAGGTAGATCTGCACGCCCAGAAACAGCAGCCGGTCGCGGCGGGAGGTGGCCCCAAGCGTGGCCGTGTCGTGGCCGTCGGCGCGGACGGCGAGCCCCGGGCCGAGGCCGAGCCGGTGGCGCAGCAGGCGCAGTCCGCGCGCCAGGCCGGGGTCCGGCCTGAAGTCGGGGTAGCGCTCCGACAGCCAGCGGGCACCGGCCGCGTAGCCACGCCACTGGCGCCCGAGCGCGCGCAGGCTGGTCCGGTAGGCGTGGCCGACCACCGCCCGCTCGTTGAACTCGAGGCTCCAGCCGGCGGCCAGAAGCCGCCAGATCAGGTCGGTGTCCTCGGCCGCGAGGATGCCCTCGGTGTAGCCGCCGATCGCCTCGAAGGCGGCCCGGCGCACGAGCAGGTTGGCGCTCGAGGCGCGCGGGCGCAGCGGGTGGCTGACGTGCGCGCGCTGGCCGAGGAAGTTGCGGGCGGCGGCGTAGCGGGCGGCGAGCGTGCGCGCGTCCGCCAGGCCGGCGATGTCACCGGTGACGGCGCCGGCGCGCGCGCCGATCGGCACGGCGAAGAAGCGCTCGATCAGGTCTGGTGGCGCCTGCACGTCCGCGTCCAGAAAGAGGATCCACTCGCCGCCGGCCGCGGCGGCGCCGGCGTTGCGCGCATAGCCGGGTGAGCGCTCGCGGGCCGCGGGCACGAGCGTCACCGGGGCGGGCGCTGGCGGCGCGCAGGCGCCGTTGTCGGCCACGATCAGCTGATCGCCCGGCTGTAGCTCCAGGCCGGTCAGCATCGCGTACACGCGCTGCGCGGCGGTGGCGGTGCCCGCGAAAGGGACGACGACGCTGACCGCGGGGCGGGACGCAGCGGGCTTTGCAGCTCGGCTCACGCGGCCCCCATCCGGCGGCGCAGGCGCGCGATGGCCACGCGGGCCTGCTCACGCTCGGCCTGCTGCACGAAGCCGGTCAGCCACAGAGCGGGCGCGATCGCGAGGAACGCGAGCGCCCGCAGCGCGAAGCCCTCGGCACCGGTCCTGGGCAGGACCAGATCACCAGCGGTCGCCAGGCCGCCGGCGACCAGCGCCAGCTGGGCGAGGCGCCGCCAGTCAAAGCCCACAGGGAAGGCGCGGCGGACCAGCAGGTGCATGACCGCGAGCATCGCCACGTAGGCGCCGCAGAGCGCCACACCGGCGCCGGCGATCCCGTAGCGCGGGACCAGCACGACGAGCAGCGCCACGTTGACGGCCAGGCCGACGAGCGCCGCCGGGAAGTTGCGGCGTGTCACCTTCGCGCGCCCGGCGAGAACCAGCAGCACCACCCACAGGCCGTAGAGCGCCCAGCCGAGCGACACCCAGGGGATCGCCGTGTAGGAGCCCAGATAACCGGGGTGTGGGGCGAGGATCGTGACGATGTAGCGGGCCTCCAGCGCCAGGCCGGCCACCGCCCAGCCGGTGAGCGCGCAGTAGTAGGTGGTCACGAGGCTGTAGAGCCGGGCCGCCTGCGCATCGTCGCTGATCGAGTAGGCCAGCGGCGGCCAGGCGTACTGGAAGGCGGTGACCACCAGCGAGATGGCGCCGGCGACCTTCATCGCGATCGCGTAGCGACCCGCGGCGCCGGGACCGTTGCTGTGGATCAGGTACTGCCTGTCCAGCACGCTCAGCGCATAGACGGACGCCTCCGCGGGCAGCGTCGGCAGGCCGAAGCGCAGCAGGGTCCCGAAGGCGTCCGCGGCCGTGCCACGCACGACCGGGCCGATCAGGCGGGCCCGCAGCCACCACCACAGACCCAGCAGCACAACGGTCGTGGTGCCGTAGTTGGCGATCAGCAGGCCCTCATAGCCGTCCCCCAGGGCGACCACCAGCACCACGGAGACCGCCACGGTCACCGTCACGTTGATCGTGTTGACCATGGCGTAGGCCCGCAGCCGCTCGTCCACGCGCAGCACCGCCAGCGCGAGCTCCAGGTTGGTGAACGACCAGATCCCGAGCACGGCTACGCGAAAGGCGCCCGGGACGCGCTCGCTGGTGACGAGCACCGCCAGCGGCCCGGCCGGGAGCGCCAGCGCCGCGCACAGAGCCGTGGTGGCAGCGAGCACGACGACGGTCGTGCGCCGCACCAGCGCGTCACGCCGCTGCTGGTCGGTGTCGCTGAAGTAGTAGCGCAGAAAGGACTCGATCAACCCCAGGCGGGCGACGATGCTGATCAGGATCACGAACGTCGCGAGCGTCTCGACGATCCCGAAGCCGCCCGGCCCGATCCGGCCGGTGTAGACGGGCAGCAGCAGGACCGCCAGGAGCTTCTGCAGGATGCTCGGCAGCTGGTAGGCGCCGAGCGCGCCCGCCAGGCGTTTCAGGTAGGCGGCCATCTCCGCGCTGGAGCGTAGTCAGTGCCAGGGCGGCCGCGCGGCGTGGCGACGCAGGGCGGCGGCGGCGAGACGTGCTCAACCTCGCCGCGAGAGCACGGCCCAGGCGTCGGCCATCAGCACCTGCGAGTCGGAGTTGTGGGCGAGGCTCGCGCCGAAGTCCGGCAGCCCAACCTCGATCACGGTGCCGGCGCCGTAGTGGAAGCCGACCACCGCCAGCGTGCCGCTGCTGATCCCGGCGGCGGAGTACACGGTGGCGCCACGCGGCGGCTGGATCGGCTGATACTCGCTGAAGCCACTGAAGGCGACGAAGGCGACGGGCCCGCTGAGGATTCCCAGGGGGTCCTGCAGCGTGGTGATCAGCTGGCCGCTCGTGGGGGTCACGGGCCCGCGCCTGGCGCCGAACGGATCGGTGGCGGTCGCAACCGGCGTCTGCGCCCGCGGGTCGCCGGGAAAGCCGGTTATGCGAGCGACGCCTCGGAATGTGCCGGTGCCGAGCGTCATCACGCTGCCGCCGGCGTGGACGAAGCGCTCGAGCGTCGCGCGCAGCGACACCGGCAGGAACTCCTCGCCGTCGGCGAACAGCACGCCGCGGCGACCGGCGAGCGTCGGCCCCCGGCCCTCGGCCAGCGCCACGTCGGTGGTCAGCTGGTAGCGCAGATGCAGCGAGTCCAGGTAGGCGAGCAGCGCAGCGTCGGCGCTCGAGCCCGGCGGCAGGCCGTTGACGAGCGGCCGCTCGAGCTGGACGCCCTGCCCGGCGGCCAGCGTGGCAGGCAGTCCGTCACCGGTGTCGTCAACAGGCGTGTCACCCATCCAGGTCAGGGCCGGCAGCACCACCAACACGGGCGCGTGGGTGGCCTTCGCGCCAGCCTGCGAGGCGACCAGCGGCACCACCGCCCGCTGGCGGCCGGATTGGACCGTGAGCGTGTAGAGCGCCGCGCGGCGGCGCGGCATGCGCACGCGGATGGAGCCCTGAGACGCCCGGCCGGAGCCGTGGGCGAGCACGCGCCGCGCACCCGGCAGACGCAGCCGCCAGGTGAAGCTCCGAAGCGGCGAGTAGACCGCGACGCGGGCGCGGGCACCGGAAGCGGTTGCGGTCAGCGGCGGCGTGACGCCCAGGTAGCGGATCGTCAGGCCGGCGTGTGGGGTGCTCCCGGCCGCGGGCGGCAGCGCGGCGGGCCAGCTCGCCTGGTTGCAGGCGGGATCCTGGGCGGTGATGCCGACCAGGTAGGTTCCGGCCGGCGCGGGCTGGCCGTCTATCTCGCCGTTCCAGAAGGTCCGGTTGCGGCGCAGATCGCCCACCGCCAGACGAGCGACCTGCTGCGGCCGTCCGGCCACGTCGGTGCGGTAGATGTCGATCCAGACGCGCCGGTAGGCGGCCTTGGTGAAGGTGATCTCGACCTTGCCGTGCGGCGGCGTGAGCAGGGCCGGGCCGGGTGCCGGCAAGGTGGCCGCTGCCCGTTTGGCTGTCACCGGCCCGGTCCCGGAAGCGGTCGCGGTGGCCACGGTGCGGACATCGAGCACCCGCGGGCGCGGCGGCGTTGTCAGCACCTGCACCGGTACCTGCGAGAGGTTGATCGAGCGGTCCTGCTGGGCCAGCACGACGCGGAAGT
This sequence comes from Solirubrobacterales bacterium, assembly GCA_027449125.1. GTDB lineage: Bacteria > Actinomycetota > Thermoleophilia > Solirubrobacterales > Solirubrobacteraceae > Palsa-465. The sequence goes on along the minus strand of DAIDME010000046.1, from coordinate 41,593 downwards.
AATAGATGCCGTCGGGGGCGATCTTCCCGTCCGCAAGCCGCCCGTTCCAGGTGAAGACACGACTGTCCTTCTGAGTCTGGACTGGGTGCGCGGGCCCAGGCGCGGCCACCATCGGCGTGCCGGAGCTGATCGTGTCGACCGGGCCACCGCCGGCGTTCGAAGCGCTGACGATGTAGACGCCCACGGAGTTGTCGGCATGGCTGAGCGCGAGCGTCAGCTTCGTCTCGGCGTAGTTGAGCGGCTGGTGGCTGCGGGAGATGCAGACCCGGCCGCCGGCGGGGTTGAGCGCGGACGGGATCGGGTTGAGCGGCGCCCACAGCAACGGCGGCGCGGTCTTCAGCGTCTGAACCAGGAAGAAGGCGGCGATCGTCGCCACCGCCAGCAGGGCGAACCCCAGCAGGGGCAGGCGCCGGCTCACAGCGCCACCACGCCCGTGTTGGCCACGTCGTAGTCGTGGAAGGCGTCCAGGCCCCGCGGATCGTCGCGGCAGAGGACCGTGCGGATGCAGCCGCGGTGACAGACCACCAGCGCCGGCAGCGGCCCGCGGGCGCGGATCTCCGTGAGCGCCTCCCAGACACGATCGGCCTGCTCCTGCAGCGACTCGCCGCCCGGAAAGCGAAAGGCGGCGCCGGCGCGCAGCCAGGCGGCGTAGGCGTCGGGCTGCGCGCGCGCCACGTCGGCGAAGAGACGCCCCTCCCACTCGCCGCGGTTGCCCTCGCGCAGGCGCGTGTCCGGCCGCGGCTCCAGGCCGATGCGCTCGCCCACGATCTCAGCGGTCTGCGCCGCACGCGTGAGGTCAGAGCACCACAGCGAGCGCGGCGCGAGCTCCACGGCCACACGCTCCGCCAGCTCGCGCGCCTGCGCGTGGCCGGTGGCGTTCAGCGGCGTGTCCCGGAAGCCCTGAAAGCGCAGCGGCTCGACGTTGTCGTCGGTCTGCCCGTGACGTGCCAGCAGCAGACCGCTATCACCCGCGAGCGCAGCCATCGCCTGTCCCGCGACGCGCGCCGGCCTCAGCCCGCGGTCGTGCTCGAGGCCAGGCTGGTGCGGTCCTGGCCGAGCGAGACGACGACGTTGGCGGAGCACGAGCCCAGTGATGCGCCGGCGGCGCTGATCGCGCAGCTCGTCAGCACCGCCGTGTTTGCCGGCAGCACTCGCGTGGAGCCCAGCGCGAGCACCTTGGCGACGTGCTGGGCGGCCTGGAGGTTGGCGGCCTGATGCTTGCCGGTGAGGTAGTAGACGTATGAGAACTGCTCGGTCTGGGACGACGCGTTGGTGATGTTGCCCTGCTTGTAGCCGTCGGCCGCGAGCTTGGCGCCGACGTCGGCCGCGAGGCCGGCGGTGGAGGTCCCGTTCATCACGGCCACGGTGACGTGCGCGGGGTCGAAGGGCGCGAGCTGCTTGCGTGGCCTGTGGACGGCCACGCTCTGGCTGGAGCTGGCCGGCTTGCCGGTGGCGGCGCTGTGCGAGGCGGTGCCCGTGCTGCTGCCTCCGGACGTGAGGATCACGATCAGCCCGATGATGATCACCAACGAGGCGACGGCGCCGACGACCAGCGGCAACAGGCGGCCACTGAGCCAGCGGGGCCCGAGCGGCTCCTCCTCCAGCAGCGGGAAGGAGCTCGCGGGGCGGGGCGGGGCGCCGATCCTTCGGGGCGGCACGCCGCCACCGATCGCGTTCGGGACACCGCCGGGCGCATCCGCGGGCCGTGGCGCCGGCCTGCTCGGGAACGGGCCCGCGACTCGGGGCCGGGCGCCAGCCGGGCGCGAGGCGCCGTTACCAGCCTCGGTTGCGGGGCCGAACCTGGTCGCCGACGCGAGCGCGGGCGCGCCGACGCCGGCAGGGGCGGATGGCGCGGCGGCGCCGTTACGCAGTGCGGGCTGCGCGGCGGCGCCGTTGCGGACGGGCGGCGCCGCGCCCAGAGCGGCGGGCGCGGCAGCGGCCGGTGCGGAGGCGGCGGCCGTGGCGGGGCTGGGTACGCGCCGCACCGTCGAGGAGGGCGAGGCACCGGGCGGCGGGCCTCCGGGCATGGGCGCTCGCCGCATTCCCTGGCCCTGCATCAGCTGTGCGATGCGCGACTCGAGCCCGGCGATGTGCTGCTGCGATGCCTCCAGCTGCTCACGCAGCGCCGTGGTCTCGCGGGCGTGTGCGAAGTACAGGACGACGAGGATCGCGACGGCGATGATCGACGCGAAGCCGATGTCGTTGCCGACCGAGCCGATCAGCTTATGAATGGAGAGGGAGGCGAATGGCAGCAGCATCTAAAGGAGGCCAGTCTACGACGGAGCCTGCGTCACCGGCATCGCCGCCAGCTCGGCTCGCTGGGCGTCGAGCTTGGACACGTGCTCCGCCAGGGCGGCGGCGTCACCCTCGAGCACGAGCAGGTTGATCTGGTCGAAGGTCTCCTTCACCCAGGCCGGGTGAAGCGGCGCGCGGTGGGCCCTGATGATCTTCTGGGCGGCGGTTGGTTGAGGCCGTTCGTACGGGTTGAAGAGGACCTCGTCAAACTTCTCTCCGGGACGCGCACCGATGATGTCGATGGCGATGTCACGACCCGGCTCGAGCCCGGAGAGCCTGATCATCGTCTCGGCCAGCGTGACGATCTTCATCGGCTCGCCCATGTCGAGCACGAACACCTCGCCGCTGCGCTCCGAGAGCGATCCGGAGCGGATCACGAGCTGCACCGCCTCCGGAACCGTCATGAAGTAGCGCGTCATGCGCTCGTCGGTCACGGTCACCGGGCCGCCGGCGGCGATCTGCCGGCGGAAGATCGGCACCACCGAGCCCGACGAGCCGAGCACGTTGCCGAAGCGCACGGTCGTGTAGCGCGTCCGCGGGTGGCGCGCGGCCTCCGCCTCCACCGCCCATTCGGCGAGCGCCTTGGAGGCTCCCATCACGGTCGCCGGCATCACCGCCTTGTCGGTCGAGATCAGCACGAAGGTCTCGACCTCGAGCTCCCCCGCCAGACGCGCGATCAGAAGCGTCGCCAGGGCGTTGTTGCGCACCGCCTCGACCGGATTGGCCTCCATCATCGCCACGTGCTTGTAGGCGGCGGCGTGGAAGATCACCGCGGGCCGATGCTCGGCGAGCACCTCGCGCATGCGCTCGTCCTCCTTGCAGTCGGCCAGCACCGGCACGGTCACGTTGATGTGGCGGTCCTCGGTGAGCTCGCGTGCGATCTCAAATAGGTTGTCCTCGGCGTGGTCCACCAGCACCAGCTTGCGCGGGCCGACGCGCGCGATCTGGCGGCAGAGCTCGGAGCCGATCGAGCCGCCGGCGCCGGTCACCATCACCACCTTGCCGCGCAGGTAGGCGCCGACGCGCTCCAGCTCCATGTGCACCGGCTCGCGGCCGAGGATGTCCTCGACCCGCACCTCGCGCAGCTGCCGGGTGACGCGCAGCTGGCCGGCCCCGTCCTGCAGCAGCTCGAACACGGTCGGAGTCGTGCGAACCGGGATCCCGCGCTGGCGGCAGGCGCCCACGACCGCGGCGCGCACCGTGCCGGGGGCGGAGGGGATCGCGATCACCACCTCATCGGGCTCGACCTCGTCGAGCACGCGCGCAAAGTCGGTCTGGGCGGTCGTGCCCAGCACCCGCAGGCCGTACTCGTCCTTGAGCCGTCGCTTGCGCGGGTCGTCGTCGATGAAGCCGACCGGCCGCATGTGCAGATCCGGGTTGCGCATCAGCTCGCGCACGACCAGCCGGCCGCCCTCGCCGGCGCCGACGATCAGCACGTCGCGCGTGCCCTTGGCGACGCGCAGGTTGCGGATCCGGCCGTCAGTCACCAGGCGGGTGACGAAGCGCACGCCGCCGAGCAGCGCGAGCGTCAGCAGCAGGAAGAGCACGGCCACGCTCGCGGGCAGCGGCACGCCGGTGCGGAAGCCGTGCTTGCCGGGCGCGGTCACCGGGTGGGTCAGGGCGATCGCCCCGACCACCAGGACCGCCGCCACGCAGGCGCCCTTGACGAGCTGCTCGAAGTCACGCTGCCCGATGTAGGTCCACAGCCGCTCGTACAGGCCGAAGCCCGCCAGCACGATCAGCGTCAGCGGCACCACCCACCAGACCGTGTGCGGAAGCAGCCGCACGTACTTGGCGTCGGCGCGCTGGCCCGGCAGGCCGTCGAAGCGCAGCCAGAAGGCAAGCACGTAGGCGAAGGCGACCAGTAAGCCGTCGAGCACGAACTGCGGCAACGAGTGCCTGTGCACGGGCAAGGCCGCGGACCGAAACCGTCGGCTCATCGCGGTCGATTCTATTAGCGCAACCCCTAAGCGCAGGTAATTGGCACCGGCGAGCAGAGCAACTCGGCCAGCAGACGCGGGTTGCGGCGGATCCGCTGCAGGCCGCGCTGGCCGGGGTCGCGCTTGACCAGCTCGATCTGGTCGGCGCGCTGCAGGCGGCGCAGGCGCCCCTCCGCGATCAGGTGCTCGTCGACCGCCCCGAGCCGGCCCTCAAAGACGGTGTAGACAGGCGTGCCGAGCGCGACCGCTTCGCGGTTCATCGTGCCTCCCGCTGAGACGACCAGGTCGGCGTGGGCGATCAGTGACTGCGCGTCGATCGCGTGCTCGGGCACCACGAAGCCGCCGCCGCGCAGAAGCTCTGAGCGCTGCTCCGGCGTGCGCGGCAGCACCACCGTCTGGGTGCCGCGTAGCCGCTCCAGCACCTGGCCGAAGAGGTCATTCTCGAAGCGGTGATAGAGCGAGACGGCCGGAGGCGTGCGCACGACGGCGATCGGCGCACTCGCGTCCAGGCCGAGCTCCGCGAGCACGCCGGCGTCGGGCGCGAAGTCGTAGAGGTAGTACTCCTCCTTGAGCCCCGGGTAGCGGCGCAGCTTGCCGGCGGCGCCGTACCGCTCCAGGCGCTGCGCCGGGATCAGCTCGGGCACCACGACCGACTGCGCGAGGCGGCAGTTGACGTTGTGCTGGACGGTGGCCCACTCGTAGTCGAACATCGTCGCGCAAGGGATCCCCAGCGCCCGCGCGGCGACGGTTATGTCGTTCGAGCCATGACCGATCGCCAGGTCGAAGTGGCGCCGGGCGGCGAAGCGCACGAGCGCCGCCGAACGCCCGGCCAGCCCACGCGCCTTGTCGAAGAGCGCGGCGCCGCGGTGGTGGCCGATGCGGTAGTACCCGAGCCCCAGCCGCTCGCAGAGCTCGAGCGTCTGCGCGAAGTCACGCGCGGTGACCTGAACCTCGTGGCCCCGGCGCTCCAGCCGCCGGATCACCGGCGCCAGCACCAGCACGTGCGGGGAGTTGGTGAGGTCGACCCAGACTCTCAAGCTAAATCCCCCGCGCCCCCGGCCCGACGAGCTCACCCGGCGGCGAGCGCCGCCACCACCTCGTCCGCCTGCTCGCGCGTGAACACCGGGCTGATCGGCAGCGCCACGTTGGTCCTGGCGAGCTCGTCGGTCACCGGCAGCTCCGGCGCGCCCCCGCCCGCGGCCAGATACGGCGCCATCGCCGGCTGGCGGTGCAGCGGCAGGCGGTAGTAGCCCCGGGCCTGCACGCCGGCGGCGGCGAGCAGCTCGAGCTTGGCGTCCGCCTGCGGGTGGGTGGCGACGTAGAGATGCCAGGCGGGGGTGGCGCCCAGCGGGGCGCCACCCAGAGTCAGGTGCTCAGCGAGACCGGCGTCGATGTAGGCCTGCACGCCGGCGCGGCGCCCGTCGCACCAGGCGTCGATCTGGGGTAGCAGCACCCGCAGGATCGCCGCCTGCAGCTCGTCCAGCCGCGAGTTGTAGCCGACGTACTCGAAGTTCTGCTTGTCCCGTGAGCCGTGGAAGCGCAGGGCGCGCACCCGCTCGGCCAGCTCGCCGTCGTCGGTGGTGATCGCGCCCCCGTCGCCAAAGGCCCCGAGGTTCTTGGAGGGGTAGAAGGAGAAGGTCGCGACGTCGCCGAGCGCGCCCGCCCTGACACCGTCCAGCGACGCCCCGAGCGCTTGGGCGGCGTCCTCGATCACGGGCAGCCCGAAGGCATCGCGGATCGCCGGGATCTCGGCCGGCATCCCGAACAGGTCCACCGCGACGATCGCCCGGGTGCGCGGGGTGAGCGCCGGGCGCACCGTCTCGGCGGTGATGTTGCGCGTGTCATGGTCGATGTCGCAGAACACCGGCGTGGCACCGATCGCCGCGATCGCCTCGGCGGTGGCGTAGAAGGTGAAGGACGGGACCACGACCTCATCGCCGGCCTGCACACCAAGCGCCCGCGCGGCGATCGTGAGCGCGTCGGTGCCGTTGCCGACACCAACCGCATGGCTGACGCCGACGTAGGCCGCAAGTTCCTGCTCGAAGGCCGCAACCTCCGGCCCGAGGATGAAGCGCCCGGCGTCGATCGCGGCAGCGACGCGCTCGAGGATCGTCTCGCGCAGCGGCGCGAGCGGGGTTTTCGTGTCAAACAGTGGTACAGGCATCGGTTCCGACTCTAGGATTACAGACAAGGACGGGCCACAACCGTACACTCGAAGCCGTGCTCACAGAAGCTTCGGTCACGGCTGCGCTCGTGACATTCGCCACGCACGTCGTCAACGACCTGGGGTTGATCGGCGTCACGCTCATGATTGTCATGTCCCAGGTCGTGATCGTGCCCGGCACCGAGGCGACGATGCTGTTTGCCGGATTCAACGTCGACCAGCACCACATGACGCTGCTCGGGATCATCATCTTCGGCGTCGCCGGTGACGTGATCGGCGCCAGCGTCTGCTACGCGATCGGCTACTTCGGGCTGCACGAGGCGCTCTCCCGGCGCGGCAGCCCGATCCACATCGACGAGCGCCGGATCGACCAGGCGCACCGTTGGTTCGAGCGCTACGGCTCGCCGTCGGTGGCGGTCTCGCGCTGCATCCCGGTGTTCCGCTCGGCGCCGCCGTATGCGGCCGGAATCGTGAAGATGTCCTACTGGCGCTTCGTGGCGATGGCGACGCTCGGCTCGGCGGTCTGGATCACCGCGCTCGCGCTCGTCGGCCAGGCGGTCGGGCACCAGTGGACGCAGTGGAAGAACCACCTCGACTACGTCGATTACGCGGTCGTCGCGCTGATCGTGGTGGCGCTCGCGTGGTGGTTGTTGCGGCTGGTCCGCAACCGGCGCCAGCGCGGGCCCGGCATCTACCTTGGCGGCCGCTGAGGCCGGCGGCGCGCGGCTTGGCCGCGCGCTCGCGCTGGGGCTGATGCACGGCCCCGCGGAGCTCCTGCCGATCTCCTCCTCGGGCCACGTCGAGCTGGTCCCGTGGCTCTTCGGCTCTGACGGCGTCTCCTCCGACCCCGAGCTGCGCAAGGCCTTCGAGGTCGCGCTGCACGCCGGGACGGCCGCGGCGCTGCTGCTGGTGCTGCGCGCGGAGGTGCACGAGGCGCTGACCGAGCTGGACCTGCGCTCGGCAGCCGTGGTCGCGCTCTCGCTGCTGCCGCCGGTGGTGGCGGGCTTCGCGCTCGAGCGGCCGATCGAGCGCCACCTCGGGCGGCCGCCGACGATCGCTGTGGGGCTGATCGCGGGCGGGCTGGTGCTGGCCTGGGCGGATGCCCGGTCCCCGCGGGAGCGCGGCTTCGCCGACGCGGCGCCCGCCGACGGCTGGTGGCTCGGCGTCGCGCAGGCCTGCGCCCTGTTTCCCGGGGTCTCACGCAACGGCGCGACCCTGACGGCCGCGCGCCTGCGCCGCTTCGCGCGGCCCGACGCCGAGCGGCTCTCGCGCCACGTGGCGCTGCCCGTGATCGGCGGCGCCACCGCGCTGAAGCTGTTGCGGCTCGGCCAGCGCGGCGTGCCGGCCGGCTCCGCACCGGCGCTCGCGCTCGGCGCGGCGGCTGCCTTCGGCTCGACGCTGGCCTCGGCGCCGCTGATCGGCCTGGTCGAGCGGGACCGTTCGCTGGCGCCATTCGCCGCCTATCGCGTGGCGCTCGGGTCGGTAGCCGTGAGGCGACTCTGGCGCGCCCACCGGCGTGGCCGATCCGTCCAGAGATGACTGCCGCCGGGCCTGACCTGTGAGAATGCCGGGCCAGATGAGCGACGCCTACGCAGCAGCGGGAGTTGACACGCACGAGGCTGACCGGGGCGTGGCCGCGATCGTGGCCGCGCTGGCGCAGATCGAGACGGGGCGCGAGCGCCTGGCGCTCGCGCTGCCGGGCCACTACGCGAGCGTGCTGCGCCTGCCCGGCGTGCTGGCGGCGAACGTCGGGATCGCCCTGGCGACCGACAGCGTCGGCTCGAAGGTGATCGTGGCAGAGCAGGCGCGGCGCTTCGACACGATCGGGATCGACTGCGTGGCGATGAACGTCAACGACCTGATCTGCGTCGGCGCCCAGCCACTCGCCCTGCTCGACTACATCGCGGTCGAGCGCGCCGAGCCCGAGCTGCTCGAGGCGATCGGGCGCGGACTCGCCGTCGGCGCCTCGCAGGCAGGCGTGGAGGTCCCCGGCGGCGAGGTCTGCCAGGTGCCTGAGGTGCTGCGCGGCCACCCGTCGCCGTACGGCTTCGACCTGGTCGGCTCGGCGTTCGGGGTGGTGAGCCTCGACCGGCTGATCGACGGCAGCGCCGTGATGCCGGGCGACGTGATGATCGGGCTGCCCGCCTCGGGCGTGCACTCAAACGGGCTGACGCTCGCCCGCCGCGCGCTGCTCGACGACGGCCAGCTGTCGCTCGACCAGCGGCCCGACATGCTCGCGGGCCAGACGGTCGCCGACGCGCTGCTCGAGCCGACGGTGATCTACGTGCGCGGGGTCCTCGCGCTGCTTGCAAGCGAGGTTGCAGTCCACGGCCTGGCGCACATCACCGGTGGTGGCCTGCTGAACCTGCGGCGGATCGGCTCAGGGGTCGGCTACAGGATCAGCTCGCCGCTGCCTTCGCCGCCAGTCTTCGAGCTGATCGCCACGCTCGGCGAGGTCAGCGCGCCGGAGATGTGGGAGGTTTTCAACATGGGGTGCGGTTTTGTGGCCATGGTGGCGGCCGACCAGGCGCCGCGCGCCGTCGAGCTCCTCGAGCGTTTTCACCCGGGCAGCGCGGTGATCGGCGAGGTGACCGCGGAAGCGGATGTCGTCGAGCTGCCCGGCATGCGTATCGGGGCGCTCGCCGGCAGCGACCGGTTGACGCGTTACTGAGCGCCGGAAGCGGGCAGCTTATCGGCTGCGGTGCTCCACAATAGGCCCAGCAGATGAGCAGCCTCCTCGGAACCACGCTGAGCGCCCGCTACCGGCTGCAGTCGCGCATCGGCTCCGGCGGGATGGCGGCCGTCTACCGTGCCTACGACGAGACGCTGGAGCGGTTCGTGGCGATCAAGCTGATGCACAGGGAGGTCGCCGGCGACTCCCAGCAGCTCGAGCGCTTTCGCCGTGAGGCGCGGGCCGTGGCACGGATCTCCCATCCGAACGTCGTGCAGGTGATCGACGCGGACGAGGAAGACGGCCGCCCCTACATCGTGCTCGAGTGCGTCGAGGGCGAGACGCTCAAGGAGCGCATCCGCCAGCGCGGCCGGCTCGAGGTCGCCGAGGCGACCGCCTACGCGGTCGCGATCGCCCGGGCGCTCGGCGCGGCCCACGCGCACCACGTGATCCATCGCGACGTCAAGCCGCAGAACGTGCTGATCGACCACGAGGGCACGGCCAAGGTGACGGACTTCGGGATCGCCCGCACGCTCGAGGAGGAGGGCCTGACGGCGGACGGACGGGTGCTCGGCACGACGGATTACGTGTCGCCCGAACAGGCGCTCGGCAGGCCCGTGAACGGCCAGTCGGACCTGTATTCGCTGGGCGTCGTGCTCTATGAGATGCTGACCGGGGAGCTGCCGCATCGCGGCGACTCGCAGGTGGCGGTGGCGATGAAGCACGTCCGCGAATCGGTGCCGGACGTCCGCTCGCTCCGGCCCGAGGTCTCGCCCGCCCTGGCGGAGGTGGTGGCGAGGGCCACCGCCAAGCAGCTGACCAGCCGCTACGCCAGCGCCGAGGCGATGGTCGCGGGCCTGGAGCACGCGCTCCAGGCCGGCCCCGGGCTCGGGGCCACGACCGCACCGTCACCGCCCGCCACGAGCGGCCTGCCACAACCGCCACAACCGCCACAACCACCGCCGCCCCGGCGTCCACGGCGACCACGGGCAGCAGCCTCAGCCACGGCAGCGGTGTTGGCGCTCGCCGTGGCCGCCGTGGCCGCCCTGGTGCTCTCGGGCCACCGCGGCCCGGGGCGCGGCGGCCAGCGGGCCGCCGCGACACCTATCGCGCTCTGTCGCACGTGCGCAAACGCCTACAACCCCGACAGCATCTCCGGCGGCCCGGCCCAGAACAACAGCCTCGCCGACCTGGCGGTCGACGGGAAGCTGACGACCGGCTGGCCGACCCAGACCTACTATGACGGCACGCTCGGCAAGCCCGGCGTCGGCATCTACGTGTACACCTCGGCGCCGTCGCTGGCACGGACGCTGCGCCTGGCGACCGCCACGCCCGGCTTTCAGGCGAAGATCTACGCGACCGACCGCACGCCCGACCCCAACAGCTTCGCGGCCAGCGGCTGGACCGGGTTGACGCGCACGGTCACCGTGAAGCGCTTCCAGGGCTTCGCTCTGGACACGCGCGGCCGGCGCTTCCGGTACTACCTGGTGTGGATCACGCGCCTGCCGCCGAGCCGGGAGTACGCGGAGGTCAACGAGGTCTACCTCTACCGCTGAGAGCTCCGCGGGCGCCGGCTCCGCAGGCGCTAGAAGACGTACCGGGCGCGCCGCTCGTGGCGCTCGAACGCGAGCGCCACGAGCCGGTCGAGCAGCTCCGCGTAGCCGATCCCCGAGGCCGCGAACAGCTTGCCGTAGACGCTCGTCTGGGTGAAGCCCGGCATCGTGTTGAGCTCGTTGAGCAGGACCTCGTCGCCGTTCACGAAGAAGTCGGCGCGGGCCAGTCCGGCACAGCCCGCCAGCGCGAAGGCACGCCCGGCCAGCTCGCGCACCCGCGCGCGCGCCGGCGGGGAGATACGCGCGGGAACGATCAGCTGCATCGCGCCCGGCGTGTACTTTGCGTGGTAGTCGTACCAGCCCGACTCGCCGGCCGCCAGCAGAATCTCGCCGGGCTCGGAGACGTCCGCCTCGTCGTTACCCAGAACCGCGCATTCGACCTCGATCCCCCGGGCCGCCGCCTCGACGACCGCCGTGCCGTCGTGCGCGAACGCCTCCTCCAGCGCCGCCGGCAGATCGGCGTTGGCCAGCACGCGGCCGATCCCGACCGAGGAGCCGAGCCGCGCCGGCTTGGTGAAAACCGGCAGCCCGAGCCCGGCGATCTCGTCCAGCACCGCGCTTCGCTCGAGCGCCCAGTCGGCCGCCCTGACCACGCGGTGGGCGACCTGTGGCAGACCGGCGCTCTGCATCATGCGCTTGAAGCCGACCTTGTCCATGCAGATGGCGCTCGCGGTCACGCCGGAGCCGACGTAGGGGACGCCGAGCAGCTCGAGCAGCCCCTGGACGGTGCCGTCCTCGCCGAACGGGCCGTGCAGCACCGGAAAGACGAGATCCACCCCCGGCCAGCCGCGCCCAGGGGTCAGGCTGATCTCGCGGCCGGCGGCGTGCCAGACGCCGTCGCGCGTGACCTCCACCGAGAGCACGTCGTGGCCCGCCTCGCTCAGGCCCGCGGCGACGGCTGCCGCCGATTGCAATGAGACCTCGTGCTCGGAGGACCGGCCACCCCCGAGCACCGCGATCCGGTAGGTGGCGCTCAAGTGGTGGTGGTCGGGCCGGGAGTCGTGCCCGTCTGCGTGGTCGTGCTGGAGGCCGGCGCCTGGCCGATCGAGACGGTCACCACCGTGCCCCGTTTGACGACGCTCGTCGACGTCGGGAACTGCTTGAAGATCAGGCCGACCATGTTCGGGTTGTGCGTCGTCGCACGCACCTGGCTGGGGATGAGGCCGGCCGCGGTCAGCGTCTGCACGGCCTGGGAGGGTGTGTCGCCCACCACGCGCGGGACCCTCACCGTGTCGGGCGCCTTGGCGACCGTGAGCGTGATCACCTGGCCGCGTGTCAGCGGCTGGCCCGCGGCGGGCGACTGTGCAATCACGGTGCCGGGTGAGGCGGTGGTGGTCGTCTGCTGGACCGTCTTCTGAGCGTTGCTGAACTGCGAGAGCGCCGCCTGCGCCTCGCCGAGGTTGTCATTCACGACGTTGGGCATCGCCAGTCCGGCGCTCATGTAAAGGACCACGCTCTCACCCTTCGTGAGGCTCGCGCCGGAACCGGGCTGGGTGCCGACCGCCTCCCCCTGCGGCACCGTCGCGGAGACCTCCGTCTTGACCTCCGAGACCTTCAGGCCGCTCTGCTTGATCTGCTGCTTGGCGGCCTGCTCCGAGAGCGTGGCCACGCCCGGCACGGTCGCCTGGCCGGGACCGTTGGAAACGTTCAGGATGATGGTCGACCCGGCGCGCTCGCGCACGCTGCCGTGCGGGCTCTGGGAGAGCACCCGGCCCTGGGACCTGTTGGAGGTCACGCGCACCACGCTCGCGGTGAAGCCCGCGTTGCTGAGGGTCGCCTGGGCGCTTGCCTGCTGCAGGCCGACGACGTCGGGGACGAGCGCCTTCTGGGGGCGGGTGAGCACGTAGGCCGCCGCGCCGCCGCCGCCGAGCAGCACGACGACCAGCAGCGCCAGCAGCCACGGCCACAGCGGGCGGCGGCGGCGCTCGTCCCGGCGCTCGTCGTCATAGCGGTCCAGCCGGCTCCCCGCATGGTTCCCGGTCGCCGCGCCACCGTAGGCGCCCACCGCCGCCGCGGCGGGGATCACGCTCGCGTGCGGGTAGCCGCTCGCCGGGGCGCTGGGCACCGGCAGTGCCGACACCGCCGGCATGCTGGCGGTCCGCTCGATCGCTGGTGTGGCCAGCGAATCGCGCACCTGCTCGAGCGCCATGATGAACTGGTCGGCGTCGGTGGGACGGTCGCCGGCGTCCTTGTTGAGCGCCCACATCACCACCTGCTCGAGCGCCGATGGGACCTCGGGGTTGATCTGGCCGGGCGGCACGGGCGACTCCGAGACGTGCTTGAGCGCGATTGAGACCGGGGATTCGCCGTCGAACGGGACGCGGCCGGTCAGCATCTCGTAGAGCACGATGCCGATCGAGTAGAGGTCGCTGGGGGCGCTGACCGAGTGTCCCTGCGCCTGCTCGGGCGAGAGATACTGGGCGGTGCCCATGATCGACCCGGTCTCCGTCATGTCGGATGCGCCCGCGCGCGCGATCCCGAAGTCGGTCACCTTGACGTGGTCGTTGTCGTCGATGATCACGTTGTGCGGCTTGAGGTCGCGGTGGATGACCCCGCGGCGGTGCGCGAAGCGAGCGGCCTTCAGCATCTGGATCGCGATGTCTATGGCGCGGTCGACCTCGAGTGGGGCGTCCTCGCGGATCAGCTGCTTGAGCGTCCTGCCTGGCAGGTACTCCATGGCGATGTAGTAGGTGCCCTCGAAGCTCCCGCGGTCAAAGACGCTGACCACGTTGGGGTGCTGCAGCGAGGCCGCCGCCTGCGCTTCGCGGCGGAAGCGCTCGACGAAGCCGGGATCCTCCGCGAAGCGGCGGTGCAGGAGCTTCAACGCGACGTCGCGGTCGAGCTGCTGGTCGCGTGCCAGGTACACGTCCGCCATGCCGCCGGCCCCGAGCCGGTGGAGCACCCGGTAGCGCCCGTCGATGATGTCCCCGGCGTCGAACTCGCTCATTGGCCTTCCGCTAGCAGTGTCTTTATCATCTCGGCGGCTATGGGTGCAGCGTAGGTGCCGCCGTAGCCGCCGGGGATGTCGGATAGCTCGACCGCGACGGCGATCTTGGGGTCGCTCTGCGAGAAGGCGACGAACCAGGCGTCGTCATAGGTCTCGCCGTTCGGACAGACGTTGTTGACGCGCACCCCGGTCACACACGCGCCCAGCGAGGCGCTGCCGGTCTTGCCGACGATGTTGAGGCCCGGGAGGTTGGCCAGCGTGCCGGTCCCGGACTCGACCACGTGGCGCATCATCTGCGTCTCCTCCTGGGCGATCTGCGGGCGCATCACCTGGTCGTACTCCTGCGGTCTGATCGTCTGGACGGTCTCGCCATCGCTGTTTACTACCCTGCTGGCGAGCCGTGGTTCCATCAGCTTGCCGTTGTTCGCGATCGTGGCCACCACCATCGCCATCTGCAGCGGCGTGACCTCCAGGTCACCCTGGCCGATCGAGGTGCGGCCGACGTCCATGTTCGGGTTGGTGATCGGCACGAAGCTGCCGTTGTAGAACTCGCCGCTGGGGCGCATCTGGCTGGCCGGATAGTCCATCGGCGGCACCGAGTAGAAGCCGAAGCGCTTCATGTACTGCTGGAGCGTCGGTGCGCCCACCTTCAGCCCGACCTGGGCGTAGATCGTGTCGATCGAGTCGGTGAGCGCGGTCGTCAGCGTCGTGCCGGCCGGATAGCTGACGTTGGCGTCGTTGTGCAGCGGGGTGCCGTCGATCAGCAGCGGCGAGGGTCCGGCGAAGGTCGAGCTCGGGGTCAGCTTGCCGGAGTTGAGCGCCGCCGCCGTGACCACCAGCTTGAAGGTCGAGCCGGGCGGCATCCCACCCTGGGTGGCTAGGTTGAACTGGCAGCCGACGTGGGCGGCATTGGCCGGGCAGGGCGCGGCCAGGTTGTTGTCGTTATAGGTCGGGTTGGAGTACATGACCTTCACGGCGCCCGTCTGCGGCACGATCGCCACCACCGACCCGACCCTGCCTGCCAGCAGCGTGCGCGCCAGCGCCTGCCCCTTGGGGTCGAGCGTGGTGTAGACGCTGTCACCCACCGCCGGGGTGGCGGTGAACGATCCGAACAGGCTGCTCCGCTGGTTCTGGCCCCCGGTGAGCGCCCGGTTGCGGAACTGCTCGATGCCGGCGATCTGGGTCTCCTGCGGGTTGTAGTAGCCGACCGCCTGCGCGAACAGCGAGCCCTGCGGGTAGACGCGCTTCCAGCTGCCGCCCGCCGTCTTGACGGACTTTGCCAGCACTGCGCCGTTGTCAGCGAGGATCTCGCCGCGCTGGATCTTCAGCGACGCATAGAAGCTGAGCTGGTTGAGACGGTTGTGGTCCAGCGCGTTGGCGCTGAACACGGTCCAGCGCGAGGTCCATACCACGAGCAGCGTGAACATCAGCACAACCACGGAGAACAGGCGCAGGATCGAGCGGTTCATGTCTGTCCACGCGTCCCGTTCACGGCGCCGGCTGTGGCTGGCGGGCTCGGTCCGAGATCAGCAGCAGCAGCGCCACCAGCACGAAGTTTGCGAGGATCGACGAGCCGCCGTAGGCGACGAACGGCAACGGCACGCCGGTGAAGGGGATCACGCGCGCGACCCCGCCGACGATCACAAAAACCTGCACCGCGATCACGGTCGAGAGCCCCACCGCGAGCAGCTTGGAGAACGAGTCGCGCGCCAGCATCGCCGCCTTGAAGCCGCGTGAGATGAACAGCAGGTAGGTGACCAGCAGCCCCACCGCGCCGAACAGGCCGAGGTCGCCGGTGATCACCGAGAAGACCATGTCGGTCGAAGGGAACGGGATCAGGGCGTTGGTCGTGCCCGGGATGTAGAGCAGCGTCTGCCCGAACCCCTGTCCGAAGAGGCCGCCGGCGGCCATTGCGAACTGCGCGTTCGCGAGCTGGTAGGAGCCGAGCGGCGCCGTGTACAGCGTCGGGTTGAACGGGTGCAGCCAGTCCTGTATGCGCGCGTCGATGTGCGGGATGTGCGTGGCCAGGAACCAGGACCCCACGCCGAATGCGACCACGCCGAAGAAGACGAATGAGATCCTGTCGGTGGCCACGTAGACGATCGCCAGCAGCGCGCCGTAGAACATCAGCGACGAGCCGATGTCGCCGATCACCACCAGCGCCAGCATCGCCGCCCCCCAGAGCGCCAGCAGCGGGCCGAGGTGCTTGAGCGGCGGGATCCGGTAGCCGAGGATCCGACGGCCGGACGCGAGCGCCTGGCGGTGGTCCCGCAGATAGGAGGAGAGGAAGATGACGACACCGACCTTGGCGAACTCCGGCGGCTGGAAGGTGATCCCTGGCAGGTGGATCGCCAGGTAGGCGCCGCCCGAGTAGACGCCGAGGCCCGGCACGCGCGGCAGGAGCAGCAGCACCACCGACCCGGTCATGATCAGGTAGCGGTAGTGCTCGAGCCGGCGGTAGTCCCGGAACCAGACGATCGTCGCGGCGAACAGCAGCAGCCCGAGCACGAACCACTGGGCCTGGACGCGAGCCTCCGTGGCGCCGTCGATCCGGTAGATCATCACCAGCCCGTAGCAGGCCAGCACCGCCACCAACGGGAAGATGAAGGGGTCCGCGTGCGGCAGCGTGATCCGGATGAAGATGTGCGCGCCCAGGCAGAGCCCGAGGAAGATCGCGCCGTAGATCAACGAGACCGTCTCCAGCTGGTTTGCCCGCTGGATGTAGACCGCCGCGAAGCCGGCGCTCACCAGCAGCGCCGCCGGCACCAGGCTGATTAGCTCCCAGTTGCGCGCCCTCATCGACTGATCCTGCCCAGCTCCACCGCGTTGAGCAGGCTGATCGCGCCGGCCTGTGCGCGCATGGCGTGGTTGAAGATCACCGCGCGCCGGTCTGCCGGGACACTCGACGCCGGCGTGCCCGAGATGAAGTAAGTCTCATACAGCGGGATGCCGAACGGCAGCGTGTAGGGGAAGCCGCGGTACATCACGACGGTCCCCTGGCTGTTGGTGCCCAGGAAGTACAGCTGCCGGCTCGCGAGGTAGCCCGCGGAGCCGATCAGCCCCAGCACGATCGCGACCGTGATCAGGCCGACCATGACCTTGGCGCGCGTACCGAACTCGCGCGGCCGGCTGGAGGTCTGGATGAAACCCGCCGGCACGTGCGGCCTGAAGCCCTGGAGCCGGGCGCGCGGCACCGGGCGTGCGGTGCCGGCGCCTGCGGAGCCGCGGCCCACGCCCGGGCGCCCGGTGGCCGCGGCCATCGTGCCCTCCGGGGGACCCGCCGCGACCTCGTTGACCGTGGTCGGCTGGTCGAGCGACGGCTCGGCGGCGGCGACCAGGCCGACCCGGAACAGCACGACCGTGATGTTGTCGCGGCCCCCGGCCGCATTGGCCGCGGCGATCAGGCGCACAGCGGCGTCGTCGAGGCTCGTGGCCGCGAGCAGCTCGGACTGCACCTGCGCTTCGCTGATCATCGAGGTGAGGCCGTCACTGCACAGCAGGACGACGTCCCCGGGTTTCAGCGGGTAGGTCCAGGTGTCGATCTCGACGATCGGCTCGATCCCGACCGCGCGCGTGATCACGGACCGCTGCGGGTGCTCAGCCGCCTCCTCCTCGGTCAGCCGCCCGCCACGCAACAGCTCCTCGACCAGCGAGTGGTCCTCGGTCAGCCGCGTGAGCTCCCCGTCGCGCAGCAGGTAGGCGCGGCTGTCGCCGACATGGGCGAGCGAGACGGCGTCTGCGTCGAGGTAGGCGGCGGTGACCGTGGTGCCCATCCCGGCATTGGCGGCCTCGTTGCGCGAGCGTCCATTGATGTCGCTGTTGGCGCGCTGCACCACCACCGACAGACGCTCCTCGGGCGTCCCCTCCTCCGGCAGCCCGGCCCGGAAGGCGTCGATCACCATTCGCGAGGCGACCTCCCCAGCCTGCGCGCCGCCCATGCCGTCCGCCACCACGAACACGGGGTTGCGGGCGTAGCTTGCGTCCTCGTTGTCGCGCCGCGCGCGACCGGGGTCTGTGCGAACGGCTATCTCGGTGGCGATCAGCATCTGCTCGGTGGCTGTTTACTGCAAGTACGTGAATTCGGAGTCGCCGATGCGGATGCGGTCTCCGTCGTGCAGCGGCTGGGGTCCGGTCACGGGCTCGCCGTTCAGGTAGGTGCCGTTGGTCGACCCCAGGTCCGCGAGCACGAGCGTGCGTCCCTGGCGGGTGATCGTCGCGTGGCGGGTGGAGGCGAAGGGGTCCTCCAACTTCAGCTCGACGTCACCGCGGCCCAGCGTGACCGGCTCCATCAGATCGTATGCGACCCCGGGCTCGTGACCGGTCGCGTGCTCGACGACGAGCCGCGGCTCGAAGTTCCCGTCGCCCAGCAGTGCCGTCGGGTCGACCGTCTCGTGGATGCTCGTGGCCTCACCGGCCACCACCGTGCGGCCACCCCCCCCGCCGCCCCCGCCGCGGACGCCGCGCACGCCGCGCCGCAGGTCAAAGAGCGTGCTGGCCGCCACCCATATCAGGAACAGGTAGAGGATGATCAGGAAGCCGAGCTTGAGTCCGACGGATACTGGCTGGAGCATCGGGGCTTCAGGCTGTCTCGGAGTTCATTCGAGCTCGAAGGTGACAAACGAAGAGCCGAGCTCGATCTCATCGCCCGGAGCCAGCGGCTCGGCCGCGCGCACCGGTCGGCCGTTCAGGCGCGTGCCGTTGGTCGAGCCGAGGTCGCTGACCACCCAAGCCTCGCCGCGCGGCCTCAGCTCGGCGTGTCGGCGCGAGACGTTCTGATCCTCGATCACGATGTCAGACTCCCGGCTGCGGCCGAGGGTCGCGCCGTGCGGACCGACCATCAGCCGCCGGCCGTTGTAGATCACGAGCGCGCGTTGCCTGCGGATGGCGGGGGCCTGCGTGGGCGGCGCCGCGTGCCGTTGCGAGGCGCTGAAGACCATCGTGTGGCCGACCTGCTCGGACTCCGCCCCGGGCCAGGCCGCGTAGGCCGGCGGCGGTGGTTGCTCCTCGGGCTCGACGACCGCGGTCTCGATCCCGAACTCGCCGAGCCCCAGGCGCTCGTCTGTCTCGAACTCGATCAGCGGGCTGGAGAGCAGCGCGAAGCGCTCACGCCGCGCGTGCTCCAGCAGGTACCCGGCCAGCTCGTCGATCAGCGCATCTTCGTAACTCGCGAAGCGCTCGCGGTCACGCGGCGAGAGGAAGACGCGGTACTCGTTGGGGACATACGTACGCGAGAGCGTGGGGTAGCGATGCTCCTCCATCTCGCGGGCAAGCTTGCGGGCGATCTCCAGCGGCCGCACTTCGGAGCGAAAGACGCGGTTGAACGTGCCTTCGATGGCTCCGGCTATCTTGTTCTCGAGGCTCCTGAGCACGGGCATGGTTCTCGCTTGCGTAGGCTGGTTCGCCGGGCACCATCACCGGTGTCCAACCACTCATGCTACGCAACGTCGTCATGTATACCCGCCAGGACGCGTGTTTCATCGAAGATCTGCAGCGCAGGGCCCCAGCCCACGATGACCGCCGCGAGCAGCGCGCCGGGCAGCTCGCCGACCAGCGGAGCGGCTCCACTGGCCTGCACGGCGATCACCAGCGCCACCGACCACGCGGCGGCCAGCAGCACGTCCAGCAGCGGGAAGCGGCCGCTGCGCAGCAGCGGCGCGAGCGCGGCCGCAAGCGCCCAGGCCGCCAGCGCCAGCAGCGCACGCGGATCGCTCGGCGGAATCCTCGCCGGCAGCCAGTAGAGGTCGTGGTGTGTCAGCCGCCCGGCCACGACCAGCGCGCCGAGCGTCGCTGCGCCCAGCAGCGCCCGCTGCCACCAGCGCCGCCCGAGCTTGGCCACGACCGCGGGTGCCGCGCCGGCCAGCGCGACGACGCCGAGCGCCACCGCTGCGAGCACCGCCCCGGCGAGCGGAACCGCCAGCGCGACCAGCGCCGCCCCCACCGCCACGAGCGCCGGCTCGAGCGGCGGTCGCATCCACAGGTGGGTCACCAGCCACGCCGCACCCAAGCCCGCGGCCGCGGCGTTGAGCGCTCTCCCGAGCCAGGCCACCCGCATGACGCCCGCCGCGCGCGCGCCCACCGCACCCGCGCTTGCGCCGGTCATCCGCAGTGTCGGCGCCGGGCGCTCGCGGCGCTCCGCCCATTCGGGACCGGGCGTGTCGCGTGCCAGTGTCCGCTCCTGGCTGCCACGCCACCCGGGCGCAACGATGCCCGGCGTGTCGTCGACCTGGTCCAGCGAGTGCAGCAGCGCGGCCCGCAGCGCGGGCAAGCCGCCGCGCTGCGCGGGCTGCGGCCGCAGGGCCGTGTCGATCGCCGCGCCCAGCCGGCGAGGCACGTCGCGCCGCTGCCGGCGCAGCGGCGGCAGCGTCCCGCCGCCGCGACGCCGGCCCGTGCCCATGCCCGCCTGCGGGTTCACCCCGGACAGCGCCTCGTATAGGACGAGCGCGAGCGAGTAGAGGTCGGCCGCGGCCGTCGCCTCGCCGCCCGAAGCCTGCTCTGGCGCCATGTAGGCGCGCGTGCCGACGATGTCCCCGGTGCGAGTCAGCGCGGTCGCACCGACGACGTGGGCCACGCCGAAGTCGGTCAGCTTGGCGCTCTCGCCGAGTCCCCGGTCGAGCCCCGCGCCGCGTGCCTGCCGCGACGGCACCAGGACGTTCGATGGCTTGACATCGCGGTGCACCACCCCCTGCGCATGTGCATGGTCGAGCGCCTCACACAGCGCCGCGCCGATCTCAAGGATCTCGCGATCCGACAGCATGCCCTGTTCGAGCAGCCGGTCGAGCGTTCGTCCCCGCACCAGCTCCGAGACCAGGTAGGCGCCGTCATCGTCCACGGTCGCCTCGTAGAGAGTCACGATCGCGGGATGCTGCAGGCGTGCGGCGGCACGCGCTTCGCGCTCGAAGCGCGCGTGGACGACGTGCTCACGATCGAGCACCTTGACCGCGACCTCACGGTCGAGCCGCTCGTCGCGAGCAGACCACACCGTTCCGAAGGCGCCCTTTCCGAGGCGGCGCACGAGGCGGTAGCGGCCCATCAGCAGCGCGCCGCGCCCGCTCGCGCTCGCGGCTTGCGCAGCCTCGCCCAGGTGCTCGGTGGGAAGCCGGCTCGCGCTCACGTGAAGATGATGTTCGCGACCCCTGCCGGCATCCCTGCCCTCAAGCGGCCGTGGACCGCAGCCTGCACGGGTGCTTGCGTACTTGTCTGTAGGTGGCGTTACTCGCTATTACTGATGGCCGCTTAGAGATCTCGCAAAGGAGCAGGGAGGAAGTGTCGTTCTTCGACGAGGCCGACGAGCCGCAGCCGGATCCCAGCGGCCCACCAGCACGCGCGCGCGGTCGCCCGTCGGCGCGCGCCTCGGCGGGCCGGCGGCGAGGACCCGGCCGGCCGCCCCGCGGGCCGGCCCGGCGCGGTCGCGGAGGTCGGCCGCCCGCGGGCAGCCACCACCGTCGTGAGGTCCAGACCCGGCGGCTGGTGGCCAGCGTGGTCGTCGTGGTCGTCGTCTTGGCGATGGCGCTGCTGATCCACAGTTGCGACAGCAGCCAGACGACCAGCGCCCTGAAGAACTACAACGCCAGCGTCTACAACCTGATCAACGCCTCTGACGCGACCGGCGGGCGTGTGTTCCAGGGTCTGACCGGCGGCAACCTGGCCACCCTGAACCTCGCCCCCGAGGTGGCGCAGGCGCGCGCGCAGCTGCGCCAGGCGCAGCAGCTGGGCGTGCCGAGCGGGATGGCGGATGCGCAGGCCTCGCTCGCACAGGTGATGCAGCTGCGGGTCGCCGGCATTCACACCATCGCCGCGCACGCCCAGCAGGCGGCGAACGTCAGCACCAGCCAGGACGCGGTCTACGACATCTCCGTCGGCACCTCCGAGCTCTACAGCTCCGACGTGCTCTACAAGGAGTTCGTGACCCGGGCGATCGCCTCAGCGCTGCACGCGGACGGGATCACGGTCGGGACCGGCAGCGGCGCGCAGCAGATCAACCCCGGGCAGGTGGTGCCGGACCTCGGCTGGCTCGAGAGCACCTGGATCGCGACCAAGATCGGCGCCGACCTCTCGACGAGCGCCGCCAACGCCGACAACAACCAGCCCGGCCTGCACGGCGACGCGCTCAACTACGTGACCGTGGACGGCATCCAGCTGGTGGCCGGCGTGAGCAACACCATCCCGGCCGGCAAGGCCCGTCGCTGGGTGCTGAACGTGACCAACACAGGCAACTACGACGAGTACGACGTCGGCTGCTCGGTGCGGATCAGCGGCACAGCCGTGAGCGGCAGCGCACGGATCCCGGTGACGACCCCGAGCCGCGCGACGAACTGCACCGTGCTGCTGTCATCGCTGCCGAAGCCCGGCACATACTTCGTGACCGCGCGCATCAGCCGCGTGCCGCACCAGGCCAGCGTCACGAGCGACGCGATCACCTACTCGGTCACGTTCAACTGACGGGTGGCGGCCCGCTGGCCGCCACCCGCGCTGACGCTCAGCGTTCGTCCGGTGGTCGGGGTCATATATTGAGATGCGTGGGCAGCCTCAACACCACCACCGGCATCGTCGCGCTCGCCGCAGCCGCCGTGGCGCTGGTGTCTGTCGCCTGGGCGATCGGGCTGACGCTCTCCCTGCGTCGCCTGCGGGCCGCGCAGCGGGCGGTGCTCGGCGACGGCTCGCGCGACCTCGTGGCGCACGCCGCACAACTGCAGGCGGCGTTTGAGTCGCTGGCACAATACGTGGAGGACTTCGGCACACGCCTGGACTACCGCATGGACCAGGCGGAGCTCCGTCTCGAGGGTACCCTCGCGCACCGAGCGCTGATCCGCTACGACGCCTACGGCGAGATGTCGGGGCGCCAGTCGACCTCGATCGCGCTGCTGGATGCGACGCAGTCGGGCATCGTCTTCTCCTCGATTCACCACCGCGACACGGCCCGGCTCTACACCAAGCAGATACGCAACGGCCAGCCGGAGCTCGAGCTCTCACCCGAAGAGAGCGAGGCGGTGCGGATCGCGCTCGCCGGCAGCGGTGCCGCGCACAACGGGCGCCAGGGCGCCGCGACGAGCTAGTTGCCGCTGCGCGTCGCCTACCTTGGCCCCGAGGGTACCTTCACCCAGGCTGCGGCGTTGAGTGCGCCCGCCTGCGCCGGCTTCCAGCTGGAGGCGCGCGAGACCATCCACGACACCGTGCTCGCGCTCACCGACGGGACCGCCGACCGCGCCGTGGTGCCGATCGAGAACTCGCTCGAAGGCTCGGTCAACGTCACCCTGGACGCCCTCGTCTTCGACGCTGAAGGGGTGCGCATCGTCGGCGAGTCCGTGCTCGGCATCGAACAGTGCCTGATCGCCCAGCAGCCGCTCGAGCTCGACCAGATCGAGGTCGTGATCTCGCATCCCCAGGCCACCGCTCAGTGCCGGAGCTTCATCCGCACGCGGCTGCCGCAGGCGAGGGTGATGACCGCGAGCTCCACGGCGGAGGCGGTCCGCCTGGTCACCGAGCGGATCCGCCACCGCTGGGCCGCGATCGGCACCAGCCTCGCGGCCGAGCTCTACGGCTGTGCGCTGCTCGCGACCGGGATCGAGGACGTGTCCGGCAACCAGACGCGCTTCGTCTGGCTGGCGCCCGCCGGGACAGCGGCCGGGGTCCCTGGCGCTGCGGTGAGGGCCGACGCCGCCTGGAAGACCGCGATCGTCTTCTGGGGGGCCGGAACCGACTCACCCGGCTGGCTGGTGAGCTGCCTCTCCGAACTGGCCTTCCGGGGCGTCAACCTGACGCGGATCGAGTCGCGGCCGCTGCGCGCCGGACTTGGCCAGTACATGTTCTTTGCCGACCTGGATGGCCGTGACACCGACGCGATGGTGGCCGACGCGCTCGCCGGGCTGCGCGGACGCGTCAACGTCCTGCGGACGCTCGGCTCGTTCCCGTCGGCCTGAGCGCGCCGGTCTCAGCCAGAAACGCCCGGCAGCGGTCGGCTGTCATCGGCCGCGCGAACAGGTAGCCCTGCCCCAGGTCGCAACGCTCGGTCCGCAGCAGCTCGAGCGCCGCCTCGTCCTCGATCCCCTCGGCGATCGTCTCGATCTCGAGCGCCCGTCCGAGCTCGACGAAGGTGCGGATCAGGGCATCGCGCTGGCTGGATCCGTCGAGCCGCGAGATGAACGAACGGTCGATCTTCAGCTCGTCGACGGGAAAGCGCTGGAGGTAGGCGAGCGACGAGTAACCGGTCCCGAAGTCATCGATCGACAGCCGCACGCCGAGCGCCTTGATCTCGCGCAGGCGCTCAGCCGTCTGCTCGGCGTCGCGCATGAGCGCGGTCTCGGTGATCTCGATCGTCAGCATCGCCGGGTCGATCCCGCTCTGCTCGATCGCGTCGGCCACGTCGCTCACGATCTCGTCCCGCTCGAGTTGCACGGCGGACACGTTCACGGCCACGCCGATCTGGAAGCCGTTGCGGGCCCACTCGGCGGCGCAGCCGCAGGCCTCTGCCAGCACCCAGCGGCCCACGTCCGCGATCAGGCCCGACTCCTCCAGCAGCGGCACGAACAGCTCGGGGCTGACCGGCCGCTGGCCGGGGCGCTCCCAGCGCAGCAGCGCCTCCACCCTGATCGGCGTGAGGCGGTCCAGCGAGAAGAGCGGCTGGTAGACGAGGTGCAGCTCCCGCCGGGCGACGGCGTCGCGCAGCTGCATCTCGAACTCGACCCGCGTCGAGGCCGCGTCCTGCATGCCGCTCTCGAACACCGTGTACCGGTTGCGGCCCGTCAGCTTTGCGCGGTACATGGCGATGTCTGCGTCACGCAGCAGGTCCTGCGCGCTGTGGTCCGCGGCGATCGCGATGCCGATGCTCGCGGTCACGGTCACGCGGCCGTTGGGGGCGGCGGCGATCTCGAACGGCTGGCGCAGCGCGTCCAGCAGCCGCTCGGCGACCAGCTCCGGGCCGGCCGCGAGCGTCGCGCCTTCGGCCAGGATCACGAACTCGTCGCCGCCGAGGCGGCCGAGCGTATCCGCCTCACGGATGGTGGACTCGAGCCGTGCCGCGACCGAGCGCAACAGGTCGTCTCCGGCCTGGTGACCCAACCCGTCGTTGACCGCCTTGAACCCGTCCAGGTCGATGAACAGCGCTGCGCACAGCTGGCGCTCGCGGCGGCCGCGGGCGACCAGCTGCTCGGCCCGATCGAGGATGAGCGTGCGGTTCGGCAGGCCGGTGAGGGCGTCGTGGGTGGCCATGAAGACGAGCTCCTGCTGGCGTCGCGCGAGCTCGTCGTCCACCAGGCCGCGCTCCCGTTCGAACGCCTCGCAGAGCCGCACGAGCGTCACGTCGGCCGAACGGCGAAGCATGCGCTGGACCGCTCGTCGGGCCTCGCGGCTCGAGCCGAGCTCGTCGGCGATCTCCTCGAGCACCGTGCTGGTCGCGTCCCGCCAGCGCAGCGTGCGCTTGGTGATCTCGTACAGCGGCACCTCGCGCTGGATCGCGAGCTGGCCGAAGATCGTCGCGGCCTCCTGGCCGGTCTGCCTACCAGCTGCCTCGCCCTGCCCCGAGAGCCACTGCGCCACCGCGTCTGTCGCCACCTCGATCACCCGTTGGATGCTCGCGTGTGGAGCCGCCGGGAGCTGCAGCGAGCCCATCTTGTGCAGCGTCTCGGTGCGCCGTTTCACCTCGCCGCAGCGCTCGTGCAGGCGTGCGCCGATCGCCGCGAGCTCAGCGCCCGTGGCTCCGTGCCCGGCGTCAGTAACGTATGCGGAACCGTGTTGCTCCCTGGCCCGGCTGCCAGCCATGCGGCGACAACCTCCTTCCTCGCACTCAGTGTGCAGATCCTTCCTCTTTGCACAATCGGCCGCCGCGCCGTGAAGCTTGAATCCGTCGGCGCGCGCTGACAGGCGCCCACCACGCGGGCGGGAGGCGGCAGACGGGCGTGTGCCGCGACTGAGCCATCCGTGCAGCCGGTAGACTAACGCAGCGAGTGATCGAGTCGCCAATACCCGACGAAGCCCGGTCCGCGTCGCTCGCTGAGCACCAGCGACGCGGACCTGATGGTGGCCGGGTGCTCGTCTTGAATGCGACCTACGAGCCGATCCACGTCTGCACGGTGCGGCGCGCGGTTGTGCTGCTGCTCAAGCAGAAGGCGGAGGTCGTGGAGGAGACCGGCAGGCTGCTGCACTCGGCGGCCGCGACGGTCACTCGGCCGGCGGTGATCCGGCTCGTGAGCTACGTGAAGATCCCGCGTGATCCGCGCCGGCGCAAGATCACGCGCCGCGCCGTGTTCGCGCGTGACGGCTGGACCTGCCAATACTGCGGCTCCCGGACGCAGCTGACCGTGGATCACGTGGTGCCGCGCTCGAAGGGCGGCGGCTCGACCTGGGAGAACATCGTCGCCGCCTGCGCCCCGTGCAACCGCCGCAAAGGCGACTCGCTGCCCCGCCAGGTGGGGATGACGCTCGCGCGGGTGCCCCGTACGCCGAGCCCGGAGGTGTTCGTGCAGGTCGCCAGCCCGACGATCCCCGCCACCTGGCGCCAGTACCTCGGTGCCGGAGCACTCGCAGCCTGAGTGCGGCGCGCGGCGCTGCGGCGCTCGGTCTGAAGCACCCGGGCCGATCCCGGCATCAGCGGGACACATCCTCGGACCACCAATGCTCAGAGATGGCACCCACCTTTGGGGGTTTGGGGCGCCCAGAGCGCCCCAAACCCCCAAAGGTCGAGGGCGCGGGCACGGTTTGGGGGCGCGGGGACGCTACCAGCCGCGCGACCACGCGACCGGCGAGCCGAGCCCAACGGCGCGCCGGCGAAAGATGCCGCGCGGATGTGTATCGTGTGGATCACCAGAGAAAGGAGGTGGTCCACCTGTCTGACAGTACTTGCGGGACCCTGGAGGTGTCCGGCCGCTAGGTCGGATGGCTGACCGCCCTTTGGCGGAGTCCCACCGTGACACCACTGCGCTGGTGCCGACCTGGTCCCTTCGGCGATGTTCGTGCCAGCAGCAGCGATGCCAGCCAGGCAGTTATGAGGGGCGCCGTCTGACGACGGCGCCCCTCAGCTTCGTGTGCGCGGCGCCGGCCGCGGCCCGACGCTCCCGGTCGAGCGTCGCTGACGCCGTGCGGCGCCAGCTCAGGCCTGGTCAGAGGATCCGGGCGCTGGTGGGTCGGTCGGAGCATCCAGGCGTGGGTCCGTGCCGGCGGGACCCTCCGGCTCGAAGGGCGCTGCAGGCGAGGCGCCCGCGCCGGCTCCGTCGTCCGTGGAGGCCTCATCGCCCGACTCGCTCTCGACCACCAGCGCCACCGCACTCACCTGGTCGTCGTCGCGGATGTTCATCACCCGCACACCCTGTGAGGCGCGGCCGTAGCGGCTGATGCCGCGCACCGAGGTGCGCTGGACCATCCCACCCTGGGAGATGAAGACGAGCTCCTGGTGCTCTCTTACGACCAGGGCGCCGGCGAGCGCGCCCTTGTTCTCTGTCAGCTGGATCGTCCGCACACCCATCGTGTCGCGGCCCTTGGCCGGGTACTCGGAGATGGCGGTGCGCTTGCCGTAGCCGTTCTCCGTCACGACCAGCAGCTCCTGGTCGTCGCGGGCCACGTCCATCGCGAGGACCGCGTTGCCGGCCTGGCCGACATTCATCCCGCGCACCCCCGAGGTGTCGCGGCCCATGGCGCGGACCTTCTCCTCGCTGAAGCGCGCCGCCTGGCCGGAACGCGAGACCATGATGATGTCGTCGTCGCCGCTGGTCTTGCGCACCGCGATCAGCTCGTCGTCGTCACGGATGTTGATGGCGATGATCCCATCGGCCTTGATGGGCGTGTTGTAGGCCATGAACTCGGTCTTCTTGATCATCCCGTTGCGGGTCGCGAACACCAGGTAGCGGCCCTCGCTGAAGTCCCGGGTGTTGAGCACCGACTGCACCTTCTCGCCCTCGCGCAGCGGCAGCAGGTTGACGAGCGCGCGCCCGCGGGCGGTGCGCGACTGCTCGGGCAGGTCATAGACCTTCAGGCGATAGACCTTGCCGCGGTTGGTGAAGAACAGGAGGTAGTCGTGGGTCGAGGTGACGAACAGGTGCTCGATCCAGTCGTCGTCCTTGGTGTCCATCCCGGTTATGCCGACGCCGCCACGGCGCTGCTGGCGGTAGGTCGAGAGCGGCAGCGACTTGATGTAGCCCGAGTGCGTGATCGAGATCACCATCTGCTGGTCCGCGATCAGGTCCTCGATGTCGATCTCGCCCTCGGCGAAGGTGATCTCGGTGCGACGCTCGTCGCCGTAGCGGTCGGAGATCTCGCGCAGCTCCTCCTTGATCAGCGCGTAGACCCTGGACTCGTCGCCGAGGATCGCGCGCAGTTCGGCGATCCGCTCGATCAGATCGGCGTGCTCGGCGCGGATCTTGTCGGCCTCGAGCGCGGTCAGCCGCCGCAGCGTCAGCTGCAGGATCGCCTCGGCCTGCACGACCGTGAGCGCAAAGCGCTCGACCAGGCCGATGCGGGCCTGCTCGGGGTCGCGCGAGCCGCGGATCAGGGCGATCACCTCGTCCAGGTTGTCCTGGGCGATCAGCAATCCCTCGAGGATGTGGGCGCGCTCCTCGGCCCGGCGCAGCTCGTACTTGGTGCGGCGCACGACGACCTCGCGCTGGTGGTCGACGTAGTGGCCCAGCACCTCGCGCAGTGACAGCGTGCGCGGCACGTTGTCAACGAGCGCCACGACGTTGACGCCGAAGGTCGCCTGCAGCGGCGTGTGCTTGTAGAGCTTGTTGAGCACCACCTTGGGGATCGCCTCGCGCTTGAGCTCGATCACGATGCGCATGCCGCGGCGGTCGGACTCGTCGCGTACGTCGGTGATCTCGGTGATCTTCTTGTCGTCGACCAGCGACGCGATCTTCTCGATCAGGCCGCCGTCACCGCCCTTGCGCACCTGGTAGGGCAGCTCGGTGACGATGATCGCCTCCTTGCCCTGGCCGATCGGCTCGATGTGGGCCTTGCCCTGCATGCGCACCCGGCCACGGCCGGTGGCGTAGGCGTCGCGGATGCCCTCACGGCCGAGGATCGTGCCCGCGGTGGGGAAGTCCGGGCCGTGGATGTGCTTCATCAGCCCCTCGACATCGATCGCGGGGTCGTCGATGTAGGCGATCGTGGCCGCCACCACCTCGCGCAGGTTGTGCGGCGGGATGTTGGTCGCCATGCCGACCGCGATCCCGGAGGAGCCGTTGACCAGCAGGTTGGGGAAGCGAGCCGGAAGCACCAGCGGCTCGCGCGTGCCGCCGTCGTAGGTGGGCGCGAAGTCGACCGTGTCCTGGTCGATGTCCCGCAGCATCTCGGTGGCTAGATGGTCCAGGCGCGCCTCCGTGTAGCGCATCGCGGCCGCGGGCCAGCCGTCGACGTTGCCGAAGTTGCCATGGCCGTCCACCAGCGTGTAGCGCATGGAGAAGTCCTGCGCGAGCCGTACGAGGGTGTCGTAGATCGCGCTGTCACCGTGCGGGTGGTACTTGCCCATCACCTCGCCGACGATCTGCGCGCACTTCACGTGCTTGCGATCGGGCCGCAGGTTCATCTCGTTCATCACGTGCAGCACGCGGCGATGGACGGGCTTGAGGCCGTCGCGGACATCCGGCAGGGCCCGCCCCACGATCACCGACATGGCGTAGTCGAGGTAGGCGGAGCGCATCTCCTCCTCGAGCCCACGGGGCTCGATGTTGCCGCCGCCAAGAGTGTCGATCGTGGCCATCTCGGTTGTTTCCTTTCAAGCCCCGGGGCTAGACGTCCAGGTTGCTGACCAGGCGGGCGTTCTCTTCGATGAACTGTCGCCGCGGCTCGACCTGGTCGCCCATCAGCATCGAGAAGACGCGGTCCGCCGCGCTCGCGTCCTCCATCGTGACTCGCACCAGCGTGCGTGTCGCCGGATCCATCGTGGTCTCGCGCAACTCGTCTGGATCCATCTCCCCCAGGCCCTTGAAGCGGTAGAACTCGACGCCACGCTGCGCCACCTCGAGGATGCCGTCGCGCAGCTCCTCGTAGGAGCGCGCCTCGACCGAGCGGTCCCCGAGCGCGATCTGGAACGGGGGCTCGCCGGCGAGCGCCGCGAGATCGCGATGAACGCTCGCCAGTCGTCCGTACTCGTTCGCGTCAAGCGCCGCGCGGCGGACACGGTGGGTGGTCGCATGCCCGGTCTTGACCTCGACGGTGCGCACGACGAGTTCGAGCGGATCCTCCGACAGCAGCTCGGTCGTGTAGGCGTGGCCGTTGGCGGTCGCCTGCGCCTGCAGGTGCGAGCGCAGCTGATCGACGCTGGTGACGCCGCCCTCGAGCAGGCGCGCCTGCTGCATGAATGTGACGACCCCGTGACCGTGGGCGGTACGCAGCGCCGAGGCCCAGCCCTGGTAGTGGCGCAGCAGCCGCGTCAGCCGCTGCCAGCGCGAGTCCGTCAACTTGAACTGGTCGCCTGCGTGGTTGGTGACCTCGATCTTCTCGAACTTGTCGCCGAGCAGGATCTCCTCCAGCTCGGAGTCCCGCTCGATGTAGCGGTGCTTCTGTCCGCGGGTCAGCCGGTAGAGCGGTGGCTTGGCGATGTACACGTAGCCGGCCTCGACCAAGGGCTGCATCTCCCTGAAGAGCAGCGTGAGCGCCAGCGTACGGATGTGGGCCCCGTCCACGTCGGCGTCGGTCAGCAGCACGATCTTGTGGTAGCGCGCCCGCTCGATGTCGAACTCGTCGCGCACGCCCGTGCCGATCGCGGTGATCAACGCCTGGATCTCGGTGTTGGAGAGGACCTTGTCGATGCGGCTCTTCTCCACGTTCAGGATCTTGCCGCGCAGTGGCAGGATGGCCTGAGTGTTCCGGTCGCGCGCGTCCACCGCCGAGCCTCCGGCCGAGTCGCCCTCAACGATGAAGATCTCGGCCAGGCTCGGATCCTTGACCGAGCAGTCCGCCAGCTTGCCGGGCAGGGTCGAGTTGCCCAGCACGGACTTGCGGCGCGTGAGGTCGCGCGCCTTGCGTGCCGCCGCGCGCGCCTGCGCGGCGGACACTGCCTTGCGGATCACCCGCCGCGCGTCCTGGGGGTTCTCCTCGAGCCACTCGGCCAGGCGCGCGTTGACGATCGACTGCACGAAGCCGGCCATACCGGGGTTGCCGAGCTTGGTCTTGGTCTGGCCCTCGAACTGGGGCTCCGCGAGCTTGGCGGAGATGACGGCCGTGAGCCCCTCGCGCACGTCCTCGCCCGAGAGGTTGTCGTCCTTCTCCTTGAGCTCGCCGATGTCGCGGGCGTACTTGTTGACGACGCCCGTAAGGGCGGCGCGGAAGCCGCTCAGGTGAGAGCCGCCCTCGTGCGTGTTGATGTTGTTCGCGAACGAGAAGACGGACTCCTGGTAAGAGGCGTTCCACTGCATCGCCACCTCGACCGATCCCTCCCCCGACTCACCCTCGAACGAGATGACCTTGCCGTGGATCGGCTCCTTGTTCTCGTTGAGATACGCCACGAAGTCGGTGATGCCGCCCTCATAGTGGAAGCCGACGCGCGCGCCTTCGCCGCGCTCGTCGACCAGGGAGATACGCAGGTCGCGCGTCAGGAACGCCGTCTCGCGAAGCCGCTCCTCGAGCGTCTTGAAGTTGAACTCGAGCGACTCGAAGATGTCTGCGTCGGGCAGGAACGTGATGCGCGTGCCGTGCTCGCTGGTTGGCTCTCCCCGCTTGATGGGCCCCGTGGGCGTACCACGCTCGTAGCTCTGGGTCCAGACGTAGCCGTCGCGTCGGACCTCTGCCTCGAGACGCTCCGAGAGCGCGTTGACGACCGAGACGCCCACGCCGTGAAGTCCACCGGAGACCTTGTAGCCACCGCCCTCGCCGAACTTCCCGCCTGCGTGCAGAACCGTCAGCACCACCTCAAGCGCGGAGCGGCCCTCCTTCTCCATGGTCGCCACCGGGATGCCGGCGCCGGCGTCGGTGACGGTGACCGAGTTGTCAGGGTGGATCACGACCTCTACCCGGTCATTGCGCCCGGCGAGAGCCTCGTCAACAGAGTTGTCGACAACCTCGTAGACCAGGTGGTGAAGGCCCCGTTCGCCGGTGGAGCCGATGTACATGCCGGGACGCTTACGAACCGCCTCGAGCCCCTCTAGCACCTGGATGTTCTCGGCGTCGTAGCTCTGCACCTCGGCCGAGTTCTGGACGCTGTCTCCGTCTGTCAACGGATCCTCGCTTTACATTGCGAAGCCCCGGCGCCGCAAACCCTGATCGCGTGCCGGGGCGTCAAGTCTTCTTTGTCACGATAGTAGCAGAGACACGTTTGCGACGGGGCCTCAGACATTAGGTGTTTTCCCTGCATTTGAGCGTAAACGGTGGCCTTTTGGAGAGCTTTCCACGAGGCATCGCAGGCGCTTCACGCAAGCGTCCCCCAAACGCTCGTTCAGGCGCTCGATGACACCCTCCGATTCGAGCGCCAGCGCGTCTGCCACCACAGCCTCGCTGCAGCTCACCGTGAGCAGGCCGGCGCGGATGGAGACCAGTGCCGTGCGTTCGAGCATGTAGGGCCCCTGTTCACCGAGCACCTCGCTCCAGGCGTGAGAGAGATCCTCCCAGGCCGTCTGCGCCCGACCCAGCTCGCTGCGCGGCTCCCAGCCCGCGCGGGCTGCGACAAGCGCCTGCGCGAGCGGGCGCGGAGAGCGGCGACGGAGGGTCATCGCGGAGCACCGATCTTCGCCGGCGCGTTGAGCACGGTGCCGGCCGCCACCGCGACCGTTGCCATCTCCACGCCCTCACACGGAGGCACGTGCTCGCGGTCGGTGGTTGTGATCACAGCCTGCCCACCGTCGCGGCCGAGGAGCTCCACCAGCGCGCGGCGCCGGTCGCGATCGAGCTCACTCATGACGTCGTCGAGCAGGATCAGCGGCGGCGCATCACGGTACTGGGCGATCACCCGCCGCTCTGCGAGCAGGAGGGCCAGCAGTCCAAGCCGCTGCTGTCCCTGGGAGCCATAGGTGCGCAACTGACGGCCGGCGTGAACCAGCACGAGGTCATCACGGTGCGGCCCGTGGTCGGTGAAGCCTCGCTCCAGCTCGCTCTGCAGCCGTTCTCGCAGCTCCGCCAAGAACTGCTCAGCGGTCGTGGCGTGGGAGCGCGGGCGGTAGACGATCTGGGGGTTACCGTCGAGGCCGATGGCTCCGGCGACGTCGCTGAAGACTGGGGCCAGAGCGGCCACCGCACGTTCGCGGTCTGCCATCAGGGCGATCGCCGCGGCCGCCAGCTCCTGATCCCAAGCGGCCAGGGACGCGCGTGTGGCGCCCTGGCTCACGCGCACCAGCAGGGCGTTGCGCTGGGCTAGAGCCTGGGCATATCCACGCCGGTTGGCGGCGCGGGCGGGCCAGAGCGCGGCGACGTATTGATCCAGATGCGCGCGGCGGAGGCCGGGAGCCCCCCTGATCAGGTCGAGACGCTCGGGCAGGAAGACACTCACCAGTGGTCGCGTGGTCAGGTCGAGCAGCCGCTCGACGGAAGCGCCGTCATAGGTCATGCGCTTTGGCTCACCGGGCGTGAAGCCGACCGCCATTTCATGTGATCCGAGTTCATCCTCGGCTGCGATCACGACCCGCGCCGCCCGCTGTCCGAAGCGCAGCACGTCGCGGTCGTTGACGGTGCGGCAGGAGCGCCCTGTGCAACCGAAGTAGATGGCCTCGAGCAGGTTCGTCTTGCCGGCTCCGTTGGGTCCGTGGAGGACCGTCAAGCCGCCGCCCAGCGGGGCGGCGGCCGCCTCGTAGCAACGGAAGTCCCGCACGCTGACGGAGAGCACGCGCATGGGGCCGCGCGCGCTCGCCTACACGTTGAGCCTGATTGGCATGATCAGATACACGAAGCCGCTGCCGTCTCCGGCTTCGATCAGCCCGGGACGAAGGGGCGAGATGAGCTTGAGGACGACCTCCGCGTCACCCACCGCATCCAGTCCCTCTCGCAGGAACTCGGGGTTGAACCCGATCTCGAACATCTCGCCCTGAAATGGGGCAGGCATCGATTCGCGAGCCTCGCCGATGTCTGGGGTCTGTGCCGAGATGGTGAGCTCTCCATCCTCGAAGCTAAGGCGAAGGGGGGCGTTCTTCTGGGCCAGGAGACTCACGCGCCTCACAACCTCACGCAGTTCTGAGCCGTCGAGATGGAGCTCGTGCTCGAAGGTCTCCGGCAGCAGCTGGCGGTAGTTGGGAAACTGCCCATCGATCAGACGCGAGGTCAGGACTGTGGAGCCGATCGTAAAGACGACCTGATTCTGGCGGACGCTGACCGTGACATCCTCCGCTTCGCTGTGGGCGGCGAGGCGAGCGAGCTCCTGCAACGCCCGCGCGGGAATGTTCACCTCGAAGGCCGACGCGAGCGTTTCGGGGAGTTCCGTGGTCTTCACGCTCAGACGGTATGAGTCGGTTGCGACCATGCGCACCTCGCGCCCGGCAGCTGACACAAGGATGCCGGTCAGCACCGGCCTGGTCTCATCGCGGGAAGCGGAGCCCGAGACCTTGAGCGCTGTCTCTACGAACGCCGTCAACGGCAGCCGGAGCGCGGCGTCGGAATCAAGCGGTGGAAGCGTCGGGAAATCATCCGCGTGCAGCGTTCGCAGGTGGAAGCTCGAGTTGCCACAGAGGACCTCAGCGTCACCTTCATTCGGTCGCAGCTCCAGGCCGACTGATCGTTGTGGAAGCGTGCGGATGACATCCATCAACAGCCGAGCGGGCAGCACAACGGTGCCATCACGCGCGATCTCAGCGCTCAACGGCACGCGGAGGCTCATGTCAGCATCGGTTGCTCTGAGTTCGCACAGCCCGTTGTGTGCAGAGATCTGAACTCCGGACAGTGCCTGGATCGCAGAGCGTGTCGAGGCGACACGAACCGCCGCTTGCAACTGAGCAAGGAAGTCGTCTCGCTCGAGTGTGATCTTCACGGCTGTATCCCTCGAGTTTGTGTAGAAGTCATAGGCAGCGGTTGTGCTGTTGATAAGCGCTTGTTTTCGCGCAGCTAGCGCGGTAGTTGTTATGCGAGCAGCTGCCCAGTCTGTCAGGAGATGCGGTCAGCATCGTTCCCGGAGAGCCTCGTGAGGAGGACGTGGAGGTCTGCGGCTTCATCGCTGTTGACAGCCACGCGGGAGCCGACACGCTTGCAAGCGTGGAGGACTGTGGCGTGCTTGCGCCCGCCGAAGGCGTTGCCGATGCTCTGCAGGGGCATGTTCGTGAACTCACGAGTCAGGTAGATGGCCAGCTGACGGGCCCATGCCACGTCGCCGGTCCTGCCCGGACCCGTGATGTCGGTGACAGCCAGATGGAAGTGGTCGGCGACGTCTCTCATGATTGCCTCGGCCTTTGCCTGAGCCGGCTGCGCATGCGCTACGCCAACCTCCGTGCCGTGTCCGCCTTGGGCGGGCGGCTGGATGGTTTCGAGGATCGCCTCAGCCAGCTTCGTGGTGATCGGCTTCCCGGTGAGCGAGTGGTGTGCGACGATCCGGATGAGCGCGCCCTCCAAGACGCGCACGTTGGTCCTGACCCGCTCGGCTATCAGGCTGAAGACCGCGTCATCCGACACGTTGACGTTGTCGACAGCAGCGCGCTTTCTGAGAATCGCTTCTCGGGTGCGCTGATCCGGTGGATCCAGTTGGGCCACCAGGCCGGAGGCGAAGCGCTCGCGGAGTCGCTGTTCGATGCCCGTGAGCTGGTTGGGAATGCGGTCTGCCGTGAGGACCAGTTGCCGGCCGGAGTCATAGAGAGCGTTGAAGGTGTGGAAGAACTCCTCCTCGGTCTTGACCTTGCTGGCGAGAAACTGGACGTCGTCGATGAGCAGCACGTCCACGTGGCGATACATCTCCTTGAAGCGCTCAAGGGCCTCACCGCGGAGGGCTGCGATGAATCCGTTCGTGAACGCCTCGACGGTTGCGTACAGCACCTTGGTGCCGGGCGAGTATGCGGTCAGGTAGTTGCCGATGGCGTGGAGCAGATGTGTCTTGCCGAGCCCCGGCGGGGCGTGCAGGAAGAGCGGGTTATAGGCTTGGCCGGGCGTTTCAGCCACGGAGAGCGCAGCGGCGTGCGCGAGACGGTTGCCGTCGCCGATCACGAACTGATCGAATGTGTGGCGCGGGTTGATCTCCGAGGGCT
Source organism: Solirubrobacterales bacterium (assembly GCA_027449125.1). Classification (GTDB taxonomy): domain Bacteria; phylum Actinomycetota; class Thermoleophilia; order Solirubrobacterales; family Solirubrobacteraceae; genus Palsa-465. The sequence continues at coordinate 5,896 of DAIDME010000046.1, read as the reverse complement.
GCTCTCCGGCTGACGCGATGCCGGTGGTGGTGAGCGCGCGGTGGGCGCGAGCCACCGCATCGTGCGCGAAGACGACGCGCGTGCCGGCCCCGAGCACGGCCTGTGCGCAGCGTTCGATCACCTTGCCGTAGCGTGCCGCGACCCAGCTGTCGGTCCCGTTTGCGGTCGTCAGGACGAGCGATTCTCCGTCCCAGCTGACGATCGCCACTCGGTCCAGCCAGAGGTCGTAGGTCGATGCACCTAGACAGTCGCGCAGACGAACGGCAATCTCTTGCCAGGCAGGGTTTTGCGGGAGGTGCCCGAGCATCTCCAAGCGGCTCCTAACAGCTGAGACGGTGATTGTGCGAGAGACCCGGCCGATACTGGCCCGGGGTTGGCGAATATAGCTCCGTGCGATGCCCATGTCGGCCGTGGCGGACCGGTGTTGGCGCAAAGCGCGGGAAAAAGCTCAGGCTGCCTGCTACACCAAGCGGCGGACGGATGAGCTCCTGTCGTCCACGACGGTTTGGAGCTTGCGTATACTGCGTCGGCGATCGCCCCATGGGCGCCAGGAACAAGCGATGAAGAGAACCTACCAACCCAAAAAGCGCAAGCGGGCTCGTACCCACGGTTTTCGCGCACGCATGCTGACGAGGGCGGGGCGGGACGTCCTCAAGCGGCGCCGTGACAAGGGCCGCAAGCGGCTTACGGTGTAGGTGGCAGGTGGCGGGCGACGGTTCGCCACGCCGAGGGCGGCTGTCACGGAGCGCGGAGTTTGACCGTGTCATGCGCAGCGGTCGTTCGCACGGCGGTAGGGAGTTCGTTCTCTACGTGTTCCCACGCGCCGTCGAAGAGCGCGTGCGCCTGGGCATGTCCGTTTCGCGCAAGGTCGGTGGCGCCGTTGAACGCAACCGCGTCAAGCGCTTGGTCCGGGAGGCGTTTGATGCCGAAAGCGAACGCCTGCCTGCCGGCAGCGACGTGGTGGTGATCGCGCGCCCGGCGGCGCGAGAGCTCTCGGAGCGAGAGGGGCTTCAGGGTGTTCGGGGCGCCCTCGCCGAGCTGATCGGCAAGGTTGAAGGGGTAGCCCCCGTTTCGGCGCCGCGAGGCGACACGGCGCGCGAAATGGCCCCCCGGAGCGCTCTCGCCGATGACACGGCTCGGCAGCCAGCGTCCTCCCCGCCTGGGAGGACGGCATGAGCAGCGGTCCGGCTGGGTCGGCGCCGATGCTCGCAAGGCGGCTCACGGTCCTGCCAATCAAGCTTTACCAGAAAATGGTGTCACCGCTGACCGGGCAGCGATGCAAGTACCACCCTTCATGCTCGGAGTACGCCGTGCAGGCGGTTACGAAGTTCGGCATACTGCGCGGGCTGGTGCTAGCAGGCTGGCGGCTTCTACGGTGCAACCCGTGGAGCAAGGGCGGTTTCGATCCGGTCGAGGATCAGCGCCTGTTCCGGTCTCGGCGCGAAAGCTGAGCCTCCCGAAATCATGCTCGTTACCGCAAACATCTTTGGGCCCCTGATCAGCGTCTTTGCCGCGGTGATCAAGTTCTTCCATGACAGCGTCGGGCTGTCGTGGGGGTGGTCGATAGTTCTGCTGACTGTGTGCGTGAGGCTCGTGCTCGTACCGCTCGCCGTCAAGCAGGTGGGCTCGATGCGCCGCTTGCAGCACGTGCAGCCCCAGATGAAGGCGCTGCAGCAGAAGTACAAGGACGACAAACAGCGTCAGCAAGAGGAGATGATGAAGTTCTACCGGGAGAACAACGTCAACCCGTTCGGCTCGTGCCTGCCGCTCGTGGCCCAGTTCCCGGTCTTCATCTCGCTCTATTACATGCTGCGCGAGAACCTCCGCAAGGACATCTGCCCACCGGTGCAGGCGGCTTATCAGCGCCACTACGCGCTGATTCACCACGTGTCGCTGAAGGCTGCGGCGAGCCAGACGACCGCGTGCGGTGATCGCTACCACAGCGCGAGCTTCCTCTTCATACACGACATCACGAGCATTCCCACGGGCCTCACGCTGATCGTGCTGTTGATCCTCTACGTCGGCACGCAGATCTCCTCGACGCTGCTGATGTCGGCACCGGGGATGGATCGCAACCAGCGCAACATGATGTTGCTGTTGCCGCTGGTCTTCGTGCTCTTCATCATCCGCTTTCCCGCGGGGCTGATCGTGTACTGGATCACCACCAACGCCTGGACGATGATCCAGCAGTACACGATCAAGGCGTTCATGGGACCGATGCCTGCGGTGGCGGCCGCGGGGGCTCCGGGCGCCGTCGCCGATGACGTAAAGGGCAATGGCTCGTCATCTGCTGGATCGCCTGCGAATGGCAATGTGCAGGCCGCCGAGGGGGCGTCGGGCTTCGGGTCGCTGCTCCGCGGGCGTGGGCCGCGCGGGGCCGTGGGCACCGCGGAGAAGGGCTCTGCTGGAGTTCCGGAGGCGGGCCGCCGGCCGGCGGGCCCGCCGCCATCGGCACGGGCCAAGAAGAAGCGCTCCGGCCGCAGGCGGTAGGTGCGGTGGCCACGGGGCCGGCAGACCTGTCAGGGAGGGATCGCGTGGTAGCGGCTGTGCTCCAGGCTATAGCCGACGCTGCGGGCGTGGGGTGCGAGGTGCGAGTCGAGGAACGGGACGGCGCGATCCACGCCGAGTACGTGGGTGGGGAGGCAGCTGCGCTGATCGGCCACCATGGCCAGACGCTGGACTCGATTCAGCACCTTGCGCAGCGCGTTGCCTTCAAGGGGGTGAGCGCGAGCGTCGAGGTGGTGGTTGATGCCGGCGGGTATCGCGGCCGGCGGACGACGGCTTTGTGCGCGATGGCGGACCAGGCGGCGGACGCGGCTGTGCGAGACGGGCGTGCCGTCGCGCTCGAACCGATGGGAGCGGGGGAGCGGAAGGTCGTCCACATGCACCTGAAGGAGCGTCGTGACGTGGAGACTTTCTCGGAGGGCGAGGAACCGTCCAGACGGCTCATCGTCGCCCCGGTGGCGGGCTGAGGACCGACCACGGCCGCATGTTTCACGTTTTTCTTGACCGTGAAACAGCATCAGCGGTAGAACTGGCGATGCTATGGCGCTCAGCGACTTCGATCGTGGCGTAGTCGTGGGACTGCTGGTCGGCGAGGGCTCGTTCGGTGGCGATGGCAAGCAGCCCCAGGTGACTCTGCGGATGCACACGCGGCACGAAGCGCTCTTTCGCTGGCTGCTCGAGCGCTTTCCGGGGTCGCGCCTCTATGGCCCATACACGCACGGTGGGCGGTCCTACTACCAGTGGATGGCCAGGGGACGCACGCTCGTCGTAGATCTCCTGCCGCTGCTCGAGGAGGAGCTCACGCCTGCTCTGGATGCTCACGCCGCGGAGCGCTTCAATGCCATGGTTGAGCGCTACGCCGGCTTCATCGCGCGGGAGCGGGCCCGCTCTGAGCTGGCCGGCGAGGCGTGAGCTTCGACCGTGGCTGGCAGCTCCAGCGCACCGGACGCCTACTCGGGCGTTGACGCGCTCGTGGCCCGCTTCAAGTTGACGGCCGACCAGGGCCTCAGGCTTAGACGCTACGCAACGGTGCTCTCAGAGGACGCGCGTGCGCCGACCACGGTGCGCGAGCCGCAGCGCGTGATAGACGACCACCTCGCCGACTCGCTGGTCGCGCTTACACTGCCCGCAGTTCGGGCGGCCAAGCGAGTGCTCGACATCGGCGCGGGCGCAGGGTTGCCCGGCGTAGTCCTGGCGGTAGCGCTGCCCACCGCCCATGTCACGCTGCTCGAGGGATCGGTGCGGAAGTGCGACTTTCTGAGCTCTACGGTCTCCGCGCTCGACCTCACGAACGTCCAAGTTGCACACACACGGGTCGAGTCCTGGGATGCTGGACTCGGGGAGATGGACGTCGTTACCGCACGGGCCCTGGCCCCGCTCGCCGTTGTCTGCGAGTACGCGGCACCACCGCTTCGGCTGGGGGGAACGCTGGTTGCGTGGCGCGGACGTCGCGACCCCGAAGCTGAGCGGGCGGCGCTGGCTGCATGCGACATCCTCGGCCTGGTCGCAGAGCAGCCGCTGCAAGTTCATCCCTACGTTGCTGCCAAGCATCGACATCTGCACGTGATGACCAAAGTCCGTGAGACCCCTGCGGGGTTCCCGAGGCGTCCGGGCATGGCTGTGAAGCGGCCCCTGGCGTAATCGTGAAGCTGCTGCGCTCGGCCGCGGCTACCAGGTTTGGGCGCACATAGCGACAGATGTGAGGCTCCGGGGATGCCTTCGCTGTTGCCGATCGCTAGCTTCCCTGGGGCACATGGGAACCGTTTACGCAATTGCAAATCAGAAAGGCGGCGTCGGTAAGACGACCACCGCCGTCAACCTCGCGGCCTGCATCGCCGAGGCCGGCTACGACACGTTGCTTCTGGACATTGACCCGCAGGCGAATGCCACCGTCGGCGTCGGGCTGGACAAGCGGCTGGTGCCGAGCGTCTACGAGCTTCTGAGCGGCGAAGCGAGTCTCGAGGACGTTGCCGTCGAGACCGCCGTCGAGCACCTTTGGGTTGCGCCCGCGAGCCCCGATCTGGCCGGCGCAAACGTCGAGCTGCCACGCATCCCCGGCTCAGAGCGAAAGCTCAAGGAGGCACTACGCGGCGTGCGTGACCGCTATGCGTTCACGCTGCTGGACTGTCCTCCGTCGCTCGGGCCGCTTACCGTGAACGCACTCGTCGCGGCGGATCGGGTGCTGGTGCCGGTTCAGGCCGAATATTTCGCACTGGAGGGCCTTGCGGGCTTGCTCGACACGCTGAAGCTCATCCAGCGTGAGCTCAACCCACGCCTGGCCATATCCGGCATGGTGGTCACTATGTACGACGCGCGCACGCGGCTGGCCCAGGATGTGCAGAACGAGGTACGCACCCACTTCCCGGACCTGGTGTTTGACACGGTGATTCCCCGGAACGTCCGCGTCGGAGAGGCTCCCAGCTTCGGCAAGCCCGTGATCCATCACGACCCCCACTCAGCCGGAGCGGCGGCCTACTTCGAGCTGGCCAAGGAGGTGGCCGCGCGTGGCTGACCGGAATCGAGCGATGGGCCGCGGCCTGGCGGCCATCCTGGCCGCTGCCCCCAGCGTGGAGCGCGAGGACCTGCGCCAGCTGCCAATCGAGCTGATCGATCCCAACCCGAACCAGCCCCGCCGGAGCTTCGACGAGGAGTCGCTGCTGGCGCTCGCGGACTCGATCCGCGCCCGCGGGGTCATCCAGCCCGTGTTGGTCCGCCCGCTGGCCGGCGGGCGCTACGAACTGGTGGCCGGTGAGCGACGCTGGCGAGCGGCCCAGATAGCGGAGTTGGACGCGATCCCCGCCGTGGTGCGTGAGCACGACGACGCCGCGAGTCTCGAGCTTGCCGTGATTGAGAACATGGCCCGGAAGGACCTCAATCCGGTCGAAGAGGCACGCGCCTGTGCCGCCCTGGTGGAGGAGCTCGGCCTCACTCGCGAGCAGGTCGGGCTGCGTGTCGGTCGTGGCCGTGTCGCGGTCTCCAACCTCATCCGGCTGCTCGACCTGCCCGACGAGCCGCTCGCCCTGATCGAGGCGGGCGAGTTGAGCGAAGGCCACGGCCGCGCGCTGTTGCTGGCGCAGGACAACTCGGTCCGCCGCACGTTGGCCCGCAGGGCGGCCGCCGAGGGTTGGTCGGTGCGGGAGCTCGAATCTCGGGCGAGGGCCACTGGGGTGGCGCGCGAGGCGCTGCCTGCCGAGCCCGCTGAGCGCCCGCCCGCGTCAGCCGATGCTGAAGCAGCCGCCGCGCAGATCGCTGACGCGCTCGGGGCGGCGCTGGGCGCCGACGTGCAGGTGCGTGCAGGAGCCCACGGCTTCAGCGCACAGCTGCGCTTTGCCTCGCTGGAGGATGCGCTCTCTCTGGCGGCGCGCCTGTCACGTTGAGCGCCTCTGGCGGC